>NZ_NOZJ01000006.1:0-429532 GCF_002259095.1 Rhodococcus sp. 05-2254-2 | reverse complement strand
GGAAACGCCCGGTCCCATTCCGAACCCGGAAGCTAAGCCCTCCAGCGCCGATGGTACTGCACTCGACAGGGTGTGGGAGAGTAGGACACCGCCGAACACCCGTTGTAAGAAGGGGACCCACTTGGTGGGTCCCCTTTTTGCGTTTGTACCGAAATCCGAAAGGACGCCCGTGTCGGAAGACAACAACGATCGTCGCCCGTCCCGTGGGGACGGCGGCAACCGCCCGAGCGAGTCCCGAGACCGCAATCCCCGCGCTCAGGACCGCCGCGGAGACCCGCGTCGTTCGGACGGTCCTCCCCGCAGGCGTGGCGGTGAAGGTGGGTTCTCCGGCGATCGCCGCGGAAACAGCGCACCGTCGGACCGTCGACCCCCGCGTCCCGAGGAGCCGGATCTACCCGATGAGGTCGAGGCCGGACAGCTCGAACCAGCAGTGCGTCGAGACCTGTTGAGCTTGGACAAGAACAACGCAACCGCCGTCGCGCGTCACCTCGTGATGACCAGCAGGCTGCTCGACGACGATCCGCAGTTGGCGCTGCTGCATGCGCGCGCTGCTCGTCAGCGCGCCGGCCGCATCGCCGTAGTGCGTGAAACCGCAGGTATCGCGGCATACCACGCCGGTGAGTGGGCCGAAGCGTTGTCCGAGCTTCGCGCTGCCCGGCGCATGGCTGGCGGACCGGGCCTGATCGCTGTGATGGCCGACTGCGAGCGCGGACTCGGACGCCCCGAGCGCGCCATCGAACTCGGTCGCAGTGACGAGGCTCGTGAGTTGACCGGAGAGGAAGCGTCGGAGCTTCGGATCGTCGTGGCAGGTGCCCGAATGGATCTGAACCAGTACGACCAGGCCGTCGTCACGCTGCAGACCCCTGATCTCGACGCGTCGCGCTCGGGCACGGCTGCCGCTCGCCTGTTCTACGTCTACGCAGATGCGCTGGTTGCGGCGGGTCGCGTCGACGAGGGTGTGAAGTGGTTCCTCAATGCCGCTGCAGCCGATGTCGATGGTGAGACCGATGCAGAAGAGCGGGTCGAGGAGTTGTCCGGAGGCGGTCAGTGACCGCGCTGCGCGAGCTCCATGACGTTCTGCTGCTCGACCTCGACGGCACCGTGTACGCAGGCAAGGACCCCGTTCCCGGTGCAGTGGAAGCGCTGTCGGGTGGTACGGAAAAGCAGTACTTCGTCACCAACAATGCCAGTCGTGCCCCTGAGGACGTTGCCGAACATCTGCGTGGTCTCGGGTTCGACACCACGGCAGAGTTCGTCGTCACCAGTTCCGAGGCCGGTGCCCGTGTGTTGGCGGACAAATTGGACCCAGGTTCCCGCGTGCTCGTCGTCGGCACCGACGCGTTGGCGAACGAGATCACCAAAGTTGGTCTCGAGCCGGTCCGCTCTGCCGATGACCGTCCGGTCGCAGTGGTGCAGGGTCACTCGGTCGATACAGGCTGGAAGATGCTGGCCGAGGCTGTCCTCGCCATCCGTGCAGGTGCACTGTGGGTGGCAACGAACATCGACGCAACCCTGCCGACCGAGCGGGGACTCGTTCTGGGGAACGGCTCGATGGTCGCAGCGGTTCGCAACGCCACCGAGATCGAGCCGATCGTGGCAGGCAAGCCCGCCGCCCCGATCATGCACGACGCCATCGAGCGCAGCGGAGCACGTTCGGCACTGGTCGTCGGAGACAGACTCGACACCGACATCGCCGGAGCGAACGAAATCGATCTACCGTCGCTGCTGGTATTGACCGGCGTGAGTACCGCTGCGGAGTTGTTGCATGCTCCTCGGCATTTGCGCCCCACTCACATCGGCCCCGATCTCGGAGTCCTCAACAAGGACGAGATGTCGTCGAGCGTCGGCAGCAAGACCGATTGGACGGTCGGCATCGAGAACGAGGTGCTGTCCGTGCAGTACAGCGGGGACGGTGAGCCGGATGCGTTCGAGGGGGCGCTCGCCACACTGCACGTCGCCTGGTCCGGTTCGACGTTCTCGGATGTTCGCTTCGAGGGAGATCGACTCGGCGATCTGCGTTCGCTACTCGGCTGTTGACGCTGCGTTCGACAGCAGCGTTCGGCGAGCGGCGGCGATCGGGCGTTCGTCGGACCCATCCGATAGCGTGAGAGGCGATGAGCGCGCCTATTCCACTACCAGGACAGCACCGGCCGAGCGGTGTCGTCGACGAGTCGTCGGCAGATCCGGACACTATTCGCACCGAGGTCGGTTCGCTGTTGAATCAGCTCACCATCGAGTCGGCGGACGACGAGGGATCCGAGGCCGTGGACTCCGAGGCCTTGGCGCGCGACGCGAGTCTGCTCGACCGAGCGCACGAAGTACTCGTTCGTGCCCTGAACACCGTCGACAAGACCTGACATGGCTCGTCGCGCACGTGTCGACGCCGAACTGGTTCGTCGTGGACTCGCCCGATCTCGCGAGCACGCTTCGGAGTTGATCGAAGCGGGCCGGGTGAAGATCGCCGGGACGGTGGCCTCGAAGCCCGCTACCGCGGTGGAGCCGGGCACACCGCTGTTGGTGGCCGAAGAAGACAACGAGATCTCGTGGGCCTCCCGCGGGGCGCACAAGTTGCTCGGTGCCCTCGACGCCTTCGAGCCGCTCGGGTTGACCGTCGAGCAGGCCCGTTGCCTGGACGCCGGTGCGTCCACCGGCGGGTTCACCGACGTTCTTCTCAGTCGAGGAGTGCGTGAGGTCGTCGCCGTTGATGTGGGATACGGGCAGCTGGTGTGGCGTCTGCAGTCCGACGACCGCGTTCACGTGATCGACCGCACCAACGTCCGGTCGATAGACGCCGACACGATCGGCGGACCTGTCGACGTCATCGTCGCAGATCTGTCGTTCATCTCGTTGAAGCTGGTTCTTCCCGCATTCGTCGCATGCTCGAAGCCGGGTACCGACATGGTGTTGATGGTCAAACCGCAGTTCGAGGTCGGCAAGGATCGCGTGGGTTCCGGTGGCGTGGTGCGAGATCCGGCACTGCGAGCCGAGGCCGTGGAGGATGTCGCGAACGCGGCCGTCGGCTTGGAGCTCAGTGTTCGCGCGGTGGCGGCGAGCCCGCTGCCGGGGCCGTCGGGCAACGTCGAGTACTTTTTGTGGCTGAGGGCAGGTGCAGACGAGGACTCGCCTCGCGCAGACATCACGGAACTCGTCCGGCTCGCGATCGAGGAAGGACCACAGTGACTCCGTCCCACGCAGCACCGGAACGGGAGTCGACTCGAGAGATTCTTCTCGTCGCCCATCCTGGTCGACCGGACATCGCCGAAACCGCGCGCCGCGTGGGCAAGGTGTTCGACGAAGTGGGCATCTGCCTTCGCGTGCTCGTGGACGAGGTCGAGCCGTCGAAGATCGAAGCCTCCGATACCGAGGAACACGATCACGTGTTCGTCGCTGACATGAAACTGAACGTCGTCGAGTTCGGACCGGACGCGGCCGCCGGTTGTGAAATGGTCCTGGTTCTCGGCGGTGACGGGACCTTCCTGCGCGCAGCCGAACTCGCGCGAGGAGCGTCCATACCGGTGCTCGGCATCAACCTCGGCCATGTCGGGTTCCTGGCGGAGGCCGAAGCCGACCATCTCGAAGATGCGCTGGCCCGCGTCATCGCCGGGGACTACCGCATCGAGCAACGCATGACACTGGACATTGCGATTCGCGTCGGCGACCAGGTGGTCGATCGTGGTTGGGCACTGAACGAGGCCAGCATCGAGAACGGGTCACGGCTCGGAGTGCTCGAGGTGGTCCTCGAAGTCGACGGTCGACCGGTGTCGGCTTTCGGGTGCGACGGCGTCCTGGTCTCCACACCTACGGGCTCGACGGCCTACGCGTTCTCGGCTGGAGGGCCTGTGGTCTGGCCCGAGCTCGAAGCGATATTGGTCATTCCGAGCAACGCTCATGCTCTGTTCGCACGTCCACTGGTCACCAGTCCCGAGTCGATCGTTGCGATCGAGATCGATGCCGGCGGTCACGCGGGATTCGTATTCTGCGATGGCAGGCGCACATTGAGCCTGCCTGCCGGCGCTCGCGTCGAGGTGGTTCGGGGAGTGTCACCGATCAAGTGGGTTCGGCTCGATTCGGCACCGTTCGCCGATCGCATGGTCAAGAAATTCGAACTGCCCGTGACCGGGTGGCGGGGGAGAGCGAGGTAGGGATGCTCGAAGAGATTCGGATCGACAGCCTCGGAGTCATATCCGGTGCCAGCGCACAGTTTCACGAGGGGCTGACCGTACTCACCGGCGAAACGGGTGCCGGTAAGACCATGGTGGTCACCAGTTTGCACCTGTTGTCGGGTGCCCGCGCCGACGCAGGCCGGGTTCGGCTCGGCGCTCAGCGTGCTGTGGTCGAGGGGCGATTCAGTACCGACACCGCGTCGGAGCAGGTGATCGACGACGTCGACAAGGTGCTCGAGTCTTCGGGAGGTCAACGGGACGAGGACAATTCGATCATCGCCGTGCGTACCGTCAACTCGGACGGTCGTTCTCGTGCGCATCTCGGTGGGCGCAGTGTGCCGGCATCGGTGCTGTCGAACTTCACCGACTCCTTGTTGACGGTGCACGGTCAGAACGATCAGCTGCGTCTGCTGCGTCCCGATCAGCAACTCGGCGCGCTGGACAGATTCGCCGGGGATGCTGTGGCGTCCCTCGTCTCGAAGTACCGCACCGCGCGTAAGGCGTGGCTCGACGCGCGCAACGAGCTGATCGACCGCACCGAACGCAGTCGCGAGCTGGCGCAGGAAGCCGATCGGCTGCAGTTCGGCCTCCAGGAGATCGACTCCCTGGCCCCCGAGCCGGGTGAGGATCGCTCCGTGGCCGAGGATGTGCGTCGGCTGGGAGATCTCGATTCGCTGCGTGAGACCGCGGAAGGTGCCTCGGCTGCGCTCGTCGGGAGTACCGAGGAGGCGTCGGACACGACGTCCGCGCTGTATCTACTGGGCGAGGCTCGCTCTCGCCTCGAACATGCCGAGGACGCAGCACTGACCGAGCTGCTGCCGCGTCTGAACGACGCGATGGCGATCGTGGGCGACATCGGGGCAGACCTCACTTCGTACCTGACGGATCTGCCGTCCGATCCGGGCGCGCTCGACTCGATCCTGAACCGGCAGGCCGAGCTGAAGTCGTTGACACGCAAGTACGCCGCCGATGTCGACGGCGTCATCGCCTGGGCGGAGGAGGCCCGTGAGCGGCTCTCGCACATCGACACCTCGGCCGATGCGCTCGCCGAGTTGAGCGCCAAGGTCGACGCGGCTGCGGTCGACGTCGCGGCAGCTGCTTCGAAGCTCAGCGCGGCTCGGGCCAAGGCCGCCGTGAAGCTCTCGAAGGCGGTCAGCGTCGAGCTGGCGGGTTTGGCCATGGGAAAAGCCAAGCTGCAGATCGATGTTCGCGCACTTCCCGCCGGTCCGTCCGACACGGCTCCGATCGTCGTGGACGGGGCCGAACTGCATGCGGGCAGCAATGGCGTCGACGAGGTCGAGTTCAGGCTGTCCGCGCACGACGGTGCCCAGGCTCTTCCGATCAGCAAGAGTGCGTCGGGCGGTGAGCTCTCGCGGGTGATGTTGGCACTCGAAGTGGTGCTGGCGGGTTCGGACAAGGGCGCGACGATGGTGTTCGACGAGGTCGACGCCGGAGTGGGTGGTCGCGCGGCCGTCGAGGTGGGGCGTCGACTCGGCCGGTTGGCGCGCACACACCAGGTCATCGTGGTCACCCACCTGCCTCAGGTCGCAGCATTCGCCGACACCCACCTGGTGGTCGACAAGACCGATGCGAAGAAGGGTGCGGCGAACAGCGGGGTTCGGACGCTGTCGTCGTCGGAGCGCGTCGTCGAGCTCGCGAGAATGCTCGCGGGTCTGGACGACACGGAAACCGGTCGCGCGCATGCCGAGGAGCTGCTGGCCACCGCAAACGCCGATCGGGCAGCGTTGTAACTTTTGGTGCTGATGTGATCAGTGTGGTAGTTGTTTCGGCGCGCCTCCGTCGTCGGGCGTGTCGATCGGGTCATCATGGTTCTCATGAAGATGCCGGCTCTGCTGTCACGTAGTCAGGATTCGCTGCCCGGAATCACCGGGATCGCGCGAGTCGATCGCAACACGGCCAAGCTGCTGAAACGGGTCGGCCCCGGTGACATCGTCGTGCTCGACGAGCTCGACCTGGACCGCCTGACCGCTGATGCTCTCGTCGAGGCAGGGGTGCTCGCGGTCGTCAACGCGTCGCCCTCGATCTCCGGGCGCTACCCGAACCTGGGGCCCGAGGCCATCGTGGCCAACGGGATCATCTTGATCGACTCGGCCGGCACCGAGGTCTTCAAGAAGATCAAGGACGGAACCAAGGTTCGTCTCAACGACGGCGGTGTCTACACCGGTGATCGGCGCCTCGCGAAGGGCGACGAGCAGAGCGAAGCCGAGATCTCGGACAAGATGATCGAGGCCAAGACGGGTCTGGTCGACCATCTGGAAGCGTTCTCGGGCAACACGATCGAGTTCATCCGAACCGAGAGTCCGCTGCTCATCGACGGCGTCGGTGTGCCGGACATCGACATCGATCTCGAGGGTCGCCATGTCGTGATCGTCGCCGACGGTCCCGGGCACGCCGAGGATCTGAAGAACCTCAAGCCGTTCATCAAGGAGTACTCGCCCGTCATCATCGGTGTCGGCGCGGGTGCCGACACCGCCATGAAGGCAGGTCATCGCCCCGATCTGATCGTCGGCGATCCCGAGGACGTCACTGCGCAGACGCTCAAATGCGGTGCAGAGGTAGTGCTTCCAGCGGATTCCGACGGCCACGCGCAAGGACTCGAGCGCATTCAGGATCTCGGTATCGGTGCCATGACGTTCCCGGCCACCGGTGCCGCTGCCGATCTCGCACTGTTGTTGGCCGATCATCACGGGGCCTCCCTCATCGTGTCGGTCGGTAGCCCGGCCAGCCTGGACGAGTTCTTCGATCGCGGTCGACGCAACACCAATCCGGCCGCGTTCATGACGCGTCTGAAGGTCGGGGCCAAGCTGGTCGACGCCAAAGCTGTTGCGACGCTGTACCGCAGCCGTGTGTCCGGCGGTGCGATCGCGCTGTTGATTCTGGCTGCGCTCGTTGCCGTGATCGTGGCGCTGGCTGTGTCCAACATCGGCGGTGAAGCGTTGGATTGGGCAATCGATCTGTGGAACCGGTTCGCTCTGTGGTTCCAGGGGTTGCTTTCGTGATTTCGCTTCGCCAACATGCCATTTCGCTGGCCGCGGTTTTCGTGGCACTGGCCATCGGCATCGTGCTCGGTTCGGGTCTGCTCTCGAGCGGGCTGGTATCGGGCCTCCGAGACGACAAGACCGGTCTCGAAACTCAGGTGGACGATCTGCAGGCGACCAACAACCAGCTCGGTGAGCAGCTCAACTCGGCCGACGGATTCGACGCTGCGGTATCGGGCCGGGTGTTGCGAGACACGTTGGTCGATCGCAGCGTCGTGGTCATCACCACTCCGGATGCAGATCCCGGTGACGTGGACGGAGTCACGCGGTCGATCGGGGCTTCGGGTGCCACCGTCACCGGCCGGGTGTCGCTGACCGATTCCTTCGTCTCTGCTGCGAACGGCGACGATCTTCGTACCCGCCTGACCAACGTCATTCCCGCCGGTGTTCAGTTGCGCACCGGAGCAGTGGACCAGGGCAGCCTGGCAGGAGACCTGCTGGGTTCGGTACTGCTGCTCAACGCGGAGACCGCCCAGCCGCAGTCGACTCCCGAGGAGCTCTCACTGGCGCTGGAGACGCTGCGCAGTGGCGGCTTCATCGCGTACGACAACGGTGCCGTCGCGCCCGCTCAGTTGGCAGTGGTCGTCACCGGTTCCGGCACCTCGGACGTGGAGGACGGTAACCGCGGTGCCATCGTTGCGCGGTTCGCGGGCGCTCTGGATTCACGTGGTGCAGGCGCGGTACTGGCCGGCCGATCCGGCGCGGCAGAGGGCAACGGTTCCATCGCCGTCGTGCGAGCCGATTCGGCGCTGTCGTCCGCTCTCAGCACAGTCGACAACGTCGACCGTGAAGCAGGGCGAATCACCACGGTTCTCGCTCTGGCGGAGCAACTGGACGGTGCCTCGGGCCGCTACGGCACCGGAGCGAACGCGAACGCCGTGACCGTCGGAGCGCCGGCGAGCTGATCGTCGTCGGAACGAGCGTGTCGTTGGCGGTGAGGTAGGTACTGGTGTTACCGTGAAGTCCCGTGGGTAGCAGGCCCAATTTCCACGCTTCACCTCTCTTATCAGCCCCCTGATAGGAGCAAGCCCTGCAGACTCGTCACGGGAGCCTCATTGTCACGCCTTCAGTCGCGTTCCGACACCAAGCACATTTTCGTCAGTGGGGGCGTCGCGTCCTCACTCGGAAAAGGCCTGACGGCATCCAGCCTCGGCCAGCTACTGACCGCACGCGGATTGCGCGTGACCATGCAGAAGCTCGATCCCTACCTCAATGTCGATCCCGGCACGATGAACCCGTTCCAGCACGGTGAGGTCTTCGTCACCGAGGACGGCTCCGAGACCGACCTCGACGTCGGACACTACGAGCGATTCCTCGACCGCGATCTGTCCGGGTTCGCCAATGTCACCACCGGCCAGGTCTACTCGACGGTCATCGCCAAGGAACGCCGCGGTGAATACCTGGGCGACACCGTTCAGGTCATCCCGCACATCACCGACGAGATCAAGCGTCGCATTCTCGCGATGAACGGCCCGGACCTGCAGGGTCATCAGCCGGACGTCGTGATCACCGAAATCGGCGGCACCGTCGGCGATATCGAGTCGCAGCCGTTCCTCGAAGCAGCGCGTCAGGTGCGCCACGACGTCGGCCGCAACAACGTGTTCTTCCTGCACGTGTCGTTGGTTCCGTTCCTGGCTCCGTCCGGTGAACTCAAGACCAAGCCCACCCAGCACTCCGTCGCAGCACTGCGCAGCATCGGTATCCAGCCCGACGCGTTGATCCTGCGTTGCGATCGCGATGTGCCGCCGGGGCTCAAGAACAAGATCGCGCTCATGTGCGACGTCGACGTCGACGGCTGCATCTCCACGCCCGACGCACCGTCGATCTACGACATTCCCAAAGTGCTGCACAAGGAAGGCCTGGATGCGTACGTCGTCCGTCAGCTCGGTCTCCCGTTCCGCGATGTCGACTGGACCATCTGGGGTGGCCTGCTCGAGCGCGTCCACCAGCCGCGCGAAACCGTGCGCGTCGGCCTGGTCGGCAAGTACGTGGACCTGCCCGACGCGTATCTCTCGGTCACCGAGGCGCTGCGTGCCGGCGGATTCGCCCATCGCGCGAAGGTCGAGATCAAGTGGGTTCCATCCGACGAGTGCGCGACGCCTGCGGGGGCGCAGGCCGCGTTGGGCGACGTCGATGCCGTGCTCATTCCCGGTGGTTTCGGTATCCGCGGTATCGAGGGCAAGCTCGGGGCCATCGAGTTCGCACGTACGCGCAAGATTCCGTTGCTGGGGTTGTGCCTCGGCTTGCAGTGTGTGGTCATCGAGGCGGCTCGGTCGGTCGGTCTGAACGATGCCAATTCCGCCGAGTTCGACCCGGAGACCAAGGATCCGGTGATCTCCACGATGGCCGATCAGGAAGACGCCGTCGCCGGTGACGCCGATCTCGGCGGCACGATGCGCCTCGGTGCCTACCCGGCAACCCTGCAGAAGGGTTCGGTCGTCGCGGCGTCGTACGGCACCGAGAACGTCTCGGAGCGCCACCGTCATCGCTACGAGGTCAACAACGACTACCGGGACCGAATTGCCAAGAGCGGCTTGGTGTTCAGCGGTACTTCTCCGGACGGCCACCTTGTCGAGTTCGTCGAACTGCCTGCGTCGGTGCACCCGTTCTTCGTCGCCACTCAGGCGCATCCGGAGCTCAAGAGCCGGCCGACCCGTCCGCACCCGCTGTTCGCGTCGTTGATCAATGCGGCGCTGAAGTACAAGGCTGCGGAGCGTTTGCCGGTCGACATTCACGGTGACACCGTGGCGGCAGAGGAATCGGACGCGGCCGAGACCGTCGGATGAGCGAGCCTCGGCACGAGTTCACCACTCTCGAATCGTCGGTGCCGTACTCGGGTGCCATCCTCGCCCTCCGGCTCGATCAGGTCGCTATGCCCAACGGTCGCAAGGCCGAGCGTGAGGTGATCGAGCATCACGGCGCGGTCGGGATTCTGGCCGTCGACGATCAGGACCGTGTGGCGATGATCGAGCAGTACCGGCATCCCGTCGGTCGTCGACTGTGGGAGTTGCCCGCCGGTCTGCTGGACGCGCCGGGGGAGCCGCCGGTGCTGGCAGCTCAGCGTGAGCTTGCCGAGGAAACCGGGCTTGCTGCTGGCACATGGTCGGTGCTGGTCGACGTGTTGGCCTCGCCCGGGTTCACCGACGAAGCCGTGCGGATCTTCCTGGCACAAGATCTGACGCAGGTGGATCGGCCGGAGGCACACGACGAGGAAGCCGACATCGAACTCTCCTTCGTGCCGATGGACGAGGCCGTCCGTCGAGCGCTGTCGGGCGAGATCGTCAACGCATCCGCTGTGGCGGGCGTGCTCGCGTTCGCTGCGGCGCGCGCTGCCGGTACCGAATTGCGCCCCGCCGACGCCCCGTGGCCCGATCTGCCGACAGCATTCGAGAAGCGGAAGAGTTCACGAAAGTAGTCACCGTGATCGGCCAGCAGATTCAGACGTACCTCGACCATCTCGTGGTCGAGCGTGGGTCGGCACCGAACACGGTGTCGTCCTACCGTCGCGATCTGGTGCGGTACGAGCGGTTCCTCGGCGGCTACGGCATCACCGATCTGGCGAAGGTCTCGGAGAACGACATCACCGAGTTCGTGCTCTATCTGCGGCGCGGTGATGACGAATTCCCGGCTCTAGCAGCAAGTTCGGCTGCCCGGACGCTGATTGCTGTGCGCGGTCTGCACCGGTTCGCGCTCGCGGAGGGGATGGTCGAGCGCAACGTCGCGAGCGAGGTCAAGCCGCCCCAGCCGGCGAAGCGGTTGCCGAAGTCGCTGCCCGTCGATCAGGTGGTGGCGCTACTCGAATCGGCCTCGGTTGCCGGTCCGGATGCCCCGCGCGGACTGCGGGATCGAGCGTTGTTGGAGCTGCTGTATTCCACCGGGGCTCGAATTTCCGAGGCAGTGGGGCTCGACGTCGACGACATCGACACCGAAGCCCGCTCGGTGCTGCTGCGCGGCAAAGGCGGCAAGCATCGCATCGTCCCGGTCGGGCGACCCGCGATCGAGGCAGTCGACGCCTACCTGGTGCGTGGACGGCCGGGGCTGGTCTCGCGCTCGAATCCTGCGCTGTTCCTCAACGTCCGAGGCGGCAGGTTGTCTCGGCAGAGTGCGTGGCAGGTGTTGCAGGATTCGGCCGTGCGGGCCGGGATCACCGCGGGGGTCTCACCGCACGTTCTTCGGCATTCTTTCGCTACGCATCTGCTGGACGGTGGTGCCGACGTTCGCGTCGTGCAGGAGCTGTTGGGACATGCGTCGGTGACGACGACGCAGATCTACACCCTCGTCACCGTGAACACGATGCGCGAAGTGTGGGCCGGCGCGCATCCGCGGGCGAGATAGCACGAGGCCGGCGGCCGTGCGTCAGCGTGTCCGATGACGCTGCCGGCGCACCAAGCGGTAGCGTTCTCAGAACTACTCGAAGACGAACGGGACAGGGGAGCGCTGGAACGTGTCGACACCGCAGCCGCCAGCGGCGGAGTCAGCTTTGGATCATCCACATCTCGACGGTGGCCTGTTCCAGACGCGTCAACCGGAATCCAGTCGGGAGACACGCGACATCATTCCTGCTCCGAACGAGCTCGGGCCCACCGGTCGGATGACTCGGACCGTCCCGGATCCGCAACCGTTGGCCAATCACGGCCCGGCCAAGATCATCGCGATGTGCAACCAGAAGGGTGGCGTCGGCAAGACGACGTCGACCATCAATCTCGGTGCCTCGTTGGCCGGCTACGGCCGTCGCGTGCTGCTCGTGGACCTCGACCCACAGGGCGCACTGTCCGCGGGATTGGGCGTTGCACATCACGAGCTCGATCTGACGGTCTACAACCTCCTCGTCGAGGCGAAGGTCTCCGCCGACGACATCATCATGCGGACTCGTGTCGAGAATCTCGATCTGATGCCCAGCAACATCGACCTCTCGGCCGCTGAGATTCAGCTGGTCACCGAGGTGGGCCGCGAGCAGACGCTCGGTCGAGTGCTGCATCCGATTCTGGATCGCTACGACTACGTGCTCATCGATTGCCAGCCGTCGCTCGGTCTGTTGACGGTCAATGCGCTCACGTGTGCCGACGAAGTGTTGATCCCGATGGAGTGCGAGTACTTCAGCCTTCGTGGCTTGGCGCTGCTCAACGATACCGTCGAGAAGGTGCGTGATCGTCTCAATCCGCGGCTGAAGTTGGCCGGCATCGTGGTGACGATGTTCGACGCCCGCACACTGCATTCGCGTGAGGTGATGACGCGAGTGGTCGAGGTGTTCGGCGACGTCGTTTACGACACGGTGATCACCAGAACGGTTCGTTTCCCCGAAACCAGTGTCGCCGGTGAGCCGATCACCACGTGGGCTCCGAAATCCGGCGGCGCACAGGCGTACCGCGCCCTGGCGCGCGAGGTGATCTACCGGTCGGGTCCGTGACCGTCGACGCTGCCGACGAGGCCCCGATCGAGGTTCCCGCCGACGCGGATCCGTCGAAATTCAGGGTGCGGTTGCTCAACTTCGAGGGTCCGTTCGATCTGCTGCTGTCGCTGATCAGTCAGCACCGCATGGACGTCACCGAAGTGGCGTTGCACACCGTCACCGACGACTTCATCTCGTTCACCAAGTCACTCGGTGCCGATGTCGGCCTCGACCAGACGACGGAATTCCTCGTCGTAGCCGCGACTCTGCTCGATCTCAAGGCGGCGCGGTTGCTGCCCTCGGGTGATGTGGAGGACGCCGAGGACCTGGCGCTGCTCGAAGTGCGAGATCTCCTCTTCGCTCGACTACTTCAGTACCGCGCCTACAAGCAGGTCGCTCTGTTGTTCGGTGAGCTGGAAGCTGCTGCGCTTCGGCGTTATCCGCGGTCGGTGTCGGTGGAGGACAGGTACGCCGATCTGATTCCGGAGGTGCTGCTGGGCGTCGACCCGGCCACGTTCGCCGACATCGCCGCAGCGGCCTTCAGACCCAAGCCGATTCCCCAGGTGGGACTCGATCACATTCATCAGCACGCGGTCTCGATTCCCGAGCAGGCGGCATGGTTGCTGGAGAATCTGCAAGGCCGAGGTCTGAACGAGTGGGCGTCGTTCTCGGAGTTGGTGCAGGACTGCGAGGTGCAGGTGGAAATAATCGCTCGATTCCTGGCGTTGCTGGAGCTGTTCCGGCAACAGGTGATCGCGTTCGAGCAGCCCGAGCCGCTCGGCGATCTTCGAGTGAGTTGGACCGGTAAGGACGAAGGACCCATCGTGGTCACGGAGGAGGACTACGCATGAGTGCCGACCCCGAACTCGAGCTCGAGGACGTCGACGATTCCGAGGAACTCGACGACACCACTCTCGCGTCGGCGCTCGAAGCTGTGTTGCTGATCGTCGATACACCGGCCTCGGACGAGCAGCTCGCCTCGGCCGTGGGTGCCTCGGTGGCCCGCGTGCGCGCGGCCTTGACGGCGATGGCCGCCGAACTGACCGAACGATCCAGCGGAATCGACCTTCGCTACGCCGGTGACGGATGGCGTTTCTACACCCGAACCGCCTATGCGCCGTACGTCGAACGGCTGCTTCTGGACGGCGCTCGGTCCAAGCTCACACGCGCGGCATTGGAAACCCTGGCCGTGATCGCATATCGTCAACCGTTGACCCGCGCACGAGTCAGCGCCGTGCGAGGAGTCAACGTCGATGGAGTGATGCGTACGTTGCTCGCTCGTGGACTGATCTCCGAAGCAGGAACCGACCCGGAGACAACCGGCACGATGTACAGCACCACCGAGCTGTTCCTCGAACGGCTCGGGCTCGCATCGCTCGGTGATCTACCCGAACTGGCACCGCTGTTGCCGGGTGTGGACCTGATCGACGAGATCAGTGACAGCATGGACACCGACCCGAGAATGACCCGCTCCACCAAGAACCGCGGATCGAAACCCGATCCGGCAGCCGAGCTCGACTCGGACGACTGATAGGTAAGACAAGTGAACAAGCCCGCTCGCCGTGATGGCACACCGGACCGTAACAAGAGACAAGACCCACGCAGGAAGCCGACCGCAGGTAGGTCGGACACTCCGCGTGACGCGCGCCGCGGAGATCGCACCCGCGACGCAGCGCCCCGTGACGGCGCTCCCCGTACCGGAGCCCCGCGCACCGGAGCTCCCCGCACCGGGGGACCTCGCGCAGGCGCGCCGCGTACCGGAGCTCCTCGCACAGGAGCCCGACCTGCCCCTCGCCGTGGCGTCGAGCAGGACGAATCGACCGATTACACGCCCGTCGAGACCGGCGTCAACGACCGCAGCAACGACGCTGTTCCTCGCAAGAAGCCCTCGCGTCCCAAGCCGCCGAAGCCGCAGAAGAAGCAGGTTCCGTCGACCACGATCAGCAACGCCAAGCCGGCGAAGCATCAGCACACCGATTCCTCACCGCGCAAGCATGTGCCCGCCGGTGAAGGTGTTCGGTTGCAGAAGGTGCTCGCACAGGCCGGCGTCGCATCGCGTCGCGCCGCCGAGGAACTGATCGCCGACGGCCGCGTCGAGGTGGACGGACGCATCGTCACCGAACAGGGAATCCGCATCGATCCCAACATCGCCGTGGTCCGTGTCGACGGTACTCGCGTTGTGGTGAAGGAAGAGCTGGTTCATCTCGCGATGAACAAGCCGCGTGGATGGCAGTGCACCATGTCCGACGATCTGGGACGCCCGTGCGTCGGCGACATCGTCTCCGAGCGGGTCCAGGCGGGGCAGCGACTGTTCCATGTCGGCCGCCTCGACGCCGACACCGAGGGACTGTTGCTCTTCACCAACGACGGTGATCTTGCTCACCGCCTGATGCACCCGTCGTTCGAGGTTTCGAAGACCTACCTCGCGACGTTGTCGGGCACCATTCCCCGCACGCTCGGCAAGCAGCTGCGTGAGGGCGTCACCCTCGACGACGGACCGGTGAAGGTCGACGGCTTCCAGCTACTCGACATCTCGGACGGCAAGTCGCTCGTCAAGGTGACCCTGCACGAGGGCCGCAAGCACATCGTGCGTCGGTTGTTCGACAAGGTCGGATTCCCGGTCGGGCGCCTCGTGCGCACCGATGTCGGCAACATCGTGCTCGGCGATCAGCGTCCGGGAACACTGCGTGTTCTCGGTCGCGGCGAGATCGGCAAGCTCTACGAATCCGTAGGCCTGTGATGAGTGCGCTCGTCGTGGCGATGGACGGTCCCTCGGGCACCGGTAAGTCGTCGGTATCGCGCAGACTCGCGTCGGCACTGGAAGCCAGCTACCTCGACACCGGTGCGATGTACCGCGTCGCGACGGTATGGGTTCTCCGTTCGGGCGTCGAGCCCACCGATGCGGATGCGGTCGCGAAAGCTGTTGCGGCGCTTCCCCTCGAGATCGGCAAGGACCCGCTGTCCGAGACCGTGTTGCTCGACGGTGAAGATGTCAGCGACGAAATCCGCGGCGACGCAGTCACCAAGGCCGTCTCGGCGGTGTCCGCAGTGCCTGCGGTGCGCGAGTTGTTGGTGCAGATGCAGCGCGATCTCGCGAGCTCGTCGACGCGAATCGTCGTGGAGGGCCGCGATATCGGCACCGTCGTTCTTCCCGACGCCGACGTGAAGGTGTTCCTGACTGCCTCACCGGAGGCGCGGGCAGAGCGTCGCAACAAACAGAACATCGAACAGGGTCGCGACGACGACTACGAATCCGTGCTCGCGGATGTGCAACGCCGCGATCACGCAGATTCGACGAGAGCAGTGTCACCGCTTCGTCCCGCCGAGGATTCGGTGATCGTCGATACCAGCGAGCTGGATCTCGACGGCGTGATCGAGCGTTTGCTGCTCGTGGTGAACGACAGAAGTGGAGCAGTGCAGTGAGTGAAGAATTCTTCTCCGGCGCAGCGGAAACCGCGGGCGACGGAATATGGAGTGACGAGGGCGAGTGGGAGTACGTCGACCTCAACGAGGGCGAAGACGGCGAAGACGCCGTCGCCGTACCGACTCTCGCCGTCGTAGGGCGTCCGAACGTCGGTAAGTCGACGCTCGTCAACCGCATCATCGGACGACGTGAAGCCGTCGTCGAGGACGTACCCGGCGTCACCCGCGACCGGGTGTCGTACGAGGCCAACTGGAGTGGTCGACGCTTCCTGGTGCAGGACACCGGCGGTTGGGAACCCGACGCCAAGGGTCTGCAGGCATCCGTTGCGCGCCAAGCCGAGTTGGCCATGCACACCGCCGATGCGATCCTGTTGGTCGTCGACGCGCGAGTCGGCTCGACGACGACGGACGAGGCTGTAGCACGAGTACTGCGCCGGTCGAAGACTCCGGTTCTGTTGGTGGCCAACAAGGTCGACGACGGACGCACCGAGTCCGAGGTGGCCGCACTGTGGTCGCTGGGTCTGGGGGAGCCGTTGTCGGTGTCCGCGACCCACGGCCGCGGTACCGGTGATCTGCTGGACCGGGTGCTCGAGGCGTTGCCCGAGACCCCGCGCGAAGGAATCCCCGGTGGGGGACCCAGGCGTGTCGCTCTGGTCGGTAAGCCGAACGTGGGCAAGTCGTCACTGATCAACAAGCTCTCGGGTGACGAGCGCTCGGTGGTGCACGATGTTGCCGGCACCACCGTCGATCCCGTCGACTCGTTGGTCGAATTGGGCGGCAAGACATGGCGATTCGTCGACACCGCCGGACTGCGCAAGCGCGTCAGTCATGCCAGTGGTGCCGAGTTCTACGCGTCGCTGCGCACCAAGTCCGCGATCGAGGCCGCCGAGGTCGCGATTCTGCTTCTCGATGCGTCCGAGGTGATCTCGGAGCAGGACATGCGTGTGCTCAGCATGGTCGCCGATGCCGGCCGCGCGTTGGTGTTGGCGTTCAACAAGTGGGATCTGGTGGACGACGATCGTCGTCAGCAGCTCGAGAAGGAGATCGATCGCGATCTTGCTCGGGTGCCGTGGGCGCAGCGAGTGAACATCTCGGCGCAGACGGGCCGTGCGGTCCAGAAGCTCGTGCCCGCTCTGGAGACGGCTCTGGAGTCGTGGGACAAGCGTGTCCCCACCGGCAGGCTGAACACGTGGCTCAAGGAGGTCGTGGCGGCCACTCCGCCTCCGATGCGAGGCGGACGACTGCCGCGCATCATGTTCGCGACGCAGGCCAGCACCCGGCCGCCGACATTCGTGCTGTTCACCACCGGCTTCCTCGAGGCCGGCTACCGCCGATTCATCGAGCGGCGTCTGCGTGAAGAGTTCAACTTCGACGGCAGCCCCGTCCGCGTTTCGGTACGTATCCGCGAGAAGCGGGAACGGCCGGGCAAGGGCAACAACCGCTGATGTAGCCCGACCCCGCCCCTGAGCAGGCGATTTCCTCTCAGGGGTAGGGCTGGGGTAATCTCAGCAAGCGCCTTTCGAGGCGCGGCGGGCTGTGGCGCAGCTTGGTAGCGCACTTGACTGGGGGTCAAGTGGTCGCAGGTTCAAATCCTGTCAGCCCGACAGATAGTTGCAGGTCAGAGGCGGTTTCGGAGAAGTCCGAAGCCGTCTTTCTTGTGTGCGTGCCGCGGGAGTGTCACTGCTCGTTTCTTACACGGTCGAACTTGGCGCTGCGGCGCTGTCCAGGTGTATCCACCGGCGTCCGGCGATCTGCGTGCGTCGATCGATTGGACCTGAGTGGACGGAGCCACTTGATTCAGCTGGTTCGCAGTCAAGTAGCTACGGAGTCAGGCGGCGGCGAACCGCACCACATCGCGGTCGCGGTCGAGGCGGCAGCACCACCTTTGATGCAGCCCCGGATGCGGGCGACTCGGCATTGATCTCGAGACGGTTGCCGCGCCGCCAGATGTCCCGCTGCCCGAGAACCAAGTAGATGCGCGGTGCTAAGGATTCTGGGCAAGTCCACGGCCTCGTAACGGATTCGTCGATCGCAGCTCAACGGGCCGATGGTGGACGCGAATACCATCCACATGAATTGTTACCGCTTGCCGTGGGTCCGGTTCGAAATACTCGATGGCGCAACGTCTTTTGCATGACGGGTGAGGCCTCGGTTCATTTTTCTGGCTATGGTGCTTCGTCGTACAGTTCGGTCAGTGTTCCGGAGGGGTCGAGTCGGACGAGAAGCTCATCGCAGATGGTCCGAAGTTGACCTAGTTGAGCGGGTGTCACGGCGTCCACCACATTGTGTCGGACGGCTGCGACGTGTCCGGGGGCCGCGGATATCACCGTCGTCCACCCCTTTTCGGTCAACAGCGCGTTCGTGGCGCGGCCGTCGGTGGGGCATGGGGTTCTTTCCATCAGCCCTCTGGCCTCCAAGCGTCTGGCCACG
Organism: Rhodococcus sp. 05-2254-2; assembly: GCF_002259095.1. Taxonomy (NCBI): domain Bacteria; kingdom Bacillati; phylum Actinomycetota; class Actinomycetes; order Mycobacteriales; family Nocardiaceae; genus Rhodococcus; species Rhodococcus sp. 05-2254-2. The sequence continues at coordinate 411,068 of NZ_NOZJ01000006.1, read as the reverse complement.
TGGGACAACCGCGCGAGTGTCGAGTTGGTGCGCCGTGCCAGAGTTGTCATCCGCAGGGTCCGATTCTCGGCCTCGGACAGCCTGGTCAGCACGAAGTACTCGAAGTGAGTGAGACCCGAGTCTTTTCGTAGCTGCTGTTCCAACACTCCCGGGAGTAGTTCGACGACAGCAAGCAGTCGTAGCCAGGACCTTTGCTCCTCGTCACTCAACCAGTTCGTGTCCATGGTCACATGATAGCCCATTTACTTGACGCTACAAGTAAATGGGCGCAAGGTTGAAGCATCAACCGAGTGGCATCTTGACGAGGAGTTAGACATGGCAGCTGTATCGGTAATCGGCACAGGCAATATGGGCAAGGCAATCGCAGCGCTGGCAGTCAAGGGCGGACACTCCGTTCAGGTGTTGGCCCGCGCAGACTCCGACACACCGGTGTCCGGAGACATCGTCGTGTTGGCATTGCCGTTCGCAGCGCTCGACAGTGTGGTCGCCGAACGCGGCGCCTCGTTCGCGGGCCGCATCGTCGTCGACATCACCAACCCGGTGAACTTCGAGACCTTCGATTCTTTGACGGTTCCGGCCGATAGCTCAGCGACCGCGTACCTGGCAGCCGCCTTGCCGAACTCACACGTGCTCAAGGCTTTCAATACCAATTTCGCCGGCACCCTGGTCGAAGGAAAGATCGGACAGGCCGTCACCACCGTGCTCATCGCCGGCGACGACTCAGACGCCAAGTCCTCGCTCGCCGACGTCGTCGGTTCAGCAGGGCTCGCCGCGGTCGATGCAGGGTCCCTCGGACGGGCACGCGAATTGGAAAGCGTCGGCTTCCTGCAGATGACACTCGCCGCCGGCGAGAAGATTTCGTGGAGCGGTGGATTCGCGCTCACGTCCTGACTCGTCCCACTCCTACGGAAGTCACGCACGCATGAATGAATTTGCAGATCCGGTTGTTGCGTCTTTCGGATCCACCCACCCTGACGCGCCGTTGGTCGTACTGCTACACGGCCGAGGATCCAACGAGCGTGACATCATGACGCTCGCAGCACATTTGCCGATCGGTCCTTCCTACGTGGCAGTGCGTGCGCCGATAGCGGAAGGTGGTGGGTTCGCATGGTTTGCCAACCGTGGAATCGGCAGACCTGTCGCGGCGTCCCTCGGTGCCACGATGGGGTGGTTCCGCACGTGGTTGGACGACTTTGCGGCTGCCGGCCGGCCGGTGCTGCTCGCGGGCTTCAGCGGCGGTGCGGCTTTCGCTGGTGGTCTTGCTCTCGCTGATCCGGCGCGATACGCCGGTGTTGCGGTCATGTACGGCACTCTTCCGTTCGACGCGGGTGTCCCGGTCGATGCGGGACGCCTTGCGCACCTTCCTGTGTTCATTGCGCAGGGAGACGCCGACCAGGTCATTCCCAACGAATTGCTCTCGCGTACTTGGGAATACGTTCTGTCCGAGTCCGGCGCACCGGCAGACGCTCATCGAGACCCGGGCGGGCATGGGATGAGCGCGTCGGTGGTATCGGCTCTCGGCGAATGGATTGCGTACCGATTCCGTTTTCGCGAGAACCATCAGGTTCCGGTGCCGGGGCCTCGACGAGCGCCCGAGTGGTCGACCTTGGCGGGCGCATTGCCTGCCCGTCGCGGCAGCCATCCGGATGTGTCGTGGGCAATTCCACAGCAACAGTTGTCGGATAATTCCCCGGTGGAGTTGCAGGAACAACTGTTGGCACACATCGCATCTCTCGACGGTGTGGCCGTGGGACCGTCGCACATCTCGGTCCCTGGAGCACGGGCACTCACGCTCGACGACTCGTCTGCTGGGGTGGATAGTTTTCTCGTCCCATCGGTACGCGAGTTCGCCCACCTGCATCCGCCCCAGGACGGCTCGCTGCACCTGGTGTTGCCTCCTGACCAGGCCGCGGATCTGGTGGCGAAGGGGTACGGGCGTATGCACCCCTGGGCAGGAACGCGACTCGCTGTCGGGTTCGTCATGGTGTACGGGCCGCGGGATGCCGAAGAGCTGGACGTCGTTCGTCGGATCGTCGAGGCCAGTTACAACTTCGCACGAGGCAGAATTGGGCCTGCGACGTGAAAATCACTGCAGAAGCGGCAGCGGCGCGGTTGTCCCAAGCACGCCGGTCCGGTACGACGATCGAGCCATTCAGTGATGTCGATCCGAGTGTCGATGCCACGTGGGGATATTCGGTACAGGATCTCGATCGACAGAACCGCCGCGCGAACAACGAGAATGTCATCGGCGCCAAGCTCGGACTGACGAGCCTGGCCAAGCAGCGGAGAATCGGAGTGGACACCCCGGTCGTCGGATTCTTGACCGACGCGATGACGGTCGAAGCCGATCAAGTGTCGGTTGAGTTGGAGCGGTGGGTTCAACCGCGCATAGAACCCGAAATTGCATTCGTCATCGCTCGTGACATTTCCGGACCCATCACTCGTGCGGAGGCTGCGGCACTCGTCGACTTCGTCACGGTTGGGGCGGAAATCATCGACTCTCGTTTCACCGGTTATTGTTTCGGCCTGGCCGACGTGATCGCCGACAACACCAGCGCCGCCGGTTTGATCCTCGGACCGCCGCATCGGTTGGCCGACATCGATGATCTTGCGGCGGTGCAGTGCGTCGTCGAGGTGAACGGGGTGGACGTTCGGGAAGCACTGGGTTCTGCGGTGCTCGGGGACCCGCTGCTGTCGTTGGTAGTGCTCGCGCGGCATCTGGCCGGTCGCGGTGAGACGCTGTCTGCCGGTTCAGTTGTGCTTGCAGGTGCACTGACCGACGCCGTACCACTGAACACGGACTGCCGTTACGCACTTCGCGTCGAGAGCCTCGGTGCTGTGTACGTCGCGCTCTGACAATCGATATACGAAACAATTCAAGATCACATGGACTCCGGCTGTCACCGGAACACAACAGGCAAGGAATTCTTCATGGTTACGATCGGCACCTCATCGCTAGAGGTTTACCCACTCGCATTGGGCGGCAACACCTTCGGCTGGACCACCGACGAAGATGCATCGTTCGAGATTCTCGACGCCTTTACCGCCGGCGGTGGCAACTTCATCGACACCGCTGATTCGTACTCCGCCTTCGCGGACGGTAACTCCGGTGGCGAGTCCGAGACCGTCATCGGCAACTGGACAGCCAAGCGCAACAACCGTGACGATGTGGTGATCGCGACCAAGGTGAGCCAGCACCCCGACTTCATGGGCCTGTCTGCGTCCAACATCGCTGCCGCAGCCGACGCGTCGCTTGCGCGACTGCAGTCCGATCACATCGATCTCTACTACGCGCACTACGACGATGAGACGGTGCCTCTGGTCGAGACGCTGGGGGCATTCGACGCGCTGGTGACCGCCGGTAAAGTCCGCTACGTCGCGATCTCGAACTACAGCCCCGAGCGCATCCGCGAATGGGTCGACACCGCGAAAGACAACGGTTTCGCCGCACCCGTCGCGCTGCAGCCCGAATACAACCTTGTCGCCCGCAGCGACTACGAGGGTGAGCGACAGCAGTTGGCACTCGACAACGATCTCGGTGTGTTTCCGTACTTTGCCCTCGCGGCGGGATTCCTCACCGGGAAATACCGCACGCAGGACGATTTCACCACGCACATTCGTAGCACGATGGCCAAGGGATACTTCTCCGATGCAGGTCTGGCCGTCGTCTCGGCCCTCGACGACATCGCCTCGGCTCACTCCGCCGAGATTTCTTCGGTGGCGTTGGCATGGTTGCTGGCTCAGCCCGGAATTACGGCACCTATCGCCAGCGCCAGCAAGATCTCCCAGTTGCCTGGCCTGCTGGCCGCGCCTGCGCTGACCCTCGCTTCGGATGAGATCGACCGACTGACCACACTGTCCGACGCTGTGTGATTTCACAGGTCCGATGATTCGGCAAGACAGACCTGGACCGGATGAGACGAGCCAACCGGCGCGGATGGAGATGATCTTCGTCCCCATGCGCGTCGTCGTCGACAGTGCAGTCAGCAGGACCACTGGTCGCATCTGCCCATTACACGCAACGGCATCGAACGGATTTGGTACCTTTTGGAGATCAATGTGTCAGATTTTGAGACAGCAAAAGAATGAATGTGGAGGCCAAGTATGGACCTCAGGCACTTCGAAGCGTTCATCGCCGTAGCCGAGGAGCTGCACTTCAGCAGAGCTGCGGAGCGGCTGCGCATCGCCCAGCCACCCCTCAGTCAGCGGATCCGGCAGATGGAAAAGGAGTTGGGGGTCGCTCTGTTCGTTCGGAGTACACGGGCGGTCTCGCTGACTCCGGCCGGTGAATCGCTGTTGGGTCCGGCTCGGAAAGTGGTGTCCGGTGCCGCCGAGGCACGGGATGCGGCACTGGCGGGCGCTGCGGGCGAGTCTGGGCGGGTGACCATCGGATTCGCGGGTGCTTCCAGTCGCATCGCTTTGCCCCAGTTGGCCGGTGCCGTCCGCGACCGGTTTCCGAATGTGGACCTACAACTGCGTGGTCAGACGTACGCGAATTCAGCCCTCGAACAGGTCCGGGAAGGTTCGCTGGACCTCGGATTCGTCCGCCTGCCTTTCCTCAGCAGGGGAGTGGACTACGTGGTTATCGAGCGTGAAGAGTTGATCTGTGCGCTCCCGTCGTCTCACCGGCTGGCACATCGATCGACTGTCGCTCTGTCGGATCTGGTCGACGAACCGTTCGTGACCTTTCCCGCGAACTCGGGGTCGAGTTTGCACGCCATCGGTGTTCAGGCGTGCGCGCACGCAGGTTTCCAGCCGCGGGTAGCTCAAGCTGCGCCGGATTCCTACACCATTCTGGCGATGGTGGCGGCCGGGGTCGGCGTCACGCTCACGCTGAGCTCCTGCAAGGACATTCAGCCTTACGGGCTGGTGTACAAATCCATCTCGGACTTCACACCAGCGTTGCACTCAGCCCTTGCATGGAATACCGAGTCGGCTTCCCCGGCAACACATTCGGTGGTCTCCGTCGCAAAGTCGCTGTTTGCGCATCCTGATTCGCAGACGCAGTCTCCGGACGCATGAGCGAAAGCAACCCTCAGGGTCGGCTGCTCTATCTCAGATAGACACGATTCGGGTCGATGTGATGCCGCAACAGGTCGAGCTGATGCAAGTCCGGTTCGGGTAGCTCGACGATATTGCGTGCAAGCTTCAGAGGCCAACCGGTCGCCTCGCTCACTGTAGTCGGGTCGACACCCGGGGAGACGGCGACGAGTTCGAGTTCGTCGTACATGCCTTCGCGGGCCAGAACTCCTAGTTCGGTGTACACCTTGGTGACGCCCCGGCCGAATGGGCGTCCACCGGCGCGCCGTATGCGTTCGGGTCCGGGAGAAGTGCAGAAGTCCAGTTCGTCGACGAAGGATTGCGGATTGTGTCGACGCATGATCACGTGGACTTCCCGAGCATTCATCATCACTTCGTGGGCACCGCCCGAACCTGGCAACCGTTTGTCCGGCTTGTGCCAATCTCCGATGACCGACGAGTTCAGGTTTCCGTATCTGTCGATCTGCGCAGCGCCGAGGAAGCCGACATCGACGCGGCCACCCTGAAGTACATAGCCGAAAAGCGCAGGCAGAGTCAGGACGGCCTCGGCACCTGTGATGAGCACCGAATCTGCAATGGTTGCGGGCAGTTCGCTGGGATGCGCGCCAGTGACCCCGGACTCGTAGACCACCTCGATGTCGGGTGCCACGGTCTGCTGAGCCAGGGCGACGACCACTGTCGGCAGACCGATTCCGGCGAACACGATCCGTTTGGCTGCGAGATCTCGAGCGGCGGTGATCGTGAGCATTTCGGCCTGAGTGGCTCCCCGGAGTGTCGTTGTGTCTACATCGTTCGTCATAGCTGGATCCTTCTTCCGTAATCGATGGGAGTGCTTTCGGCTCGTCCGACAGCCAAGCCATCGATGCGGGCGGAACCGAGCTTGTCCAGATAACCGAGATGGTTCTGCGTTTCGACGACCCACTCCTGGAGCCAGGCGATGAGCCGCTCGTGGTCGGCACTGATGTGCGCCCATTCGAGATAGAACGCGTTGTCTCGGTCGTAGTAGCCCTGAGCGAATGACGGATGGGCACCCATCGGCACGGGTACGACCGCGTCGACCGCATGTGACGGCAAAATCGTCCGGTTCGGGTCTCCACGCACGATGTCGTCGTCGACGATCTCTTCCACAGTGACGATCACACGGTCTGCGGCAAAAGCCGCCTCGGCCTGAATGCCGGTCAGACCCCACATCTGGATGTTGCCGAGTCTGTCGGATCGCTGCGCATGAATGATTGTCACATCCGGGTTGATCGGGGGGACCACATAGATTTTGTCCCGCGTTCCATCTGGTCCGGGGAACGGTGACTCGACCTGCCGGTAGTCGGAGTTGACACTCGGGAGGTCGCTGCCGGTGATGGACCGCAGCGGGTAGAAGGGAAGCCGTTGTGCACCAGCGAGATAGCGGCACACCATGCTGTGGTGCGTATATTCGACAAATTCGAGTGGCGCGGGATCGGCTCGTTCTATGCGGCGTCGCAGCTCACCGAGGGAGCCCGCCGAGGAATTGCCGATGAATGATGACACCAAGGTCGATATGCATCCTGCGGCCACCAGCTGGTCGGCGATGATGTCTGCCGTCATTCGAACCAGTGTCAAGTCGGTCAGGCCCTGGCGAATCATCTCGTGCCCTGCCGCCACCGGTATGGCATGCGTGAAGCCCTCGATGGACACCACATCTCCGGAGTGAACATGTTCTGCGATGGCATCGTCGAGCGAGGCGACCTTGCTCCGGTCTACGGTTGTCACGTTGGTTTCTCCTGTCGGTGCGCTGCTCGATGAGCCTGCCTGCTCAATTGTTTCGAGTCCAATATCCAAAATGGTCGTTTTAAGACGTTGGCGAGATCAGTCTGAGCGAGACCCCTTGCGTCCGGACGGTAGATCAATCGAGAAACATTGATATCGAAGGCCTCTGAATTGGTGTCGTCACAGTATTGGACGGGTCGCTTTGTGGCTTGCGACACTCGGGTGACCATCTTCGAAAGGAATCACCGTGGAGCTTCGACTTCATCACGTCAACGTCACCTCCGACGACATGGAAGAGCTGGGTAGGTTTTACTCCGACGCTCTCGGCCTGGGCGAGATTCCCAGCCCAGCGATGATCGCAACCTCGCGCTCGACCGGTAGCGGCGAATCGGGAGACGACGAATGGGCCACTCGCGCAAAGTTCTACGATGCCGGCGACAAGGATGAGCTCCAACTCCACGCGACCCGGCGGCAGCCTTATCTTGCGCTGACCGAAGGTCACACCGTGAATCCGCTCATCGGCGGGCATGTCGCATTCCGAACAGACGATATTCAAGAATTGATGCGCCGATTGCGCGAGCACAACATCCCCTTCGACGACTGGGGTATCTGGTCGGTGGAGGGGTGGTATCAGATCTTCTTCACCGACCCCGCCGGAAACATGATCGAGGTTCATCAAGTCATGGAGGCAGAAGAACAGTCATGAGTGGCGCGTCGTCGGGACCAGGGTTGCCGACCTACGCACAGCTGCAGCAACGACCCGATGATGTACGCGGCACCGCGTGGGGACTTTTCGGCTGGGACGATCAGTTGGGGAGCCTCAATCATCTGACCGCCGCTCGGGTCGTCGCTGCGGCGCGTCTGGTCACGACCGGCCATCGCGTCAACCTCAATCTGTCGCTGTCGGCCTTCGCCATACCGCTCATCGCCCACCGCGGTAACCCAGTGCACGAAGTGTTCGGGCTCAACGAGTTTCATCGAGACGATCGAGTGGACAGCTTCTACCCACAAGCGTCGACACAGATCGACAGTCTTCGACACTTCGCCCACCCCGACCGTGGTTTCTACAACGGGGCAGACCCGGACGACATCGTCGCAGGCAACGAGTCCCTTGGAATCCAGCACGTCGCTGCCGCCGGAATCGCCGGTCGTGGCGTACTCCTCGACGTTTCTGGATATCGGAAGTCCTGTGGGAAGCCCATCGACCACAGCACCAACGAACAGATCGGTGTCGAGGATCTGGAAGCCACGGCGCGCTGGCAGAACGTCGTTCTCGAGCCCGGAGACATTCTGGTCCTGAGATTCGGCTGGACCGAGCATTTCGTCGTCGATGCCAACCCGTACGAGGGTCGGTCGGTGGGACTCGAGCAGTCCGAGGAGATGGCCGCCTGGTTGTGGGACAGCCAGTTTGCGCTGGTTGCCGCGGACAATGTCGCGTTGGAGGCCTGGCCGTCGGATCACTCGGGTCTGCCAACAGTGCAGGCAGAAGCCACCGGAGCACTGCCACATTCGTCGCATACTGGAATGCTGCATCGCATCTTGATTCCCCTGCTGGGCATCTATATCGGAGAATTGTGGGATCTCGAAGAACTGTCGCAACGATGCAAGGACACCGGGCGCTTCGAATTCTTCGTCACGGCCGAGCCGTTGAATCTGCTCGGCGGGGTCGGCTCTCCGGCAAATGCTCTGGCCATTCTCTGAGTTCTGCCGACGTACGTGCAGGCCGCAGCCGCTGCGCCCTGCCTCATGAAGGGAAATACTGTGCTGTTGGAAGGGAAGACCGCCGTTGTCACCGGAGGGCCGGGAGGGCTCGGCCGGGCTATCGCGTCTGCATTTCTCGCGCAGGGCGCGAATGTGGTCCTCACCGATATTTCGGAGGCAGCCCTCGACCGGGCGCGCGCGGATCTCGATGCCGGCGACAAACTCATCAGCGTCTCCGGTGACGTGTCGTCGGCGTCCGACGTGAAGGCGGCTGGTGCAATTGCGGTGAATCAGTTCGGTTCACTCGACATCTGGGTCAACAACGCGGGTTTCACGCGCGATGCCACGATGCGCCGCATGACCGAAGACGAATTCGACGACGTGATCCGCGTACATCTCAAGGGTGCCTGGTTGGGAACCCGGGAAGCTGCGGCCATCATGCGCGAACAGGACAGCGGCGGGTCGATCGTCAACATGTCGTCTATCTCGGGGAAGGTGGGCATGATCGGACAGAGCAATTACAGCGCAGCCAAGGCCGGCATCGTCGGTCTGACCAAGGCTGCAGCGAAGGAAGTCGGGTTCGCCGGTGTCCGAGTCAATGCCGTGCAGCCCGGAATCATCGACACACCGATGACATCCGGATTGCCGCAGAAGGTCATGGAGTCCAAGCTGGCGGAAGTTCCGATGAACCGTTTCGGTCGACCGGACGAAGTTGCCGGGGCGGTGCTATTCCTTGCCAGTCCGATGTCCAGCTACGTCACCGGCACGGTCCTGGAGGTCACCGGAGGCCGACACATCTAGGACTCTCGGACACCGGTAATCGCCGATGCCGGTGCAGGACAACGTTCCTGCACCGGCATCGGTCTTACTTGTCGGTGCGGTAGCGACTCAACTTGTCCGGATCGACGCTGACTCCGACGCCCGGACCGACGGGGATCTTCATGAGACCGTCGCGAATGACCAAGGGCTCGGCGATCAGATCGTCGGCGAGGTCGAGGTAGTTCGACAACTCTCCGGGTCGCGAATGAGTGGCCTTGAACGCCGAGCCGAAGGCGACAGTTGCCGCTGAACCGATCTGAGTGTCGATCTGATTTCCCATGAGGACATCGACGCCCATGCCCTGACAGAGGCCCAGGACCGCAACACTGTTGGTGAAGCCCCCGCGCGCGGTCTTTATGCTCACGGCATCGCATCCGCCGGACATCAGTTCTCGGGACACGTCACCGGGGCGTGGAACGCTTTCGTCGCCCACAATGGGAATCGTGGACGTCGCTACCAGCCGACGTCTACCCATGGTTTCCCTTGCGTCGCAGGGCTCTTCGAAGAGGCTCGTCCGGGAATCCACCAGTGCCGGCAACGCCGCGATCGCTTCGTTTGCAGTCCAGCCTCGGTTGGCATCGACGTACAGTTCGATATCGTCGTCGAGTTCGCGCGCGAGTATCGCGCACAGCTCGAGGTCCAGCTCCTTTGGGCGGCGACCGACCTTGATCTTGAATGCTCGTATTCCGTGTTCGTCGACGAAGTATCGGGCTTCGTCCAATACCTCTTGCGCGCTGTGAAACCCGAGCATGTGTGACACCCGCAGGTGATCCGAGTAGCCACCCAACAGCTTCGAGACCGACACTCCCAGGGTGATGCCGACTGCATCCCAGATCGCGATGTCGATCGCTCCTTTGGCGACGTCGTTGTGCACTGTTCGGTCGAGGATCGCGCTGATTCGTTCGCGCTCGAGAATCGACTGTCCGACAAGGGCTGGTCCGAATACATCGTCGATGACAGCGACTATCGAGCGTTGGGTCTCGCCGTACGTGTAGGGCCGCGGCGGTGCATCGGCGATACCGATGACGCCGTCACTGGTGTGTACCCGAATCAGAACATGGTCCGCTACGGTCACCTCGCCGCTGGCGAACTTCAAGGGCTTTCGGAACGGGATGGCGTACGGAATTGCCTCGATCTTTTCGATCTTCATGATGTGGTGCACCTTTCGATCCAGTGTGCGTCGAGCATGGGTGTGCGGTCGGCCCCGTCGGGTCCGACCGCACACCCATGTGGGAGTGAATTTTCAGCGAGCATCGATTGCAGTCGGATCCAGAGCCACCGTCGTCTTGGTGTGGAGTCCTCCGGTGACCTTGTCCGTCCAACGACTCATCGCGAAAACCAGGACGGCTGCGGCGACGAAGAAGCCGGACATGATGAGTAGGCCGGTCTCGCTCGATCCTGTTCTGTCCTGCAGGAAGCCGAACAGGTACGGGCCGATCAGCCCGCTGAGGCTGGCAAGGCCGTTGATCATCGCGAGGGCCACAGCAGCCAGACCTGCAGTGAACACCTGCGCAGGCATGGAGTTGAACGAAGGAAGTGAGCCGAAGAATCCACCGGCCGCGAGGCTGATGCCGAGCAGTGCGAGGTAGGGATTACCGGTCAGGGCTGCGGTCGCCAGTCCTACTGCACCGGCTATCTGAAGGATGGTCATGTGCCAAGTGCGCTCACCGGTCTTGGACACGTTCTTCGAGACGAGGATCATGACCACGGCCGCGAATGCCCACGGTATGGCCGACACCATTCCCGATGCCACGAAGCCGAGATCGAATTGGCTGCGAACGATCGTGGGGAGGAAGTACGCAATCGTCCAGTAACCGATCGTCATGCAGAAGTACAGGATTGTGAACGCCCATGCGGCGGGGCGACGCAGCACAGCCCAGAGGTACTTGATCTCGTGGCCGGGACCGTCGGGACGTTGTGCGGAATGCTTGGCGAGGTACTCCTTTTCGGAGTCATCGAGCCACTTTGCCTCCGACGGTCCGTTCGGAAGGCGGAGGTAGATGTAGGCCGCGAGTGCGATGGCGGGGATGCCCTCGATGAGGAATGCCCAGCGCCATCCTGCCAGCCCGAAGAGTCCATCCAACGACAGCAGCGACGAGGTAAGGATGGATCCGACGGCGAGTGCGATCGGCACTGACAGGTTCAGCATCGAGTACGTCTTGGGGAGCATGCGTGGGGGACACCAGAAGGCCAGGAACAGCAGTGCACCGGGCGAGAATCCGGCCTCGGCGACGCCGAGCATTATTCGCACGATGTACAGCGTGACGTCGTTCTGGACGAACGCCATGAGCATTGTGCAGGCACCCCAGCTGACCATGATGCGGGCGAGCCACACTCGAGCTCCGAATTTGGCCATTGCCATGTTGGACGGGATCTCGAAGAAGCAGTAGCCGATGTAGAACAGCCCGGCGGCCAGCCCGAACGTTGCGGCAGACAGTCCTAGGTCCTCCGACATGGGTCCGGCCAGAACACCGATGTTGGCTCTGTCGATGTACGAGATGAACATTCCCAGCATGATGACCGGGATCACCCGGCGAAGAGTCTTCTTGTAGATCCGTACTTCGATGTCGTCGACGGGTGAATCGTCCGACGTGAGTTGGTTTTTCATCGGTTGGCTCCTCGGGAATACGATTGTGCGGTGCGTGTCCGGTGCTGTGGCGGCTGCAGTCGGGGTGTTGTAACTGCTGGACTTCCCGCGCGCCGCGTTCGATGTGCTCATGTGATCCACAGCACTTGCTGCTCAGGCGACTATAGGTACGCGCGGCCATCTCTGACCAATACCAATCAGCTGTACTTTCAGTGCAAAAATTGATGAATCCCGGACGCGGCCGCCACGTCGGCAGCCGACAGCACCCCTGATCCGGATGGGCCCGTTTATCCGTCGCGGATATGAATACGTCGCGATCGAGTATTGGACGTCATCCCATGTGGGGTGGACGCTCGAAGTCAGCGCAACACCGCGCAGCACCGTGTGGTCATCGATGCCCAGATGACGGTGGCGGCCATCGACTTCAGGAGTTCAAAGTGAGTACTACCCGACATGAGGGTGCCTACCTGGTCACAGGTGGGGCTGGTGCCATCGGTACTGCCATTTGTGAGCGGCTGGTGGACATGGGACTCTCCGTTGTGGTCGCAGACGCGAACGAGCAGGCCGCAGAGGACGTTGCAGGTCGTCTGAAGTGCGACTACGTGACGGTCGATCTCCGCGACCGCGCAAGCGTCGACGCCGCCGTCGAGACCGTCGTCCAAGAGCATTCTGCCATCCGCGGTGTCGTCAACTGTGCAGGCGTGACTCGATTGATGGACTTCTTCGAGATCTCGACCGAGGACTGGAACTGGATGATGGATATCAATGCGTTGGGAACGATGCACGTCATGCAGGCCGTAGGTTCTCGCATGCGGGATGCGGGTGCCGGCGGAAGTATCGTCAACGTCGCCTCGATCGCGGGGAAGGGCTACCGGCAAACGTCCAACGCTGCCTATGCCGCAACCAAGGGTGCTGTTCTCGCGCTAACCAAGGTTGCTGCGATTCAGTTGGCACCGTTCGACATTCGAGTCAATGCCGTGTGCCCGGGCCCCACCAACTCGCCGCTGCTCAACGTGCACAATACGCCCGAAGCGCAGGGACGAATCGCAGAAATGGTCGAGCACGTACCGCTGCGCCGCTTCAGCGAACCATCCGATATCGCTGCCGCCGTTGCGTACCTGCTCATGGCGAATGCAGTCACCGGGCAGTCCATGAACGTCGACGGCGGCTTGGTCTTCGATTGATGCGCTGACGTCGGGCCACTTGGGTCGTCAGAGGACCCCGGATCGACATCGCCGCCCCGGCACTCCTGGAAGGGAGTGTCGGGGCGGCGATGTCGAAGGCCTCGTTACGAGTCTCAGCGGTCGAGGAACGTGGTGATCGCCGAGGCAACCTGACCCGGATCGACGAGGTTCGCGAAGTGGGCTTGTCCCGTCAAAACGTGTTTCGATACGTTGCGGAGCCTGGATTCCAAGTAGGCCGAAGCACCGACGAGATGTTTGGGGCTTTGTTCGCCCACGAGAAGCAGTGTCCTGTTTGTCGATTCGCCGTATTCCGGCATCACCGACACACATGCGTCGATCTGTTCCAACTCGCGAGTCCAGGTGGGTGCCAACTCGAGGAACTGCCCCCACAACGGTGTTGCGGCAATGGCTTCCGTCTCGGCTGCAGGTGCGCGAATGAAATGCTCCATGGCGATACGCATCGCCCCATCGTTGTCGGACGCTGCGATCGCTGCCGCATACGGGGCGAGATGCTGCCCCGCGACCGGCCCGTCCACCGGTAGTGGCGGCTCGTACAACACCAGGGAGGCCACCTGCGAACCTCGTCGAACGGCTTCGAGGGTGCAGATCGCACCGTAGGAGTGACCGACCAGGGTCGGTACGCCTCCGGTCGACTCGGCCGCCAGGGCGAGGACAGCTGCGATGTCGGCGGCCTCCGTCTCGAGCGTGTATTGCGGTGCGTCGCCGCTAAGACCTCGTCCTCGGCGATCGAGAACAAAGACCCGGTGGTCGGCAGCGAGATGTGAGGCTACCTGCAGCCACGACTCCGCTGTCGAGATACTGCCGTGCACAATCACGACAGGCGAACCGGAACCGAGGCAATGTACCCCCAGCGAGGTTCCATCGGCCGACGTGACCGTCTCGGTGGTGATGTCGTCTACGGGTGAATCAGGCTGTGCCATGAACACACTCCCATCATCGAGGTCGAAACAGGATACGGGTGGCGGTCACTTGAGCAGCCGAATCGAGTGCTCGTCGACGTACTCGCGCATTCCGGCTTCACCGAATTCACGGCCGATTCCGCTCTGCTTCACCCCGCCGAACGGCATTCGCAGATCGAGTGACTCGAAGGCGTGAGTGTTGATGAACGTGCTGCCGGCTTCGATTCGACGCGCAATGGCAAGACCGCGATCGGGATCGGTGGTCCATACCGAGGAGCCGAGCCCGTACTCGGAGTCGTTCGCCCACTCGACGACCTGGTTCTCGTCGTCGTACGCGATCAACGGGATGACCGGTCCGAACTGCTCGCAGCTGCTGACCGGTGCGGAATGTTCCACGTCGCGGACTACGTGGGGAAGAATGTAGTAACCGTCGGATGCGGAATCGAGCTTACGTCCGAGCTGCACGATCTTCGCGGACGAGTTCTTCGTCTCTTCGATGAGTGCGTTCACCGAGTCGTACTGAGTCTTGTTGTTCATCGGCCCGAAGCTGGCACTTTCGTCGAGGCCGTGGCCGACCGAGTACTGGTCCACACGCTCGCAGAAGGCGTCGGCAAATGTGCCGTACAGGGCGCGTGGAACGTAGATTCGCTTGACGGCGAAGCAGATCTGGCCCGAGCGAGTGAATACACCCTTGAGCATCCGGTCCAGAGCTGCATCGATGTCGACATCGTCGAGCACAATGGCCGGGTCGTTGCCGCCGAGTTCGAGGGTCAGGTTCTTGATGGTCCCCGCAGCTGCCGCCATCACCCGGCCTGCAGTTGCCGTACCCCCGGTGAAGCCGATCTTGCGAACGAGTGGATGGGAGGTGAGAGCCTGTCCCACATCGGCATTGCCGTGAACGACGTTGATGACGCCGGCGGGGAGGGTTTGGGCCATGCGATGCAACGCCACGGTCAGTGCGGCCGGCGCGAAAGGCGACGGCTTGATGACGATCGTGTTCCCTGTGGCCAACGCGGGAGCGAGCTTCATCATGGTCAGCACCACGGGCATGTTCCACGGAACGACGGCCCCGACGACGCCGCGGGGCACCCGCTCGACACTGATGAAGCTTTCGTCGTCGTCGAACTGGACGGGATCGAAGAATCCGTCGACCAGGCTGGCAGTATGTTGCATGACGCCGGTGCCGAGGCCGAAGTCGGTCTGCGCTTCCCACAGCATTCCTCCGTGCTCACGCACGAGCTGCGCTGCGAGATCGGAACCGCTGCCCGCCAACGCATCTGCAGCAGCGAGCATCAGGCGTGCGCGTTCCGCCGGGTCGACGTTGCGCCAGGACAGATACGCGCGGTGCGCTGCCTTCACTGCGCGATCCACATCGTCGGGTGTGCCGACGGCGACGCGGGCGGCTACGTCACTCAGCCTGCCTGGATCCACGACGTCGTCGTATCGATCGGAGTCGGTCAACTCGTTGTCGATGAGATGGCCGACAGTGAGCAGGTCGTTCATGGTGGTCATGTGCGTTTCTCCTGGTTGTTGTGCGACGTGGGGGTGACGTGATCAAAAGACGACAACGGGTTTGACGGTCGATCCGTTCTCGGAATCTGCGAACGCGGTATTGATGTCCTCGAGCGTGTAGTTCTTGATGAGCTTGTCGAAGGGGAAGCGTCCCTGCTCCCAGAGAAGAACCAGCCGCGGAATGAACTGCTGAGGCACCGAGCTCCCTTGAATGATGGTCTTGAACGTCCATCCCTTGACCAGTGACGCGCCGATCTCGAAAGTGACGTCCGTGCCCGGTGCTGCCGCACCGACCAGCGCCACAGTTCCTCCGATGCCCAGGGACGCGGCCGCCTGCTGAAGCACTGAGGGAACCGCTGTGGTGTCCAGCGCATAGTCGAGCCCCTTGCCTCCGGTGATCTTGTCCAGTTCAGCGAGCACATCCTCGCTCTTGCCGTTGATGGTGTGAGTGGCTCCGATGGTCTTGGCCAGTTCGAGTCGCGAGTCGTGCAGGTCGATGGCCACCACCGTGGTGCAGCCTGCGATCTGGGCGGCCATGATGGCGGCAGATCCGACGGCACCGGTGCCGAATACTGCGATCGAAGTGCCGGGTGCCGGCCGCAGGTCGTTGAGTATCGCGCCCGCGCCGGTCTGCAAGCCGCAGCCGAGAGGGGCGATGATCTCGAGCGGTGCCTTCTTGTCCACCTTGATCACGCTGGTCTCCACCACGTTGGCGTAAGTGGAAAATGCGGACTGCCCGAAGAAGTGCGAGGAAATGGCTTCCTCGCCGGCAGACAGTGAGGTGGAGCCGTCGCGGCGCGCACCTCCGAAATCTTCGGCGAACAAGTTCTCGCAGTATGCAACTCGTCCCGATCGGCACTGCACACACTTGCCGCAGTAGGCAGCGGAGAGGACGACGTGATCGCCGACCTCGACGGTGGTGATATCGGAGCCGATCGCTTCGACGACGCCTGCACCCTCGTGTCCGAGGACGGCGGGCAGGGGCGTCGGGTAGATGCCGTCCCGGACGATGGCGTCAGTGTGGCACACGCCGGACGCGACGATGCGGACCCGCACCTCGTTGGCTCGGAGGTCGTCGAGTTCGAGCTTCTCGATGGTGAGAGGATCGCCGGTGGCGCGGGCTACAGCGGCGGTAACGGTGGTGCTCACGAGTGTGCTTCTTTCGATTCGGTGTCCACCCGCACAGCGGGCGACACGGTGGTGGCGGTGGAACGGTCGGCGTGCTGCCGGTTGGCGGAGTGTCGATCACTGACGAATAGAACAGCGAGGCAACCGATTCCGGCGAATGCTGCGAACGAGTAGAAGTTCCAGTCGACGCCCAGTGCCGAGGATGCGATCCATCCTCCGAGAATCGGCCCGAATATCGCACCCACTCGTCCGAGCCCCAGGGACAATCCGAGGGCGGACGTTCGATCTCTGTCACCGAAATATGTTGCAACGTAACCGTTGACGAGTATCTGCGTTCCCACTGTGCCGAGCCCTGCGATGGCGACCACGATCATGGCGGCATAGAGCGGCAACCCGAGACTCAAGGAAAGAATGGCGAGGACGGCGAGCAGGAAGGAGGTTACGGTCACCGGCTTGCTGCCGAATCGATCTGCGATTCGGGACGCGATCAGAGCCCCGGCTATCGCACCGAGATTGAGTACGAGAAGAAATGTCAGAGAACTGCCGAGCGAGTAACCGGCCTGACGCATGATGTTGGGTAGCCAGGTATTGACGCCGTATACGAGCAGCAAACCGCAGAAGGATGCCACGACGAGCAACGCCAACGGAACTCTGCGTGCCCCGGTGAACAACGAGGACATCGTGCCGCGGGTCTCGGATGTAGTGGCCGGGGCGGCAGTGATGCCGAATTTCTCGGCGAGAGCCTGGGCTTCGTCGTTCCTGCCCTTGCCGACAAGGAATGCGGCCGATTCAGGAAGGTAGCGCCACGTCAGCGGGACGATGGTGACGAGCGGAAGCAGTCCGAGCGCGTACATGACGCGGAAACTGTTCTCGGGAAGCAATGCCAGGGCAGACAGCGCGGCCAGCACGCCGCCCACCGAGTAACCGCTGTACATCAGAGCATTGTTGAACTGGCGACGTGCAGGGGGCGAATACTCGATGGTCAGGGCGATGACCGTCGGAACGACACCGCCGAGTCCCAGACCGCCGAGGAAGCGGAGGAGACCGAAGATCTCCGGGTTGGGGGCCAGTGCGGTCAGGCCCATGAGAACCGAGAAGGAGATCAACGAGGTCAGAATGATCGCGCGTGCTCCGACTCTGGGTGCGAGCCAGCCGGACAGCAGAGCGCCGAGAAGCATCCCCATCAGCGCGTAGCTACCGATGGTGCCGACCTGGCCCGGTGTCAGCTCCCATTGCTGGTACGCGAGAAGAGAGGGGACAGTGGTTCCGTAGACGACGAGGTCGTAGCCGTCGAAGACGATGATCACGAAGCAGAGAGCTACGACGGTCGAGCTGGAACGGCGGGTGCCCGACGGGCTTGGCCCATTCGTGGCCAGGGGATTCACCTGATTCCTCCGATGATAGGTGTTGGAACACCGGCCGATGCGATCTCGCGCAGCTTCGGATTGCATCGAATGTGCGAGTCGGCTATGTGAGTACAGTCACTATGTGACAGAATGGTCATGAAAGTCAAGAGGAATGACACATTTAAGTCGATCGGTGATCGACGCAGGTGGGAGGAGAGGTCGATGCGACCACGTGCTCTGGTGTTCGACCTGTACGGGGAGTACTTCCGTTACACCGGGGGAGCGGCCAAGTTGGGCACTCTGACGGAGCTGATGGAGGTGTTCGGTATCGAATCGGCGACGGTGCGCGTCGTGATGGCGCGGTTGCGCAAAGAGGGGTGGTTCGACTCGACCAAGAGTGGTCGAGAGGTCTCCTACCTGCTCAACGAAAAGAGTTGGCGACTTCTCGACGACGGTCGGGCTCGTATCTTCGAGCGGCACTTCGACGATTGGGACCGTACTTGGACGCAGGCCCTGGTCGATGAGGAGGGGCTGGGGCGAGAGCAGCGCAAGCGCATCGAGACGGCCCTGAACTGGTACGGGTTCGGCGAATACGGTTCTGCGGCATGGTTCTCGCCGCATGACAGGGAGAAGCAGTTGCGCGAGATGCTCAGCGGGGAAGACGAATTGCGGATCCAATTCCTGCGGAGTCAGACATCCGGGCTGACGAACGATCGCTCCATAGCCGATCGTTGCTGGGACCTCGCCGAACTCGGGAGTGAGTATCAGGCATTCATCGAGGAGTTCCAGCCGCGATTGGCGGGCTTCCGTCGTGGTCTCGAAGGCCGGCAGGCGCTGGTCGAACGAATGAAACTGATTCAGAACTACCGTCGTTACCCGTTCCGTGATCCCGACCTGCCCGACACTTTGTTGCCGCCGGGTTGGCGTGGTCGTGCTGCGCACGAGGTGTTCACCGAATGTCACGACGAACTGCGGACGAGTGCCGAGGCGTTCGTGCTCCAAGCCTCAGGGGATGCGTCGCCGCCAAGGCCCTAGACGGTCTATATGTAACAAAAAGATTGACTTTGAGTAGTTTTATGACACACAATAAATTGGTCGCCCGAGATCCGGGCCCTCACTCCACGCTAGGGGCCGACATCGATGTCCATCCCAGAACAACACCGAACTGCCACTTCGACGCCGCTGCGAATTGCGTGTATCGGAGGCGGTCCAGGTGGTCTCTTCACAGCAATCGCATTGGCGCACAGCGCACCTGACGCCACCGTTGAGGTGTACGAACGAAACCACGAGAGCGACGTGTTCGGTTTCGGTGTCGTGTTCTCCGATGCCACTCTCGACAACATCGATCGAGTCGACCCCGTCCTCCGGGACACCCTCGCCGATCACGGCCGCCATTGGGACAGCATCGAAGTCCACGCCAAAGGTGAGGTCACCGCTGCTGGGGGCAACGGCATGTCCGCCGTGCATCGTCGGGTGTTGCTCGGTGCACTTCGGCACCGTGCTCTCGAATTGGGCGCGAAACTGCACTACTCGACCACTGCATCCGTGCAGTCACTCGACGAGGACGGCGGGTACGACCTGATCGTCGCAGCCGACGGCACCAACTCCGCTTCTCGAGACTCGTTCGCGGCGGATCTGGACCATTCGGTCGAGGAAGCGACCGTGAAATTCATCTGGTTCGGCACGACATTCCAATTCGACGGACTCACCTTCCTGCACAAGCAGTCCGAGCATGGAAATTTCGCCGTACACGCTTACCCGATCGGATCCGATCTGAGTACGTTCATCGTCGAGACGGACGAAGACACATGGCGAAAAGCGGGTCTGGACGGTTTCGACATGTCGTCCCCTCCCGGCGAGTCGGATGCCATCTCGCAGCGCTACCTCGAAGACCTGTTCGCCGATCGCATCGACGGTGCGAAACTGGTAGCGAACAACTCGCGGTGGGCGAACTTCAAAACGCGGCGCACCGGACGCTGGCACAGTCGCACCGAACGAGGAACGCCGGTGGTGTTCCTCGGCGACGCCATGCACACCGCCCACTTCTCGGTCGGGTCAGGGACGAAGATGGCCATGGAGGATGCAGCCGTCCTCGCGCAGACCGTAGCCGAACACGCGTCCGATCTCGATGCGGCTCTGTCGGAGTTCGAGCAGATTCGGCGCCCCCAGGTGGCCAAGGTCCAGAATTCGTCGGTTCCCAGCCTCGCGTGGTGGGACCACTTCGGGGAGTACTACCGCGAACTGGAACCGTGGCAGTTCGGGTTCCATTTCTTCACGCGGTCCATCTCCGCCGAGAAGATACGAGTTCGAGACCCGCAGTTCGTCGAGGTTGCCGAACGCGCGTGGCACGAGCAGCACGGTGCTGCCCCGCTCGAGACTCCTCTCAAAGTCGGGGCGGTCGCGCTCGACTCGCGGCTGTTGTCCGTCACCGCTGCCACGGCAGACTCGGTGACCCTGACCGATGGCACGTCGATTCTCGTTGCGAACCAGTCTGCGCACGAGGCCGAGCCGCTGTTCTCTGCACCCGATTCCGACCGCACCGCTCTGGACGACGCTTCTGTGTCACGCCTCGATGACGTGTGTGAAACGGGGCCGGCGGCGGTGATCATCAGAGGGGGAACGGAACTGTCGCGGGTACTCGCCTCGGAGTACGTACGGCTGCGACACCACGTTGCGGCAATTGTGATCGAGCAGGAATCGTCCGTTCGCTCCCGCCGCGCGGTCGACCGAAGAGATTGTGCAGCAACGCTGGTCCTGTCCGGGCGCGCTGACGCGGTCGCTTTCGGCGAGCTGGACGAACCCGAGAGCGGCGCTGCACCGTCGAGGTCGGAATCATGACAACGACACACGTTCCGCCGTCTGTCCCGGGCGTGGAAAATGCTACCGATTCCCTCTCCGCGCTGTTCAGTCCAACGTCGATTGCGGTGTTCGGTGCCTCGAGTGCACCCGAAAAGCTCGGCTCGGTGATGCTCGCTGCCATCGACAAGGGAAGCCGCGGCGCTGTCACCACGTACGGAATCAATCCACGCGGTTCCGCCGAGGGATTCAGCACGTCGATCGCGAACGCAGTTCGATCCCATGGCACAGCAATCGATCTGGCGGTTCTGTGCATCCCTGCTGCCGCGACGCCCGCAGCGCTGCAGGAAGCGGCCGACGCCGGGGTACGGGCAGCATTGATCTGTTCCGGCGGCTTCGCCGAGGCCGGCGACGACGGCATCGAGCTGCAACGCCGCCTCCACGACATCACGTCCGAAACCGGCATTCGATTGCTCGGTCCCAACACATCCGGTTTCTTCCGCCCCGGTCATTCCACGGTCAGCTTCGTCCCGACTGTCGAGCACATCGCCGCGGGTACGGTCGCCGTCGTCGCAGCGAGCGGGGGCATGAACCACGCGCTGTCGTTCCTGTTGTCCGAGAACGGCGTCGGCGTCGGCCTCGGTGTCGGTCTCGGAAACAGCGTCGACGTCACGAATGTCGACGTGCTGCGCTACCTCCAGCACGACGATGCGATCACGGCAATCGCACTGCACGTCGAGTCCGTCGACGACGGCCGCGCGCTGTTGTCGGCGGTCGCAGACGTGAGTGCAGTGAAGCCGGTGGTGGCCATCGTGGTGGGTCGAAGTGATGTCTCCGCGTTCTCGGAGTCTCACACGGGTGCGCTCGCCACGTCGTGGCGGACCACGCGCGCACTGCTCACCGAAGCGGGTGCCGTGGTCGTCGAGCACGAACACCACCTGGTGGATGCCCTCGCCGTACTCGGCCGTACGCGCCTACCCGCGTCCGCATCTCCGGGAATAGGCCTCGTCACCGCACAAGCCGGTCCCGGATTGATGGTTCTCGATGCGCTGCTGGCCGGCGGGGTACGTGTTCCGACGCTGTCCGACACCACGCAGCGTCGGTTGTCCGACCTGCTGCCGCCGATGACCTACCAGGCAAACCCCGTCGACACCGGCAGGCCCGCGGCCACCTTCGCGGATGTCCTCCAGGCCACGGCGGACGACTCGGAAGTCGACGCGCTGGCCGTGTACGCCCTTGCCGAACCCGACGCGATCGACCTCGCAGGCGCTGTCGGAACGTCCGCGGTGCACGAGCAGTTGCCCGTCGTACTCGGTATCGGCGGACCGAGAGAAGCAGTGCGCGCAGCGACCGTATCGGCCGCTGTCCTCGACCTGCCGGTGCTCTCGAGCCCCACATCGTTGGCCAACGGGGTGCGAGCTCTCGTCGACGACGCCAAACTCCGACACGGTCGAGCGCACACGGAGGATTTTCGTCCACCGGCCGGGCCACCCATCACGCTTCCTCTCGATGAGTCTGCGGGTAAGGACCTGTTGGACGCGTTGGGTATTCGGACACCCGACCGGCGGGTAGCGAAGACCAGAGCAGATGCGCACAGTGCATTCGCCGAACTGGAACATCCCGTTGCAGTCAAGATCCTCGACGCGTCGGTTCTGCACAAGACCGAAATCGGCGGAGTCCACCTGTTCGTTCGCACGACAGAGGAACTGGACACCGCGTTGGACGCCCTCGATTCGATCGGGGCACCGGCGTACCTGCTCGAGACCATGGCCGGCTCCGGCGTCGATCTCTTCCTCGGTGTGCGGAGAGACGCAGTGTTCGGACCGATCGTCGTGGCAGGTTTGGGTGGAACCGCAGCAGAGGCGATCGGCGACGTGGCCATCCGCAGTGGTGAGCTCACGCTGTCCGCTGCGACGACGATGCTCGACGATCTCCACACGGCCGCTCTCCTGCACGGATGGCGCGGCGGACCGAGCCTGGACAGAAACGAGTTCGGCCGCGCAGCAGTCGCGTTGGCGGCCTACGTCTCGAATCACGACGAGATCGGCGATCTCGAAATCAATCCGTTGCGACTGACCTCGGACGGTCTGATCGCGCTCGACGCCGTCGTCGTCGGGGCCGGACACACTGCTACAGAAGGAGATCGGTGATGAGTACCCGGACCCCCGTCTCGATCGACGGTGTCGTGCCGTGGCCTGCCGACGATGCTCGCCGTTATCGCGAAGCCGGGTACTGGAGCGGTCGATCGTTGGGCTCGCACATCGCGGAGCAGGTCGACCTGCATCCAGACGCCGAGGCGCTGGTCGACGGCTCGATCAGGTTGACGTACCGCCAACTGTGGGACCGGTCGGCGTCGATGGGGCAAGCGCTTCTGAATCTCGATGTCGAACCTGGCGACAGAATTGTTCTGCAGCTTCCCAATTCGTGGGAATTTGTTGCTCTCACCCTGGGGTGCTTCCGCATCGGTGCCGTACCGGTGATGGCGCTGCCTGCTCACCGACGACACGAGCTGACGCACCTGGCGGCTCTCTCGGACGCCGTGGCCATCGTGGTCGCAGACACCGACAAGGACACCGACCTGAGGTCCACCGCGCAAGAGGTTGCGGCCGAGGTTCCGTCCGTGCGGGCGGTGTTGGTCCACGGTGACCTGAGCTCCGGGGAAAATACGTCGACTCCCGAGTTCAGCCTGGCGGACGCCTCGACGACGATTCCCTCGTTTTCCGATGCCGACTACGACCCCGCGGGCGAGGATGTTGCGTGCTTCCTGCTGTCCGGTGGGACGACCGGGCTTCCCAAACTGATCGTTCGTACGCACGACGACTACGCCTACAACATCATCCGCTGTAACGCGATCTCCGAAATCACCTCGGACACCGTGTACCTCGGTGCACTACCGAGCAGTCACAATTTCCCGTTGGCCTGTCCAGGAATTCTGGGCACCCTGTTCGCGGGTGGACGCACGGTGATGCTTCCGTCGGCGAGACCGGACAGGGCATTGCTCGCAATCGACAGCGAGTCGGTGACCGTGGCAACCGTCGTACCCGCCGTTGCCCAGTCCTGGATCGAGTACCAGCGTGAGCATGGCACGTTGACCGGATCCAGCTTGAAGGTTCTCCAGGTCGGTGGTTCCCGGATGCCCGACGAATTGGCGGCGCGAGTGGAACCGGTCCTGGGCGCACGTCTTCAGCAGGTCTTCGGGATGGCCGAGGGCCTGATCAACATGACCCGATTGAACGACGACCTCGAGGTCATCACCAATACCCAGGGGCGGCCGGTCAGCGAGGCCGACGAGATCGCCGTTGTCGACGAGCTCGGAGAGCCGGTCGACGACGGAACTCCCGGAGCGCTACTGACCCGCGGTCCGTACACCCCACGCGGCTATTTCCGGGCGCCCGAACACAACTCTCGCGCTTTCACTGCGGACGGGTGGTACGCCAGTGGCGACATCGTTATCCGCCGACCCGACGGGAACCTCGTCGTGGCAGGTCGCGACAAGGACATGATCAATCGGGGTGGCGAAAAGATCTCGGCCGAGGAAGTGGAGAACTTCGCCTACCAGGTCGACGGCATCGAGATGGCTGCGGCCGTGGCAATGCCGGATCCAGTCCTGGGCGAGCGCCTGTGCCTGTACGTCTCCGTTGCCGCGGGTGCCCACGTGACTCTGGACGACGTTCTCGCGGTGATGAATTCCGCGGGTGTCGCTCGGTTCAAACTCCCCGAGCGGTTGGTGATCGTGGATGCGATACCCACCACGAAAGTAGGCAAGTTGGACAAGAAGGCCATGCGTGAGGACATCCGCACACGACTCGACGCAGATCAGGAAGGCAACCTATGACCGACACCGAAGTGCACCCCGAGGACCCAGCACTCGAGCAGCTCTACCGTGACTTCGAGTCCGAGAATCTCATGCCGCTGTGGACCCAGCTCGGCGACCTGATGCCGATGTCACCGAAATCCAAAGCTGTTCCCTTCGTGTGGAAGTGGTCGACGCTGTACCCGCTGGCGCAGCGCGCAGGCGATCTCGTTGCCGTCGGTCGAGGTGGCGAGCGCCGTGCCATCGCGCTGGCCAACCCCGGTCTGGCGGGGGTCCCGTACATCACTCCCACGCTGTGGGCAGCGATCCAGTATCTCGGCCCCAAAGAGGTCGCACCGGAACACCGCCACGCGCAGAACGCGTTCCGCTTCGTCGTCGAGGGTGAAGGGGTGTGGACGGTGGTCAACGGCGACCCCGTCGCCATGCGGCGCGGCGACTTCCTGCTCACTCCGGGTTGGAACTTCCATGGGCACCACAACGAGACCGATCAGCCCATGGCCTGGATCGACGGACTCGACATTCCGTTCGTTCATTACACCGACACCGGCTTCTTCGAGTTCGGGTCCGAGAACGTCACCGACGATTCGACACCGGACATCTCTCGGTCCGAGCGTCTGTGGGCTCATCCGGGCCTGCGCCCGCTCGTCGGGCTCGACAGCAAATCCAGTTCGCCGATCAGCGCGTATCGGTGGGAGCACACCGATGCTGCGTTGAAGGCACAGTTGGACCTGGAGGACGAGGGGTTCGCGGCGACCACCGAACCGGGGCATGCCGCAGTTCGATACACCAATCCCACCAATGGCGGCGACGTCATGCCGACGATCCGAGCCGAGTTCCACCGACTTCGTCAGGGTGCGCACACCCGACCCCGACGTGATGTCGGCTCCACGGTGTATCAGGTGTTCGAGGGGAGTGGACGGTTCGTTCTCGCCGGCGAACAGCGTTCGGTGTCGAAGGGCGACATGATCGTCGTCCCGTCATGGACGGAATGGTCCATCGAAGCCGACACACAGTTCGACCTCTTCGCGTTCTCGGATGCACCGATCGTCGAGAAGCTGCACTTTGCCCGCACCGTATTTTCCGAAGGAGCTTGACCTCAATGAAACTCGCTACTCTGCGCCGAAACGGCACCACTACCGCAGTGCGCGTCGACAGCGACGATTCTGCCACCGTCATCGACGGCTACGTCGACTTGTCCGCCCTCCTGGACGAAGGGAACTGGCGTGAACTGGCCGAGAACGCGCACGGCGAACAGCTCCGATTGACCGATGCGGACTACGCTCCCGTGGTTCCGCGACCGGGCAAGATCATCTGCGTCGGGCTGAACTACGCGAACCACATCAAAGAAATGGGCCGTGATCTTCCCGAGTACCCGACGCTGTTCGCCAAGTTCCGTGAGGCGCTGACGGGCCCGTACGACGACGTCGTGGTCCCGAGTTACGCAGCAGCACAGCTCGATTGGGAGGGCGAGCTGGCCTTCGTCGTCGGCAAGCAGGCCTACCAAGTGGCCGAGGCCGATGCCGAGAGATACATTGCCGGCTACTCGATCATGAACGACTACACGATGCGCGACTACCAGTACCGCACGTTGCAGTGGGACCAGGGCAAGACGTTCGAGAAGACCAGCGGCTTCGGCCCCTTCCTCACCACGACGGATTCGTACACCTTCGGCGGCACGCTCGAGACGACGTTGGAGGGGAAAGTCATGCAGACGACCACCACCGACGACCTCGTGTTCACGCCTGCAAAGCTGGTCGGGTACATCTCGCACATCGTGACTTTGCAGCCGGGAGACGTCGTGATCACCGGTACCCCGGGAGGCGTCGGACATGCCCGCAAGCCTGGTGTCTACATCCAGGACGGGCAGACCGTCGAGGTGACCATCGACGGTCTCGGCTCGGTCCGCAACAAGACCATCGTCAAGTAAGGCGCGTTCGAGGTGACCTTTCACGACATGTCGCTCGTCGAGCGGCTTCTGATCGCCCGGCGCGGTACCTCGTATTTCGCGCAGCGGCTCTCCGAGCTCACCGATTCCGAACTCGACGGCGAGACGCTGCTGGCGGGATGGACCAGGCGCCACCTGGTTGCGCACGTCGGCTACAACGCTGCGGCTTTGTGCAGGTTGATGGACTGGGCGTCGTCGGGTGAGGAGACGCCGATGTACGAGTCACCGCAGCAGCGCGGCCGTGAGATCGACGAGGGT
Organism: Rhodococcus sp. 05-2254-2; assembly: GCF_002259095.1. NCBI lineage: Bacteria > Bacillati > Actinomycetota > Actinomycetes > Mycobacteriales > Nocardiaceae > Rhodococcus > Rhodococcus sp. 05-2254-2. The sequence goes on along the minus strand of NZ_NOZJ01000006.1, from coordinate 384,275 downwards.
TCCACGCTGTCGGCCGCAGCCATTCGAAACCTGTTCGACCACACGGTCGCGCGGCTCGACGAGAAGTGGCGAACTGCGTCCGAGTCAGCGTGGGCGGCCGAGGTCAGGACGGCTCAGGGCCGCACGGTCCCAGCGTCGGAAACGATCTGGATGCGGACTCGCGAAGTGTGGATCCACGCGGTGGATCTCGGCAACGGTGGGCGGTTCGCGGACTTTCCCGAGGTGGTGAACGAGGGCTTGCTCACCGACATCGTCGGGATGTGGCGCAAGAAGGGTGAGGGAAGTGGGTTGGTCCTGGCAGTGGACGGGCGTGAGCCGATCGCAGTGACCGACGAAGCGACGACCACGACCGTCAGCGGTGGACTCGAGGCAGTGACCAGGTGGGCGGCAGGGCGTGGATCGATCGGCTCGACGGTCGACGGCGCGATCGACGAACCGCCTCGGTGGCTGTGAGGCAACGGATCAGCGACGCGCAGCAGAACCCTCGAGTATCGATGTGAGCCAGGCTCGTTCTGCGCGGCTCGTTTCGCGCGCGACGAGCAACAGGCCACGTCGGTAGAGGTCCGGAATCTCTTCGGCTCGAACGGTTCGATCCTCGTCGTAGAAGAAACTGGCCGGCTGCTCCAGGAAGTCCAGTCGTCGGCGCAGCACTGCGTGCTGTTCCTCGACCGACGGTACGAGGGACAAGAAGGTCAACACCACGATGAACCGCGAGAAATCCGAGACTTCGTTGGCCTGTGGATCTCGCAGCCGTGCCACCAACGCATCTCGCCCGTCGTCGGTGATGGTCAGCACGTACCGTGCCGGGCCCGCGCCGGGTTCGGCACGTCGTTCCAGCAATCCATCCCGGTGCAGGCGTTTGATCGCCGGATACAGGGTGCCGTCGCTCACCGGCCTGGCATATCCCGTCAGCTGCGCGACCCGGCGCTTGAGTTCGTATCCGTGCAGGGAGCCTTCGGACAGAAACCCGAGGATGGTGAGTTCCAACATGTGGCCATTGTGTCAGAACTACCTCGGTTCGATGCGTACATCGAACCGAGGTACTGTGGTCGGGTACCGACGGATTTCTCTCCTCCTCTGTAAGGGTTTCGATGACTACCACTTTCGATCTCGAACGCACCGCGCTGGTTCTTGTGGATCTGCAGAACGACAACGTCCACGCGGACGGCGCGTATGCCTCGTTCGGGGCGGCCGACCACGCCCAACACCAGAACCTCGAAAAGCACGTGCGCGAGCTGCTGGCCTTCGCTCGCGAGAAGTCCATCCCGGTGATTCACAATCACATCGTGTCTCTACCCGGCCGACCGTTCGGCGGAAGCAACGCTCCGATCTTCAAGCTGATCGGACCGGACTCGCTCAAATTGGGTTCGTGGGGAGCTCGAGGACTCGACGGTCTCGAAGCGCGTGAAGACGAGCCGGTCCTGATTCGTAACCGCATGAGCGCCTTCAACGGCACCATGCTCGACACACTTCTTCGTAACCTCGGAATCAAGGATGTTCTGGTCGCGGGCGTCTGGACCAACATGGCCGTCGAGCACACCGTTCGCGATGCGGCCGACCACGGCTACCGTCCGATCCTCGTCACCGATGCGACCTCGAGCCTCAGTCAGGAATGGCAGCATGCCGCCGAAAGCTTCGCACTGACCAATATTTCCGAATTCGCGACCACCGCAGAGGTTCTCGCGCAGACCGCAACAGCATGATCGCCGCGTGGTACGACTCGCAGGGATCGGCGCACGAGGTTCTCGAGGTCGGAACGCTGCCGACGCCCGAGCCAGGGCCCGGAGAGGTCCGGGTACGGGTGCAGCTTACTTCGGTGAATCCCGGTGACACCAAGAAGCGACGCGGATGGCTCGGGTCATCGATGTCCTATCCGCGAGTCGTGCCACACAGCGACGGTGCAGGGTTCGTCGACGCTGTCGGGTCGGGTGTCGAACAATCGCGGGTGGGGGAGCGCGTCTGGGTGTTCGGTGCCCAGTCGTATCGCGCATTCGGAACAGCTGCGCAATTCACCGTCGTGCCCGAGTGGCAGGCGGTCGCGCTGCCGGCTTCCGTAGCGCCCGAAGTGGGCGCTTGCCTGGGGATTCCGGGTATCACCGCCCACCGCGCCGTGTTCGGCGACGGCAGTGTCGAGGGAAAAACTGTTCTGATCCACGGAGTACTGGGCGGTGTCGGTTCATTGGCTGCTCAGCTCGCGCGGTGGAAAGGCGCGACCGTGATCGGAACGGTGCGTACCGGTGCGGACCTCGAACAGGCCCGGGCGTCAGGAACGAAATTCGCGGTCGCGCTGGACGATCCCGACGCAGTAACCCAGGTACGCGAATTCGCCGGAGGTGGAGTCGACCGCATCGTCGAAGTGTCGTTCTCGGACAACATCGACTTCGATGCGACAGTGGCGAAGAACGACACCGTTATTGCCGCGTACGGCACACGGGACGCGCGACCGAGCCTGCCGTTCTGGCCGATGTTGTTCGAAAACGTCACCATTCGGCTGCTGGGTAGCGACGACTTCTCGCAGGAAGTGAAGATGACGGCCGCCCGCGATCTCACCGACGCCGCTTCCGTGGGAGCGCTGTCCCTCTCCGTCGACGACCCGCTGCCTCTCGACCGAATCGCCGACGCTCACGACCGAGTCGACGCGGGCACTCGGTCGAGAGTCGTCCTGCAGATTCCGGAGTGATCAACCACCGAGCTTGCGGGTGACCTCGGGAATGACTTTGTCGGCGATGTATTGGATTCGTGCGGAACCGGATTCGACGGACTCGCCCGGGAGTTGAGCCCAGTAGTGGAAGTCGCGGATCTGGGGGAACTCGGTGGCCATGGTCACCAGTTCGTCGATCGCCATCGAGGCGTCCATGAGTTTGTAGGCACCGGCATCGAGTAGGTGCTGAGGGCTGTCGAACGACGACGGCTGATCGGGGCCCTCGAATGAGCCCCATTCGATGTACTTGTTCATCTGGTAGAGCGCGTGTTCGCCGACCTCGGCCCACGTGCGTTCCGGATCGTCGGCCACCACTGTCCATTGACTGGCGTAGATGCGGGCATCGTCCACGTTCTTCCCGTGCCGCTCGATCGACTGCTGGTAGTCCGTGAAGTGGGCGTTCTGCAGAGTGATGACACCGTCTGCCAGTCGAGCGGCGCGATCGATTCCCACCGGAGACTGTGCTCCGATCAGAATCCTCGGGGGCGTCTCGGGTAGCGGCGTCACCGGCAACGCAGGTACCGAGAACCGCTTGCCTTCGTAGGCTTCACCGGTGCCGGCCCAGGCGTGCCGAATCACGGCAATGGCGTCCTCGAGAAGACTGGGGCGCTGCTTGACTTTTCGCCCGAACGCGGCGAATTCCTTCTCGTGATAGCCGAGGCCGAGTCCCAGCTCGAAACGGTTGTCGGTGAGGAACGACAGAGCTGCCGCATCCTCGGCCAGACGCATCGGTTCGTGTAGTCCCGCCACGATGATGTTGGTACCGATGCGCATGGTCTTCGTGCGAGCACCGATTGCCGCGGCAACGACCAGGGGAGACGACGCGTAATCGTCCTCGGCGAAATGATGCTCGCTCAACCATGCTGACCCGAAACCGAGTGATTCGGCCCAGACGACCTGGTCCACCGATTCTCGATAGAGAGAACCCAATGGTTTCCGCCATTGAGCCGGATTGCGAAAGTCGTACCACAGACCGAAGGTCGGAACCTGGTAGTGCGAAGCAGTTGGGTTGAGCGAGTTCATCATTCCTCCACGTTGAGTAAGGCGAACATCAAACGAAAAGCATGCCGCCGTCGATGAGGGCGGACTGTCCTGTCATGTAGTTCGAGTCGGGTCCGGCCAAGTACGAGACGTACGCCGCAACGTCGTCGCCGGTCGAGACGCGTCCGAGGGTGATGCCGGCAGCCATTGCCTTCATCGACTCGCCCTTTCCGACACCGTTGATGGCACCGAGGTCGCGGTCCACCTCGACCCACATGTTGGTATCGACGATGCCGGGGCAGTAGGCGTTGACGGTGATGCCGTGTTCCGCCCACTCCTGCGCAGCTGCCTGGGTCAGGGCGCGGACTCCGAACTTGGTCGAGCTGTAGATGCCGAGCAACGCGAATCCCTTGTGGCCCGCGATCGACGAGGCTCCGATGATCTTTCCGCCATGCCCCTGCTTGATCATCTGACGCGCTGCTTCGGTGTAGCAGAGGAAGATTCCGCGGCCGTTGACAGCGTGGAGGCGGTCGTACTCCTCCGGTGTCACGTCGAGAAGTGCCTTCGTCTGGGCGATCCCGGCGTTGGCGACCAGGATGTCGAGCGATCCAAGCTGTTCGGCGGTGTCGGTCATGAGCGCCCGCACCGAATCTGGATCGCTGACGTCGCCGGTCAGCGCGGCGGTCTTCACTCCGTGTGCGGCGACCTCGGTCCGAGTTTTCTCCAGCTCTTCCGACATCGAGGGCAGGTCGGACAGTGCGATGTCGTGTCCGTCCTGTGCGAGGCGCAGCGCGATGGCTTTGCCAATGCCGCGTGCCGAGCCGGTGATGTGTGCGACGGTCATGGTCGTCTCCTGAATCGGGTTGTGTGAGATGTGAAGTGGTGGATGTCAGGCTGTCGGATCGACGAGGAGCTTCATCTTGCGGCCGGCCCGCAATTCCTCGAACCCGCCGTCGACGACGTCTCCGAGAGCGATCGTGTCGACCCACCCCGTGGTGTCGTAGTGGCCCTTGGCCATCAGGTCGATCACCGCTCGGTAATCGTCGCCGGTGTAGCAGATGGTCCCCTGAATGCGCCGCTCGCGTAGGACGAGGTTGATCAGGGGTGTCGAGAGAGGCTTGTCGTAGATCGCCACACTGATCAGGGGGCGTCGCTCGCCGACGCACTCCAGTGCCGACTCGACTGCGGGAGCTACGCCGGCTGCGTCGAACGCGGCGTCGACGCCGTCTCCGTCGGTGCGATCGGCGATGAGGGCGGGAACGTCGACCGACATCGGATCGAGGGTGCGAGCCCCGAGTGCTTCGATGGACCTACGGCGAGTTTCGGAGGGTTCGACGACATCGATCTCGGTCAATCCCATGCCGCGCAACGCAAACCAAATGCCGATGCCGATGGGCCCGGCGCCGTAGACCAGTGCGCGGCTCTGGTCGCCGACCTCGCCCAGTACGGCTGCGTGATAGGCCACCGACATGGGTTCGACCAGCGCGCCCATCTCGACCGGAATCGAATCCGGAAGCTTGTGAACCTGGTTGCGGGGAACCACCGTGTACTCGGCCATCCCGCCGTCGGCCATCAATCCGTGGAAGCCGATCGACTTGCACAGGTTGTACTGGCCGTTGCGACACGGGCGGCATTCGCCGCAGCGGTAGATGGGTTCTATGGTGACCGCGTCACCCTCGGCGACGTCGTCGACGCCCGCTCCGACAGCGGTCACAATGCCCGAGAACTCGTGCCCGAGAACCACCGGCATGGCTTTGTGAGTCAACGGATGCGGGTCGGACGGCGGGATGAAGATAGGACCGTCGTAGAACTCGTGAAGATCGGTGCCGCAGATACCGTTACGGGACACGCGGATCTTGACCTGCCCCGGACCGGCTTCGGGCTCGGGGACGTCTTCGATCTCTACCTTGTGATTGCCGTAGTACACAGCTGCGCGCATGGTTCTTCTCCTGAGATGAGTTGATGCAGTTGACGAGTCAGAGGGTGCGAACGAGCTTCTTGTTCGCGAATTCGTCGAGCCCGAATCGACCGAGCTCTCGGCCGATGCCGGAAGTCTTGACTCCGCCGAACGGCATGTCGGGCGCGCTCTTGATGGTGGTGTTGATGCCTACCATGCCGACGTCGAGCCGGTCGGCGACGTACGCCGCTTCGCTGTCGTCCGTGGTGAACACGGCACTGCCGAGACCGAACGGGGAATCGTTGGCGAGATCGATGGCGGCGTCGGTCGAGTCGACCTTGTGCAGCACCGCAACCGGTCCGAACAGTTCTTCCCGGTATGCCCTCATATCCGGGGTGACACCGGACAGCACGGTCGCGGGGTAGTAGGCACCGTCGCCGTCGGGGACGGTGCCACCGAGGTGCACCGTGGCACCCTTCGATACGGCGTCCGCGACCTGCTCTGCGATTTCGTCGCGTCCGCCGATGGACGACATCGGACCCAGTCGTGTAGCGGGATCCGTCGGGTCACCCATCGACCACGACTGCGCCGCCGAAACGAACCCATCGAGGAACTCGTCCCACACCGAGGCGTCGACAATCATCCGCTTGGACGAGGTGCATGCTTGGCCTGCGTTGCCGAATCGACCGGGGACTGCCGCGGCGACAGCATCATCGAGGTCGGCACCGGCGAGCACGAGGAACGGGTCCGAGCCGCCGAGTTCGAGTACTGCCTTCTTCATGTACTTGCCGGCGAGCTGGCCGATGATGCTGCCCGCGCGTTCCGATCCGGTGAGCGAGACCCCCTGAATTCGTGGGTCGGCGATGAGATCGGCTATCTGGTCGCTGGAGGCAAAAATGTTCCGGTACACACCCTCCGGGCTTCCTGCATCACGCAACATCGATTCGACGGCCAACGCCTGCTGCGGGCAGTTGCTGGCATGCTTGAGAAGAATCGTGTTGCCCAGCAACAGGTTCGGCGCTACGAATCGGGCAACCTGGTAGTAGGGAAAATTCCACGGCATGACGCCGACGAGTGCTCCGATGGGTGCCGTACGCACCAGTGCTCGTCCGGAACCGGCAATGTCGAGTTCCTCGTCCGCGAGCAGGTCCGTGCCCTTGGTCGCGTAGTACTCGAAGATCGACGCGGAGAGTTTCACTTCGCCTCGGGCCTGTGCGATCGGTTTGCCCATCTCGAGCGTCATCAACTCGGCGAGTTCGGTTTCGCGTTCGCGATGCAGATCGGCGACTCGCTGGAGAACCGAAGCGCGTTCGGCCACTTCGGCGGTCCGCCATGTTCGGTACGCGGCGTCGGCGGCGGAGAGCGATGCCATCACCTGCTCGTCGGACTCGGTCTCGAACTTCGCCACGATGGTGCCTGTAGTGGGATCGGTGCTTGCGTACTTGCTCATCGGCATGTCTTTCGTTGCAGGACGCCGGCCGGGCGACCGGTGTAGGTCACCCGGCCGGCGTGGTCGATGCAGTGTCCTCGAGTGAAGGGTCAGGCAGGCTCGAGCGCGTCCGATTGCGTCAGGAAGCTCGGGTAGCCGGATGCCTTTTCGTTGTCGAGCACCGAGCGATACTCCTTGATGCCGCCGAGGTAGAACATGACCGTGCGCTTCTTGCCGGGGATGTTGGCACCGAAGATCCACGACGCAGCTTTCGGGAACAACGTCTGGTCGGCGATGTCGGCGCAGATATCGGTCCATTCTGTTTCGATGTCCGGCTTGGCCTCGATCCAGCCCATGGAGTTGTTCTCGATGGTCCCGATGGTGTCCGAGATCCACTCGACCTGTGTCTCGATCGACGGCGGCAGGTTCGTGAAGGGTCCGTTCGGTCCGAGGATCATGAACATGTTCGGGAACCCGGTGGTGGCCATTCCGAGGTAACTGGTCGGCCCGTCCTGCCAGTGTTCCTTGAGGCTTTCGTCGTTGCGTCCGCGGATGTCGACCTTGACGTAGTTACCGTCGACGGCGTCGAAGCCGGTGGCGCAAATCAGAACGTCGATCTTGTGCAGTTCCCCATCTTCGGTGACGATGCCTTCGGCTGTCAGTTCGCGGATGGGGTTCTCGCCGACGTGAACCAGAGAGACGTTGTCCCGGTTGAACGTTTCGTAAAGGCCCGAATCGCACAGTGGTCGGCGGGCGTAGAGATCGGTGGGCGTCAACTTGCGTCGAGTCTCCGGATCCTTGACTATCTCGGCGATCTTGGAACGGATGAATTTCGCCGCTTCCTCGTTCGCTTCGGGATTGGTAGCGATGTCGCAGAACGTCTCGAACATGAAGCGGAAGCCGCCGCCCTCGTCCCACGTCCGCTGGAAGATCTGCTGGCGTTCCTCGGCAGAGACGCTGAACGTCTCGATCTCACTTTCGACGAATCCCATTGCGACGCTGGAATTGCGGACCTGGTCCCAGTTGGCCTCGAAGTTCTCTTTCTGCCGTGCCAATTCCTCGTTGGACAACACGCGGTTGCCCGCAGGAACGCTGTACTGAGGGGTGCGCTGGAACGAGGTGAGATGCCCGGCGATCGGCGCGACCGCGGTGATCACCTGGCCTCCGGTGGACCCGTTGCCGATGACTCCGACGCGCTTGCCGGTCAGATCCAAATCCTCGGGCCATGCGCCGGTGTGCACCAACCGGCCCGCGAAGTTCTCGATGCCCGGGAAATTCGGCACGTTCGTCGCCGACAGGAGGCCGAGGCCGTTGACGAGATACTTGGCCTTGTAGGTGATTCCGCGGTCGGTGGACACGGTCCAGGTTCCGGCAACCTCGTCGAATCGGGCCGCGGTCATGGTGGTCTCGAGCGCGATGTCTTCGCGCAGCGAGTAGCGGTCGACGACGCCGTTGAGGTACTCCAGGATCTGGGGCTGGCGAACGAACTTCGTGTTCCAGGTGGTTTGGTCGTACAGATCTCGATCGAACGAGTACTGGTAGACAAAGCTCTCCGAGTCCGAGAGGGCCCCCGGGTACTTGTTCCAGAACCAGGTACCGCCGACACCGGCGGCCTTGTCGATAGCGATGGCGGTCAGGCCCAGTTCACGCCGTAGCTTGTAAAGCATGTAGATCCCGCCGAAGCCGCATCCGACGACAAGCGCGTCGATCTCACGGATCTGATCGGGTTCGTGTGACGCCATGTGATTGCTCCTCCGGTCTTGCGACCTGTGTGGTGTAGTTCACTTCCTCTGGTCACAATGGTGAGGTGGGGCACAGGTGTCTGGTGTGTACCGATCTGGAACACTCGGATACGACGGTGCTGAACTGCAGTTATGCGCGTATGGCAGTAATGGCATAGTGATTGTTGCGACCTGTGAGTGTTCAGGTGGCGGATGAACAACTGGTTAGAGGGCGAGAACCTATGAGTGATGCGGTGCGCGAGGCGAAGCGGCACCTGATGCGCGCAGGCCTGCTGTCCGGTGCTCCCGACGAGGGGGTGGTTCCGGACCTGATCTTGCGCAGCTGGCGTCGCTCGATAGGCAGCAGCGCGGACAGCACGCTGCCATCGCAGAAGTTCGACGAGATCGATACCGACTCGATTCTGCGCCGCGCAGCAGATCCGGTACTCGACCGATGGCAGGACCAGCTGGTGGACACCGGCACCACATTGTTTCTCAGCGACCGCGCAGGCAGCATCGTGGCGAGACGCGCTAGCGATCGAGGATTGCAGCGAAAACTGGACCGAGTGAACGCGGCCGAAGGGTTCGACTATTCGGAAGACTCGATCGGGACCAACGGTCTCGGTACGTCGATGGTCGAAGGCCGAGCGGTGTACATCGAAGGCAGCCAGCACTTCAACGAGTCGCTGTCCGTGCTGGCGTGTGCCGCCGTTCCGGTCTACACACCGTCGGGCCTGGTGATCGGATCGGTCTCGCTCGGGGGACCGTTGGCCATTGCGAATTCTCTGATGGTCACCCTCACCAAGGAAATCGGTCAGCAGATCGAAGAACGATTGAAGGCGGCAGCACGACCGCAGGACCTCGCGTTGGCAATGTCGTTCATGCGTTACGCCAACTCTCGTCGTCCCACGGTCATCATGGATCGTGAGTCGCTGCTGGCGAATACACCCGGACTGCCCTACGTGAGCGTCGACTCGCACGTGCTCCTGTGGGATCGCCTCAGCGCACACAACTGGACGGTCGCGAGCACGGCCCGCTGGGATATCGAGTCAGGCGCGGTGGCGGTGACAGCTCGGCGAGTCGTCGAAGGAGCCCGCGACTACTACGTGCTGCACTTCGCTCCCGTTCCTCGAGACGAGGTGCCGACGGCCGCTCCCATCGGTCCCAGTGCACACGGAGACAGTGCTTCGCGAGAGGCGGCACAGGCGGCGGTGACGGTGATCGACGGTCCTCGTGGATCCGGTCGTGCATCGCGGGCGCTGGATGCACGCGCCGGTCGAGGAGAAGGCGGAGAACTCGAGGTAGTCGTTCTGTCGACAGACACCGCAACGCCCTGGTCTGCGGTGGCAGACCTGCTCGCGGGCGGCCGAGATGTCCTGGTACGAAGACTGGAGTCGGTACATGACCACGAAGCGGTGGTGGTCGCGACCCTGGTTCGGGAACACCGCGCGGCTGTCGCAGCCGGTAGGCGGAATCAACTGTTGATCACCAGCTGTGCCGAGGCATCCTCACCGGAAGTCGCTGCACTGGTCGATCATTGGGGTATCGACGCCAGAACGGAAGCTCTCTCCGCCGCGCCGGATCGCATTCCGGGGCTCGTCCGTAGCATTCTCGATCAGGTGGATACAACGCGGCGGCATTCGATGTCTCCGACAGCTCTGCAGTCGTTGATGCAGTGGGAATGGCCCGGCAACATCGCAGAGTTGACGGCGACCGTGACCACCCTTGCGTCGAGTGTGACTGCGTCGGTGATCGAGCGCCACCACCTCCCCGAACACCTACAACGAGCGCCGTCACGTCGGAAGATGACGATGATGGAATCGGCCGAGCGTGATGCCATCGTCGAGGCATTGGACCGCGCTGGTGGCAACAAGTCGATGGCAGCAGAGCTCCTCGGGATCGGCCGAACTACCCTCTACCGCCGGTTACGTCAGCTCGGTCTGGACGACGGTGAGGCGTCGCTGTAGGTGCCGCTCACGAGCCGCTCTCGTCGAGAGCGACGACTTTGTCGAGTACCACGCGCAGCGCTGGGTTGGTGTTGTCTCGGCGCCACGCGGCTCTCATGTCCACATCTGCTGTGGTGTCGTCCAGGGGGACGAACACGACGTGCGGGTCGGTGACGTTGCTGGCCACCGAGGCCAGGGTCAGGTGGCACCCCACCTCGGCGGATACCAGGGCGAGGGCAGTCTGAGTGTCGGGAGCGATCTGAACGAGGTCGGGGACGAAGCCGTGCGCGTCCGCCAATCGGCGGAGTCGATCGGGGAGTACCGACCCTTCGTGCAGTGGCAGGGATACGAAGTGTTCCTGTGCCAGCTGCCCGATTCCGACGTGCCGTGCGTCGGCCAGCGGATGTGTGTCGGCGATTGCGACGACGAGATGATCTGGCATCACGACCTGGGACTCGACGGTGGACGGAATGACGTCCCATCTGCCGAGTGCAATGTCGGTGTCTCCACCCAGAAGCCGTTTCATGGCCGGCTGGGCGAAGTTCTGGCTGGAGAGTTCGAGTTCGATACCCGGGTGCTGAGACCGAACGAGTCGAGCGAGTCTCGCGACCATGCGATGCGTCGACACACCCGCGAACGCGATCCGGACGAGTCCGGTCTCGCCGCCGTCGGCCGATAGGACGGCGTTCTCGGCGGTGCGCATCGCTTCGAGCACTGCCCGGGCGGGATCTATCAAGGCCTGACCGCTGGCAGTCAATTTCACCGAGCGCGTGTTCCGGTCGAACAGGGTGGCACCGAGGTGCTTCTCGAGCTGCTTGATCGTGCGACTCAAGGGCGGCTGCGCCACATGCAAGCGCGCGGCGGCACGGCCGAAGTGCAGCTCCTCGGCTACGGCCAGGAACGCGCGGAGCTGCTCGACGTCCACCGACCCTCCTTTATTGCCGAAATTGTCAAAACAGAAGTACCAATTAAGTATTGGACTGATGGTAATGCAGTAACCGATAGTTGTCCCATGGATACGCTGAATCCCGATGTACCGGACGACGTCTTCGCGGACGTGTTGAAGCAGATCTCGCAGTTCGTGCGCTCACGTGTGGTTCCTCGTGAAGTGGAGATCATGAACAACGATTCGATTCCGGACGATCTGCGGAAACAGTCCGCCGAGATGGGACTGTTCGGCTACGCGATCCCGCAGGAGTGGGGCGGTGTGGGCCTGAATTTGATTCAGGACGTCGAGTTCGCGATGGAGCTCGGTTACACCTCGTTGTCGTTGCGATCGATGTTCGGCACCAACAACGGGATCGCCGGGCAGGTGCTCGTGGGGTTCGGTACCGAGGAGCAGAAGGCGACGTGGTTGCCGGGCATGGCATCCGGCGACGTCGTTGCGTCCTTCGCGCTGACCGAGGACGGGGCCGGGTCCAATCCGGCGGGGCTACGGACCACCGCGAAAGTCGACGGCACCGGGTGGGTGATCAACGGCAGCAAGCGGTACATCACCAATGCGCCGATCGCGAACATGTTCGTCGTCTTCGCGAAATTGGACCCGAAACCGCAGAGCGGCAACGGTATTGCAGTATTCCTGGTTCCTGCCGACACCGCCGGGATCGAGGTGGGCGTCAAGGACGCGAAGATGGGGCAGCAGGGCTCCGGCACGGCCGATGTGAACTTCACCGACGTACGCGTCGAGGCCGACGCATTGGTCGGCGGGAACGGCGACATCGGCTACAAGGCGGCGATGACGTCGCTGGCCCGGGGGCGGGTGCACATTGCCGCGCTGGCCGTCGGCCAGGCGCAGCGTGCCTTGGACGAGTCGGTGTCCTATGCCGCGGCATCCACGCAGGGTGGCGAGCCGATCGGTAACTTCCAGCTGGTGCAGGCGATGATCGCCGATCAGCAGGTCGGTGTCATGGCGGGCCGCGCGATGGTGCGTGAGGCTGCGCGAGCGTGGGTGCAGGAGACCGACCGACGTATCGCGCCGTCCGCAGTGAAGCTGTTCTGCACCGAGATGGTCGGCAAGGTCGCCGATCTCGCTGTCCAGATTCACGGCGGTGCCGGATACATGCGGGAGGTTCCGGTCGAACGCATCTACCGGGATGTACGACTGCTCCGACTGTACGAGGGCACCAGCGAAATTCAGCGACTCATCGTCGGCGGCGGCCTGATTCGGGCCGAACAGAAACGCAACTCGTGAACGCACCACTCGAAGGCTTCACCGTCGTCGCGATAGAGCAGGCCGTCGCAGCACCGCTCGCCACCCGAAATCTCGCCGATCTTGGTGCTCGTGTCATCAAGGTCGAACGCACCGACGGCGGAGACCTGGCGCGGGGTTACGACCACGCCGTCCACGGCACCGGAGCGCACTTCGTGTGGCTCAACCGGGGCAAGGAATCACTTGCGGTAGATCTGAAATCGGTGCAGGGACGCCACATCGTTCGAGAACTCATCGACCGAGCCGACGTGTTCGTGCAGAACCTTGCCCCTGGTGCAGCAGAGCGTCTCGGCTTCGGTGCCGACGAATTGAGGACTGCGAACCCGCAACTGGTAGTGGTGAACATGTCCGGATTCGGCAAAGGTGGTCCCATGCAGGACCGGAAATCCTACGACATGCTGATCCAAGCCGAGTCGGGCTTGATCTCCATCACCGGAACACCGGACGAGCCGGCCAAGACCGGAATACCCACCGCCGACATCGCCACCGGAATGTATTGCGCACAATCGGTTCTCGCGGCGTTGCTGCGGCGCGGACGAACCTGCGAAGGCGCGACCATCGACGTGTCCATGCTCGATTCGACCGTGGAGTGGATGGGCCACGCGATGTACACACAGATGTACACCGGCACGCAACCGCAGCGTATGGGTGTGAGCCACAGTTCCATCGCTCCGTACGACGCCTATCCGACGAGCGACGGTCAAATCCTGATCGGTGTACAGAACGACCGTGGCTGGTACACGCTCGTCTCGGAGGTACTGGGCGTCCCCGAGTTGGTGGACGATGTTCGATTCGCGACGAACGTGCTGCGCGTACAGAACCGCACCGAATGCGACGCTGTCGTCGCCGCCCGCACATCGCTCTTCACGACAGTCGAGCTCGACACGAAACTGGCGGCGGCCGGTATTCCTGCGGCCCAGGTCAAACAGATGGATCAGGTCGTTGCCCATCCTCAACTCGTCGAACGTGACCGTTGGCGCACGGTCGGTACCGAACACGCCACAGCACAGGCGCTGCTGCCTCCGGCTACATTCGCCGATCACGAAGCTCCGATGGGAGATGTTCCAGCACTGGGTCAACACACCCGCGCACTGCTGATCGAATCCGGTTGCGGCCCCGACGAAGCGGACGGCATTCTGCGCCAGGGTATTGCCGTGCAGAACGCAGCCTTCGATGCGTACTTCGCACGATGACCGTCGGCACCACCAAAGAACAGGACATTTCATGATTTCAGGTCGTACAGCCGTCATCACCGGTGGCGCTCAGGGCATCGGTTTGGCCATCGCCACGATGTTCGCCGAGAACGGCGCGAACATCGTCATCGGTGATCTCGACGAGTCCAAGGCCAAGGAAGCCGCAGACGCTCTACCCACCCCTGCAGTCGGCGTTCGCTGCAATGTCACGTCCGCCTCCGACGTACAGGCCCTGGTGGACACTGCCGTCACATCGTTCGGGTCTATCGACATCATGGTCAACAACGCGGGAATCACTCGCGACGCGACCATGCGGAAAATGACAGAGGAGCAGTTCGATCAGGTGATCGACGTGCATCTCAAGGGTTGCTGGAACGGCACGAGGATCGCAGCAGGCGTCATGCGTGAGAACGGCGGTGGATCGATCATCAACCTGTCGTCGATCTCGGCCAAGGTCGGCTTCGTGGGGCAGAGCAACTACTCGGCGGCCAAGGCCGGAATTGTGGGACTCTCCAAAGCGGCAGCGAAAGAGGTTGCACACCTGGGTGTTCGGGTCAATGTCATTCAGCCGGGACTGATCAAGACGGCGATGACCGAGGCCATGCCGCAGAAGGCGTGGGACCAGAAGATGTCGGAAATACCGATGCAGCGTGCCGGGGATCCGCGGGAAGTGGCATCGGTAGCTCTGTTCTACGCGTCCGACCTGTCGTCGTACATGACCGGCACCGTCTCCGAGGTCACCGGCGGGCGCTACATGTAGCGATCGATCGTCCCTTCGTAATCCCATCCCGCCCTGATAAGGAACTTCATGCCAGACGCTGTCATTTGTGAACCGCTACGCACACCTGTCGGTCGATTCGGGGGAGTGCTCCGCGATGTGTCACCGCAGCAGCTCGCCGCCGTGGTGATCGAAGAACTGTGTGCGCGTACCGGACTGGAGGGCGGTGTCGTAGACGACGTCATCCTGGGACAGGCCTCGCCGAACGGCGAAGCACCTGCAATCGGACGGGTCGCCGCACTCGATGCAGGCCTCGGTATCGAGGTTCCAGGTCTACAGGTCGACCGTCGGTGCGGATCCGGACTGCAGGCCGTCCTGCAGGCGTGCATGCAAGTACAAACGGGCGGTAGCGATCTGGTGTTGGCCGGTGGCGCGGAAAGTATGAGTCAGGCCGAGTTCTACGCGACCGGATTGCGATGGGGGATCAAGGGCGAATCGGTGGCGCTGAGCGATCGACTGGCTCGAGCCCGTGTCACTGCAGGCGGGACTAATTTTCCTGTTCCTGGCGGAATGATCGAAACTGCCGAAAACCTGCGGGCAGAGTATTCGATCAGCCGTGAGGACCAGGACGAGCTCGCCGTCCAGTCGCATCAGCGCGCAGTGGCCGCGCAGAAGAACGGAGTGTTCGCAGAAGAGATTGTGGGAGTGCCGGTTCCGCAGCGGCGCGGTGATCCGATCGTGGTCGACACCGACGAACATCCGCGTGCCGACACCACTGTCGAGAGTCTTGCGAAGCTACGTCCGATGCGCGGGAAAATCGATCCGGCCTCGACCGTCACAGCAGGTAATGCCAGCGGGCAAAACGACGGTGCTGCGCTCGCGATCGTGACGACTCCGGAGCGCGCAGCCGAGCTCGGGCTACGTCCGATCGCGCGCTTGGTGAGTTGGTCCGTTGCCGGTGTACCGCCACGGACGATGGGAATCGGACCGGTCCCGGCGTCCGAGAAGGCTCTCGGGCGTGCAGGGTTGACCATGGCCGATATGGACGTCATCGAGTTGAACGAAGCCTTTGCCGCACAGACCTTGGCAGTCCTGCGAACGTGGGGGATCGAGCCGGACGATCATCGGCTGAATCCGCACGGTTCGGGCATTTCACTCGGCCACCCGGTCGGTGCCACCGGTGGCCGGATTCTCGCGACTCTCCTTCGCGAAATGCGGCGGCGTGGTTCCCGGTATGGACTGGAAACGATGTGCATAGGTGGCGGGCAGGGTCTTGCTGCTGTCTTCGAGAACATCTCTCGGTAGGAGCGTCAGTCCCCGTCTGGTGCTCGACAAACTCGGAGTTGTGGACTCCAATTACTAGAGGCTGCACAGAGTGGTGGACACCCTTGGTGCTTGGTGGCTGTAAACCGTTCCCCGCGGTGTCTCCGGTATCGAGAGTGCCGCGAGCGTGTCACTACTCGGTGCAACAGGCGGTGGATCGGGATGTACGGCTGTGGACTATAAACCCTGCTCAGGGGATGTGCGTTGGGTCCGGGTGGGACCATCGAAAGTTGGTCGATCCAGCTGGGGGTCAAGTGGTCGCAGGTTCAAATCCTGTCAGCCCGACACATTGCAGGTCGAAGACGGTTTCGGAGTAATCCGGAGCCGTCTTTTTGTCTGCGTTGCCGAGGCGCATCGACGCGTGAACTTCGAGAAATTCCGATGTCGGTGCCCTGTGCGATTCTCGACTGCATGGCGTGTGAACTGGAAATGCTCGATTCGGTGGGTTGCACGTGACGACCCAGTCGAATACCCAATGGACGGAAAAAGTGCCACGACTGCGCTGGGCCGCCGGGAGCACTTCATCACCCCGGCTGTGACGGTGAGCGGTGCCGATGTGGCCAGATGCTCTCGTGCGGCAGCGGATGTGCAGTGGCCGAATGCGAACGTGAAGACGGCCACGACTACGTCGGTGGAAGCTGCAGGTGGTGCGGGCAACCGTTCGGTCAGCTCCGCCTCGTCAGTGGCCCATGACATTGCCGGCAGGCATCTGAACTGTGCAGTCGGTCAGGTCGATCCCCGAGCTGTACAGGTGTCGATATCTTCTCCGTCGGGTGCTGGTTCTAGAGATCACTGCTCTAGGGCATCATGGGCCTATGAGCGATCCCGAATACCTCGCCACTTTGCTTTCTGCGATCGATGGGGAGATCGCGCGAATCTCCGCCGCCGAATCGGGCTCCGACGAACACGCATCGGCGATCGCCGATGCCGCCGATGCCGTCTTCCGGTTGCGCGAGAAGGTCAAGGCCGGCTACTCCGGCAAGAAGGCCTATTACCTCGCGGCGTCGACCGATCCGAAGGGGATCAGGGTCGAGGGAATTTCTGCCCTGCACGGCAAGCGTGCCCACGAACTGGTCCGGGACGGCGGGTGGATGCACGCGGATTCCAGCACCGTCCTCGAGGCTCTCGATGACGACCGAATCAGTCGGTATCACGCCATCGCGGGACGTGGGGTCGCACAGACGTTTCGCGACGCACGTGAATACCTGGCGGCGGCAGTAGCTCTCGCCGATGAGTAGTCCGAAGTAGCACCACGTCGAGGCAGCGAACCCGTCGACGGTAGAAGTCCGGGCCTCACATGCTGAATGCCCCGCTGAAGTCGAGGGGTGCCGCTTCGAGATGTCGGCCGCGGGGAGTGGCGTCGACGAGTTCGCCGTCGTGGACGACAATCTCGCCGCCCACGATCACGGTGACCGGCTTTCCTCGAAGTCGGTGTCCCTCGTAGGGGGTGTAGTCGGTCGCCATGTGCTGTGTTTCGGTGGTCACCGTCCATTCCAGTTCGGGATCCCAGATGGCGATGTCGGCGTCGGACCCCGGCATCAGTGATCCCTTGCGGGGATACAAGCCGTTGGTGCGCGCTGGATTCGACGAGGTCAACTCCACGAATCTGCTTGCAGTCAGACCCAATCCGTCCACATAGTGCGAGTAGATCACCGGAAGACGCGTCTCGACTCCGGGCAGTCCGTTGGGCATGTGCCGCACGTCGTGGCTGTGCACCTGCTTCTGAGCGGTGTCGTAGCAGCAATGGTCGGAACCGATGGTGGTGATGTGTCCGCTGAACAGGTGACGCCCGAGTTCCTCGACCACCTCGGCCGAGCGCAGCGGTGGGCAGCAGACAAAACGTTCGGGTCGTTCACCCTCGTAGGCCGAGTCGTCGAGGATCAGATGGTGGGCGACCGATTCGGTGAAGGCGACGAGCCCTCGTTTGCGCGCGTCCGCGACCAATTCGACGGCAGCCGGAGTCGACTGATGCACGAAATAGACCGGCGCATTCTGTGATTCGGCGATCGCGAGAATGGCGGCGACAGAGGCAGTCTCGGCGAGCTCCGGCCGCGTCTGCGACATGTGTGCGGCATCGACTCCGTCCGATGCGGCTGCGAGGTTCTGCGCGTCGGTGACGATCGCGTCGGACTCGCAGTGGATGATGACCATTCCGCCGAGATCGCGAGTGACCTGCATCGTGTTGAGGATGGTGTGTTCGTTCGCCATCGTCTCGCCCGCGTAGGTGGTGAACATCTTGACCGTCCGAATACCGCCGTCCGCCAGCGTTTTCAGTTGGTCGGCAATGGTGTCGGTCCACTCGACGACGCAGGCGTGCAGAGCCGAATCGCACAGTCCGCTCGACGCTTTCGCTCGCTGCACCTCGGCAGCGTCCAGCGGCTGTTGCCCGGGACGGGGGATAGCGAAGTCGATGATCGTGGTGGTGCCGCCGAACACGGCCGCCGTCGTGCACTCGAGATACGAGTCGAGCGAGGTGAATTCGCCGGAGGTGAATCCGACGTGGCAGTGTGGATCGACTCCACCCGGCATGACGAGCTTGCCGGTTGCGTCGATGACTTCCGCTGCCGCGTCGACCTCGCTCCCGGGGGTGAGCACCGCAACGACTCTGCCGTCGTCGAGGAGCAGGTCTGCCGAAGCGGCCCAATGGGATTCGACGACCGTTCCGCCGCGTACGACCTTCATCGTGGGCTCGCGAGGTAGGTCAGCCATCCGCCGCGGTCACTGATGTCGGTGACGCCCGCGGCCGTCAGGTGGCTCTCGCGCATTCGCATCGACAGGGAGCCCGAGCCATCCGCCAACTCGATGACCCCGAGTTCGAGTTCCTTCGGCTCTCGGGGAAGGAGCTCGTCGCGCAATACGTCGTACTCGACCTCGTACAGCTCGCCCGGTACTACGAACCCATCGGTTGGGACCGGGTGCAAACCGGGGAATTCGTCACGCACGGAAAAGAATCGGTATTTCGGTGCGGTATCGACTCTCCCCACGAATCGCGCCTTGTGCAACGCGTCGTTCAGGGTGCCGCCGGACATCGCTTGTCCGTTGACGAACATCGTGACCAGTGCCATGTGAAGCCCTCTTTCAGTGAGTGTGAAGACGGACGAGACGGTCCGGGGAGAACGCCGAGATATCGAGTTCTGGTTTTCTACCGTGCACCAGCTCGGTGAGGATGTGTCCCCACAACGGTGCGAAGGTGAACGAGTACGTGCCGCCTGCCACGAAAAGTCCCGGGGCTCCGGCGAGTTCGCCGATGACCGGCATCTCGTCGGGGGTGGTGACCACGGGCCCGGTCCAGGTATCGAGTAGCGCATTCCGGGCGAGCGCAGGCAGAAGCCGTCGAACCTGCTCCAGATTTCCTGTGGTGCTGTCGGATCTGCTCGGGGCCTTCTCGCTGTCGTGGAACGCACCTGCTGGCCAACCGCCGCCGAGGACGAGGCGTCCCGTTCGGTTCTGCTTGATCGACATTCCCTCGCCGACGTGCTGCACCAGCACTTCGAGTGTCCCGGGTGCGGCATCGAGCGAGTGCATCTGCAACGAGGTCGGGACGAGATCGAGCGATACCCCTGCCATAGCCGCGATCGGAGCCATCCACGGACCTGCAACGTTCATCACTACGGGTGCAATCCACGTTCCACCGTCGGTGCTCACTGTCCAGACATCACCGTCGCGGGTCAATCCGGTGACCGGTGTCGACGGGTGTACAGACGCTCCTTCGGCTACGGCCTGACGTAACAGGGCAGGACCGGCGAGGTCGGGTTCTGCGAATCCGTCCCACGGACACCAAGTTGCGGCCTGAACGCTCGGGCCGAGCAGAGGTAGTGCCTGCCGAGCCTCGTCGCCGCTCAGTACCTCCGTCGGGATCCCCGCAGCTCGTTCCCATCGGTGCTTCGCGATGAGGGCGTGGACCTGCTCCTCGGTTTCGGCCACCATGAACCCGCCGCACCGGTTCAGCCCGAGACCGGGCACCGTCTCGTCGAGTGTGTTCCACAGCGAGCTCGTCGATTTCTGCAGTGGAAGCAGCTGTTCTACATCGACGGCTGTGCCCTGCCCGGGCCTGCGCGTATGGATGGTCTGGATGTGCAGGTTGCCCGCAGTCGTACCGGAGCCGGCGGTGTTGGGTAGGGTGCGATCGAGCACAGCAACGCGAGATCCCGCGCGGGTGAGGGCGAGAGCCGTTGCTGCACCTACGATTCCGGCTCCGATGACAACAACGTCGACCTCAGACCGCATGGACAGCTCCTGCGGTCGCGTAGGCATCGTCGATACCCGATTCGACGATGACCGATTGCAGCGCCGCAAGCGTGTCGGCGTCGGTGACCGGCAACAGCGGTTCGCGCACGGTGCCTCCCGGCTGGCCGAGAAGGTTCATCACGGCCTTCAACTGGGGGATGGGGGAGGCGTACACGCCGCTGTAGTCGGACGCGATGAGCCGGCCAGAGAACGCGCGATAACGATCGACCCACATGCGCGCGGTGTCGGCGTCACGTGCAGCGACGGCCTCGTAGAACGGCACCGCGAAGGGCGCGCCCACCCCACCGCCGTCGATGTTGCCGTCCCCACCCAGTTCGAGCAGCGTGGCAAGGCCGCGTCGATGCAGGAAACTCCCGAAGACACGGACGCGGTCGGACACGGCCTCGACGGTATCGAGCATGGCGAGCCAATCACCGGTGCTGTCCTTGATCGCGACGACGTTCTCCAGGTCGGCCAGTCGAGAGAACAGGTCGGGTGAGGTGCCCATGTCGACCGCAACGCCACGAGGCCAGTTGTAGGCCATGAACGGCAACGATGTTGCGGCACTGACGCTTCGGTAGTACTGGAATGTCTCTTCCGCCGAGGTGTGCACGTACGGCGGAGGTGTCGCGAGTATGCCGTCTGCGCCGACGGAAGCAGCGTGCTTCGCGAGCGCGGAGGACTGCGCAGCTGTGTACGCACTGACACCGATCACGACAGGGAAGCGGCCTGCGACTGCATCGATCGACGCTTCCGCGACGGTCTTTCGTTCGTTGTCGCTCTGACTGAACCATTCGCCTGTGCTGCCGTTCACGAGTACACCGTGAACACCCGTCTGCGCGTAGAGATTCACCAGGTCGAAAATTGCCTCGGTGTCGACTTCACCCGACTGCGTGAACGGTGTGGGAGCAGCGGGCCAGTAACCGGACCACGCGACATCATCGCGATTCATGGGAGTGCCTTTCGGGCTCGGGACGATCGACGACGCGTCGTACCCGCATTTGTGGGATCGATTGCATAGACTGCCTTCGGGGTGGTCGAGTCGTCAAGCCGGAAACGTACTTGTAACGCGACCGCGGTCGAATATGTCTGTCCGAGGCGTGAAGCAAGAGAACGGAGAACCGATGGCGGTCACCTTGATCGACGTTGCGAGCGCTGCTGGGGTTTCGCGCAGCACGGCATCACGCGCATTGAGTGGATCGTCGCTGATCTCCGCGGAGACCCGCGCAGCGGTCGAGGATGCGGCCCGGGTTCTCGGATACCGGCCGAACAGGGCTGCGAGTGCGCTGCGCTCCAACAGATCGCACTTGATCGGTCTGGTCATGAACAACCTGCTCAATGCGACCTTTCACACCGTCGCCGAGGTGGTCCAGAAGAGGGCGGCAGCCGGCGGATTTCAAGTCCTGCTCTGCATCACCGATGCCGATCCGGCGCGTGAGAACGACGTCCTGGCCATGCTCGGCGAACACGGCGTGGACGGCACGATCGTGATCGGCAGTGGACGGAGTGCGGCGGCGTCGAATGCGCTTCTGGAACAGGGCCGCGCGGTGGTCAACCTGATCCGTTCGGTCAAGGGGAGTTCGGCGTCGACGGTGCTGGCAGACGACGTGACGGGTGCTCGCGACGCGACGGCGCACCTGATCGAGCTCGGGCACAGCCGGATCGGCTACATCGGTGGAAACGAGGATGCGACGTCCGGACGTGAGCGCTACGAGGGCTACCGACTGGCGCTGGCCGACGCAGGTATCCCGGTCGACGAGACGATCGTCCGGAAAGGTCCGTTCACCACCGAATTCGGTGCCGAAGCGATCAACTCGCTACTGGATGCACCCCAGGCGATGACTGCGCTGTACGCGGCCAACCACGAGGCTGTCTTCGGCATCCTGCCCACGCTCGTCGGCAGGGGTGTCTCGGTGCCGGACGAGTTGTCGCTGATCTGCCACGAGGACATGCCGTGGCTCGCGATGTGGCATCCGGCAATCACAGTCGTCGACAACGGCGCGGCCCAATTGGCCAACGTGGCCATGGACCTGTTGTTCCAGCAGATCAAGGACTCGGTCGAACCCGACGGGCGTACGTATCGAATCGGCGCTCGTCTGGTGGAGCGGGCGTCGTGTGCCGAACTGTGATCGACGTTCTCGGATCGCAGGAATGAGGAGCGCGATCACGTGCGAACGGTTAACAGTTGATGTACCGCGTGTCGGCAGTGTTAACCGCGTTGACGCCTCCGAATTCGTCTGCGACGCTTGATGCAATCGATCCCAAAGGATCGACTCTTCTCGAACCACTCCATCATCGTCGCTGCCGCCCCGTCCTCGAACGTGTAGTGCTGCAGTCGATATCGAAAGGCTCGCTCAATGCGCAAGTTAACAGGACTCGCCGCTATCGCTGTCGTGGTAGCCGGCCTCACTGCCTGTAGTTCCTCGGACGATTCCGCAGCCGCACCGACGGACTGCACACCCACGCTCGGTGCTTCGGACCTCGCCGAAGAAGGCGTACTGACGATGGCCACCAACGCAACTCTTCCGCCCATGCAGTACGTCGATCCGAACGGGGACGTGATCGGCATGCGCGTCGACCTCGGTAAGGAGATCGCCAAGCGCCTCTGTCTGACGCCGAAGTTCGTCAACATAGAGTTCGAGGCGCAGATTCCCGGTGTGCAGGCCGGCCGCTGGGACATGATCGACACCGGCATGTTCTACACGCCCGCACGCGCCGAGACCATCGATCTCGTTCCGTACGAGGTGCAGGCAGTCTCGATCTCGGTGCCCTCGGGCAACCCCGAATCGATCTCGAGCGTGGACGATCTGGCGGGCAAGACCATCGGGGTCGAAGCGCCCGGATACGAGTTCGACACGTTGACCGCCATGGCCGAGGAATTTGCAGCCGAAGGAAAGCCGGCGCTGACGGTGCAGACGTTCAAGACCAATGCCGATGCCTATCAAGCGCTTTCGGCGGGACAGCTCGACGGCACCTCCATCGTCGAGTCGGTCACGTCGTTCTACCAGGAAGACGGACGCTTCGAGACAGCCGTCGGTGGAATCAACGAGGCACCCCTTGCCATGGGATTCGCCAAGGGCAGCAAATCGTCCGCTGAGGTGGCGCGTGTGCTCTCGGAGATGAGGAGCGATGGTTATCTGCCCGATCTGTTCGAGCAGTACGACGTCACCGGATACGAGGGCGATATCGCCGTCAGCACCGGTCCTCTCGACAGCTGATCCGACCAACGCAAGTCGAAAGGCACCCCCATGTGGTCCTGGGACGCATTCTTCTCCATCCTGACGAGCACCCAGCTGCTCGAAGGCGCATGGGTCACTATCTGGCTCACCGTAGTCAGCATGATCCTCGGACTCGCTCTCGCAGTGGTGGTGGCCTCCGCGCGATCGTCCAAGCTCGTACCCCTGCGGATAGTCGCCGGGTTCTACGTGTGGCTGATGCGCGGCACGCCTCTACTGGTGCAGTTGGTGATCATCTACACCGGACTGCCTCAGGTCGGCATCAAACTGGGCGTGATCGAGGCGGCACTCGTCGGCCTGGTTCTCAACGAAGCCGCATACCTGTCGGAAATAGTGCGTTCCGGATTGCTGTCGGTTCCCACCGGACAAACGGAAGCGGCACGGGCCCTCGGTATGTCACCCACGAAGGTCTTCCGCGTGGTGGTTCTTCCACAGGCGCTGCGGGTGATGATTCCTCCACTCGGCAACAGCTTCAACGGGTTGCTCAAGACCACAACTCTGGTGTCGGTCATTTCCGTACAGGAATTGCTGCGACGCACACAGTTCTTGGTGCAGGTGAATTTCCGAGTGCTGGAGGGGCTCTGCGCGGCAGCGTTGTACTTCCTGGTGCTGACGACTCTGTGGGGGTTGATTCAGAAGATGATCGAAGTACGAGTAGGACGTGGATACGACCGCAATTACCGCCGTAAGGGCGGTCCGTCGAGTCCGAAGCTCGACGACAGCGCGATGAAAGCCGAGGCTGTGAACCGATGACGAGTGCGACGTCTGCGACCACGAAGGCCACGACGATGGTCGAGGTCAGGAATATGACGAAGGCCTACAACGATCTCGTCGTCCTCGACGACATCGATTTCACGGTGGACAAAGGGGAAGTGGTCCTGCTCCTCGGGCCGTCAGGAAGTGGAAAGAGCACCCTGCTGCGCACGCTCAACTGCCTCGAGACGATCGAATCCGGGACCGTCCGAGTGTGCGGCGAGATGATGGGCTTCTCGGAAGGCGCCAAGCGAACGCCGCTGTCGGAGGCGCAAATCGCCAAGCAGCGGCACCACACAGGAATGGTGTTCCAGAGCTTCAACCTGTTTCCCATGATGACGGCGCTGGACAACGTCGCATCGGGTCCACGTCATGTCCTCGGTATGCAGAAGGACAAGGCGCGCAGGCAAGCTCAGGAACTGCTCGACCTCGTCGGCCTTGCGGACAAGGGGGAGAACTACCCGTCACAACTGTCCGGTGGTCAGCAGCAACGCGTGGCGATCGCCCGAGCGTTGGCGATGAAGCCCGAAGTGATGCTGTTCGACGAGCCCACGTCAGCCCTCGATCCCGAGATGGTCAACGAGGTCCTCGACGTCATGCTTCGACTGCGCGACGAGGGCATGACGATGGTGGTGGTCAGCCACGAAATGGGCTTCGCGAAAGCGGCCGCAGACAGGGTCGTCTTCATGAGCGACGGGAAGATCGTGGAAGAGGCACCTCCCGGTGAGTTCTTCGACAATCCCAAAAGCTCTCGTACACAACAATTCTTGAGTCGTATTCTCTGACGGGCGTAAGTGGCGCCGACCATGCGTGCCGTAGGTCGAATGAATGAATGTCGAGCGAGGACGACTCACATTGCCACCCGGTGCATAGGGTGAGCAGTCGGAGTCCGTTTTGTCCGACAGGAGCGTGTCAGCGTGAGTTCACCCATCCTCGCCAAGGGCCAGAACATTTCCCTGCCGGACGAGGTGACCGAGCTGGATGTCATCGTGTCGTGGGTCGATCCGGAGCGAGATCTCGATGCGTCTGCGCTGCTGGTGAATTCGAGCGGGCACGTTCGGTCCGACGCAGACTTCGTCTTCTACAACCAGCCGGAGTCCGAGGACGCGACCGTACGATACCGCGGGAGCAGTAGCACCGACGAAGGCAAACAGGAACGAGTGTCGATTCACCTCGATTCTCTCGCAGCCGAAGTCGACAAGGTGGTCATCGCGGGTAGCTCCGACGACGTTCCGTTGGGTGAGTTCGGGAAACTGTCGATGCAGGTGCGGGATCAAACCGGTTCTGTGCTCGGGGAGTTCCTCACCGCCGATGCGTCGTCGGAACGTGCGTTGGTGTTCGGCGAGGTGTATCGGCGGAACGGCGCATGGAAACTGCGGGCGGTCGGACAGGGCTGGGAAACCGGTCTCGGCGGTCTTGCGCAGGACTTCGGAGTCGACGTCGACGACAGCGAGCCCGAAACCTCGGAGAACGACGTGGTCGTGGTCGAGGTCGCTGACTCGCATGTTCAGGCCGTGGACACGACCGGTGAGATCGTCGACGTCTCGGTCGTCGATGTCGAACTGCCGAAACGTGGCGTTCGCACCAAGAAGCCCATTGCCAAGAAGGTCACGCCGCCTCGGTTCACCCTGGCCGGAGGAGAATCGTGGCAGACGGCTCGCCTGTTCTCTGTTTCCGGTGTCGGATCCGGTGAGGAGCAGGAGAAAAGGGCCACCTCGGCACTGATCGCGACGATGCAGGCGGTTCGTCCGTTCGCTCGCGCAATCTGCGCACATGCCGGAGCGCCATCCGGTCCCTTCGAGGGCTATCTCGAAGTGCAGTTCGCCAAGGGCGAGGGCAAAGTCATCCCCGACGGTGTGTTCCGGGTATCGCGCGCGGGCCAAGTGTGGACCGCGTTGCTGGAAGTGAAGACCGGCACCGGCAAGCTGCAGAAAGAGCAGCTCGAGAATTACCTCGATGTCGCGAAGAGGCACAGGTACGAGACCGTTCTGAGTTTGTCCAACGACATACCTGCCTCCGCCGGTGAGCTTCCGGTCCAGGTGAACAAGACCAAGCTGAACAAGGTATCGCTGCGGCATATTTCATGGTCCGAGGTCATTCACGAGGCTCGCATGTTGTTGTCACACGGCGACCTTGCCGATTCTCTTCAGGTATGGATTCTGAGCGAATTCGTCCGGTACCTGACGCACCCTAAGTCCGGCGCGACGGAGTTCGTCGACATGGGTCGCCATTGGGTGGCAGTTCGTGACTCCGTCACCGCCGGAACCCTCCGCGCGAGTGATGTCAAAGCGTTGTCGGTCGCGAACACGTGGGCGTCGCTGTCCAGGCACCTGGCCCTGCGGATGACCGCCGATCTCGGCGTTCCGGTGAAGCACCACCTCCCGAGGAAATTCAGCGGAGATCCCCAGGCGCGCAACGAGTGCATCGTCGAGCAGCTCGTTGTCTCCGGGTGTCTCTCGGCCACATTGCGCATTCCGGATGCCGCCGGAGATGTCACTGTCGAAGCGGATATGCGTACCAACAAGATTCAGTGCAGTACCGCAGTCGACGCGCCGACCGACGGAACCGCGCTCCGGCGAGCGTCGTGGCTACTCAAGCAACTGAAGAACGCTCCCGCCGATATCTTGGTCGAAGCCGTGTTCGCAGACGCAAGCGAAATATCGTGCGAGAACCTGGCGACCGTGCGAGCGGATGCCAAATCGTTGACCGCAGGCCGATCCAGCGAATTGCAGTATTTCACGCTGACGTCACCGACCAAGATGGGCAGCAAGCGCTCGGGATCCGCGGCCAGCTTCATCGGTAGCGTGACCGATGGTCTAGACGCCTTCTATCGCGATGTCGTTCAACCTCTGAAGCCATGGGTCCCGTCGGCACCGGGAACGTCCTCGGTCGACACCGTGGTCGACTGACCGGACCAACCACACCGAACCCCCGTCGTGTTGGTTAGTCTATCCCAACATAGGCAACGTTTGCCTAACTTGGATGATGGGGAAAGAATGCGGACCTTGAGAATTTCAACGACTCGAACGCGGGGATCTCGACGCACACTGGCGACGACATTCGCAGTGCTCTCGATGGTGGGCGTCACCGCGCTGAGCGGATGTTCCTCTTCGGACAACGAGCCGGGGGAGTCGAACACGACCACTTCGGAGTCCGGTTTCAGCTACGTCGACGGCCGCGGCGAAACCGTCGAACTCGACGCGGTGCCGTCGCGCATCGTGGCCAGCGAACAGGCTGCCGCAGCGTTGATCCCGCTGGGCATCAAGCCGGTCGGCATCTGGGGAGGGAGCTCCTTCGAGTCGTCGATCCCGCTGCGCGGACTCGATCTCGACGGCATCGAAAGCGTGGGACAGGCATACGGCGACATCGACGTGGAACAGGTCGCGGCCCTCGATCCCGATGTGCTCATCACCGGCTGGTACGCCGGGGACGCATACGGCGGCCTCGGTCTCGAAACATCCGACCTCGCCAACCAACTCGAGCAGGTCGCACCGTTCCTTGCTGTCTCCGCTCAGAAGCCCTCCTCCGAGACCCTGCAGGACTACGAGACACTGGCCACCGAACTCGGCGCCGACGTCGATACCGACGCGAACCGGGCCGACCGTGAGGCCTACGACTCCGCTGTCGCAGACCTGAAGGAAGCAATTGCTGCCAAGCCGGGTCTGACCGCGATGGCCATCTCCCCATCGGACCAGTACTACGTCGCGATCAACGACGAGTTCCCCGAACTGCGCGACTACCAGAACTGGGGTCTGACGCTCCTCGAGTCCGACGTTCCCCGCGCCGCCGACTCAGGATCCTTCACGCCCGTGAGTTGGGAGAATGTCGGTCAGTATCAGCCGAATCTCATTCTGCTGGACACTCGTTCGTACTCGACCCCGCTGGCCGAACTGGAAGCCGACCGTCCGACCTGGGCCCTGGTGAACGCTGCGGAGGCCGGAAACATCGTCGACTGGACCACCGATGCGACCAACAACTACGCGAGCTACACCGCGCAGATCGTCGACCTGACGGCGGCGATCGACAAGACGACCGTCTAGATCCACCACTTCGGATCGAAGACCGAGTCACTGCCCCCACCTCGGCACACCGAGGTGGGGGTACGTCATTCGATGCGAGCCCAGATGTAGTCGGCCACTCGTTGCCCGAACACCGACCAGTTGTGCGCCTGACCTAGCTGTGCATGCTCGAGGTCGACGGAGTGCACGTGCACGGTCCCGGTGATTCTGTCCTGCCACTGGCGGTCTCGGCGACGCTGCATTTCCAGGGGCGTTCCACGAGAAGCTCCGATCAGCAACGCGTCGCCCGCGTGGTGGCCGACCGTCGGTGGAATCGACAGAGCGAGGTGCCGACCGAGGGTGCGCACCAACCGGTCCTGTACCTCGCAAGCGAAGCTCGACAGCAGCGGATCCGTCTGCATGTGGCGTCGAAAATTGTTCTGCGCCTCCTCTATGCCGTTCTGCGACAGATCCTCACGTTCGGCCGTGTCTGCGCCGGCGACGTCTGCGTAGGAATCGAGCAATACCAGCGACGCCACTTCTTCGCCCCGCTCGTGCAGACGCGCCGCGATCGCGTGTGCGAGCTGCCCGCCGAAAGACCATCCGAGCAGGTGATACGGACCATGTGGTCGGACGGCTCGGATCCGCTCGACATGGTCGTCGACCAAGGCCTCGATCGACGCCAACTCGATCGCGTCGTCGCCGCTCTGCAGCGCCGGGTCCTGGATGGCGTACACCGATATCGAGGGATCGAGGAACCGTAAGGCTCCGATGTAGGACCAACTGAGACCGCCGGCAGGCTGCAGACAGAACACAGCGGGATCGCCGGCTCGACGCAACTCCACCAACGGTGCGAGCATGCCGTCTCCGCCACCGTCGATGACCGCACGTGCCAGACCCGCGACTGTCGGTTGCGCGTAGATGTCGCGCACACCGAGCTCGAGATCCACCGCGCGCAGACGAGACGCCAACCGGACAGCGGCCAGCGAATGCCCACCCAACGCGAAGAAGTCGTCGTCTCTGCCGATCTCGGTCACGCCCAACACTTCGTGGACCGCATCGGCGATCAGCGATTCGACATCGCCCCGCGGACGGTCCACCGGCTCGGCACTCTCCGACGGTGCAGGCAGCGCCGCGACGTCGAGCTTGCCGTTGACCGTCAGCGGCAGGCTGTCGACCACCTGCACCGATGCCGGGACCATGTAGCTCGGAATCAGTTCCCGTAGCCCGTCTTTGACCGATGACGCGGTGATGTCCGACGCTTCCGGGCCGTCGACGAGGACGTACGCGGCCAGTTCCGTACTGCCGGCCCGTTCGAACACGGTCACCGCGGCGCGCACGATGCCGGGGAGCCGCTGCAGCGCGTCCTGTATCTCCCCGGTCTCGACGCGGTGGCCCCTGATCTTCACCTGATTGTCGGCGCGGCCGTGATAGGAGATCAACCCGTCCGGGTCGCGTGATACCAGGTCACCGGTTCGATACATTCGAGAACCGTTGTCCGTGAACGGGTTTGCCACGAAACGTTCCGCAGTCAACCCAGGCCGTCCGTCGTATCCACGCGCGAGGCCCGCACCCGACAGGTAGAGCTCGCCGATGACGCCGGGTGCCGACAGCCGCAATGCGGTGTCGAGTACATGCGCGGTGGTGTTCAGAATGGGCCGACCCAGTGTCGGCGTCGATCGGTCCTGCACGTCGGCACCGAGCGCGTTGATCGTGTACTCGGTGGGCCCGTAGAGGTTGTACCCTCCCGTTCCTGGTGCGTCTCGCAGGTCGGACCACAGACGGTCTCCCACCGCTTCGCCGCCGAGCGAGACGAACACCAGACCCGCGGAGTCGTCGTCCTGCAGGGACGTGTTCAGGCACCGCGGGCGGGCCAGCAGACCGGCGTCGACGAGATGTTCACCGTAGGTCGGTGTGACGTCGAAGGCATCGATTCTCTCCGCATCGAAGTAGTCGAGGAGAATTGCCGGATCGCGTCGCGTCTGCTCGTCGATCACGTGCACCGTGTGGCCCTCCAACAGCCAGAACAACTGCTCCCACGATGCGTCGAACGAGAACGACGTGGTGTGCGCGATCGCCAACTGTCTGTGCCCGGCCCGAGCGACGACGGGCTCGAAAATTTCCCTGCGGTGGTTGACGAACATGTTCGTCAACCCGCTGTACGGGACTGCAACCCCTTTGGGGCGCCCGGTCGATCCCGACGTGTAGATGATGTAGGCAAGCTGGTCGAGTCGCCGCGCGACATCGCCGGGTGCCGGCAGTCGGTTCCCGACACCGTCGATGTCGAGTTCGATGACGACAGCGGGCTGTTCGGTCGTGATGCTCTGGAGCTGTTCTGCCAGCGTGCTCGTCGTCAGAACGACGTGCGGGCGCGATTCGCGCACTATGTACTCGATGCGGTCGGCGGGCATCTCGGTATCGACCGGAACGTAGGCAGCTCCTGCAGCGAAGACACCGAACAGCGCCTCGACCATGAGCTCGGTGCGGGGGAGGAAGAGCATGACCCGCGATTCCCCGACGACACCGTTCGATCGCAGCAGCGCACCGAGATTCAGCGCGCGTGAATGCAGATCGGCAAAGCTCCACCGAACATCCCCGGCCACCAGTGCCAGGTCGTTCGGTCGGTCTGCAGCGCGTGCAGCGAACAGATCCCACACCGTGTGCTCGGGTACAGCCGACCCGAGTGCGCCCGAGTGTTGCCGCGTCCACGCGAGCTCACGCGGAGTGAGCAGAGCGATGCTCGCCGCCGCCTCGTCCGGTGCCGCAGTCAGCGCGGCCAACGCCGCCCGATAGGTGTCGGCAATCGCTGCTGCCCGGGCATCGTCGAGAGCGTTCCGTCGATGCATCATTCGCACCCGGGCACCGGACTCCACCGGCGCGACAACCACCGTCAGTGCGTAATGCGTTGCATCACTGAGTTTCTGGTCGATCACCCGAAGTGCGCCATCGGGACCCAAACGCTCGTCGGGCGGGACGACCGGGATGTTCTGGAAGACGAACAACGTATCGAACAATCCACGGTGCCCGGCGCACTCCTCCAGGTCGGACAGCGCGAGATACGGATGGGTCAGCAGGGGACGTCGCTCGTCCTGAATACGGGCCAGATGGTCACGAACGGCGAGAGCGGGATCGATGCGCACCCGCAGCGGGACCGTGTTGAACAGCAACCCCAGAAGCTCGTCGATACCGGGGATCTCGGCCGGTCGACCGGACACCACGGTGCCGAACACCACATCGTTCTGGCCGGTGAACTTCTGCAGAGTCAGCGCCCACGCAAGTTCGTACACGATGCTCGTCGTGACGCCGGTCTGCGCAGCGAGTTCCTTCACCTCTCGGGTGAGTGAGCGATCGAGATGGAAGACCGTCTCCGCCGAACCGGCCGGATCGACCGATGCCGCGCTGCGCCGGGGAGCGAGCAGAGTCGGCCCCGGCGTGCCTGCGAGCTGGCGTCGCCACATCTGCAGGCCCGCATCACGATCACGAGTTCTCAGCCACATCACGTAGTCGTCGTACGACGCACGGTGACTCGACTCGGTGCGGCCGGGCCGCGTGTATTCGTCGAGAACGGCCCGTAGGAATCTCCAGATGGACCACCCGTCGAGAACGAGATGTTCGATGGTGAACACCAGTGCACTCCGGCCCTCGGGGAGCAGCGCCACGCCCAGTCGGACGAGCGGCGGCTGAACAGGATCGAACCCCTGTGCAGCCTCGCGCCTTTCGAAGCGTGACAGCTCCACCTGAGCCGCATCGGCGTCGAGATGTCGCAGATCCGTCGTCGCCCAGGGCATCCGAACCGTCCTCGGCACTGCGGCAACGGTGCGCTCACCGAGCTGGACGTATCCAGCACCGACCTGCGGGTGCGCGGCGAGCACGGCGTCCGCGGCACGTCGCAACAGATCCGTGTCGAGTGAGCCGGAGAGTCGCATCACCGTCTGCGACAGGTAGATCCCCTCGCCCTGTCCGCCCAGCTGCTGATGGAAGAGAAGCCCGTCCTGCAACGACGTCGTCGGGTAGATCGCTCGCAGTGGGCCGAGAATCGACTCCACTGATCGACGCTCCCGCGGGTCGAGTCCGGCCATGTCGGTACTGCGATCGACGCCGTCCGCGAACGCGCTGTCCACCACTGGATTGACTCCGGAACCTACTGCGTTCACCCTGGTCGCGACAGCCGTCGCCAGGCGTGCGGCGACGTGGGCGACGTCGGTGTCGGCGAGGGCGGACACCGAACACGCGCACGACCACGATCCGGTCTCGGTTCGGAGGAACCTGACGTCGATCTCGGGCGCGGAGGCGCTCTGTACGAGGTGCTGCCCTTCGGCACTCGAAATGTGGATGCGGACCTGCAGATCGGCAGGCGGTAGGTCGTCGAACACGCCAGGGGTGTGTTCGCTGAGGTGCGCGGCAACCCCGAAGGATGCGGCGTGCTCGGGGTCGGCCTCTCCGCCGAGCAGGGTGCCCGCGTCGATCACGACGGGTAGCCCGCGGCGCAGGCAACCCACTGTTCGGGAACCGTGTTCGACGTTTCGGTCTCGGTCGGATTCGTCGACCCACACCACCATCGACTCGTGTCCGGCGACCTCCGTCATCACCTCGCGCACCGACTCGAGGACAGCCGTCCGAGTCTCGACGATGCCGGGAAGTCCGGTCGTGGTCAGCGGTGCAGAACTCTCGGCACCACTACTCGCGGGTGCTGTCGGGACGGAGAAGAGGGGCGACGCTGTTTCTCGCCGGTCGATCACGTCCACGGCCGCATCCACGACATCGAGCCATGTCTCGGCGTGGTCGACGATCGAAAGGTCCTCTGCCAGTTCCTGATCGTTGCGTGTCCATCGTGCCGAGGAGCCGACCGCCACGTCGACCACCGATCGATCACTCGTCAACGCATCGAGAACGGACGGCCACGACTCCTCGTCGACCGCCGCGTGCGTCATCTCCACTCGCAGTACACCTTCGCCCGTCCAACCGGCTCGGAGACCCCCGTTCGCGACAGCCCCGAATTCCGTTTCTGCACTGTGGATCCGAGACCGCTCGAGAATCTCCGTTGCCGTCAGAGAGGTACGCACCGGCATGTCACCGTCGGTGTCGAGTCCGGTGGAGAGCATGTCGTGTCGAAGGTGGAGGCCGATGAGCGTTGCCTGGGCACGGCGGATCTGCCGCTCGGACAGGGTGAGTGTGCGTGACCACCGGCCGGGGCGCGGCCGAGCGAGTATCGGGGTCCGTTGCGGGGCCGAGTCGTTCGGACTGGTGGCCAGTTCGGAGATCCGCCGGTTCGGATCTGCGACGGCCTGAGCTGCGATCAGTGTCATGTCGTCCAGAATCGATCGAATAGTTCTGTCCTCGAACAGTTCCCGGCGGTAGAGGATGTCGAGTCCGAGTCGACCCGATTCACCTCGTGGACCGATGGCGACAATCAGATCGAACTTTGCCGACGCGTCGTCCGGTGGGCGGAGGACTCCGTCTACGGGCCCGAGCGACACCGGTTTCGGTCGCGTGTCCACCTCGGCGATCATCACCTGGAACAGTGGATGCACTCCCGGCGTCCTCGCGGGCCGGAGCCACTCGACGACCTCGTGGAACGGGGTGGCGCGACGGTCGACACAGTCGAGCGTCGAACTCCTGGTCCGCGCGGTCAATTCGGTCACGGTGGGGTCGCCGGTGAGGTCGGTGGGCAGCACCATGGTGTTGACGTAGAGCCCCACCGCATCGGTCAGCGCGTCGGGTGGCCGAGTATCGACGGCCGTGCCCATCGGGATCAGGTCGCCGCCGCCGTGGGCACGCAGTGCGAGAGCAGTGACGATCTGGAGAAAGACCAGTCGGCTGATGCGATTCCTCGAGCAGAACTGCTCGATGTCGTCGGCGAGGAACGTGGGCAGCACCGTTTCGATGATCCGCCCCGCGGTGGACGGCACTTCGCTGCGGGCGTGATCGAGCGGGAGAGCGACGGGCTCGACGTACGGTGCAAGAGTGGACGTCCAGAACGGTCGATCTGCCGTGACGTCGATGGAGCCTTCGTCCTCCGCATACTGCGCGTAGTCCACCGCCGACGCCGGCCAGATCGGTTCCTCGCCTCGCGCACGCGCGTCGTACGCGATCCGGATGTCTTCCAACAGGATCGGCACCGAACCGCCGTCGGCGGCGATGTGGTGCACCGTCAGGACCAATCGAGACCGGTCGTAGAGATCTGCGGCGAAGGGGATCTCGGCACCGAGGTCGAATGTGCGGGGGCTGTACGGCTCACCTCGACGGTCCGCTACCTCCACTGCGGCAGCGGGTTTCAGGTGGCGTAGCACCCTGCCGTCGTCGTTCGAGTACACACTGCGCAGCGACGCATGGCGTGTTGCCACATCGGCCAGGGCGTCGGCCAGGACGTCCAGATCCGGATCCGAGGTCAGATCGAGGTGAACCGGCATGGTGTACGCATGGCGGTCCGTTTCCATCTGATCGAGGAACAGCATCCGCTGCTGTGCACTCGACGCCGGCCCGGTACGTGCGGACGCGTGGGTGTTCGTCATCGGTGGACTCCTGATGCGAGGGTGCCGAGAAAGTGTTCCGCCACTGTCGACGCGGTGAGAGTGTCCGAGAGCGCGAGGTGATGCACGGACAGCAAGGCGGACCACCCGTCGCTCTCGTGTTTTTCGACGTGGATGTGGAGCAACGGGCCGGTGCCGACATCGATCCCGTTCACGACGCTCGCCGTGTCCTCTTCACCTGCGATGTGCACGACGGTCTCGAGGTTCACCGAGTCGGGATGTACCTCGAAGGCCTTCCACAACCTGCGCCGGGAGCGGTCGATGCGGGTGCGCAGTGCCGGGAACGTCTCCATCAGCGCTGTTGTCGCCCGGCGCACCTCCGTGTCGAGCTCGACCGCGGTCAGCTCGGCGCGGACGTCGATCTCGACCCGAACCGTCTCGATACGGTCGTCGATGTCCAGGCCGGATTTCACCGCGGTCCTGGCGAGATCGGGCAGCGGCACAGCGACATCGGCACGGGAAACATGTTCGTGTGGAGCATCTTTCGTCGCGCCGTCGGGTACCGCGGCCTCGGCGAGTGCGGCGACTGTGCGGAGATCGAAGATCTGCATCTCGGTGATGCGCCAGCCGCGTCTGCGCGCGAGGGTGACCGTGCGAATTGCGCTGATGCTGTCGCCGCCGACCCGAAAGAAGTCGTCGTCGATTCCCATGTCGTGGGCCTCGAGTCCCAGGGCTTCGGCGATGGAGGCAC
Source organism: Rhodococcus sp. 05-2254-2 (assembly GCF_002259095.1). NCBI lineage: Bacteria > Bacillati > Actinomycetota > Actinomycetes > Mycobacteriales > Nocardiaceae > Rhodococcus > Rhodococcus sp. 05-2254-2. Next base: position 348,722 of record NZ_NOZJ01000006.1, on the reverse strand, counting down.
GGATCGCGATCTCGCTGTCGGTTGTCGGTACTCGATCACTCGACGCCGAGACATGGAATTCGATGGGGGGAAGGCCGTTGCGGTCGAGCTTTCCGCTCGAGGTCAGCGGGATCTCGTCCAGGACTGCGATGCGAGCCGGAACCCACGACGCGGGGAGGATACGGGTGGCCGTGAGGCGAATATCGTTCTCGAGCAGAGTCGTTCCGGCATCTGCGACGACGTATCCGACGAGTCGCGGCCCGGCTGCCGTGATCTGTTGGGCCGCGGCGCTCGACCGGACGCCGGGATGGGCGCGAAGCGCGGCCTCCACCTCGGCCAATTCGATACGTTGGCCGGCCAGCTTGATCTGGCCGTCGGTGCGGCCGAGATACTCGATACTGCCGTCACGTCGTTGCCGCGCACGGTCGCCGGAGTGGTAGAGGCGGGCACCGGGGACGTCGGCCCGGGGGTCGGCCACGAACCTGCTCGCGGTCAGCGCGGCCTTGTCGTGGTACCCGCGGGCCAGTTGCGTTCCGCCGAGGTAGAGATCTCCCTCGGCACCGGGTAGCACCTCGGCGAGCGTGTGATCGAGTATGCGGCAGTGGGTGTTCCACACCGGCGTGCCGATCGCGACGGACAGCCCTGCGACCGGTCCGCGCGCCGAGACGTTCTCGGCGGTCACGTCGATTGCCGCTTCGGTGGGGCCGTACAGGTTCAGCAGGGTCGCCCGCGGGAAGACCGTGGCCACCGACTGCGCGTGCTGCGCGGTCAACGGCTCGCCGCTGCAGACGATCAGCCGCAGCGCACTGGCGTCGAGGACAGGGTTCGCAGGTTCGGACGTCGCCGTGGTGAGGAATTCGCCGAGCATCGAGGGAACGAAGTGGACGATGCTCACTCCGTGCGTCGTGATGAGGTCCGCCAGCCGCCGTGGATCTCGGTGGCCGCCGTCTTCCACCACGACGACCGACGTTCCAGTGACGAACGGCAGAAAGATCTCCCAGCCCGAGACGTCGAACGACGCGGGGGTCTTCTGCAGGAACACGTCCGTATCGGTGATCTCGTGATGTTCTGCGGCCCAGAGGACACGGTTCACGATGGCCGAATGGGACACCGCGACGCCCTTCGGTCGTCCGGTCGAACCCGAGGTGTAGAGAACGTACGCCGGATGATCACCGCGCAGCGGGCGTCGGCGTTCGTTGTCGACGACCGGATGTGTAGGAAGTGCGGCCAGCCGAGTGGCCACCGCTGGGTCGGCGAGATCGATCAGGGGCACATCCGAATCGGAAAAACGTGCCGCGATATCGGCGGTGGTGACGATCGTGGCGGCACCGGAGTCTTCGAGCAGGTAGCGAAGCCGTGCTTGGGGCAGTGCTGGATCGAGTGGCACGTAGGCGGCTCCCGAGAAGGTCACGGCGAGGATCGTGACGATCAGCTCGGGTGACCGATCGAGTGCGACCGCCACGACGTCCTCGGGTCCATGACCGGAGTCGATGATCAACCGTGCCAAGGCGGACGCCTCGCCGAGAACGGATTTCAGGTCTCGGCGACGATTTTCGAATATCAGCGCCGCGCCGTCCACCGGGGATGCGCGAGTGATGATTCGGTCGAGCGTCAGGCCGGGTTCGATGTCTCGTCGAGCGCCGGAGAGTCGCGACAGCGTGGCGCGGTCCTGAGCGTCGAGCAGATCGACCGCGTCGACCTGCAGGTCCAGCGACGCAGGCATACGCTGCAACGCCGTTTCGAGGCGCCGCAGCAGTGCGTCGGCGGCGTCGGTGTCGACGACGTCGGTTGCGTACTCGACAGCAAGACCGACGGCCGAATCGTTCTCGTACAGAGTGACACTCACGTCGTACTTGGCCGTACCGGTGTCGACGGGCAGCCGTTCGGTGACCAGATCGCCGAGAGCGAGAGTGCCCCCGCCGTCCCGGTGTGGTTGGTGGACCACCATCACGCGCACCGGAGGCTGCTCGCGCAGCGCCGGCACCGCAGCCACGACCTCCTCGTACGGCGCCCTCGAATGCGCGAGCGCGTGCAGCGTCTGGTCCCGGGTACGCGCGAACACTTCTCGTACCGTGGGGTTTCCGCGTAGATCTGCTCGCAGCAGCACGGTGTTCAGGTGGAAACCCACTTCGTCGCTCGCGTCGTCGTGGCCTGTTTCCGGGGACCTGATCGACATCGGCGACGCCGTGAGGAACTGCTCACCCGATCCGCACGCGCGCAGTGCGATCGCCGTCGCAACCTGAGTGGCCATGTACATGCTCGCCCCGCACTCGCGCGCCGTGGACCGCACCGCCGCTGCGACGTCGTCGGCAACGACGCGTCTGATCGTCCGCCCGGTCCGTGCACCGGTATGGCGGGCAGCGCGCCAGCCCGGTACGTCCAGGACCGGCGGTAGTGGAGTCAGATGTGCTCGCCACGAGGCGATCTCGGACTCGTGATCCTCCTCGAACACCGCCGTCGGGGGCGGTGCTGTGCCCAGGTCCAGCGGTGTCCGGCCGGCACCGCGCGCAGCGTAAGCGCGCGAGAGGGTGCGCAGCAACGCCGGCTCCGACCATTCGTCCGTCGCGATGTGATGCACGGCGAGAACGAGTGTCGCGCAGTCCTGCTCGTCGTCGTGAACGAACACGCCGGCGCGCAGCGCAATCGACTCCGAGGGATCGAATCGTTCCTGCAGGAACTGCTCGATCGCCTGCGCCACCTTCGTAGACTGCAAGGCGTGACGTCGCAGGGCAGGGGCCGAACGTTCGTCACTCGGGTCGAGGATCTCGACCGTCAGTGCTCCGTCGTTCTCGACGTACAACGACCGCAGAGATCGATGACGTGCGGTGACGTTGGCGAGTGCCTGTTCGAGAGCGGAGAGGTCGAGGGGACCGGCGACCCTGAACACCAGCGGTACCGTGTAGGTTCCGCCGTGTCCGCTGAGTCTGTCCGCCAACCACATTCGTCGCTCTCCGGCGTTCATCGGCCGGGTGCGCGTGTCGATGTTGACCGTCTCGTCGATATTCGTTTCACTGTCGGCGCACGGCGGCTGTTCCGCTGCGTCGATGTAGTCAGACAGATTCGCGACCGTCGGGTGATCGAACACCGCTCGCACCGATATCCGTAGGTTCAGATCCCGATTGACCCTGGTCACCAGACGCATCGCGGCCAGCGAATCTCCGCCGAGGGCGAAGAAGTCGCTGTCGGGTCCGATGGAATCCAAGAGCGCCTGCGAGCCGGCGTCGCGACCGAGCAAGGCCGCGATGTGTTCGGCCAATCGCCGTTGACCGTCGGTCAGCGGGCCCGCCGGCGCACCTCCGACATCCGGGACCGGCAGGGCGCGGCGGTCGACCTTGCCGTTGACGGTCGTGGGAAACGCCTCGAGCACCATCAGATGTGCGGGAATCATGTGCTGGGGCAGCAGCGTCGTCAGATGCGCGAGAACACTGCGAGAAAGGTTGTCCGAGTTCGGGTTCGCGTCGTCCGTGGGGATCACATAGCCGCACAGAACGGGTGTTGCAGTTGCGTGCACGAGCACGACGGCAGCGCGAACCTGGGGATGAGTGGCTGCGGCGGCTTCGATCTCTTCGAGTTCCACCCGCATGCCGCGGATCTTGACCTGGTTGTCCGCTCGGCCGAGGAAGTCGAGTGTTCCGCCTTCCGTCCAGCGAGCGCGGTCACCCGTTCGATAGGCGCGGTCGCCGATCTCGCGGGCAAAGGGGTCTGCGACGAATCTCGCGGCAGTCATGTCCGACGCGCCGACGTAGCCGCGTCCGAGCAGGTCACCCGCCGCGTAGAGCTCGCCGCCCATGCCCACGGGGAGTGGTCGCAGGCGGTCGTCGAGCACATACAACCGGCAACCCGGATTCGGTTGTCCGATCGAGGTGGAGATTCGGTCCGATCCGGTCCCGTCGTACACCACGTGGGAGACCCCGATTGTCGCCTCGGCCGGCCCGTACCCGTGGTATAGGGTCCCGGTCATGCGAGACCGGAACCGCGAGAACAACTCCGGAGTGAGAACTTCGCCGCCGCACCAGACGTGACGAACCCCTGCCATCGCGTCGGTCCCAGCGCTGGTCTCGAGGAGCACGTCGAGCATGGAGGCGACGAGATACACGAAGGTCACGCGCTCACGGGATATCAACTCCAGCAATCGCTGCGGGTCCCGATCCTCGCCGGGTCCCGCTACGACGACGGTTCCTCCCGAGCACAGCGGGAGCAGTAGCTCGTTGATCGAAATATCAAATGCGAGTGGTGCTTTGAAGAGGCTGGCATCGCCCGGGCCCACCTTCAGGATGTGCTCGATCTGCCATTTCATCCGGCTGGCTATGGCCTCGTGCCGGATCATGGCACCTTTCGGCCGACCCGTCGAGCCCGAGGTGAAGATGACGTACGCCAGGCCGGCTCCGTGACGGACCACTCCCGACGGCGGGGTGACCGGTCGGCTCTCGTGCTCCCATCGGTCGAGGGCCACCGCTATCGACAGCACCTCCGTGTGCTCGTTCGACTCCGAGCTTCCTGGGCCGCGCAATGCCACGCCGATGTTCGCGTCACGGACCACCGCAGCCCTGCGGGCCTGGGGCCATTGCGGGTCGAACGGGACGAACGCTGCTCCTGCCGCGAGAACGGCCATGACGGAGACGACCATCTCGGCGGACCGAGTCATGTCGATGGCCACACGTGCTTCCGGTCCGACTCCCGCCACCACCAACGAGTGCGCGAGTTGGCTCGAGCGGTGGCTCAACTCGGCGTAGGTCAGACGGGTTGGGCCGGCAACGACGGCGGTCGCGTCACCTGTCCGCGCCGCCCACTCCTCGAACATCTGCACGACGTCCTGCTCGGCGAGGCAGTGACCGGTCTCGTTGACGTCGGTGACGAGCGTCTGCAGCTGCTGCGAGGATGCGAGGGGCAACGAGTCGATCGGAGCATCGGGTGCGGTGGTCGCGGCATCGATAAAGACCGCCAGCGCGTGCGCATGGGCTCGGATCTCCGTCTCTGCGCCGGCACCTCGTAGTTCCATTGCCAGCCACGAACTTCGAGGGTTCGCACGGTCGATGGTGCCCTCGACCACGAACTCGAGGTCCGTCACAGGCCCGAGCCAGTTCTGACGCAGTCGCGCGCGCTCGCCTCCGAACATCGAGTCACGTTCGGCCACCAGAACATTGATTCCCGGAGCGATCAGCGCAGAGTCTCCTCGCCGCAGCCGGAGCAGCTCGGTCACCACATCGGGTGCGACGGCGGTATGAGGTCGCATCCGCGTCAAGGTGGAATCGACGTCCGCCAGCACGTCGACGACGGTCCTGCCCTCGTGTTCGAGCACGAACGGCACGACGGTCGAGGTCATCGCGATCGGAGATTCCGCCGGGGCATGGCCGGCGATTGCCAAGCGGATGGGTTGCCGCCCTACGGGTCTCGTCGTTGCGGCGTATGCGCCGAGGAGACCGACGAGGGTGCGGCGCGGCGACGTGCGCGAGCGATCGGCCAACGCGAGCACGCGGTCGACGACGTTCTCCGGTAGCTCGACCGCGATGTGCGACACCGTCAGTCCTGTGTGCTCGAGCAGACCCCGATCTTCGGGCAGGCTCGTGACCACCGCATCCCAGTAGTCGCGGTCGTCGTTCGGTGAGGCGGTGTCGGTGCGAGGACGCGTGGATCGGTCCGTCCGAACATCGTTGTAGACGTCGGCGACCCGTTCTGTGAGTGCGGTGACCGAAAGGCCGTCGATCACGATGTGGTGGTAAGCCTGGATCCACCACAGCCGCCCGTCTTCTGCGGCGGCGACGATGTGGTGATGCATCGGGCCGGTGTCCGACGACCCGATCCTGGACCGAGCCTCGGTGACGAGGGAATCGATGTGCGTGTCCGATCCGGACGTCGCACGTGTCTCGATGCGTCCGGGCACCGCGTCGACGATGTCGAGGTCACCGTCCGAGGACGGCGTGAATGCGCGATCGAGATGCGGCAACCCGGCGAGCGTGGCTGACACCGCACTGTGAAGACGCACGGGGTCGGTGGTCGTGGGGAGCTCGAGTCGCCACGCCAGCGAGTACGTGCCCTCGCCTGCGTCGATCTGCGCGGCGGTCCAGACGGCTCTCTGTGCGGGGGTGATTCGAGGTGCGTCGAGCATGGTCATCCGGGTCTCCTCGTCGTGGGTGCGTCTACTCGACATCTGTTTTGCCCGACCATGCCGACCAGAGACGCGCATATCGACCGTCTGCTGTCACGAGATCGGCGTGGGTGCCGGATTCCACGACACGGCCGTGCTCGAGCACCACGACCGTGTCTGCTGCCACGGCCTGCGTCAGCCGGTGCGCCACGATCACCGTGGTCCGGCCCTCTGTCGCCGCCGATGCGGCTTCTTCGAGCAGGCGGGCTCCGCTACTGCCGGCCTCCGCGGTCGCTTCGTCGAGTATTGCGACCGGGGGATCGGACAGAATCAGTCTCGCCAGTGCGAGCTGCTGCCCTTGGGATGCACTGAGCGGATGCCCGTTCTCCCCGATGCGTGTGTCGAGGCCCTCCGGTAGAGCCCGGACCCAGTCGGCAGCTCGGACCCGATCGAGGGCGTCCCACAGAGCGGCGTCGTCGGCATCCGCGTCCGCGAGCCTCAGATCGTCGGCGAGAGGGCCGGCACTGACGTGGACGTCCTGCGAGAGGATCGAGATGTGCCGCCTGAGTCGGTCGGTACCGAGATCACGTAACGGGATGCCGCCCAACGTGACCGAGCCGCGGTCGGGCTCGAGGGACCCCGCTGCGAGAAGCGCGGCAGTCGTCTTTCCGGCACCGGTCGAGCCGACCACTGCCACCGTACTTCCGGCCGGAACGCTGAGCGAAATTCCGTGCAGAACGTCGCCCCCGGTGGAGTAGGCGTACGTGACGTCGGATAGTTCCAACGTCGCGTCGACAGGTTCGGCGTCGATACCTGTCGTTCGAGTCGATGCCATGTCGACCACGCCGACGAGACGATCGAGGCTGGCACCGGCGGATTGGATATCGTCGAACAGGAACAGCACCGTACCGAGCGGGTTGAACAGTCGATGGAACATCAACGTTGCAGCGGTGACTGCGCCCAGAGTCACGAGATCGCCTCTGACCAATAAGAACCCAGTACTCAGGATGATGGTGAGACCCACCAGTTCCGCGCGGTTCTCCTTGCCGACGAAGCGAGTCAGCAGTGTGAACGTGGCGATGGAGAAGTCCCTGGCGCGTTCGGATTCCGTCTCCACGGACGCGACAGCAGTGTCTTCGCGGCGGTACGCGCGCACCGTGCGCGCGCCTTGGATGTTGCTGATCAGCGCCTGCGAACGGTCGCCCATCGCGGCCCGTTCGGCAGCGTAGAGAGGGCCGCTGCGCGGCAGATACCACCGAAGAGCGGTGACGTACAACGGTAGTGCCAAGCTGCCGGCCAGCCCGAGACGCCAGTCGATGCCGTACATCGTCACGACGGACACCCCGATCAACAACACCGCGTTCACCACGGCAGGGAGTACGCCGTTGACGGCGCGGGTCACCTGGGACACGTCATCGCTGATGCGCGAGAGCACATCTCCGCGTCCCGCCCGTTCTACCGTGCGGGTGGGGAGGGCGAGAACTCGGGTCACCACCTGCTCGCGCAGCTGTGCCACCACGCCTTCGCCCAGTTTCGCCACGAGGTAAGCCATCAGTCCGGCGAACACCCCGTTGACGCCTGCGGCGATCATGACCAGAACCACCACCATCACGATCCGGCCCGGCGGCCCGCCCGCGACGACCTCGTCGACGAGGCGACCGAGAATCAGGATCGGTGCCAGAGCCGAGACGGCGGAGACGATGCCGACAAATGGAGTCAGGGCAACGAACCCTGGCCTGGCCGCGAGTTGTCCGCGTAGCCACGACCACGATCGTCCGGCGGTTGCGACGGGCAGACGGGTGTCGTCGGTCATCGCAGCACCGCCTCCGCATAGCCCTCGGCCCGTTCGAGGAGAACTGAATGGGGTGCGTCCGCCGCGATTCGGCCGTCACGTATCACCACTACCCGGTGAGCCACGGACAGCAATGCAGGACTGCTGGTCACGATGATCGTCGTTTTCGGGGTCCGTACGTTCGGCCCGTGACGAAGAGTCGCGATACCCCGAGCGATGGTGTGTTCGGTGACCGAATCGACTGCGGTGGTCGGTTCGTGCAGCACCAGTACGGGAGGCTCGGCGAACAGGGCCCGTGCCAGCGCGATGCGCTGTCGTTGTCCCCCGGACAGATTGGCACCCCTCTCGGTCAGCCGCTGTTCGAGACCGTCGGTATGACTGTCGACGATCTGGTCTGCACCCGAGGCGCGAAGCGCTCCGTCGAGCTGTCGGTCGGTGTATCCGCGTCCGGCGGTGATGTTGTTCTTCACCGTGTCGGCGAACAGGTCGGAGACGTGTGGTTCGACCACGATTGCTGCTCGGACCTGCGCGAGTTCGATGTCGCGGGTGGGCGTGCCTGCGAGCAGAACATCGCCGCTGACGTCGGCAGCCGAAACCTGCCCGGACAGAACGGCCACGATCGACTCGGCGTCCTCGGACCCGTACGCCAGGATTCCGACTGTCTCCCCAGCCGCGATGTCGAGGTCGATCTTCTGCAATGACCGGTGCGTGACGCCGCGGAGTCCGAGATCGAGCCGCTTGCCGGTGATGTGCTGGTTGCCGTGGTGCAGAATTCGATCCGCTCCCAGTACCAGGGCGACGCGATCGGCCGACGCCCGCGCCCGGGCGATGATCGCCGGGGTGGAGGACAACACACCCAGTGGTTCGATGAGGAATTGCGCCAGACCGACGACGGCAATCAATTCTCCGACGGTGATGCGTCCGATGAGAGCGAAGTAGCCGGCTAGCCCCGCGACGGATGCAGCAACCACCGCGCTCACGCCAGTGGTGATCCCCGATTGCGTCGCCAGCGATCTCGCCGTGAGCAGTGCTGCACCGAGGGCTTTCGCGCTGGCTTGTCGATAGCGCGTCGCCGCTACGGTTTCCGCGCCGATACCTTCGATCGACCGATGCCCGCTGACGAGGTCGGTGGCCAGCGCAGTCGCCTCGGCGACCGTTCGCTGCTGCTCGGCTGCCCGCCTGGTCACCCGCGGTGCGACGAGCTGAAGCACGGCGACGAAGATCGGGGTGCCGATGAAGATGGCGAGTCCCAACGGCACGTCGATGACCATCAACGCAATGGCCGTGGCGACGACGGCGGTGGCAGCAGCCGCGATGCGCGGGAACAGATCCAGGAACCATGCCGACTGTTCGGCGTCGGTACTGGAAATGGTCAGTAGCTCACCACCCCGCAGGGTTGTGTCCAGACCACGCGGATCGAGAATTCGACCGGTGACCTCCATTCGTATGCGGTGCGCCTCGTGCTGCAGAGCGACGTTGAGGAACCGCATACCGAACTGATAAGCCGTTGTCAGACAAAGAAACAACGCTGCAAGTCCGACGATCGAGAGGACGAACCAGGGGACGTCGCCCGAGGAAATCGCCGAGTCGATGATCCACCCCAACGCGATCGGAACTGCAGTCTCGGCAAGCTGGTGGATGCAGATGAGCAGTGTTCCGATGCTCACTCTGCGCTTGTTGCGCGTCAGTGTTCGACGGACGATTCGCCCGCCTGTCACCTCGTCCTTCATGCCGTGGGCGTGAGGTAGCCGCCGCCGGTCACGAAATAGTCGAGCGCATCGACATCGTCCCCACTTTCGGTGCGCACGCGATCTATGACGAGTCCGTGGTTGGTGCCGCGGTGGGCTTCGGGGCCGGACACGATCACCATTCCCGCGCCCTCCCTGATGAATATCCGACCGGGTGTTCCGCCGTAGATACCGTCCGAGACGTGAGCAGTGATGATTCGAAGCTTTCGGCCTCTGTGGAAGGTGTAGGCGTTGGGATAGGGATCGGACATCGCACGAACCAATCTGTCCAGGTCCTCGGCGGGCCAGGTCCAGTCGATGCAGCTGTCCGACTCGTGTCGTTTGTGGAAGAACTTTCGTTTCGTCAGGTCCTGCGGAGTCCATGTGGCCGTGCCGTTCTCGATACTCTCGAGTGCGTCCAGCAGCACCTCGGGGATCAAGTCGATCGTCGCCTCGACGAGATCGGTGGAGGTGTCCCTCGGTCCGATCGGAACCGCTCGTTGGGTGATGACATCGCCGGTGTCGAGTTCGCCGTCCATTCGGTGCGCCGTCAGTCCGGTCTCGGCGGCACCACTGATCAGCGCCCAGATCACCGGAGAGAATCCGGTGAAGGCGGGAAGCAATGAGTCGTGCAGGTTGACCGTGCCGTGCGGAGGCATCGCGAAAATCTCGGGAGGCAACCAGGTCCGCCAGTTGTTCGCAACGATGATGTCCGGTGCCCACAGCTGCAGACGTTCCTCCAAGGCTTTGTCGGGGCGCTTCGCCAAGTACACCTCGATGCCGTGATTGCGTGCGAGATCTTCGACGGAATCGGACCAAATGCTCTCGTACGCTTGCTCGCTGACCGGATGCGTCACTACCGCGACGACGTCGTGGCGTGAATCCACGAGCGTCTGCAACGTCTTGTGACCCCAAGTCTGGAAACCGAACAGCACTACCCGCATTGGCTCATCTCCATGTTTCTGCTCCGACGAAGTGGCACAGTGCCTCGCCTTGTACGTGGCCACCGGGGATTCACGTCGTACGCGATCGATCACCCCGGGCCGAGAGTTAGGCTAGCCTACCATCAACTGCAGAGTCAGGTGGGTGGGCGAAGTGGCCCCGAACTGCAGAGCCGTCGACGAAAAAGCCCAGCTGGGACGAGGTGTGACGACGGTTCGATCGAATCTTCCGGCGGTGCCGCGATTGAACGTGTCGAACTCTGGGCACAAAGGAAGAATGACCGACAACACGAAAGTCACAGTCGAACGAACCATAGAAGCTCCCGTCGACGCTGTTTTCGACGTGCTGACCAACCCCGAGCGGCATCAGGCGCTCGATGGATCAGGCTTCGTACGAAGCGTCGACCACGCCGACCGAATTCAGAAGGTCGGCGAGAAGTTCACGATGAACATGCAGGGCGATCACATGGGCGGCGAGTACCAGACCGACAACCATGTGACGGGCTACATCAAGGACAAGCTGGTCGCATGGACGACGGCACCCGCAGGCAACGAGCCTCCCGGCTGGGAATGGCTGTGGGAGCTCGAGTCTCAGGGCCCGAACGAGACGCTGGTCCGTCATACCTACGACTGGTCCAAGGTCACGGACAAGAAGTTGCTCGAGCAGATCAAGTTCCCTCTGGTCACCGAGGATCAGCTGAACGACACACTGGGTCGCCTCGCGGTCGAAGCGACGTCCTGACCCAACGACTCTTCTGGGACGCACAGCCTCAGCTCAGCCGTACAACGCTGTGGCGTCGACACTCTCTATCGGCATCCAACGCCGCCGGGAGTCCGTCGACGTGGAAGTGGCCGTGAGATCGACTCCACGGACGGCCAGTGCCGACATCGGAATCCGATCGGCGATCAGACTGATGGCGTACGTAGCGGCCGTCACGTGGAGACACGGTTGCGTTCTTCCGGAGCAGGTACAGGACGTTTCGCAGGTGTCGGGGACCGGCGGTAGCTTCCTCGCTACGAGTTCGGCGTGGACCTCGTCGGGGAGGTCACCGATGGCTATGCCCCCGCGCGTGTAGCGGGCGAGGATGCGCAGCACCGACTTCCGTTCGGCCGCACCGTAGCGGGGGACGGAGATCTGTGCGATCTCGACCTTTTGCCCGCCGATACGACGCAGCGAAACCCGCCGATCTTGCTGGAGTCCACGGCGACTGCCTCGTTGCGCACCAGGCTTCGTGCTCGCGGAAGCATCGGATTCGGTCGGATGACTGCAATGGGTTCGACTCGCCGGATCCAGTCCTTCCCTTAGGGCGTCGACCCGAAGGTCGCAGGCTGCGGTGTCGTAGCCATCAGCGGCTCACCGCGCGCAGCATCAGCGTTTCTCGCAACGTCGAGTCGTCGAGCGCCGCCAGAGCCAGCTCGTTGTTGTTCTCGGTCAATCCAGCGATGGCCTTCTTACGGGTATGGAGCGATGCGATGTGCTCTTCGAGCGTTCCCTCCGTCGTGAGTGCCATGACCGTCACCCCGGACTTCTGCCCGATGCGGTGGACCCGGTCTGTGGCCTGCGCCTCGACCGCGGGATTCCACCACCTGTCGTAGTGAATCACCGTGCTGGCACGAGTGAGATTGAGGCCGTACCCCGCCGCCCTCAGGCTGAGAACCATCACGGGGGATCGCTCGCTGTTCTGGAATTCGTCGACCATCCTGTCGCGCTCGTCCACGTCGAGCCCGCCGTGAAAGAAGGAAATCGGGGCTCCGGTGAGGCCTTCGAGGTGCTCGGCGAGGATCTCTCCGGTGCGGCGGTACTGGGTGAAGACGAGTGCAGCGCGAGAGGACTCGGCGAGTTCCTCGACGATGTCGGTGAGCCTGTCGAGCTTGCCCGAGCGATCGGCCGACCGAGACAAGTCACCGTTGACGAGGCCCGGGTGGTTGCAGATCAGTTTGAGCGACGTCAGTAGCGCCAGCACCGCCGTTCCACGGCCGCGGTTGGTACCGAAGCCGGTGTCGAATGCTTCCTCGACAGTCGAATTGTACAGCGATGCTTGCTCGTTCGAGATCGGACAGAGGACATCGATGTGGTGCTTCGGCGGCAGATCTGTCGCAACCTCGGCCTTGGTCCGGCGGAGGACGACCGGCGCGATCGTGCTCGACAGTTGTGCGAGTGCGGCCGCCGAGCCGCCCCGCTCGATGGGTGCCGAGAACCGGCGGGTGAACCGCGTGCGAGTTCCGAGCAGTCCGGGATTGGTGAGATCGATCAGTGCCCGAAGTTCGTCCATTCGGTTCTCGACGGGCGTGCCGGTCAGGGCGATCCGCGTGGTGGACTTCAGTCGACGCGCTGCGCGAGCTATTTTGGTTTGCGAATTCTTCATGACATGTGCCTCATCGAAAAACACTGTGTTCCAGGATATGTCACTCAATCGGTCCGTGTCGGTGCGCAGGGTGGGGTAACCGGTGACTGACACCGCGCCTGCGTCCGCGCATGTCGCGAGGGTGCGGGACGGTCCGCGGTACACGTTGACGACCAATTCGCCGTCGGAAAAGTTCTCGATTTCTCGTCGCCAGTTGCTGATCAACGACGTCGGGCAGACGACCAGATAGCTGCCCTCGCCTCGCCGCGCCCCGACGATCATGTGCGAAATGGCCTGGAGCGTTTTGCCCAGCCCCATCTCGTCGGCGAGGATTCCACCGCCGCCGATCTCCTGAACCGTCGGCACCCATGACGCACCGTGCAGTTGATAGGGCCTCGGTGTGAAGGTCGACGCACTCTCGGTCAGATCGTTCTGCATGCGCAGGCTGGCGCGGAGCGCGTCAGCGGCACCATGTGCGGTCAGCACGCTGGAGCCGCCGGTATTGGGAACTGCATGTGCGGCAGGCGGAAGTGCGTCGACGAGCGCTGGAGGAACCAGACGCACGTCAGGGTTGTGCTCGATGTGGTCCAAGATCGACAACCATCCCCGTGCCGAAGGATCTCCCGTAGAGCCGGCTGCGGTCCGCAGCTCACCACCGTTCGCGGCTACGAGTTGCGCTTCCACAGAGCGCACGGCAACGGTTCCATCCGCGCCGGGAAGTGCGAGCTCGATGGGAGTGGCTCATCCTCGAAGCGACGCCTGCGGAGCGCTGTGCCAGACGGCAAAACAATGACGGTGCGGCAGATAGGTGACGTGCGGGGCTGGGACTGTGTGGGCGGTCGAACGCATGCACCCTCCGGCGAAGTTCGCTGCCCCGGCTGGGTCCGAAGCTGCCAACACCGTACGCCGTCCGGTCGCATTGTGCCGCATCCGGAAGCAGCTTGACGTTTCCGAAAATTATTGTCCTGCAGTGCCATCGAGAATGATCCGCGCGATGGACCGGATCAGGATTGCTCGCGAGAACACCACCACGTGGTGCGGCCGCCCACCGTTCCGCGAGCCATCGGCGCGCCACATCGAGGGCACGCCGCGTCCGCTTTTCGGAACGGAATGATCTCCCCGGTGTGCACACCACCCTTCTTGATCGCGGATCTGATCGCTCGGCGCAGAACAACACGCAGTTCGTCGAGTTCCTCCGTCGTGAGCGTCTTGGCGCGCCTGGAGGGAGATTGCTCGCTCTGCCACAGCACCTCGTCCGCCAGTAGGTTGCCGACTCCCGCTATTGCCGCTTGGTCGAGCAGTCGCGCTTTGAGAGGCGCACCGCTGGAACCGATTCGGTTACGGAAGTCGTCCCGTGTGATCTCCGCGGCGTCCGGTCCGAGGGCGTCGATGTCGGGTTCGAGTCGAACACGGCCGAGGCGGCGCTTGTCGAAGAGTCGAAGCTGCCCACCATCGTCGAACGTCATGGAGAAGCGCGTCCACTCCGGTTTGTCGGTCGGGCGCTCACCGACGTGGGGATCGCCACCTCCGTACTGCGACGTCCGTGCCCCGTCGGGAGCGGTGACGATGACACGTCCACCCATGCCGAGGTGAATGCCCAGGGTTGGGCCGCTCGAGCCGTCGGCCGTGACGGTTTCGCACCACATCGCCTTGCCCTGTCGACGCGCCTCGGTGAGTTTCCCGCCCGTCAGTGCACGGGCAATATCGCCTGGCATGTGCGGTCGGCATTCGAAGGAGTCGGTGTCATCGATGTCGACGATGACACGATCGAGGGCTTTTTCGACGACCTGTCGGGCGTTTTCGACTTCGGGTAGTTCGGGCATGGATCCGGGGTACCCAATTCGTGAGCAGTATGCGCGGCCGACCGATCCGAGTGGATCAGTCCCAGTAAGGCGGCTCGATGTCGGGGTGGTCGGTGACGGTATCGATGGCCGTGTCGGCCAGAACGCGGTCGACGGCCTCGGCGCTGCCGGCGACCGTGGCGAAGTGAGGGTCGACATCATTGGTGATGCACCACGCACGATCGGCAGGCCAGATGAACGCGGGATCCGGTGAGTCGCCATACGGCCAGAGGAGTGGATCGTCGCTGCTCCAACTCTCGTAGTCCGCGAGTGAACCTCGAAAGAGAAAGTAGTCACGGTTCGGGACCTCGAACTTCGGCTGTGAGGCGATGTCGATCGAACTCCACCCGTCCCACAGAGCGAAGTAACACTCGTCCGGCGTGGTCGTGTATCGAGACAGGACGTCGAGTACCACGCCGACCTGCGCCAGTTCGCTGATCTTCTGCTCGAATTCGACGTCGCCGGTGGATTGCCCCGGAAAGTCCGGATCGGGTATGAACAACACCCGCGCGTACTTCTCGAACCCGATCGGACCCCGACCGGCCAACGTGTACCACGGCAGATTTTGATCGATCAGCCACTGACCGGCCGACGCGTCTTCACACAATTCGAAGCTCACGTTGTCATTGTGTCGCATGGGGTGGACGTGGGATCCCGGTGCTCAGCGGTTTCGAATCGATGGATCACCGATCACGGTGTCGAAAAGTTACGATCGGCTGCGCGTCTGGCTGTCCGTACACACCTTGGTATCTGGCGAAGAGCCGATCGATGGACTCCTGCGGAATCGGGTCGGGATTTCCGAGTTGGCGAGCTACGTACATCGCCTTGGCAACATCCTCGACCATCACCGCCGCCTTCACCGCATCACGTGCATCGGTCCCGATCGTGAAGGGCCCGTGATTGGCCATCAGCACGGCGCGGCTGCGATGGCCGCGGAGAGTGTCGACGATCCCGCGCCCGATCGAATCGTCACCGATGACGGCGAACGGGCCGATCGGAATCGGTCCACCGAACTCGTCGGCCATCGCAGTGATGCAGCACGGTATCGGAGTACCCAGTGCCGACCACGCGACTGCGTACGTGGAGTGCGTGTGCACCACTCCGCCGACCTCCGGCATGTTCCGATACACGTAGGCGTGCGCAGCGGTATCACTCGACGGGTTCCTGTGTGAACCAGTCGAATTCGGGACCACCTGCCCGTCCAGGGTGCACAGAATCATGTCCTCGGGCCCCAGGTCGTCGTATACGACGCCGCTGGGCTTGATCACCATCAGGTCGCCGCCGACCACCCGTTCGGACACGTTGCCGCCGGTCCACACGACGAGCTCGTTTCGGACCAGCTCGGCGTGCAGCTCTGCCACACGCACCCGCGCGGATGCGATGTTCGCGTCGATCGTCATGCCACGTCTCCTGTTTCGTCGTCCCGTGTTTCGTCGTCCGATTCCACGATGCCGAATTGATATTCGGTCGCACTTCGGTAGGTCTCGCCGGGATACAGCTCGACGGAGGGGAATTCGGGGCGGTTGGGCGAGTCCGTGAAATGCTCCGGCTCCAAAGCGATGGCATCTCCTTGGCGATAGATGCGACCGCTGGTGCCCACCAGAGATGCATCGAGGAAGTTGCCCGTGTAGACGTCGAGCCCCGGCTCAGTGGTCCACACCGCGAGAACTCGACCCGAGATCGGCTCGACAAGCTCTGCCGCACACTCGAAGGCGTTGGGAGAGTATTCCTTCCTCAGCACATAGTTGTGGTCGTACCCTCGACCGAGAACCAGCTGCTCGTGGTTGTCCCGGATACGGTCTCCGATGAGCCGTGACTGTCGGAAGTCGAACGGAGTGTTCTCGACGGCGGCGAATTCGCCGGTGGGAACCAGCTGCGACGTCACCGGAAGGAACGCGTCGGCGTGCACCTCGAGCAGATGGTCCAGCACACTTCCCGAGCCCTCGCCGGCAAGGTTGAAATAGCTGTGACCGGTCATGTTGACCACAGTCGCTGCGTCGGTGGTGGCGGTGTAGGTCACTCGCAGAGAGTTGCGGTCGCGGATGAGTTCGTACGCCACCTCGACGGTGAGGTTTCCAGGAAAACCGTTGTCCCCGTCCGGGCTGACGGTCGACAAACGAACTCCGACCGCTTCGGAACTGCCGATGGCCTCCATGTCCCAGACCAGACGGTCGAAACCGCTGCTGCCGCCGTGCACCGTCCCGAACTCGTCGTTTCGATCGAGTACGTAGGTTGCATCGCCCAGCGCGAACGTCGCATCGAGAATTCGGTTGGCGTAGCGGCCGATCAGAGCGCCGAAGTACGTGTTCGACGCCTCGTAGCTCCCCAGATCCGCGAAACCGAGCACGACGTTGGCGGTCTCACCGTCCCGGTCCGGAACGTCGAGAGTATGCAGAATCCCACCGTAGGACAGGATCGATGCCGTCATTCCACGGTCGTTGCACAGGACGGCGCGCTGCACTGCGCGGTCGTCATGAGTACGCCCGAACGGCCGGAGCTCGACAGTGCTCATCGGGCCACCGCCCCTCCGCCGACAACTGTGCCCAGGCGATCGGTCCCCGACAGTCCTCGACGCCGTGCGAACGTTGCGAGCAGGTCGTTGTCGATGTCGGTGTTGATGGTGTCGGCACTCGTCACGCTCAGTGCAGACAGCGCCGTGGCCACCTCGTTCGCGGTGACGAGATCGAGGCCTGCTGCAGACCCCAGAATGAGTCCGCCGAGGTGTGCGTCTCCCGCACCCGCGGTGTTGGATGCTTCCACGGTGACGGGCTCCTGGTGATGAAGGGTGTCGCCATCCCACACCCAGCTACCGGCCCGTCCTCCGGTGATACAGAACCTCAGATTCGGATTGGCGTGCCGAAGATCGGTGCAGGCTCGATCGACGGCGCGCTGCGGATCGCCCGGTGCACTGTGATCGGACAGTGCTGCAGCTTCGTCGATGTTGATCGCCAGCACGTCGACGAGATCGAGTACTCCGTCGGCTGCCGCCTGTCGGATCTCTCCGGACAGGAAGGATGCGAATCGAAGGAATCCGTGTCGAGTAGCGCTGCGTAACAGCGTAATACGAGCGTCGAGGGTGACCTCGGGCGCTGCCAGGGCGATGCCGCGCCCCGCGTGCTCTGCGAAGAGCGCTTCCGCGGACTCTATGTCCGCCGAGGTGACGGCGGAGCTGGCCGAGTCGCCGACGGTGAGGTTTCCACCGTCGCCGTCGGGATAGCCGAAGCAGACGGAATGCAACGTCGGACGGCTGTCGTCGACGCCGACGTGAGCGACGTCCATTCCCTCGGCGGCCAGTTCTGCGACAACGGAGTGGCCCATCGCGTCGTTGCCGACCCGCCCGACCGGCACGACGCGAAGAGACGAGGGTGCCAGCCGAGCGATGTAATGGGTGATGATGTGCAGCTTGCACCGGTCCTGCACATCGAGCATTCGGACGGTTCTGCTCTCCTCGCGCCCGAGGGTGTGATTGCCCTCGAGCGCCAACGACGTGCCCGTTCCCAAACCGCCTGTGCCGATAACGATGTCGTACGGATGTGGCTGTTCGCCGGTCACTGGGAAAGGTCCCACGCCGGGTTGAGCGAGATGACGTGCTCCGCGGTTGCGACGGTGGCAGTCAGAAGGGCATCAGGGTGGTCCTGAAGCAGGGTGACCGGATACTCGGGTGTCGGATCGGAGAACAGGGCCACTCGCAATGCGGTCTGCTTCCACGCACCTGTGTCGCTGAACAATCGAATCTTGCGAGCGGCGAGTATCTCTCGCATACCCAGCGTCACGGACATGGGCGGCACGAACTGATACGCGCCACCGAGTGTGCGCTGTGAGAGCGCAATGATGGTGTCCACGTTGTTGTCCTGGATGCGTGCCACGGAATTCTTCAGATCGTCGACGCTGATCTCGCTGAATGCATTGCGTCGAGCTTGGTTGTAGGCGACATGGCCGTCCTGTCCCCATCCGCCGTACGCCAGATCCGCGGGCTCGGCGATGAGTGCCGCCGATATGTGCAGCAGAGTATCCGGGTTGAGCCAGTGACGCTGCTCGATCGGTGGGCGGAGGTCACTGTCGATCGCGCCGTAGAAGTCGCGTTCCATCGTGCCTCGGAAGTTGTAGGGGTGATTCGAGGGCACCTCCTGGCCCTGCCAGTCGAGGCACTCGTCCATGTGGAACACCTCCAGATTGTGGAGGTTCACCCTGCCGCTGTTGACCATCCGAGCGAACGGTGCCATCCACGCGGTCGGCCCACACGGGAGGATCACTCGATACGAGCGGCCGTCCTGTTGTGCGGCCACAATGGAATCGACGAATTCCTGAGCCATGATGCGACCCATGGCATTCGAGTCCTCGACCATGCGGAAGGGAACCCGACGGTCGGGGTGATTCTCCAACTCGGACGCAGGTGCAGAGCACCATTCGAGCAGGGACGACTTCGAGATTTTTTGCACAGCAGTTCTCCTTCGATGACTACGAATGATGTGGGCAGGCATCGAGCCCGCCCTGTGAACGAAAGCCCTGGATCAGGGCAGGGGATTGAGCGCGTCGAACGCGCGTGCAGTTGCCTTGTGTAGCGCGCCGACAACGCCGCCGTCGCCGCCGAACGTCGCCAGCTGGACGTCCGGCATGATCGGAACGAGTGTGCTCAGATCGTCTCGCAGCGAATCCAGAAGCAGCTCCCCGCCTTTGGACAATCCACCGGCAACGAGAACGCGTTCGGGATTGATGACGCACACGGCCGCGGCGATACCGGCCGCGATTCGATAGGCCATCCGGTCGAAGACATCCACAGATGCGGTATCACCTTCGCGAACGCCGCGGAAGATCACTTCGGCGTCGACACTGTCGGCGTCACCGTCTGCCAATTCCAACAACCGAGCGCCACCGGGCTCCATTGCTGCGGCACGGCCGTGTCTTGCCCACGCACGACCACCCGCGGCCCATTCCCAGGCACCTATCCGGCTGCCTGCGGGTGGTTCGTCGCCGAAGCTGAGTGGCAGATAGCCGAGCTCGCCTGCTGCGCCGGAGGCACCTCGACTCAACTCGCCTCGCACGATGATTCCACCGCCGATGCCGATCCCGAGATGGACGTACAGGACGGTATCGATCCCTTTCGCGGCTCCCGCAATGGATTCCGCGAGTACCGACAGGTCCGTCTGACGTTCGACGAACACCCTTGTCGGATCGATTCCGATGCACTCGGCCACTGCAGCACGAAGGTCGAGTCCGTCCCACCCGGCGATCTGCGGAGCCAGGCTGACGACATTCGTCTGCGGATCCACCACGCCGGGGGTGCTGACGACGACGGTGTGGAACTGTTCGGCAGTACCGCGTCCGGTGGGGCGGATTGCCGATACGGCTTGCTCGACAAGTCCGAGAAGGTAAGCCCTATCGGGCTTTTCGCGGCGAGTCCGTACCTCGGAAGAGTCGAGTACATCACCGGCGAAGGTGGACGAGCGCGCGCTCACCTTGTCGGCACCGATATCGATCCCCAGTAGCACTCCGTGATGGGTGGTGACTCTCAAAGACAGTGCAGGACGGCCCTGTTGACGCTCCGCGGATCTGGGCTGAAATTCCTCGAGCAGACCCTGGGCGATCAGGTCGTCGCAGATCTCCTTGATGGAAGTCTTGGACAGCTTGATGATCGAGCCCAGCTGCGTTCTGGTGATGCCGCGATTACTGTGCACCACATCGAGAATCGAACGGCGGTTGCGCACTCTCGCACGCTGCGGACTGTCGAACAACGGAGCTGTGCTCACCCGCGGTCCCTCGAATCGACCGCGAGAGGTTCGACGACTGTCCCCTCGACCGCAGTCGGCCCGGTGGAGAGGAATGCAGCTACTGCAGCGGCGGTGACCACGCAGATGGCCGCGATGTTCCCCAGATTGCCCGGGTACGACGGCCACGGGAAGAACTGGTAGTAGAGCGGTGCGAGCAGGATGAGAACCGCGAGGGACGGCAGAACCACGTGGACAAGGAGATTGGTGCCTCGCGATGCACGATCGCGGGTGTGGTACGCGATGCATGCAATGCAGGTCATGATGTAGATGATGATAGCAAAGACCGTGATCATGGCTCCGAGAACGCTGAAGGCGGCCACCGGACCGAGAGCCAGTCCGAGCACCAGCGCAACGACGATGGTCAGGCCGGTTTGGAAGTAGATGGCGAAAGTCGGTGTCGCGTGGGTGGGATGAGTTCGACCGAATCGAGCGGGTAGTCGACCCATTCGGCCGAACGCGAACACGATTCGGGAGGCGGCGATGGTCCCGGCATTCGCATTTCCGATGAAACTGTTGACCAGGGCGAACAAAACGAGCACCCAGAGTGGACCCCAGAACTTGTGCGCCAAGTCGATCCACGGGCTGTCTGCGGAAGCGAAGTCGGCCATGTTGTTCGGACCCCAACCGATCACTGCGCTGTAGGAGCACAGGAAGTAGAACAACCCGCATGCCAACGCGGAGTACATGATCGTGCGGGGAATGGTTCGGCGAGCGTCCTTTGTTTCCTCGGCGAGTGGTGCGGCGGTCTCGAATCCCTGGAATGCCAGGATCGAGAACACCACGGCCTTGAAGATGCCGGACCAGCCGGGTTCGAGGGCATTGGACGGATCGAAGACGGCGAGGGTGTTCTGGTCTCCTCCGTCGACGATCATCCATACCGCCAGCACGGCTATGATGCCGATCTCCGCGATTCCGAACACGACACCGGTGGCAGTCGACTGCTTGACCCCGCGGACGTTCAGGAAGCAAACCAGTAGTGCGGCAGGGATGACGAAGGCCCACCAGGGGATGTTCACACCCAGCGACGAATTGATCGTTCCCGACGCGAATTGGCCGAAGAACACGAAGACGATAGGGGAGATCATGAGCTCGAGCGGTGCATAGAGCCACCCGACGAAGGTGCCTGCGCGCCGCCCGAGACACTGTTCGACGTAGTCCGCCAAGCCGCCTGCAGAACTGAACACGCGGGCCAACGAGCCGACGGCTACGCCGACGAGGAGCACGACGACCAGGGCGAGTAGAACCGCCAGAGGTGTCGCAGGTCCGGCGAACGACACTGCGATCAGCAGTGACGACGCCACTCCCGATGCCGGTCCCATGTGCGTGAGTGCTTGAAACACTCCTTGGACGAGGCCGATCGAGTTGGTGTTCAGAGATTGGTGAGATGTTGCTTCTGTCATGTCGCTCCCAATTAGATCGGACACTGTCCGTACTTAACATTAGAGAACGTATGCCACGCCATGACCTGCAGCAATAGCGCAGGCGTTACTAATGAGTTACGAAATTTCACGGAACGGACATTCGATATTCAGCGCGCAGTCCTACCGGTGCGACACGCGATCGGCTAGCGCCGGTGCCACCCCGAAGTTCCGGTGCGCACTGGAATCGCGATGTCGTGTGTTTCGGACTGGGTAGTGCCTCCGACCACGTGGCCCATCGCGTTTTGCGTCACCTCGTGGTCGGATCCGGTCCATCGCTCTTCTCGTTGACGCCGATACTGGTTCCAAGACGGGATGGTGAATTGCTCGACCATCGTGTCGGCCACGTCCAGGCTGCGGTACAGGTTCCAGGAATACGCGCCCGTTCGTTTCCGTGCAGCGCCCACCGGTGCCATCGACGAGATGAACTCGCTGACAGCGTCTTTGGTGACTCGATAGGTGATGGCGACGCGCACCGGACCGTCCTCGGGCACGGGTTCGAGCAGGACCGTCGGGGTGGGCCATGCAACGGAGACAGCTCGGTCGAGAGTCCCCGTCTCGGGGCGCAAGGGGAGCACCGCAACACTGGCCGCCACCACAACGAGTACACCGACCGCCACCGCCAGTGCATCGACTATGCCGATTCTGGACGCCAGCCAACCCCACGCCAGTGAGCCGACAGCCTGCGTGCCCATGAACACCAGCAGGTACACCGACATACCGCGAGCACGCACCCATGACGCAAGCGACAGTCGGATCGATGCGTTCAGTGCGGTCAAGGTAGTGATCCACGCGATGCCCGAGAGCAACAGCGCCGGCACCACCAACCACAACGGTAGCCACGCAACTGCCGCTATCCCGACGGCGTATCCGACAGCCGAACCGATGAGAAGGGTGTTCGCACCGAAGTTCTTCCTCCACACGGGCGTCAGCGCGACGCCCGCGATGGCTCCGACACCCAGGACACCCAACAGAACGCCGTACCCGACGGCCCCGAGCCCGAGGACCGCCGACGAAGCCGACGGTAGAAGCGCCCACAGCGCGGACGCCGGAAATGCGAACAGCGCCGAGCGCAGGATGATTCGCCGAATCACCGGACCGGATCGGATGTAGCGCAGCCCGGAGACGATCGACTCTGCCAACCCTCTCGATCCACGACGACGTCGCGGGGGCGCTTCCACGCGATCAAGACACCCAGCGTGGCAAGGAAGGACACCACGTTGATAGCGAACACGAACGTCGGACCGGCGACGGCCACCAGGACTCCGGCCAGTGCCGGCCCGATCGCTCTCGCACCGTTCACGGTGACACCCCCGAGCGCGGACGCCGCCGGAATTTGCTCACGCGGGACCAGTTCCGGCTGAATCGCCTGCCATGCAGGAGCGGACAGAGACGACCAGCAACCAAGAACGAACGTGCATGCGAGCAATCCCCACGGCGACAAGGTGTCGGTCCACGCGAGTGCGGTGAGAATGCCTGCGGTGAGCATCGAAGCGAATCCGACGACGATCAGGAGGACCCGGCGATCGAGCGCATTCGCCAACGCCCCGGCCAACAGGGCCAGCAGCAGGGTGGGGAGCAGACTGGCCGTTTGCACAGCTGCGATGACGGTGGTCGACGCTTCTCGCTCGACAAGGAACCACTGGGCACCGACGGTCTGCATCCACCCACCGATGTTGGAGACCAACTGCGCGATGAACAGGCTGCGGTACATAGTGTTTCGTGGCGGAGCCCATGCCGATGTACCAGCAATCGTGTTCAATGATCTTCGCTCTCTTTCGAGTCGGACCAAGGTGGCGACAGTGGTCGCCACCTTGGGCGGCTGTGTTTACTTCGCGATGAACATCGGAACGGTGAGCGCTTTGAGATCCTCGGTGAAGTCGGTCTCCGAGAAGGCCTTCACACAATCGTAGGCAACAGCAACAGCGCCACGTCCGGGAATTCGGACCGGATACGCAATGCCGCATCGAGCCCCTCAGCGGTGTACGACGGCGGCATCCTGATGTCGATGATCGCCAGGTCGGGCTGGTCTCGGGCGAGCAGCGCAAGCAGTTCCTCGGCATCGCCTGCTCGGCCGACAACGCTCAGACCTGCGTCGGTGAGCAGGCTGGACATGCCCTCGCGCAGCAGCACGTCGTCGTCTGCGATCACCACTCGAATGTCGGACATCTTGCTCCCCGGACCGCATCGAATCGAAATATCTCAAGCGAAAGTATGTGCCGTCATCGGTCGTTCGACGCGGGTGTGTGGAGCGGCCCAAGTTCGGCGTCGAGCACCTTCTGTACGACGCGCATCGCCGCCAGCGCGGCAGGCGCACCGCAGTACCCCGCCGTGTGGATGACGGTTTCGGTGATCTCGGTTCGGGTGAGGCCGTTGCGGAGAGCTCCGCGCACGTGTCCTGCCAGTTCCTCGTGGGCGCGCAGCGCGATGAGGATTCCGAGGTTGAGCAGGCTGCGGCTGCGGTAGTCGAGTCCGGGCCGCGTCCACACGCTGCCCCACACGGTGTCGGTGACGAAGTCTTGCAGTGCAGCGGAGTCGGTGTCGGCGGCATTGGCGAACGCTTTGTCGACGTAGTCTTCGCCCATCACGTTCTGGCGGACCTCGAGTCCGTCCTCGAAGCGTGGTCCCCTGTTCCGATTCGTGGATTCTTCGTCGATCATGGCGTCCCTCTCCCTTGTCTGCGGTGTCGACAGATCATGGCAGGGGATTTCATCGGAACCGCAGGCGGAGGCGAACTCGACCACGACTATCGGGCCTGGGACCGGCTCAGCGCAGTGAAACCGGTCCACCGTCACCGTCGTCGCGTGAAGGCTGTGTGTCGTCGGAGAATTGTTCTGCGCGAGTTGCTTCGAGGAACAGTTGAAGGAAGGAAGAATGCGCGCTTCGGTCCTGCGCGGGTCTTCCCTCTCGGGGGTCTTCCGATGCCTTCGACATAGCGATTCGCGTTCCTCCGTGTCGCGAACAACAGTCTCAGATTCTGAATAGTTAAGCAACTGAGACAGTAGGTACAAAGCGCGGCACTAAGTGAACGATCGGAAGGAGGTGGTGATCGAGTAAATCCTAGCGGTGTGTGTGTGGGCGTCGAGGGTGCCCAAGCTGCAACGCATCGGCAGAGGGGCTGGCCATCGCTGCCCGTGCCTTCGGTTGAGGGCTACATCCCAGCGGCGGTGGGCGGCTCGATCAGCATCCTCTTGATCACCTTGCCGGTCGCCGTTCGGGGTAGCTCGTCGAGGAACGTGATGTCGCGGGGAACGCAGAAGCGGCTCAACCGATTTCGGATGTAGGCGCGCACCATGTCCGCATCGAGGCCTGCCGATCCGCGGCCGACGACGAATGCGGCCAAACGCTGCCCGTATTCGCTGTCGGGCACACCGACGACCGCGACCTCGCCGACCTGAGGAAGATTGGCGATGGCATCCTCGACGGGGCCGGGAAAGACGTTCTCGCCTCCGGAAATGATCATCTCGTCGTCCCTGCCGCAGACGAACAGCCGCCCGTTGCAGTCGATGTACCCCAGGTCGCCGGTATCCATCAGCGCAGCTCCGCGGGCGGACGCCGTCGACGGTGGTTGGGCGTTGGTGTACCCGTCGAAGAGCATGTCGTTGCCGACGAATATTCGACCGAGGGTTCCCACCGGAACGGCAGTACCGTCCGCGTCGAGTACCGCGACCGTCGTACCCAGCGGAGGGCGCCCGGCAGTGGCGGGGGCGGCGCGCAAGTCTTCGGGGGTGGCGATCGTTGCCCACGAGACCTCGGTGGAACCGTAGAAGTTGTAGAGGACGTCACCGAAGACGTCCATGAAGCGGCTCACGGTCGATCCGGTCAATGCCGACCCACTGCATGCGACGACGCGCAGGCTCGAAGTGTCGTAGCGTGATCGGACCTCGTCGGGCAGGTCGAGTATCCGCTGCAGCATGATCGGAACTGCGATCAGCGAGGTGCAACGGTGCGCCTCGATAGCCCGCAAGCAGTCCTCCGGATCGAATCGATCCTGAAGAACCACCGTGGCGCGCAGCGGCGTACTGATCTGCAGTGCCGCCAACCCCCAGCTGTGGAACATCGGTGCCGCGATCAACATCGTCTCGTTCATCCGGAGGGGCATGCGAGAGAGCATGGCTGCAACAGTTCCGAAGCCCTTCGGTGTGGGACGAACCGCACCCTTCGGTGACCCGCTGGTTCCCGAGGTCAACACGACCACCGAACCGGGTCTGTCCGGCCTCGTGAACGTCGCGGACGGTGCTGCGACGAAGTGTTCGAGGGTGCGTCGACGCGGAACGGCGGTATGAGACGACAGGCTCACACGAGTGACGTCGTCGGGCAGGTAGCGAACCATCGAGTCGAACTCGTCGTCGACGAACAGCACTCGGAGCTGGTGTCGGGCGGAAATGGTCTCGATCTGGCGGGCAGCGAGACCGGTGTTGAGAAGGACCACCTCGACCCCGAGCATGCCGCACGCGACGGTGCACTCGATCATGCCGGAGTGGTTTCGGGCCAGAATGCCGACGGTGCTACCAGGACTGATTCCAGCCGCATCGAGACCTGCGGCGATGCGGTGCGATCGCTGGTGGATCTCTGCGAAAGTGCGAGTCCCTCGGTCGTCGATCAAGGCAATCGCGTTCGGCGACTTCGCTGCTGCAGCCGCGAAGCCTCCGCCCAGAGTGAAGCCCCATTTCGCCAGTGAGTTCAGCTGCTTGTACGCGCGGTCGGGACGTGCAGCACGAATGACGCCGGTTCCCACCATCGTCTTCATGATTGCCAACGGGAGTGACCGAGAATCCCCGGTATTGGACACGATCGACGTCGAGGTGCCGGAGAGGCAGTTGTCCAGTCGGCGTAGACCACCCACCACCCAGTCGACCACCGCGCGGTTGTGCTCGGGTTGGGGCGAGTACGACCCGCCGAGGCCCGCTCTGAACACGGTGACATCGATCTTCGTCTCGCCTACCGAGCGCGCAGTGAGGGTGAATCTGATGAATCCGCCGGACTCGACGTGCTCGATGGTGATGATCGGCCGGTTTCGTCTGTTCACCACCAGGTCGAGGGCGTGCTCGACACCGCCGACTCCGCACCGGTAGCCGGCCGTGGATTCACGGAGCACGCAGTAGTCGAGCCCGGGGAAGTAGCGTGGGAACAGCTCGACCGCGCTCAAGACCCCGCAAACCTGCTCGATGTCGTGTGCGAAGACCGTGCTGCAGTCGATGACGTCCGAGACCATGCCCCACCCCCCGTACCTTGCCGAGCCGGCAGGGACGCCGACTCAACACCGACCAGGGGATGGCGGCGCGCACCTGGAACGGGTCATCCGCCTGGATGAAGTCGCCATCGTAAACCCGAAGCACGCTTGTCTGGGCGAAATCAGCCGAAGTCGGTCTTCGATCGTGGATTTTCCCTGTCCAGCGCGTCAGAACTGGATGCCCAGCGACCACGCGAACACCGTGTACGCGGCAATGGTGATCAACGAGATGGCGATCAGATTAAGCCAGAAACCACCACGCATCATCTGGCCGATCGTGATGTATCCACTGGCATAGGACACCGCATTCGGTGGAGTCGCGACCGGCAGCATGAACGCACAGGTCGCTGCCAGCGCTACGGGGACGGTCAGGACCAGAATGTCGATGTTCATGCCCATCGCGACGCCCCCTGCTACCGGGAGGAAAGTCGCCGCCGTCGCGGTATTGCTGGTGATCTCGGTCAGGAAGATGATCGCGGCCGTGGCGACGACGACCAACATGACCACTGGAATCGTGTCGAGACCGCCCGCGACGCTACCTATCCACTCCGTCAGGCCGCTGGACTCGAACTGTGCCGACAGGGCGAGCCCGCCGCCGAACAACAACAGCACGCCCCACGGGAGTTTGACGGCGGTCTCCCAATCGATCAGACGCACACCCTTCTTGCTGCCGCTGGGAAGCAGGAACAGCAGGAGAGCTGCGGTCATGGCGATTCCGGTGTCGGATATCGGCGGGCTGTCGAAGAGCAACGGAACCCCCACCCAGGAAGCGGCCGCCAGGCAGAAGATGATCGCGACCCGAATCTCTCCCTGCGACATCCTGCCCAGGGCGTCCAGTTCACCTCTGATCAGCTGTTTGCCGCCGGGTATGTCGTCGATCTCCGGCTTGAACATCACGTGGGTCAACAGGAACCAGGCGATCACGAGCAGGATCGCCGCGAGCGGAACGCCGGCGATCATCCACTGGAGGAATCCGATGGTGATTCCCTGACCCTCCAGGTAGCCGACCAGCAAGGTGTTGGGCGGGGTGCCGATGATCGTTCCGAGTGAGCCGATCGATGCCGCATAGGCGATACCGAGCATCAGAGCGGTGCCGAAGTTGCTCTTGATGACCGCCTGCGTGATGGTCTCGGCGTCCGGGCTCGTTTCACCGTCGGAGCCGGGTACAGCTCCGGCCTTCCTGCCGATGTCGAGAACCAGAACGAGGACCGAGACACCGATCGGAATCATCATCACAGCGGTGGCCGTGTTGGAAACCCACATCGACAGAAAGCCGGTCGCGATCATGAACCCGGCGATCACCATGGTCGGTTTGGTGCCCATGGCGTTGACCGTCAGCAGCGCGATACGGCGATGCAGATTCCACCGTTGCATGGCCAGCGCCAGGAGGAAGCCGCCCATGAACAGAAAGATGATGTTGTTGCCGTACGAGGCACCGACGTCGTTGACGACGACGCCGGAATCGAATACCGGAAAGATGACGAGGGGTAGCAGTGCGGTCGCCGGGATGGGCACCGCCTCGGTCATCCACCAGATGCCCATCAATACCGCGGTGGCTGCGGTCAGCCGTGCCGGGTGCGCCACGTCCTCCGGGAGAACCAGATAGACGACAAGTGCCAACAGAACGCCTGCGCCGAGTCCGACCCATTGCCGCTTGCGGCGACCGGGCTGCACTTCGTCTTCGCGTTCTCCGGCCGATCTCCGATCCACTTCGTCGAAGTCGTGGCCTTCGGATGCGCGCCCGGCCTTCTCGTCGTCGCCGACCTGTGTCATGGAACCTCCTCGGTGTGGACGTTTCATCACCCTAACGCGTGAATTGTCCGGAAGGTCCGAATCGAACAGCGGCGACGGCCGCCTCGCTTACCGCGCGACGTCGGGCTTGTTCGCCGCCGGATCGTTGTCGAGCACCGGATCCCACACGTCGCCGGGTAGGTCGCCCGGCAGATGACTGTTTCCGCGTCCGACGAATTTGTCGTCGCGACCGTCGCGCCGCATCGCCTCGAAGTCCGCCAGCGCACCGAAGGCCCATTTGCCCAGCAGCGCAATGGCTACCAGGTTCACAGTTGCCATGGCCGCCATGGCGACGTCCGCGAGTGCCCATACCGTCGTCAGCGCGGACAGGGAGCCGAAGCCGATGGCTGCAAGGACGATGGTGCGCAACAGGTTCAGCAGTTTGCCCTCGACTCCGAGGAAATTGAGGTTGATCTCGGCGTACGAATAGTTGCCCAGGATCGAGGAGAACGCGAACGTGAAGATCAACAGTGTCATCGGAATCGTGGTCCACGTGCCCAGCTGAGCTGAGATCGAGTCCTGAGTCAGAACCGCGCCCGCCACTCCGCTCGGGTTGCTGATGTCGTACACGCCCGAGACCAGGATGATGAACGCTGTCGCACTGCAGATGACGATGGTGTCGAAGAAGACTCCGAGCGACTGGATCAGACCCTGCTTCACCGGATGGGACACCGTCGCGGTCGCTGCGGCGTTGGGCGCGCTGCCCATGCCTGCCTCGTTGGAGAACAGTCCGCGCTTGACGCCGTTAAGCATGGCGGCCAGGATTCCACCCGTCGTGCCGCCGATCGCCTCGTTCAAACCGAATGCGCTGGAGACGATCTGACCGAAGACCGTCGGGATCTCGCCGATGTTCATCGCCACGATCACCAGTGCGAGCAAGACGTACACCAGAGCCATGACGGGGAGCAGGTACTCGGCCACCCGCGCGATTCGCCGGACACCACCGAAGAGAATCGGCGCAGACAGCACCACCAGGAACACCGCGATCCACCCGGCATCGATGTTCATCGTGGACGAGAACGATTCGGTGATGGTGTTCGCCTGAACCATGTTGAACGCGAAGCCGAAAGCGAAGATCAGCAGGCACGCGAAGACGATTCCCCATCGACGCGAACCCAGACCCAATTGGATGTAGTAGGCGGGACCGCCTCGGAAGCTCCCGTCGGGATTGCGCACCTTGTACATCTGCGCCAGAGTCGCCTCGATGAACGCCGTCGCCATGCCGACCACCGCGACCAGCCACATCCAGAAGATGGCTCCCGGTCCGCCGAGAGTGATCGCGATGGCGACTCCTGCGATGTTTCCCGTACCCACTCGGGACGCCAGACCGACACAGAAGGCCTGGAACGCCGAGATGCCGCCCTCGGCGTCCGACCGAGATCCACCGATGGCCTTGAACATCGACGGAAGAAGCCGAATCTGAACGAATTTGGTGCGAACGGTGAAGTACAGTCCGACGCCGATCAACAAGTAGATCAGGAAGACGCTGTAGAGACGATCTGCCAAGAAGTCGATCACTGAACTGACGGTATCCACGGTGCCATCCTGGAGTGCTCGGTGTGTGGGTGCGTCGACAGCACATTACTCGCAGATGGTCGAAAGTTTGCACCCAACTACAGACGCGCGGGGTGAGTTCGGAACCTACTGTCGGTGCTCCGTGGTGCCCCAGATGTCGTCGAACGGTATCGACCGGCCCAAAATACGTTCTGCTGCACGGTGTCCCGACTTCAACGCCGCTGTGACCGTTGCCGGATCTTCGGTCCATGTCGCCTCACCGGCGAGGTGAAGCACGTTTGCGATCGGAGTGGCGAGGTCGTCGTGATCGCGCGTACGTGAACCCACCGTCATGTACGAGTACGAACCGTACGAGAACGGATCGTCCTGCCAGCGAGTGACATACACGCGGTCCGGTGCAACGACCCGGTCGCCGTACAGGCCACGCAGCGCCTCGAGAACCGAGTCCGCGATGCGCGCGTCCGACCAGTGCCGAGTCTGCTGCGCACAGGTACCCGCTGCGAACGTCAGAAGCGTCGGACGTCCCTGGGGCATGGTCACGTCGTACCAGGAGTGCCACCAGCGCCCGGCTTCGCCCTGCTGCCGAACGGCATAGGCGTTCTCGTCCCAGAACTTGGTGGGGAACCGCAGGAACACTTTCTCGAAGGCATTCATCTCGAGTCGTTCGAGTGCACCCGAAACAGGTTCCGGTAGAGGCGGTTCCACGGTGAACGTCGGCGACTTCAGTACTCCGATCGGCACCGTCACCACAGTGCGCTCGGCCGAGAACGTCCCGGATCCGGTGTCGACCCCAACTCCGTCTCGACCCCAACGGACCTGCCTCACCACGTGTTCGAGCCGGACGTCGAGCCCCACGGCCAATCGAACCGCCAGCTCGTCGTAACCGTCGGGGAACACGACTTCGTCGCCCTCGATGGCGTCGTCGTCCAAACCGTGCGCGTCGAGGAGGTCTTTTCCTACTCCCAACTGTTCCTCGGCTCGATGTCCGAGGAACTCGCGAACTCGTTCGAGTCGGTCGATGTTCCAATCCAGTTGCGTCAGAGTTGCTTCCACTGCGTCTCCGAACGACGTTCCCGGGGACGACGTCGCAACCGTTGCGGCGAACAGTTCGTCGAAGTGGTGAACGTCGGCGCCGAACTGCGCGGCGGACTCGTCGCTCAACCTGGTCCCGGTGGGGGAGTAGTACGCGATGGGCCTGCCGTCGGGTTGGTAGCTACCGACGGTGAACTCGACTGTCCGCATTCCGAAGGCGTCTACGGCATCGGCGAGAGGGTTGTTGTCCGTTCCGTGAATCCAGGACGCGCCGACATCGAGGATGCCGTCGGCGGTCCGCATCGTCCAGACCCGACCGCCCACGCGGTCTCTGGCCTCGAGAACGACGACTCGCTGACCGGCACGATGCAGGAGTCTCGCAACGACCAAGCCGGAAATACCTGCCCCGACCACGAGGGTATCGACGTGTGTCACCGTCACTCCTGTCCTCGGACGGCCGTGGGGTCAGTTCCCTCGGCCGGAATTGCCGTTTCCATTCCCGCTGTTGCCGTTTCCTGAATTGCCGTTCCCACTGGTGCCGTTGCCGTTTCCCGAATTGCCGTTCCCCGGTTTTCCGTTGCCGTTTCCCGGCGGTAGCGGTGCAGGCGCGGCCGGTTCGATCGGATCCGGATTCGATGTGGGGACGAGTGCAGGCTCGGGCGGGTTCGAGACGACCGGGATCGAGGTCGCCGGTGCGGGCTCAGGTGCAGGTGTTGTGGCCGCAACGGTCGGCGACTCCACGACTGTCGGAGTCGGTGTCGCAGGTGACATGGGCTCCGGCTCATCACCCGTGCCCACTGCGACCCAGACGATCGCCGCGCCCAGCGAAACGAACAGAGCCGCTGCCGCCGGGATCATCCATCGTCGGCGGGGAGATTCGGCCGTAGCCGACGCTGGAAATGTTGTGGGCGCAGCCCTGTCGATGGGTTCGACGGGCATCACGGCAGTGTGAGCAAGAGGTGTCGTGCTGCGCGAGAGCGCGCGCAGTCGGTGGGCAACTGCAGCTGCGTCCGGTCGATCCTCCGGGCGTCTGGCTGTCATCTCCGTCAACAGCGCGTGCCAGTCCGGTCCGAGCCCCTCGGGGACGTCGGGATCGCGGTGCAGGCGCGCCACCGCTGCTGCCACGGCGCTTCCCTCGAATACCATTGTGCCGCTCAGGCATTCGATGAGAACGAGACCCAGCGTATAGATGTCCGTCGGCGGGCCGGCAGACGTACCCGTTGCCTGCTCCGGGCTGAGGTAGTGCGCAGTACCGACTGTGGTGCCGTGCTCGGTGAGTCGTTCGGCGTCGACGATACGGGCGATGCCGAAATCGGCAAGTTTGGCGCATTGCCCCACGCCCACGTCCGGTGCCTGCGCGACGAGAATGTTGGCCGGCTTGATGTCCCGATGGACCACACCCCGGTCGTGAATGTAGGCGAGAGCTTCCGCCAACTCGTAACCGATCCGCGCGACGTGTGCGGCGTTCATCGATCGGCTCCGGCGATACGCACTCAGAGTCGGACCGTCGATCAGCTCCATCACCAGGTACGGAACCGGCATCCCGCTGTCGTCGAGTGCAGTGCCCGCGTCGTACAGCGTCACCAGACCCGGGTGCGACAGCGACGCGAGAGTACGAATTTCTGCATCGATGCGCTGTGCAGAGTCCGGCGGCTCACCGTGGCGAAATATCTTCACCGCTACGGACCGGCCGAGAACGTCGTCGTCGGCGTGCACGACGTCGGCCATTGCGCCGCGTCCCAACACGGTGCCCAGTCGGTATCGATCCGCGAAGAGGCGGTCGTGAGGGGCACGAGGGCGAGAGTCCGCTCCCACTGTCGTCACCGCCGTTCGTCGAGTCCTTCGAGCACCTTATAACCAGTCGATCGACGTGCAGACCGCAGTCGGCTGTGGACATCACGGTGCAGTCGGGCAAGATGATGACCCGGGTGGGGACCGATCGATCAGTATCGAGGGAGGGTCCACCCATGTGTCGAGGCTCGACGAGTGCCGCAATTTCGCCGGTGTCGATCGACATCACGTCGGTCTATCAGCCGATCGTCTTGCTCGACGGGCGCGCCGTCGTAGGGTACGAAGCGTTGGTGCGGACCTGCGGAGAAGGTCCGCCGATCCCGCCACCGGAACTGTTGGGGGTGGCACGCGCGCAGGGCGTCACCGCCGATTTCGATTGGCGGTGCAGACTCAGCGCGCTCCGCGGTGCCGTCGAGTCCGGCTATCCCGATCAGCTCGCGCTGTTCGTCAATGCCGAACCTGTTGCCCTCGATGCACCTCCTCCTCGGGACTACCTACCGATGCTCGCCGACGCGTCGCGGCTGTCGATCATCGTCGAGATCACCGAGCGTGATCTGATGGGTGATCCGGCGGGTCTGCTGAGGGCGGCCGAGCACGCCAGAAACCTGGGGTGGCGA
The DNA here is from genome assembly GCF_002259095.1 of Rhodococcus sp. 05-2254-2. Classification (NCBI taxonomy): domain Bacteria; kingdom Bacillati; phylum Actinomycetota; class Actinomycetes; order Mycobacteriales; family Nocardiaceae; genus Rhodococcus; species Rhodococcus sp. 05-2254-2. The sequence continues at coordinate 314,847 of NZ_NOZJ01000006.1, read as the reverse complement.
GTCGCCATCGACGATGTCGGGGCAGATTCCTCCAGCCTGGCGCTGATCCCGCTGCTGCGTCCCGACGTGATCAAGCTCGACATGGCTCTGGTGCAGGGGCGTTCGAGCAACGAGACCGCCGCCATCGTCGCTGCCGTTGCCGCCGAGGCCGAACGTACCGGTGCCCTGGTCCTGGCCGAGGGGATCGAAACCGAGCGGCACGAGAGCTATGCGCGCGCGATGGGGGCCGTTCTGGGGCAAGGATACCTCTACGGCACACCGGCCCCTCTCCCGGATTTCGGTGAGGTACCCGAACCCGTCCGTTCGCTCGACCTGGATGGAACGGTCACCGTGCGCGCCCCGGTGGCGGTCACGCCGTACGGGCTCACCCATTCGCTCGGCGCCCGCAGGCACGCGGATTCCACACTGCTCGACGCCATCGAGAACAGTTTGCTGCACAGTGCATACGGCACCGGTTCCTCGACCGTCGTACTGGCGACGGTGAGCGCGTCCACCGGCCTGACGCCTGCACGCGAGGCGATGTTCGAGGACCTCGCCACCCGGACCGCGCTGACGGCTGTCTTCGACTCGCATGCCGCGCCGCCTGCGCCCAGCTTCCGTGCTGTGGTGGTGGGCGCGGACGAACCGTTGGCGCTGGAGCGTTCGATCGTGATTCTTGCTCCGATGTCGAGTGTGGCGCTCATTGCGGTGGAGCGAGGCACGGCCGAGGACGGCACCCCCATGTACGACTACCGCCTGACCTACGACCGTCATGTCGTACTGGATGCTGCAACAGTGCTTTTGAGACGAATACCGGCCAGATCTGCGGTCTGAGCCCGCGGGCGTCTCGTCAAGATCGCGTAAATTATTGCTCGAAATTCGGTAAATGGCGTCTTCTGCGGTCAACGTGCTGTTCACTCGAAGCCATGAGCTCTCACCCCCTCGCAACCGATTTACTGGCCGCGGACGGAGGCACGATCAGCTCCATCGAGACGGCGATCAACAATGCCTTCGATCCGATCTCCGCTGCCGTGTCGAATCTCGTCTTCTTCACCGTGAACATCGGCGGAGCCGCTGTTCCACTGATCGTCCTCTGGCTCATCGTCGGTGCCGTCGTCTTCACAGTGGCGTTCAAGTTCATCCAGGTCCGCGGAATCAAGCGTGCGTTGATTCTCGTCAGCGGCAAGGAGGACGAGGCGGACGCGCCCGGCGAAGTCAGCCACTTCAGAGCTCTCACCGCCGCGGTGTCCGGAACAGTCGGTCTCGGCAACATCGCCGGTGTCGCGGTCGCCGTGACACTCGGTGGACCCGGTGCCACCCTCTGGATGATCCTCGCCGGCTTGCTGGGCATGGCATCGAAGTTCGTCGAGTGCACGCTCGGCGTGAAGTACCGAGACATCAACGAGGACGGCACCGTCTCCGGCGGACCCATGAAATACCTGACCAAGGGTCTCGCAGAGCGAGGACTGGCCAAGGTCGGCAAGGTCATGGCCGTCTTCTACGCCATCGTCATCACGTTCTTCGCCATCAGCGGCGGCAACATGTTCCAGGCCAACCAGACGTACGCGCAGGTCCGCTCCGTCACCGGCGGTGACGATGGATTCCTCGCTTCCGACGGAGCCAAAGCAGTGTTCGGCATAGTCGTCGCGCTGATCATCGGACTGGTCATCATCGGCGGCATGAAGTCGATCTCGGCGGTGACCGCCAAGCTCGTGCCGACGATGGCGCTGATCTACATCGTCGCGTGCGGCGTCGTCATCGCCGTCAACTTCCGTTCCGTCCCCACGGCGTTCACGGCGATCTTCGAAGGTGCGTTCTCGCCCGAGGGTGTGGCCGGCGGCGTACTCGGCGTCATGATCATCGGATTCCAGCGCGCCGCGTTCTCGAACGAGGCAGGACTGGGTTCGGCGGCCATCGCGCACTCGGCCGTCAAGACCAGGCATCCGGTCACCGAGGGCTTCGTGGCCATGCTCGAGCCCTTCATCGACACGGTTGTCATCTGTACCGCGACCGCACTGACCATCGTGATCGCCAACACCGTCACCTGGCAGGATCAGCGCGCGATCGTCGCCGAAACCGGTGAGCTTCCCGCCGGCGGTGTCACCCTCACCTCCGACGCCTTCGAGACCGTGCTCCCGTGGTTCCCGTACGTGTTGACTCTCGCGGTAGCTCTGTTCGCGCTCTCGACCGCAATCACCTGGGCCTACTACGGACTGCAGGCGTGGACGTCGTTGTTCGGACGCAGCCGCTTCTCGCGGACCTTCTTCAACGTGATGTTCTGCATGTTCACCGTCATCGGAACCGTACTGTCCCTCGGCTCGGTGCTCGATTTCGCCGACGCCACCTTGTTCCTGCTGGCATTGGTGAACATCACCGGCCTGTACCTGCTGTTGCCCGTGGTCAAACGCGAACTCTCCGAGTACCTGGCGATGCGTCGAGGCGAGCCGGACAAGGTCGACGCCGAGGTGTGAGAAGGATCGGTCGACGGGTCAGCCGCCGGGGACGGTACAGCCCTGGCGGCGGGCCTGTTCGAGAAACACCGCAGTGGCGATCCCCGGGAATCGGGGGGAGCCTGCCGGTAGTGGACCGAGAACGTCGAACAGCCTGTCGAGCCGTTGATAGAGCGTCTGCCTCTGTATCCGAAGGCTTTTCGCGGTCTCGGTCTTGCTACCCCAATGGGTGATGTAGGCCAGCAGGGTCACGTACAACTCTCCGTGCCGCTCCCGATCGTGGGCGAGCAACGGTCCGATCTGATCGTGGACGAACTTCTCGACCGTGGATTTCCCCGACATCGACTCCACCAGTAGGGCAAGTGCGAAATTGCGGGCATCGCGGATGCGGTCGTGAGGGCCGAGGTCCAGCGCGAGCACTGCTGTGGCGGTGTCGAAACACCGGCGCAGACCGTGGCGATCGGAGGCTCCCGGACCGACACCGGCTCGCCTGATACGCAACTGCGTCGTCTGCAACATCGACAGCAGAACCGGCCGTCGGGCATCGAGCATCTCCTGACCGGCGAAACCGAGAACAGCGACGTGTCGGTCGCCGATCTTCTCGCACCAGTTGTGCGGCGACACCGACCCCACTGTGCGCTGCCACGTGCCGGCAGCCGGGTCGTGGTCGAATTCGACCGACACCGTCAGGTAGGCGTCGTGTTCGGGCATACCCATGCGCTCGGCGACGCCGTCGAGGTGATCGGTGACATCGGAGGCGGGGTAATTCGTCGCCGACAACAGTGAGAAGAAGCGGGTACGCAGTCGGTCTTCCACCCTGGCCGGGCGTGAACTGAGCAACGCGATCGACAGAATTTCCGGAGCTCTCTCCAGTCCGGCGTTTATCGAATAGATGTCGGCATCGGGTCCAGGAGCCACGGTCAACACCGCGACGTCCCGACCACCACTGGTGACGGGCACCTCGAACGAGGTGAAATCGGATGGCTCGGTGACGAGTCCGGATTGCCCGATCAGATCTCCCGACGCCGAATGCAGCGTCACCGACGACCGAGTCTCGGCACCGAGCACATCGAGAACGGCGTCCACCGCCCCGTCCGTTTCGATCGAGGCCGACAGCAACCGAGACATACGGTTTGCCATCTGCAGCCGACGCAGAGCGGAGTCGGCAAGTTGACTGTTGATGCTCTCGCATACCTGTACGAACGGCACACGGCGTCGGAGATGCACCACCGGAAAGCCGATCCGTTCGGCATGCTCGACCAGAAGCGGCGGAACGACGTCGAGAATTCCCCCCGTCTCCACCGCGATGCCGACGACTCCCGCGGCATTCATCGACTCGAGGTACGTCACCAGATCGGCGTCGGAACACCCGCCGAAGTACACACCCTCCATCAGAATCAGCTCCCCACCGCGCAAGAGCGGTGCGATGTCGAGTTGCTCGCTGGCATGAACCCACCGCAGAGACCGCGACGCAGAACGCCTTCCCGCGACGAGCTCGGGTCGCGCCGCGGAAAGATAGACGTCATCGAAGGCGTCGAGCACATTCATAGGTGACATTCTGTCCACCCGCCGTTACGAGTGGCTTACATTGCGTAAGGGTTCGGGAAACACACGGGCAGCAGGCTTCTCACGAGGCCGACCGAACCGCCGGTCGACCGCATACCGAGGAGTTCACGGTGACCACACATTCCCACGACGTCGAGGATTCGCTCCAGCCGATTCCCGAGAGCCAGAGAACCACCGCGCTGTCCGGTCAGTTCTGGATATGGGCGGGTGCGAACATCGCGCCGATCAACTGGGTGCTCGGCGCGCTCGGCATCAGCATGGGCCTCGGCCTGGCGGATACCCTGACGGTGCTCGTCCTCGGAAACGTCATCGGAATGGCGATCTTCGGATTCTTCGTTCTACTCGGACAACGAACGGGAACGACCGGAATGCTGTTGGGCCGTTCGGTCTTCGGTCGTCGAGGCAACTACGTTCCCTCCGCCGTCCAGGCCGTGGTGGTCGTCGGCTGGTGCGCGGTGAACACCTGGATCGTCCTCGACCTGGTGATGGCACTGTTCGGCGAACTCGGCTGGGTCGACCCGGACGCCGCGAACGTCGGATGGAAGGTCGCGGTGGCCTCAGTCATCATGGCGATTCAGGTCGGTATCTCCATGGCCGGATACCGGGCGATCGCGGCATTCGAGCGCTGGACCGTTCCGCCGACCGTCGTGGTGCTGGTTCTGATGTCGATCGTGGCCTGGTTCCACCTGGACATCGACTGGAGTTACTCCGGTCCGGACGGAGTTGCGCTGGCCGGCACCGAGCGCATCGTCGCCATGTCCGCTGTGATGACGGCCATCGGAATCGGCTGGGGACTGACGTGGTTGACCTACGCCGCCGACTACTCCCGCTTCGTGAGTACGCGTGTTCCGCGACGCAAGCTGTACCTGGTCAGTGCACTGGGACAGTTGATCCCCGTCGTGTGGCTCGGTGTGCTCGGCGCGACGTTGGCCACCACCAACGGTTCCGTCGATCCGGGCAAGCTGATCGTGGAGAACTTCGGTGCGCTCGCCATCCCGGTGCTGCTGTTGGTTCTGCACGGCCCCATCGCCACGAACGTCCTCAACGTCTACAGCTTCGGTGTGACGGCGCAGGCCCTCGATATCAAGTTGAGTCGGCGCACTTTGAACCTTGTCGTCGGCGTTCTCGCACTGGCTGCGAGCGTGTTCTTCGTCTTCCAGGAAGATGCGGCGCAGACCCTCGACGCCTGGCTCGTGGGTGTGGTGGGCTGGGTGGCGACGTGGGGCGCGATCATGCTGGTGCACTACTACATCTTCGAGCGCGCCAGCACCCGCTACGGCCATCTGTTCGACGACGTGGGCTCGACGAGGATGCAGGACGTCAACTGGCGTGCACTCGCGGCGTTCGCCGTGGGAATTTTCGGCACCTGGATGTTTCTCAACGGCATGGTCCCGGCATTGCAGGGGTTCGGTTCGCAGGCGCTCGGCGGTCTCGACATCTCGTGGCTCGTCGGCAGTAGTGCTGCAGCATCGACCTACTACCTTCTCGCCCGAAAATCTCATCGGCAGTGGATGATTCGTCAGCAACAGCCCGAAGAGCAGGCTCCGACACCACAGCCGGTCGAATAGCTCGTAGCCGTCATCGCGCCGCGCAGTCAAGGAAGGAAACATGGGAATCTTCATCAGGAACGCGCACGTCATCACCATGGACGCATCCACCGGATCCGAACCGATCGTTCGCAGCATCCGGATCGAGAACGACGTCGTCACTGCAATCGCTGCCGATCTCGAACCCGGCGACGGCGATACGATCATCGACGGCCGCGACAGGCTGGTGACACCGGGATTCGTGAACGCACACACCCATTCCTGGGAGACGTTCTACAAGGGCAGATACGACAACATGCCCCTCGAGATGTGGATGGCCATCGCGTATCCGATCCTCGGCGACAGTCGCGTCGAACCCGATCTGGTTCGTCTGCGCAGCACGTTGTTCGCAATCGAGTCCCTCGAAGCGGGCGTGACGACGATCGTCGACGACGTTCTCGAGAACCCGACTCAGGATTGGGCGCAACTGTCGGCGGTGTTCGACGCCTACGAGGAGATCGGCATCCGAGCGAACATTTCCGGACACGTGATCAGCAAACCGTTCGTCGATACTGTGCCGTTCATCGCCGATCATCTGTCGCCGGAGGTCACGGCCGAGATTCGGTCGCATCCGGTTCCCACCACGCAGGAGTACCTCGCATTCAGCAGGAAAGCATTCGAGCAGTATCACGGTCGAGGCAACGGGCGTCTGCGATACATGGTCGCGCCGTCCGCACCGCAACGGTGCGGTGCGGAGCTTCTGGTCGGTGCCACGCAGTTGGCGGCCGAATTCGACGCCGAATGCCATATTCACGTCCTCGAGACCAAGACTCAGTTGGTCACGGGAACGGAGATGTACGGCGGCTCCCTGGTGGAATACATGGGTCGGATCGGCGCACTGTCGCCCAATACCACCCTGGCGCATGGCATTTGGCTGACCGACAACGACATGTCGATGATCGCCACGGCGGGTACGTCGATTTCGCACAATCCGATCTCGAATCTCAAGCTCGGATCGGGAATCGCCCCGTGGCATGCCCTGCGTACCGCAGGCGTGAACCTCGGGTTGGGAACCGACGGATGCTCGAGCAGTGATTCTCCCCGCATGCTCGACGTCGTGAAAGCTGCTGCGCTGCTGCACAAGGTGACCAACCCGGACTTCACCACCTGGCCCACGGTGGACGAGGTACTACATGCAGGCACCGTCGGCGGGGCCCGCAGTGCGTTCCTTCAGGACACCGTGGGCACCGTGGAGGTGGGGATGCAGGCCGACCTGGTGATCTTCGATCTCGACACAATGGCTTTCACGCCTCGGCAGAAGCTCGACCGGCAACTGGTGTATTCCGAGAACGGTTCCTCGATCGATATCGTGATCGTGGCGGGCCGGATCGTTGTCCAGGGCGGACGCGTCACCACGGTCGACCGGTCGGCGGTGCTGGCCGAACTCGCCGAGCGCCTCGACGAGATCGTGGCACGCCAGAATGCACTCGATTCGCTGAACAAGCCCCTGCTGGATGCGCTGGCGGCCATGTACGACAGAGCGGTTGCGACCCGCGGCACCGTCAACCGATTCAGCGACGACGAACGCGCGTGGCTCGTCTGAACGGCGGTGCCGGAGCGGGTGTCATGAAGGTCGATTTCAAGAAGACGCTCGACGCATATTCGGCACGGCACAACATCTTTCGTACCCTTGTCGTTCCGCCGCTGACCTACCTGATGCTCGACGGACACGGCGATCCGAACACCGCGCCGGAGTATGCCGAAGCAATCGGGGCGCTCTACCCCGTGGCCTATGCAGTCAAGTTCGCGAGCAAGAACGATCTCGAACGGGACTACGTCGTCCCGCCGCTCGAGGCTCTGTGGTGGGCCGAGAACATGACGTCGTTCACCACCGAGAGGGACAAGAGCGAGTGGAACTGGACCGCCATGATCATGGTGCCGGACTGGATCGACCGTCCGATGTTCGAGGCGGCAGTGGCGACCGCCGCCTCGAAGAGCAACTCGGATGCGTCGAGCAGGGTTCGGTTGGAGACTCTCGACGAGGGACTGTGCGTACAGACGCTGCACATCGGGTCCTACGACGACGAGACACCGGTACTCGACGAGCTCCATCATCGATACATCCCCAGTTCTGGATTGACGATGACGGGCAGACATCACGAGATCTACCTGAGCGATCCGCGCCGGGTCGAACCTGCGAAGCTGCGCACCATCCTTCGCCAGCCGGTAGCGCATTCAGCGGAGTCGGCGTCGCTCTGACACGATGGCCGTCATGACCAACGCGGTGCGCCCGGCGTCGTTCACCGCCGGGACCCTCACTCTCCTGGGTGCGCTCTACTTCGCGCAGGGAGTGCCGTTCGGATTCTTCACCCAGGCCTTGCCGGTGGTGCTCCGAGAGTCGGGGTTCTCCTTGGTGAAGATCAGCGCAACCGGTGTGTTGTTCCTGCCGTGGGCGCTCAAGTTCCTCTGGGCACCGTACGTCGATCGGTATGGATCCAGGAGGCGGTGGCTGCTCTCGCTGCAGTGTTCGGCCGCAGCGGTGGCACTGGCGTTGTCGTTCCTCGATCTGTCCTCGACGTTGCGCTGGTTGTTCGTCGGGATCTTCGTCATGAATGCTCTGTCGGCGACGCAGGACATCGCGACCGACGGCATCGCGGTGCGCACGCTCACCGCGGCGCAGCGCGGGTTGGGCAACGGACTCCAGGTCGGTGCCTACCGCATCGGCATGGTGTGCGGTGGCGGACTGCTGTTGTGGCTGTTCACCTTCGCCGGATGGCGCGCGCTGTTCGTTGCGATGGCACTGCTGATCGTGCTGACGACGCTCCCCGTGTGGTGGATGCGCAGACAACTCGACGCGGCCGACGCGGACTCCGATCCGCACGCCGAGCGACCGAGGCCGGGGCGGCTGGCCGGTGCCTGGTGGTCGCGGCTTCGCAGACCCGGAATGATTGCATTCATTCTGCTGATCATCGGGTTCAAGTTCGGCAACTCGATGGGATCGGCCCTCGTGGGTCCGTTCCTGTCGGACAGCGGTCTGTCGCTGCCCCAGATAGCGCTGGTCGAGGGCGGTCTGTCTTCGGTGGCTGCGGTCGGAGGAGCCGCACTCGGGGCATGGCTGGCGTTTCGGTACGGACGTCGTCGGGCCCTGCTGGTGGGCGGAGTGAGCCAAACGCTGAGCCTTGCCCTGTATGTCGTCGCGTCCCTCGGTGTAGGCGGCTTTCCGCTTCTGGTCACCGCCAACATCACCGAACATGTGCTCGGTGGTGCGGCCACCGTGGCGGTGTTCGCGCTGATGATGGACGCGTCCGAGAAGCGCTTCGCGGGAAGCGATTACACGCTGATGGCGTGCGCGATCGTCTTCGCGCAGGGTGCCGCCGGGATCGCCGCCGGTGTGGTCGGAGACCTGTTCGGCTACACGGCGATGTTCGGTTCCGCGCTCGTCCTGTCCGGTATCGGCTGTGTACTGTTGCTGCTGGCCCTCGATCGGGGCTGCGGGCCCGAAGGTCTCCGACAGGTGATCCCGCCGAAGACCGTCGTCGTGTAGGAGCGGCCGCGTCGGCGCTCAGCTCCCAGTGTTGGATCCTGCGATGTTGACCATCCACTGGACACCGAACTTGTCGGTCAACATTCCGAACGTGTCGCCCCACGGAGCTTTCTCGAGACCCATGGTGAACTGCGCGTCGACGGCCAACTTGTTCCAGTAGCCCGTCAGTTCGTCCTCCTCGTCGCCGCTGAGCGAGACACTCATGGTGTTGCCGGGGGTGTGCTCCATCGACGACGGCGTGTCGGCTCCCATCAGAGTGAAGCCGTTCGAGGTGGTCAGCTGGCCGTGCATGACCTTGTCCTGGTCGGCGGGATCCTCGCTGGCATTGGCCTCGCCGAGCGTGGTGACGGTCAGCTCGCCACCGAAGACCGACCGATAGAACTCCATTGCCTCGCGGGCATTGTCTCGGAACGACAGGTAGGGATTGAGAATGGACATGATCGAAGTCTCCTTCTTCGCTGAACGAGCGGGCTGAACTACGTCGACGGCATCCGTCGAAACAGTAGACACGCACCACGACGGAAAGTCACCGCAGAAGATCAGATGGAGGCGTCGGTATCGGCCAGAATGGTGCGGAGTGCAGCCACATGGTGCCGATACGCCGTTCTACCGTCCTTCGTCAACGACAACCACAGTCGACGCGAGTCCGTGCGTGATCGCTGCTGCTCGACGTATCCCGCATCGACCAGCGCGGCGACCTGCTTGCTCAGCGCCGATGCGCTCAACCCGCTGTGTTCCTTGACGATCGAGAGTTCCACCGTCGTGGCCGCGGCCAGAAGGGCACAGATTCGGAGCCGGTGTGCGGGATGAATGATGGGATCGAGATCGCTCGTCATCGACGTGTGCTGCGGTAGTGCAAGATCGATCCGATCGAGTAGATCGACGCAGCTGCGATGGCGAGCAGAAGCACAGGCCAGGCCGGTCCGCCGGGATTCCCGACAGCCTGCGCCAGTGCGACGCAGAGCGCCGAGAGCGCCACGCAGGTGAGGAAGCCTCTGTTGGTGGGTAGGGCCCACGGCGTCCCCATCCGATATCCGGTGATGACGTTGACCGCGATGATCACCGCGGCGACCCCCAGGGGCGCGGCCTGGCTGTCGAGAAGGGCGGTCAGTGCGAAAACGGCAAGCAGCACCGCGTTGACCGGGTACAGCCAGATCGGCCACGGAGTGTCTCGTACCGCGCGCTGAACTCGGTCGATGTCGTCGAGGGCTGTCCGTGCTTCGGCAGGTGTGGGTCTTCCGATGCTTTCCATGGTGGAAACTGTATTGGATAGTTTCCATCATGGCAACCATCTGGCGAGGGTCAGGTGTCGGCAGGCCGCGATACTTCCGATTCCCAGCGGGCTCGTCGTTCGTCGTCGGACTGTTCCCACCACGGCGTTCCACGCTCGCCGAGGGCGACTTTGGTGGCGTGCACCCCTGCCCGAGATTCCGGTGCGCCCGACGTCCGTTTGACCTCCCTGCGCCACGCCATCAGGATCGACCGCAGTTCGGCATTGCGATCCTCGGGGATGTCAGGATCCGTTGCGCGCCAACGTCGACCCTTGATGACGATGTAGCGACCGTCCTCGGTGCGTTCCGGTTCTTCGGCCATGGGTCCACACTGCCATGCGTCAGCTGCTCAGATACTGCGGCACTGCAATCCCGTCGAGCCCGAGCGCAACGGCGGCACGAGCGGTGACCGGGCCGACCAGATTGCCTGTCCCGTTGTAGCCGCCGAATGCGACCACGGTGTCGTCGACGACTGTGCACAGCGGGCGCCCGTCCGCGGTGAATCCCACGGATGCAGCCCAACGCGCAACAACCGAAAAAGATTCTCCTGCAAACGATGTCGCGACAGATTCGATGTAGTCCTGCACCTGGGCGGTCGGTTCGTCGGACGGTGTCCACTCGTCGTCTACGAAGAGGTCACGACCGCCCCCGACATACAGCCGTCCCGACGCGTCCTGCTGCGCGTAGTCGTATCCCCATCGTCCGTACACGGGGCAGGGCAGTCGTCTCGGCGTCACGGGCGAGGTGGCGAGCATCTGCAGACGCGCGGTCCGAACCCGGCCGTCGAGCTGGGGGAGTACCTGTTCGAGCCGACCGTCGACGGCAACGAGAACCAGGCCGCACCGAATCACCCCACTCGGCGTCGTGACTGCTCCTGGCTCGATGGCGGTTGCGGGCGTGTTCTCGTACAACCGGGCGCGGCCCGCGAGGATCGACGCCAACCCCAGCGCGCGACGCGCAGGATTCATCACCGCGTCGTCCGGTAGGAAGATCCCGCGCCCCAACTCGCCGGAATACTGCTCGACGGCAATGTCGTTCTCGCGCAGGCACTGTGCCAGCGCATCGCAATCCTCCGAATCAGCGAGCTCGACCGGCGCGCCGGGCACTCCCGCGAGCCTGATGGATCCGGTACGGCGGACGACGTCGGATCCGAGAATCTCTTCCAGAGAGTCGATCTCGGCCAGAGTCGCTCGATACAGATCCACCGCACACGGGCCCCAGGTTGCGAGCGCAGCGTGCAGAAAAGTCGCCGGACCACCGAGCAGGAATCCGCCGTTGCGGCCCGCGGCACCGGCAGCGATCCGTCCTGCGTCGATACCGACCACATCGAGACCACGGTCCACGAGGTCGGTTACAGCGGCCAGACCCGAGCCTCCCAGGCCGACGACGCAGACGTCCGCGGTGCCGTCACGCTCCAGTGCGGGCAGGCCCGGCCAGCCGGACACGGCCGGGTCGTCGTCCCACGCCGGGCGGGACATGTCGCTGGCAATCATCGGTCGATGGTATCGACGGATTCGGCGGGCGGATGGTTTACGATTCCGGCACCCGCATCCCAGCACCGGTAAGGACCGTCCATGCGCACTGTGATCGTGACCGCGTTCGTTTCGCTCGACGGCGTCATGGAGGGACCGGGCGGCGAGGTGGGTTATCGCAACTCGGGGTGGACGTTTCAGGGCATCGAGTTCGACCCGGCCGCGTACGAGATCAAAGGACGTGAGCAGGAAGAGGCCACGGCGCTGCTGTTGGGCCGCACCTCGTACGAGGCATTTGCGCCGATCTGGCCCACCATGGACGATTTCGCCGGGTACAACGCGATGCCGAGGTACGTGGTGTCGACAACGCTCGAACAGGACGACTCACGCTGGCCGGCAACCATTCTGCGCGGTATCGACGACGTTGCCGAGCTCAGGGACTCCGATGGTGGGCCGATTTCGATCCACGGCAGCGCCACTCTGGGGCGAAGTCTCGCCGACGCCGGACTCGTCGATCGGTACCACCTGCTCGTCTTTCCACTCCTGCTCGGGGCGGGAAAACGATTGTTCAGTGAGGCCGACAAGGACACCACGCATCTCGAACTGGTCGAACACGAGGTCTACGGCAACGGAATTCAGAAGCAGGTGTTCGACGTACGACGATGACCGGGCGGGGCAGGCCTCAGATGTCGTCGCTTCGGATGGTGCGCCGCCGCACGGAGACGAGTTGCAGCTCGGGACGTGAGGCCGCCACGCGCTCGATTCGGTCGAGAACTTCGGTGACGTGGTCGCGATCGCCTGCTACGACTGACGCGCCGACACCTGCTCGTCTGTGCAACTCTCGATGATCGGTCTCCGCGGCCGACACCGCGAACTTACGTTGCAATTCGGAGATCACCGGCCGGATCACGGAGCGCTTCTCTTTGAGTGAGTGAACGTCTCCGAGAAGGAAGTCGAATTCTATCCATCCAATCCACATATACCGACCATCCTAACGCTGGGGGATACCCGAGCACTCGGGATTCGACTCGGCGATGCTTCGGATGCGCACCATTCGCCGAACATGTTCGTACACTGGCGGCATGGCTGCACCGGCGGAACACGGCTCCTTGCCGCCCAGCCTTGTCGAAATGGCGACTCGCCAAGTCCGATCCGAGGTGCTCAGCGGTGCGCTCGAGCCCGGATCCCGAGTGGTCGAGGAAACCCTGTGCGCGCGCCTCGGGATCAGCCGAGCACCGGTACGTGAGGCGTTGCGCCTGTTGGCTCAGCAGGGTCTCGTCGAACATCTTCCACGTCGCGGGTTTCGAGTGACGGTGTGGTCGACAGTGGACATTCTCGAACTCTTCGAGCTGCGTCAGGTTCTCGAACGGCATGCGCTCGAGCGCGCGCTCCCGCTCGCGTCGTCTCGCGACGGTGCGTTCGCGCCGGTACGAACGGCGCTCGACGAGATGCGTGACGCCGATGCGCGGGGCGACACCCTCGGCAAGGACGACGCCCACCGGCGTTTCCACGAAGCCATCGTGGCGTTGGCAGGCAGTCGCCAACTCGATGTGGCGTATGCCCCGATCCTGCTGAAGTTGCAGCTACCGATGGCCCGCAATCTCAGGGAAGAAGCCCGAGTAGCCAATCCGGTCGACGGGATCCGGCGTCACGAGTGGTTGCTCGACGCCATCGAATCGAACGATCTGTCGGTGGCGCTCGCTGCGTTGAAGCAGCACGGCGAGCTGACCTACCTGCATCTCGAGAGTACTTCCTAACAGACTCGAAACACGGCAACAACCTGCAGTAACAGAAAACTGTCGACAATCGACGGTATGAATTCAGACCTTGGACCGGTACTCGGCCCGACCGTTGCCGAGATGCTCGCGGCGTACCGAACCGGTGCCTCGACTCCCACGGCAACGGTGGAGGCCTTCTCGACCGCCGTGGCTGCGCGCGGCGACGACGGAACGTGGATCACCATCGTGGCCCGTGCGGAACTGCTCGCGGCCGCCGCGGCTCTGGAAGCGCGACCCGATGCGGTGTCGCTACCCCTGTACGGAATTCCCTTCGGCGTCAAGGACAGCATCGACGTGGCCGGATACCCGACCACTCTCGCCTGTCCCGACTACGCGTACACGCCGGATTCGACGGCCCCGGCAGTGCAGGCGTTGGTCGACGCCGGAGCCATCTTCGTCGGCAAGACCAGCCTCGACCAGTTCGCGACCGGGCTGAACGGAACGCGCACGCCGCACCCGATTCCGCGGAGCGTCTACGGCAACGACATGATCTCGGGCGGGTCCAGCTCCGGTTCGGCACTGGCCGTCGCCCTCGGGCAGGTGCCGTTCTGCGTGGCCACCGACACCGCAGGATCGGGGCGAGTGCCCGCAGCGCTCAACGGCATCGTCGGGTACAAACCGTCACGCGGCCTGATCAGCACCGTCGGACTCGTCCCCGCGTGCAAGTCGCTGGACTGCATCACCCTGATGGCGACGACGGTCGAGGATCTCGATCTCGTCTTCGACGTCATGTGCGCCGAGGATCCAGCGGACGGCTGGTCGCGTCGCCGCGGAGAGAAGTTCGACGGGCACGAGGTCACTGTGGGTCTACCGGACCTGCAGCAGTTGGATTTTTTCGGCGACGCAGCCATGTTCGATGCACATTCGGTCGCGCGCCGGTCGCTTCCCGAGCATGGATTACGGACCACCGCAGTCGATCTCACTCCGTTTCTCGATGCCGGATCGCTGCTGTATCAGGGACCGTGGGTTGCCGAGCGGCTGGTCGAGTTCGACGAATTCCTCACCGACAAGCCCGATTCCATCGTTCCGGTCGTCCGCGAGATATTCCTGGGTGGACGGCGGTACAACGCCGTCGATGCCTTCCGTGCCCTGCAGACGCTGCAAGACCTTCGCGCTCGCGTCGCGCAGCTCTGGACATCGATGGACGTGATGATCGTGCCGACCATCGGTACCACCTTCACCGTGCCCGAGGTACTCGCGGACCCCATCGCGTGCAACACGAAGCTCGGCCACTACACCCACTTCGGGAACCTTCTCGACCTGACCGCCGTAGCGGTTCCCTCCGGGCTCACCGAGGACGGTCGACCGGTCAGCCTCATGGTGATCGGGCCTGCGCTGGCCGACGATACGATTCTCGCAGTCGCGGCCCGGTTGCTCGGAGAGGGGCGCACCGTCTCACCGCCTCTCGCTGGCGGAGAGCCGGCGGTCGGGACCATCGACATCGTCGTTGCCGGGCACCATCTGTCAGGAGAGCGCGCCAACCCGCAGCTCGTCGAGCTGGGCGGGTCCCTGGTCGAGGCCACGTGCACCGCGCCGACGTACACACTGCTTCGGATCGGAACCGCCGATCCGACACCCGGTCTGTTGCGAGTTCCATTCGGCGGCAGCGCAATCGACGTGGAGAGGTGGCGTCTGCCCGCCACTTCTCTTGCGGTACTCGCGGGCAGAATGCCGGCGGTACTCGCTCTGGGACGAGTGCTGCTGGCCGACGGTTCCGACGTTCTCGGCTACGTCTGCGATGCCACTGTGCAGACCGGTGCGGAGGGACACACCGTCGACGACATCAGCGAGTTCGGTGGCTGGCGGGCATATTCCCGGGCGATCAGTTCTGCTCACGACACTTCCATTGCAGCACAGGAGATCTCATGACCTCAACACATACACCGGTAGTTTCGATACCGTCGGCGTCGCCATCGGAGTTCACCCTCGACGCGTCGACGACGGCACTGCTCGTCATCGACATGCAGAGGGACTTTCTGCTTCCAGGGGGATTCGGTGAGAGCCTCGGCAACGATGTAGGCCAGCTCCGAACCGTGATCGAACCACTCGTGGGTCTCATCGCGGTGGCCAGGGAGGCCGGGATACCGGTGATCCACACCAGGGAGGGGCATCTGCCGGACCTGTCGGACTGCCCGCCGGCCAAGTTGCGCCGCGGCGCGCCCTCTCGGCGCATCGGAGATCGGGGAGCGTTCGGCCGCATACTCGTTCGCGGTGAGTACGGCCACGACATCGTCGACGAATTGGCACCACTCGAAGGCGAGACCGTCATCGACAAGCCCGGCAAAGGGGCGTTCTACGCCACCGAGCTCTCCGAGGTTCTCACGAGCGCCGGAATCACCACCCTGCTCGTCACCGGTGTGACGACGGAGGTGTGTGTGCACACCACGGTGCGGGAGGCCAACGATCGAGGATACGAATGCCTCGTGGTGACGGACTGTGTCGGTTCGTATTTCCCGGAGTTCCAGCGAGTGGGCCTCGAGATGATCTCGGCTCAAGGCGGGATTTTCGGGTGGACCGCGCCGTCGGAGGACGTCGTTGCCGCGTTGGTCGCGTTCGTTCCCACTTCTGCGAGCCGATAGGACCAGAACATGACCATGGACGTCAAAGACTCACCCGCTGCAGGCTCGTCGCCCTCGTTCACCCTCTCGTGGTGGACGAAAGGCGACACCAACGCATTCTTCGGACTCGGCTTCAACATCCTCGTCAACGTTCTCACTCTGACCACCTTGAGCATCGCAGTGGTCGGTATTCCAGGAAGCGACGTCCTCGGGACGCTGCTGCCTGCTCTCGGAATCGCACTGATCCTGGGAAACTTGTACTACATGGTTCTCGCTCGTCGACTTGCCAAGCGCGAGAACCGAACCGACGTGACTGCGCTACCCTACGGTCCGAGCGTGCCGCACATGTTCATCGTCGTGTTCGTGGTCATGCTCCCGGTCTACCTGGCGACGGGCGACGCGGTTCAGGCGTGGGCGGCGGGACTCGCCTGGGCCTTCATGATCGGCATCATCGTCATGATCGGAGCGTTCGTCGGGCCCTACATTCGCAGGATCACCCCGCGCGCGGCAATGCTCGGTACGTTGGCCGGCATCTCCATCACGTTCATCGCGATGCGCCCGGCCGCGCAGATGTGGGAGGCCGCCTGGATCGGGTTGCCCGTTCTCGCAATCATTCTCATCGGCTTCTTCACAGACGTGAAGTTGCCCGGCAACATTCCGGTGGGTCTCGCGGCGCTTCTGGTGGGCACGGCGATCGGCTGGATCGGCGGATACATGTCCGTGCCGGACGTGACCGAGGCGGCGAGCAATATCGCGCTCGGCCTTCCGGATCTGCGCCTCGATCTCCTGCTCGACGGTCTCGGTAACCTGGCACCCCTGCTCGCCACCGCAATTCCGTTGGGGGTCTACAACTTCACCGAGGCGATGAGCAACGTCGAAAGCGCGTCCGCTGCCGGAGACAACTACAACCTGCGCAGTGTGCTGCTCGCGGACGGCTTCGGTGCGGTCGTCGGCTCGGCGTTCGGATCGCCGTTCCCGCCCGCGGTCTACATCGGCCATCCCGGCTGGAAGGACGCAGGTGGCCGCACCGGATACTCGGTCGCATCGGGCGTCGCGATCGGGTTGATGTGTTTTCTCGGGTTGTTCGGATTGCTGGCGACGTTGCTGCCGATTCCCGCGATCGTTCCGATTCTGCTGTACATCGGACTGCTGATCGGTGCCCAGGCATTCCAGTCGGTGCCGAAGCTGCACGCTATCGCGGTGGTGGTGGCGCTGCTTCCCAACCTCGCGGAGTGGGCGGTGGGTCTGATCGACAACGCACTCAGCGCGGCAGGTACATCGGCTACCGAAGTGGGCAGTGAGGCACTGGGTCAGGCGGGTGTCGTCTACGACGGGCTGAAGACGTTCGGATCGGGAGCGGTACTCGCCGGACTGATGTTGGGCACCATCGTCACGTTCGTTCTCGACAAACGGTTTCTCGCCGCCGCAGCAGCGGGTGGGGTGGCCGCGGCACTGTCGTGGGTCGGTCTGATCCACTCACACGAGGTGGGGTGGGCAGCCAACCCGCAAGTGGCCCTGGGTTATCTGTTCTTCGGGCTCGTGTGTCTGGCGTACTCGCGGCTGATTCCCGCCCCGAAGCAGACGGGCGAACCACAACCGGTCGGGGAGTAGGGCTTCCCGATGCGGGCCGCGTGGCCCGCATCGGGAACTGCTCTAGCGCGTGCTCACGAGCTCGAGCGCCACGAGATCGGAGAGGTACTTCTCGATCAACTCGCGCCCGAGGTGCGGAATGTCCCCGACGGCCGAGGCGAACTCGTCGGCGGGCAGCATCGCCCCGGACGACGGGTGTTGCGGGTGTGCGTACGAGTCGATCAGGGGGAGCAGCGAGTGCGAACGCTGCTTCTCCGGCAATGCCTCGACTGCGGCACCGAACCGTTCGAACCACTCGTCGTAGTTCTCGACGATCTCGATGTCGCGACCTGCGTCACGCATCCAATCGACGAACGTGTCCAGCGAGATGTCGTCGTCGTGTGGGTTGAGGATGTCGAACGTTCGGTAGCCAGAGGTATCCCCGCCCGCGATCGACGTGATGGCCGAAGCACTGAAATCGGCAGGCAGACCGTCGTAGTGGGCCAGCGGTCGCCCTTTCTCGTCGGTCGGTGCCCCGGTGTCGGTGGCGTAGAACGTGTGAGGAGCCAGGCCGGTTGCGACGACCGAGAGGATCAGACGCGTGAACACGTCCGGCACGTTGAGCTGACCGGTCCATCTGCTGTGCGCCAGGATCATGTCCGAGCGAAAGACCGACACCGGCAGGCCGAACTCGTCGAACGCGTTGCGCAACAGCACTTCACCGGCCCACTTGGAGTTTCCGTAGCCGTTGGCGTAGGAATCGTCCACAGCTCGCGACGGGCTGTCCACACGGATGTCGCCGTTCTCCCGGAAATTCTCGACGCCCGCTGCGACGGCCACCGTCGACAGGTAGGTCACCGGCTTGACGTGGTCGGTGAGCGCCAGCCGAATCACCTCGGCGGTGCCGACGACGTTGGGGCCGAAGAGGTGCTCGTACGGCAGTGCGTGGTTGACCAGCGCTGCAGGGTGCACGATGCGATCCACCCGTTGGGCCAGCGCCTCGAACGCGTCAGGGTCCACGCCGAACCGAGGTGTCCCGAGATCGCCTGCCACGACCTCGAGCGCAGCGTCGGCCAAGGTTCGATAGCGTTCCGACAGGTCTGCGTCGCCGCTGTCGAAGGCCGCATCGAGTCGAGCTCGCGCGTCGGTATCGGAGCGTCCGCGCACCAGACAGATCACCTTTCCGCCGACCTCGGCCATGCGCTCCAACCATTCCAGGCAGAGGAAGCGACCGAGGTATCCGTTGGCCCCGGTCAGCAGCACTGTGCTGGTCTGGTCCCGCGGGCCCGGGATGTGGTGCGCTGCGTCGAGGAGGGTGTCGTCCAGAAATGCCGACAGTCGCAGGTCGGACGCCTCGGCGATGGTTGCGCCGCGGCCGTGGATCGATTCGAAAGTGGCCGTGTCGGAATCGGTGTCGCGGGCCGAGGTGATGTACTCGGCCAGCGCTGCCAGGTCCATGGCGGGCCCAGTGATCACACCGACCGGAACATCGACGTCGTAGATCTCACGGAGCAGCGTCGAGAACGTCAACGCCGACAACGAATCTCCGCCCAGGTCGCTGAAGTGGGCATCGGGGCGAACATCGGACCCAGCGCATCCCAGCAGGGCTTGGGCGGCATCGCCGACCGTGGCCAGGACCGGGGCATCGGCACCACTGCGCCTGAGCTCGCGCAGCCGGTCGTTCTGACCCGATTCGAGTTCTGCGTAGCGACGCTCGAGTTCGTCTCGGTAACGTTCGGCGAGTTTGGGACGCAGTTGCTTGCCCGCACCGGACAGCAGTCCGTTCTCCTGTGTGAACGGCTCGTGTTCGATGATGACCTCACGCGGAATCTCGTACGAGTTCAGCGCTTCCGTGCGTGCGATCCGTTGCAGCGATTCGATGACCGAACCCGCGGTGGTATCCGGTTGGGCCGGAACGACGACCGCCAACAGATACGCCCGTTGGCCGTTGCCGTAGAGAAATATCTGATCGACCAGCTCACTGGTACCGAACAGGGATTCGAGGCGCGCCAGTGCGACGAACTCGCCCTGAGCCAGTTTCAGAACGTTCTTGCGTCGGTCGACGTAGGCGAGTCGGTCCGGCTCGATCTCGGCGACGACGTCACCGGTGCGATAGAAGCCCCCGGAGTCGAAGACGTCGGCCGTGACGTCCGGACGCTTGTAATAACCGGGAATGATGGACGCCGTCTTGAGCAGGAGCTCACCGCGCGGATGCGGTGTGTCGGTGGAGAAGTAACCGAGTTCGGGCACATCGTCGAGCTTGTATTCGATCACCGGTGGACGTTGCACGACGCCGTCGTGCAACACCATCCCGGCTTCGGTGGAGCCGTAGTTGTCGCGGACCTCGATATCGAGCAGCTCCGTGACGAAGTCCTTGACCTCGGGAGCAATCGGTGCGGTGCCGACCATCGCTGCCAGGACACGTCCACCGAATTGCTCGATCCTGTTGCGCTCCAAAATCTCTCGACGCGTCCTGTCGGCATCGCCACCTGCAGAGCGTTCGACCTCTCGGTCGATCTCGGCGAGGACGTTGTGCCGAATCATCTCGCACACCCGCGGGATCAACAGGGCCATCGTGGGCCGAGCGAGCGCGAAATCCTCGAACAGGGTGGACAGGTCGCTCGCCGCTGCGAAGTGGACGGTGCCGCCGGCCGCCAGCGTCGAGAAGACAAGACCACGCCCGGCCAGGTGACTCATCGGGAGATAGTCGACAGTGATGACAGGGAAAGCCGGCTGGTCCGTGGATTCGGAGGAAGCTCCGGTGTGGTGCCAGGCACCGGTCCAGGCTCCGCACACGATTCGTTCGGTGTGCATCGCTCCCTTGGGCGTTCCGGTGCTGCCGGAGGTGTAGATCAGCGTCGCGAGTCGGTCGGGATCCTCGTCGTCGGGGAGCGGGATCTCCGGCAGTTGCGCGCCGTCGCGAACCAGGTCGGTGAGCGGCCGGACGAAGACTCCCACCTGCTCGGCATCGACCAGCGCGGACTT
Source organism: Rhodococcus sp. 05-2254-2 (assembly GCF_002259095.1). Classification (NCBI taxonomy): domain Bacteria; kingdom Bacillati; phylum Actinomycetota; class Actinomycetes; order Mycobacteriales; family Nocardiaceae; genus Rhodococcus; species Rhodococcus sp. 05-2254-2. The sequence continues at coordinate 294,149 of NZ_NOZJ01000006.1, read as the reverse complement.
CATGGTCCGTGCGTGCGCGTCTATCGCAGCGTCGTAGTCGAGGACGACGATTCGCCGAATGGACCGACAATGCGTGGCAACCTGGACCGCAACGGACAAGTTGTCGACATCTGCTGCGAGAACGACGGGTTCGACCTCGTCGGCGATGGCCGAGAGCTGGCCTGCAGTGGCACCGGCTTGCAACGGAACGGCAATCGCACCGAGTCGGATCGTGGCCAGTTCCGCGACGACATAGTCGGCGCTCGCGAATCCCAGGGTTGCGAAGAAGTCTCCTCGCGCGATACCGAATGCGTCGTGCGTCAGCGCCGAGGCCAGTGCGCCGGCATCGCTCCAGGCTCGGCCGTAGGTGATGGTGTCGAACCGGGGGAGAAGGTGAAACGTGTCGACGTCGTCGATCTTCATGATCTCTCGAGCTCGGCGGCCGAGGGCCGGCCGATCAAAGTAACGCGTCATGATCTCGGCAACCACTCGGGCCAGGTTGGGCGACAACTCCTGGGCGGCATCGGCCACGGCGCTGTCCGGTTCCGCGGCTCGAAACTCCCGGTCGGTCTCGTGCAGCTCCTGGAACCGACTGCGTTGCCTGCTCTGTCGATCCTGTCGGCTGTCGACGTCCAGTGTGTGCGGCATGCTCGACTCCCTCCGACGAAGCCCGCCGATCGTTCGGGGACCTCGCGATTGTCGCTCAATATCGTTATCAAAGGTAAGTATATGCCGTCGGGCATCTCGCCAATCGTGACGCTCCTCATAGTCCGATAAGTCGTAAAAGTCTGGCTCACTGCACTTTTGGGGCCCGGATCGCGGACTCTCATGGGGGGTGGCAGCTCCCGTGGGTACTCGGTGAAAGCGGGAGATCGAGACTTGTATGGTGAAACCACAGTCATGTGCGTCACAGTGCTCGTCACCGTCGCGCACCTGTCACCCCTCGCGATCGGAGAAGTGAATGTCGGACGTCCTCTCGCGACGCGACCTGGATTTTCTGCTGTACGAATGGCTGGACGTGGCGGCACTGACAGCTCGACCGCGCTTCGCGGAGCACTCGAAGGAGACCTTCGACGCGGTCCTCGACCTCAGTGCGGACATCGCCCGCAAGCACTTCGCGCCGCACAACAAGAAGGCGGACGCGCAGGAGCCGACGATGAATGCGGACGGTTCGGTCGAGCTGATACCCGAAGTCAAGGAAGCGCTCGATGTCTATGCGTCCGCGGGTCTGATCGCCGGGCAGTTCGACGAGTCGATAGGCGGGATGCAACTGCCTGCGACCGTCTCTCGGGCAGCGATGGCGTTCTTCCAGGCCGCCAACGCCGGGACCTCCTCGTACCCGTTCCTCACCATGGCCAACGCCAACCTGATCGCGACGTACGGCACGCCGGATCAAGTCCGTGATTACGTCCGGCCGATGCTGGACGGGCGCTGGTTCGGAACCATGTGTCTGTCGGAACCGCAGGCCGGATCGTCACTGGCGGACATCACGACGAAGGCAGTGCCGCAGGACGACGGTAGCTTCCGCATCACCGGTACCAAGATGTGGATTTCGGGTGGAGATCACGAACTCACCGAGAACATCGTCCACCTAGTGCTCGCCAAGACCCCGGGAGGACCGCCAGGAGTCAAGGGAATCTCCCTGTTCATCGTTCCCAAATTCCTCCCGAACGGCGACGGCGGTACGGGCGAACGCAACGACATCGTGTTGACCGGACTCAATCACAAGATGGGCAACCGCGGTACCACCAATACCCTGCTGGCGTTCGGCGACGGAACCCACTCTCCCGGTGGGCAATCCGGAGCTGTCGGCTACCTCGTCGCCGAGGAGAACCGTGGTTTGTCGTACATGTTCCACATGATGAACGAGGCCCGTATCGGTGTCGGATTCCTGGCCATCGCGCTCGGGTACGTCGGTTACCTGAAGTCGGTCGAGTACGCGAAGACGCGTACTCAGGGACGACCGCTCGGTGCGAAAGATCCGGCAGCACCCCCTGTCGCGCTCATCGAACACGCCGACGTTCGTCGAATGTTGTTGGCGCAGAAGTCGTACGTCGAAGGCGCGCTGGCCCTCGGACTCTATTGTTCGCGTCTGGTCGACCATCAGGATTCGGCATCCGACGATGCCGAAGCAGCACGATCGACACTGTTGCTCGACGTACTGACGCCCATCGCCAAGAGCTGGCCGTCTCAGTGGTGCCTCGAAGCCAACAGCCTGGCCATTCAGGTGCACGGCGGCTACGGATACACCCGCGACTACGACGTCGAGCAGCACTACCGCGACAATCGCCTCAACCCGATTCACGAAGGCACACACGGTATTCAGGGATTGGATCTGCTCGGGCGCAAGGTGATCATGCAGGGCGGCGCGGGATTGGCTCTGCTGGCCGAACACATCGCGGAGACGGTGGCGCGGGCCGAATCAGCAGGCGGTGACGCTGCTCGGTACGCCGCCGAACTGCACGCACGCTTGGACAGAATCGTCGAGGTCACCGCGGCAGTGTGGGGTACCGGCGACGCCGCCGTGGCGCTGGCGAACTCCACGGCCTACCTCGAAGCGATGGGGCACACCGTCATCGCCTGGATGTGGCTCGAGCAGTTGCTGGCGGTCGGCACGAAGTCCGGAGACTTCTACGACGGAAAGCGTTCTGCAGCGAAATACTTCTACGTCTACGAATTGCCGAAGGTGGACGTTCAGCTCGATCTGTTGGCGAGACTGGACCGCACCACCCTCGATATGTCACCCGCTTGGTTCTGAGTCGAAAACAAGGAGATTCATCGAACATGTCGATCTTGGACAAATTTCGCCTGGACGGACGCGTCGTCATCGTCACCGGTGCCTCCTCCGGACTGGGCGTGGCATTCGCCAAGGCAGCCGCCGAGGCGGGAGCTGACGTGGTGCTCGCCGCACGACGAGTGGACAAGTTGGCGCAGACCGCAGAGTTGATCGACAGCGTCGGAGGGCGTTCGATCACGGTCGCCACCGACGTGGTCGACCCGGACCAGTGCACCGCGATGGTCGAGGCCGCGGTGAAGGAGTTCGGAAAGGTCGACATTCTCATCAACAATGCCGGGGTAGGCACGGCCTACCCCGCAACCCGTGAGACACCCGAGCAGTTCCGCTCGGTGATCGACATCAACTTGAACGGGTCGTACTGGGCAGCGCAGGCCTGCGGACGGGTGATGGCGCCCGGCAGTTCGATCGTGAACATCTCCAGCATTCTGGGGCTGACCACCGCAGGCCTTCCGCAGGCGGCCTACAGCGCGAGCAAGGCAGCGATCATCGGCCTCACCCGCGATCTGGCGCAGCAGTGGGGCGCGCGAAAAGGCATCAGAGTCAACGCTATTGCGCCAGGTTTCTTCCAGAGCGAGATGACGGACTCGTACCAGCCGGGATACCTCGACTCGATGGCTCCGCGAATGATTCTCGGACGCAAGGGCGATGCCGAAGAACTGGCTGCAACCGCGATCTGGCTCGCCTCGGACGCCGGGGGATACGTGACGGGTCAGACCATCGCGGTCGACGGTGGAATCACGATCACCTGACGGCTATCGTTCGGCCGGCACGGCGATGCCCTCGCGGATCAGTCTGCGCGCAACCACCAACGCGTCGTCGGTGTCGAGTCCGGGCAGGGCATCGAGGCGGCACGGTGCGCCCTGGTTCAGCAGGTCGAGAGCGTCTGCGCACTGGGGCGGCATCGTCACGGTCTTGGCGCGCACGACCACGGACACTGCGTGGGCCGATCGCACGACACGCGCGAACACGCCGGGCCGTAGTCGGATCGAATCCTCGCCCCGCAACGCTCCCATTGCAGCGACGCTTGCCAGTGGGCGCACCGGTTCCGGTCGGACGAGCTCGTCGTGACGATCAGCGACGCGTTCGGCCAGTCGACGTATCGCGTCGGGGTCTCGGTCGATCTCGTCGAGCGCGGCGCGCATGGCGTCCACGACTCGGTGTACATGCGCAGCGATGGACTCCGGGTCGGAGTGGTCGAGGCCGGCGGGAAGGGGAGCGCGCAGACTCTCGACGTCGCCCAGCGACTTCAGCACGTGGTGGGCGAGGTCGTAGTCGTTGTACGACGCCACGCCGATGGTCAGGTGCACGGTTGTGTCACCGAGCGCTTGCGCCGAGTGGATCCACCCGCGCGGCAGGTAGAGCACATCGCCGGGCTCGAGGACAACGTCCAGTTCGGGAGTGTTCGATGCGTGGTCTTCGACGGCCGACCGTCGGTCCGACCACGGTTGATTGTTCAGCGGATGCACGTGCACCGGGGAGTGAATGCTCCACCGCTTGGTGCCCGCGATCTGCACGACGAACACATCGTGTACGTCGTAGTGCGGTGAAAATCCTTGCGATGCAGCCGGTGTCACATACGAGTTCACCTGCACGGGGTGGCCCAGCTCGCGAACGAGATCACCGACGAAATGAATCAGCGGCGGCCACAGCCGATGCAGGCCCTGAAGTACCAGCGTGTTTCCGGCCGCGAAGGCTGCCAGCACCGCTGCGGAGTCGACCTGGTCCGTTACCTCGGCACCGAACCCGCCGGACGACGTGAACTGCGACTTGTCCAGCAACCGACCGTCTTTGGCCATCCGCACGAAAGGAGTGCGTACTCCGCGTTCCGAGATCAGCTCGTCGACCGCGTCGAGTGTCATCAGATCGTCGAACGAGTCCGACAGCTCGGCGGATCGGGTCAGTTTGGGAGCTGTACCCCAGAACCGGTCCGCGAACGTCCTGAAGTCGGTACCGGTGAGACGACGAAGCGCGGACCGATGATCCGATCCGCGCTCGCCGCTCGACTCAGTGCTCAAGCGGTACCGTCCGCACCGCCGTCGTGTCCGTTGGGGTTCGATCCACCGTCGGCCGGGCCCTCGCCCGCTCCGGCGGGGCCGTCTGCTCCGCCGTCGTGACCGTCGGGGTTGGATCCGCCGTCGGCGGGTCCTTCACCGGCTCCGGCGGGGCCGTCTGCTCCGCCGTCATGGCCACCGGGGTTCGATCCGCCGTCGGCGGGTCCTTCGCCTGCGGCTCCGCCCGTGGTGGTGATGTCGTCGTCGTTGATGCTCATCGAGGTCCTTCCGGTCGTGGAGGTTCGTGTGCCCGCGCAGCGCGAGAACATCGGAGGTATTGACGCAAACTCTGTTTCTCAAACAGCGGTGGTGTGACGAATCTCAGGCAGAGTCGTCGGCGATCTCGGGCGCGTTCTCCCGCGTCGCCATTCCGCCTCCGCCGCCGCCGTCCACGGGTCCTGGTCGGCCGCCCTTCGGCGTGTCCGATGCCTTCTCGGCGTCTGTCGGGTTCTCGTTGTCGGTGTTCTCGTCACGTCCCATGGTTCGACAGTAGACCGCCGCGCAGGCCGTGGGACGATGGAACGATGGATCGATCCCGAGCGCAGCACGTGGTGCTGCTGGACGACGAAGGCCGCGCCGTCGGCACGCACGACAAGACCACCGTCCACACGCTGGACACGCCACTGCACCTGGCATTTTCCAGCTACGTGGTGAGATCGGACGGCGCAGTTCTTCTCACACGCAGAGCGTCGAGCAAGACGACGTGGCCAGGGGTGCTGACCAACACGTGCTGTGGCCACCCGGCACCCGGTGAGAAACTCGACGACGCCGTACTGCGCCGAATCGGCGAAGAATTGGGCCTGCATGCGGAATCCGCCGAGTTGGTACTGCCGCACTTCCGGTACCGGGCCGTCATGGACAACGGAATCGTGGAGAACGAGATATGCCCGGTGTACCGCGTGAGAGTCGACGAGCACGCGACACTCGATCCCGATCCGGACGAGGTGGAGGAGACTCGATGGGTGTCGTGGCGTGAGTTCTCCGCGGGGGTGCGGGGCGGCACCATCGACGTATCACCCTGGTGCCGAACGCAGGTGGAACAGTTGACCGCTCTGGCCGACGAGCCACTCGGCTGGCCGGCATCGCCGGACAAGATGCTTCCCCCTGCTGCCCGTCCTGCCGACACCCGCTGATCCTGCCCGGCCTCTAGGGTTCGTGCTGTGACCGTCGACAATTCCGACAGGCCGAACGAGGACCTGCTCGATCGTGCCTCCGTCGCGCGCGAACTCGCCCGCTTCTCCCACCGCACCGCCGAAACGGACGGACTCCGCGCCGCCGCCGTTGCCGTTGCGGTCGGTGGACCGCCGGGGGACAGGCGCATGCTGCTGACGAGGAGGCCGGATCGGTTGCGCGCACATCCGGGCCAATACGCGTTGCCCGGCGGAGGTGTGGACCCGGGCGAGTCTCGGATGCAGGCCTGTCTGCGGGAATTGGCCGAGGAGTTGGGAATTCGTGCCGACGAGACCGACGTGCTCGGTAGGTTGGACGACTACGTCACCCGATCCGGATACGTCATCACTCCGTTCGTGGTGTGGGTCGGCGACTACTCGTCCACGTTGCTGCCCAGCGAGGACGAGGTGGCCGAAGTGTTCGAGGTGACAGTCGACGAACTCGACGTCGACGCCCAATTCGTGTCGATACCCGAATCGACGCGTCCGGTCATTCGGTGGCCGTACCGAAGGGGTGCCATCCATGCTCCGACCGGCGCGATCGTCCATCAGTTCCGTGAAGTGGCACTGCATGGTCGACACACCCGAGTCGCGGACTTCGAGCAGCCGGTGTTCGCGTGGCGCTAACGTGGCCGCAAGCCCGAGCGGGCAGGCCGCGACGAGCAGCACGAGAAGGAGGTGATCGCCGATGACGAACGACCGTGAGCTCGAGGTATCGGATCGCATCGCGACCGTTCCCAACCTTCTCAGCGCAATCCGGCTGTTGGGTGTTCCGCTGTTTCTCTACCTCATGCTCGGCCCCGAGGCCGACGGGTGGGCGCTGGTGCTCCTGCTGGTCAGCGGTGGAACCGATTGGCTCGACGGCAAACTGGCTCGCATGCTCGGTCAGGCATCGAAGCTGGGTGCAGTTCTCGATCCGTTGGTCGATCGGCTCTACGTGGTCAGCACCCTGGTGGCGTTCGTGCTGCGCGGCATCATTCCGTGGTGGGTTGCCGCGATACTCATCGGTCGCGATGCCGTACTCGGATTGACGATGTTCGTCTATCGCCGCAGATCCCTCCCGCCTCCGGACGTCATCTATCTCGGTAAGGCCGCGACCTTCGTGGTGATGATCGCGCTGCCGGTCCTCCTGGTCTCTGCCGGCAGCAATTCGGTGGCCGATGCCGCAGGACCGCTCGGATACGCGTTGCTGATCTGGGGCACCGCGTTGTACATCTGGACCGGTCTGCTGTACCTCGGCAAGGCGATCGCTGTCGCCAGGGCAGTCGATCCGACAGTGGCCGGCACCTGACGGTGGAGCCTGCGGAACGACCGGGACGGTCAGGAGTGGAGCCTGCGGAACGACCGGAAAAGCAGGTCAAGAGGAATCCCGTTCCGTCGTTGCTGACGTCCTTGTTGACCGACCATCTGGACCCGGGATACGGCGCGGCGGCTGCCGAACGTACGGCGCAGCACACCCGCAAGCCGCGAGTACCTGCGGCGCTCTGGTTGTTGGGCGGTGCGGTCGTGGTCGGGGTGATCTTCGGTATCGCGTTCTCGCAGCTGGCTTCCGGCGGTGCCGATGTGGACCGTGCGGGCTCCGATGCGTCGGCTGCTGTGCGCGCCGCGCAGGATCGCAGCGCCGAATTGGAAGCGACACTACAGGCACTGGTCGAGCAGGTGTCCTCGGAGCGTGACAGAGCTCTGCAGTCCGATGTCACGGGCAGTGCCCTGCTGGACCGGTTGAGTGCTGTCGAATCCGCCGCCGGCATCGATTCGGTGACCGGCCCTGGGCTCTCTGTCGTCGTCACCGAGCCGGTGGCCGAGGACGCCGCGTCGGATCGGTCGATTCGTGGAGGTTCGGGCGCAGCCGTGCTGGATCGAGACATCGCTGCAATCGTCAATTCGTTGTGGGCGAGCGGGGCCGAGGCGGTGTCGGTGGACGGTATTCGCGTCGGACCCAACGTGACCATCCGGCAGGCAGGCGGGGCAATGCTGCTGGACAATCGCCCGATCGACTCGCCCTACGCCATCGAGGCGATAGGGCCGCCCCAACGCATCCAGGTCCAGTTCGTCGTCAGCGACGCCTATCTGCGAATGAGTACGGTGGCGCAGTTGTACGACGTCGGATTCACGGTACGCCCGGCAACCGATCTCGAACTCGGTCCCGCCGCTGTGAGAGAGTCGTTCGTGGCAGAGGAGGTAGGCCGACGATGACGGAGCACGATCCACCGAGTGCCCACCCGGCGGAGTCCGACGTGCACGAACCGTCCGATTCGCCGATCACCCCCACCCACGGGGTCTACGCTGTTGCCGCGATCGCCGCACTGATCGTCGGCGTCGTCATCGGGACGGTTGCAGGCCCGCAGGTTCCCGCCGTGGTTGCTCCCTATCTGCCGATTGCCGTCGTCGCGGCGATCGACGCGGTGTTCGGCGGTGTACGGGCTTTCCTCGACGGCATCTTCGACGCCAAGGTGTTCGTGATCTCGTTCGTCTTCAACGTCCTCGTCGCGGCTCTGATCGTGTGGCTCGGCGATCAGCTCGGAGTGGGAACTCAGCTGTCCACGGCAATCGTCGTCGTCCTCGGCATCCGCATCTTCGGCAACGCCGCCGCCCTGCGCAGGCGTCTGTTCGGTGCCTAGATCATGACGGCAGGCGGCGGTCGGCACGGATGGCGCGCGCGACGTACTGGTGCAGAGGGACGAAGGCGCGGAGCGGCATTCGGTGTTCTCGCGCTCGCGCTGTTGTGCGTCCTGGGAATCGGCCTGGCCACGCAGGTACGAGAGACGAGCACCGCTGATGGCCTGGAGAACTCTCGGCCCGAGGACCTGCTGGTCGTGCTGGACACCCTGACCCGACGCGAGGCGTCGATCCGGGACGAGATCAGCACCCTGCAGGCCACTCTGGCGACGCTGCGTCAGTCCGGATCGGGATCGGAGGCGGCGGTGGCGGAAGCTCAGGAACGATTGTCCGCGTTGTCGATTCAAGTCGGTACCGTCGCGGCACAGGGGCCGGGGGTGACACTGGTGATCGAGGACCCGAACTCGGGCGTGGGATCGGAGGTGCTGCTCGACGCCATGCAGGAGTTGCGCGCAGCAGGTGCCGAAGCGCTCCAGATCGAGGGCGGCGGAAATGCCGTGCGCATCGGCGTCGATTCGTGGATCGCCGGTTCCGCGGGTCGGATCGTGGTCGACGGTCGAGAACTGCGGGCCCCTTACACCTTCACTGCCATCGGGGATTCGCCGACTCTCGCGTCGGCACTGAACATTCCCGGCGGGGTCGTCGACACGGTGACTCGCAACGGTGCGACGTCGAACATCGCGCAGTCGGACCAGGTCACGGTGTCCGCCTTGCGGGATCCGCGCCCGCGTCAATACGCTCAGCCCGGTAACTGACCGCCCGCTCGCCCCGGGCCACGATCGAAGGGAATGCCGCGTTGAGCGACATCGACACACCAGCTGATCTGTACTACACCCCCGAGCACGAGTGGGTGCAGCGGACGGGGCCTGCAACGGTGCGAATCGGTATCACCGATTTCGCGCAGGCGCAGTTGGGCGACGTGGTGTTCGTTCAGCTTCCCTCGATCGGCGACACCGTGACCGCGGGCGCGTCTCTCGGCGAGGTCGAATCCACCAAGAGCGTGTCCGACGTGTTCAGCCCTCTGACCGCGAAAGTGGTTGCCGTGAACGAGGATCTGGACGGTGAACCGGAGAAGGTGAACTCGGGACCCTACACCGGAGGCTGGCTGATCGACCTCGAGGTTTCGACACCGGAGGAGTTGGACGCGGCACTGGCGCAGATGCTCGATGCCGCCGGATATGCTCTCATCACGGCCGAGTGATCGGCCGGCTGTCGACACCAGCCAACAGGCCACACGGCCACCACTGCGCGGGGTACGGTCGACACCGAGCGAATACCCTGTCGGGGCGAAGGTCCAGCAAGCTGTACGACGCTACGCAACACCGAACGCCAAGCAACACCTGATGTGAAGACCATGTACTGCGTTACCCGCGGCGTTCTCTGCCTCGGGTGAACGGACTGAGAAGGAGTAACGGTGAGCCAGAACGACAACGACAGCAACTACGGGGAGTCACCGGCAGAGACCACCTCGGTCTTCCGTGCAGATTTCCTGCAGGAGCTGGACAACTCCGCGGCCGCCCAGAGCACCGAAGCTCCGGTATCGGGTGTCGAGGGGTTGCCTGTCGGTGCCGCGCTGCTCGTCGTCAAGCGAGGACCCAACGCCGGATCACGGTTCCTGCTCGACCAGCCCACCACCTCGGCCGGTCGGCACCCCGACAGTGACATCTTCCTCGACGATGTCACCGTCAGCCGTCGGCATGCCGAGTTCCGGCAGGACGAGGACGACTTCCAGGTCGTCGACGTCGGCAGCCTCAACGGCACGTACGTCAACCGGGAGCCGGTCGACTCCGCTGTGCTGGCCAACGGCGACGAGGTCCAGATCGGCAAGTTCCGGCTGGTGTTCCTCACCGGACCGCGGGGCGGCAACGGATCTCAGGTCGGCGACGCGTCTGCGGGTGCAGGAAGCCAGTGACCGCCGTCGGGCAGCAGTCCAACGGGGGGATGTCGATTGGCTCCGTCCTCGATCGACTTCGGCCCGACTTTCCTGATGTCACCATCTCGAAGATCAGATTCCTCGAAGCCGAGGGGCTGATCTCGCCGGAACGCACACCGTCGGGGTACCGGCGGTTCTCCATCGCCGATTGCGAGCGTCTGCGCTTCGTGCTGACCGCGCAGCGCGATCAGTACCTGCCGCTCAAGGTCATCAAGGAACAACTCGAAGCCATCGACCACGGGGTCGCGACCGTCGAACGGGCCGATGCGTCGGTCAAGCGTCCGCGGTCGCTGACGGTTGCCGCGGGTGAGGTCTCTCCCGAGGAGTTCCTTCCCGATCGTGAGGTCCGCATCGCCAAGGCAGATCTACTCGCTCAGGCGGGGATCGACGATGCGTTTCTGACCGAGCTGTTGCGAGCCGGCTTGATCACTCCGGGGCAGGCCGGTTTCTACGACGACGGAGCGGTGACGCTCGCTCGGACGGCGCACGCGATGTTGCAATTCGGTCTCGAGGTGCGCCACCTTCGCGCCTTCAAGCTCGCGGCGGACCGCGAGGCCGGTCTGGTAGCGCAGATTGCTGGACCCGTGGCCAAGGGCCGAGACGCCGGTGCACGCGATCGCGCAGAAGAAATGATTCGCGAATTGGCTGCACTGTCCTTGACCTTGCACACCTGCCTGGTCAAAGCCGCGGTGCGCGGTGCACTCGACCGGTGACGCTCGCTCGCGTCGTTCCGACTTCCAATAGACTCGGCAGCGACGAGCTGAGCAAGTTTTCAGTGCAGCCCGGAATTTCTCGAGGTGAGAGGTAGACACGATGAGTGAGATGCGTGTGGTCGGTATTCGTGTCGAACAGCCGCAGAACCAGCCCGTGTTGCTGCTGCGTGAGGCTGACGGCGACCGGTACCTCCCGATCTGGATCGGCCAAACCGAGGCTGCCGCAATTGCTTTGGAGCAGCAGGGTGTGCAGCCGGCCCGTCCGCTCACCCACGATCTCGTCAAGAATCTGATCTCGGCGCTCGGGCACCAGCTCAAGGAGGTGCGCATCGTCGACCTGCAGGAGGGCACCTTCTACGCCGATCTGGTGTTCGACAAGGACATCAGGGTCTCCGCTCGGCCGTCGGACTCCGTAGCCATCGCACTGCGGGCCGGGGTACCGATCTTCGCCGACGAGCCCGTGCTCGCCGAAGCCGGATTGATCATGCCCGACGAGCGTGAGGACGAGGTCGAGAAGTTCAAGGAGTTCCTCGACTCGGTATCGCCGGACGACTTCAAAGCCACCGACGGGTAACAGAAGAGTCTCAACCTCAACTTTAGGTTCAGGTTTACGGCGCGTTGCGTTGAATCTGCACGAACGTCCCCATAACGTTCGTGCCAGTGAAGTTCATCGCCGTCGCTACCCATCCGGGTTCGGTTCACGCCTCTTCGATACCTGCCGAGGCGTACTCTGGCCTGGTACACGGTATGACTTCACGCGAGTACACCGAGGCATTTCCAGTGTCCCGGACGGATCGCAGTACTGACTCGATCCGAACGCAGTGAGACATCCGAGAGGGAGCAGTCAGTGGGAGATCAGCCGCAGCAGCATCACGGCCGTCGAGAGTCCGAAGCCGCAGGCCGGACCGAGGACACGCCGGTCGGTGCCGATGCTCGGGTCGACACCCCCGACCAGGCGTCGAGCGCCCGAATCGAATCGCCCCAGGACATTCAACCGGGATTGTTCCCCGACGACTCCGTGCCCGACGAACTCGTGGGCTACCGCGTGCCGAGTGCGTGCCAGATCGCCGGCATCACCTACCGTCAGCTCGATTACTGGGCCCGCACCGGGCTCGTCGTCCCGTCCATCCGCGGCGCAGCGGGATCGGGAAGCCAGCGGCTGTACTCGTTCAAGGACATGCTCGTCCTCAAGATCGTCAAGCGGCTGCTCGATACCGGTATCTCACTGCAGAACATCCGCGTCGCCGTCGATCACCTACGCCAGCGCGGGGTGGGCGATCTCGCCAACATCACGCTGTTCTCCGACGGCACCACCGTCTACGAGTGCACGTCGGCAGAAGAAGTGGTCGATCTGCTCCAGGGTGGGCAGGGCGTGTTCGGTATTGCCGTGAACGGTGCGATGCGCGAGCTCACCGGTACCATCGCCGACTTCCCGGCCGAACGAGCCGACGGCGGTGAAAGCCAGCCGAGCCCCGAGGACGAGTTGGCGTCGCGCCGCAAGAATCGCGCGAGCCGCAAGACCGGCTAGACTTTCTTTCGTCGCGCCCGCGCGGGAGAGTTCCGAGGCATCCAGTCTCGGACGCCGAAGGAGCAATACCTCCCCGTCAATCTCTCAGGCACACGGACCGTGTGGGCTTCGACAACTCTGGAAAGTGGTGGGAGCACCCACCCGCCCAAGGGGAAAGGTGCCGGCGCGCTTCACTGGTGCGCCGTGTCCGACCGAATCTCTCAGGCGCACGCGTCAGCGGGCACACGACAGAGGGGGAGGAGCGGCCGGAGCGCATGCCTCGGCCGTCCGACGCCTCGTCCTGGGAGCACATCGTGACCGACCGAACCGGCTCGCCCGCACACACTTTCGTCGACCGTCACATCGGCCCCGACGCCACCGAGTTGGTCCGCATCCTCGACACCATCGGCGTCGACAGTCTCGACGAGCTGGCCCGCAAGGCCGTTCCTTCGTCGATCCTCGATACCGTGGTCGACGGCGTTCCCGACGGCTTGGCGACGCTACCGCCCGCGCTGAGCGAGCACGAGGTGCTCTCAGCACTGGCCGACCTCGCCGGGCAGAACACCGTGGCGACGTCGATGATCGGCCTGGGCTACTACGACACGCTCACCCCGCCGGTGCTGACCCGAGGCATTCTGGAGAACCCGGCCTGGTATACCGCGTACACGCCGTATCAGCCGGAGATCAGCCAGGGGCGACTCGAAGCGTTGCTCAACTTCCAGACCATGGTTGCCGACCTCACCGGCATGGACGTGGCCAATGCGTCGATGCTCGACGAGTCGACGGCGGCCGCCGAATCCATGACCTTGATGCGGCGCGCGAACAGGGCGTCGAAGTCGCCTCGGCTACTGGTCGATTCCGATGTCTTCCCGCAAACCGAGGCCGTGTTGGCCACCCGCGCCGAGCCGCTGGGCATCGAACTGGTCTACGCCGATCTGACCGACGGACTACCCGACGGAGAATTCTTCGGTGTGCTCGCGCAGCTGGCCGGAGCATCGGGCCGTCTAGTCGATCACACGGCGATCATCGAGGCCGCGCACGAGAGGGGGGCCCTGGTTGCAGTGGGAGTGGACCTGCTCGCTGCCACCGTGGTGACCCCGCCCGGTGAGATCGGCGCAGACGTCTGCTTCGGAACCACCCAGCGGTTCGGTGTTCCGATGGGATACGGCGGACCGCACGCCGGCTACCTCGCAGTGCGGTCGGGTCATTCCCGTCAGCTGCCCGGCCGACTGGTCGGGGTCTCGCTCGATGCCGACGGCCACCGCGCCTACCGGCTGGCGCTGCAGACCCGCGAGCAGCACATCCGCCGCGAGAAGGCGACCTCCAACATCTGCACCGCTCAGGTCCTGCTGGCCATCGTCGCCGCGATGTACGCCAGCTACCACGGCGCAGACGGATTGCGTGCCATAGCAACTCGGGTGAATGCGCGTGCTCGAACCGTGGCGGCAGGCCTGCGGGAAGCAGGTATCGAGGTGGTGCACACGGACTTCTTCGACACCGTCCTGGCGGCCGTCCCGGGTAAGGCTCAGGCCGTCGTCGACGCTGCCAAGCAACGCGGGATCAATCTGCGGCTTGTCGACGCCGACCACGTGGCCGTCGCGTGCGACGAGGCGACGACGCCCGAGCACATCGCGAACGTGCTCGCCGCGTTCGGTGCAGAAACCGCAGGTTCCGGGGCCGAGTCGTTGCCGGCGAACATGACTCGAACCTCGGAGTACCTCACGCACCCGGCATTCACCAGGTACCGGACCGAGACGGCAATGTTGCGCTACCTGCGTGCGTTGTCCGACAAGGACATTGCGCTCGATCGCAGCATGATTCCGCTGGGTTCGTGCACGATGAAGCTGAACGCGACCGCGGAGATGGAGTCCATCACCTGGCCGCAGTTCGCCCGTCAGCACCCCTTCGCTCCGTCCTCGGATGTGCCCGGTCTGCTGAAGGTGATCGCCGATCTGGAACGGTGGCTCGTGGACATCACCGGCTACGACGCGGTCAGCCTGCAGCCCAATGCGGGAAGCCAGGGTGAATACGCGGGGCTGCTCGCAATTCGCCGCTACCACCTCGGCAACGGCGATGCCGAACGCACCGTCTGCTTGATCCCGTCGAGCGCCCACGGCACCAACGCAGCCTCGGCGGTGATGGTCGGGATGCGCGTGGTGGTGGTGGCCTGCCGTCCCAACGGTGACGTCGACGTCGATGACCTGCGCGCCAAGATCGCCGAGCACGCCGACACCCTCGCGGCGATCATGATCACCTATCCCTCCACCCACGGCGTCTACGAGCACGAGATCTCCGAGATCTGTGCTGCGGTCCACGACGCGGGCGGTCAGGTGTACGTCGACGGTGCCAACCTCAACGCTCTCGTCGGTCTGGCGCGCCCGGGCCGATTCGGCGGCGATGTCAGCCACCTGAACCTGCACAAGACGTTCTGCATCCCACACGGAGGCGGCGGGCCCGGTGTCGGGCCCATCGGTGTGCGGTCGCACCTGCAGCCGTACCTGCCGGGTCACCCACTGGCCCCGCAGCTCGGTTCGGGACCGACGGTGTCCGGTGCCCCCTACGGCAGCGCCTCGATCCTGACGATCACGTGGGCCTACATCGCGATGATGGGTGCGACGGGGCTCCGGCAGGCGACATTGACGGCGATCGCGTCGGCCAACTACATCGCCCGTCGCCTCGACGAGTACTTCCCGGTTCTGTACACCGGCGACAACGGCATGGTTGCCCACGAGTGCATTCTCGATCTGCGGGGCTTGACCAAGGACACCGGAGTCACCGTCGACGACGTAGCGAAGAGGTTGGCGGACTACGGCTTCCACGCGCCCACGATGAGCTTCCCGGTGCCGGGAACTCTGATGGTCGAGCCGACCGAGAGCGAGAACCTCGAGGAGATCGACGCGTTCTGCGATGCGATGATCGCCATCAGGGGAGAGATCGATCGCGTCGGATCGGGCGAATGGACGGTCGACGACAACCCACTTCGAGGTGCACCGCACACCGCTCGGAGTCTGGTTACCGAGTGGGATCACCCGTACTCACGGGAACTCGCTGCCTACCCGGCGGGCTACGACCGTCCGAAGGTGTGGCCGGCGGTGCGTCGCATCGACGGTGCCCACGGAGACCGCAATCTGGTGTGCTCGTGCCCACCGATCGAGGCGTTCGCCTGAGCCGAGAACAGAGCCCGCCACAGCGACGTGGCGGGCTCTGGCGTGGTGGAGTCGGAGGCTTCTAGCCCCGAGTGAGTTCGAGCATTGCGATCTCGGGCGGAGCGGCCACCCGCACCGGTGGACCCCACGCGCCGGCACCGCGGGTGGTGTAGAGCGTGGTGTTGCCGATCGTGTCCAGCCCTTGGACACTGGGCTGCTGTAACGGCACCAGATAACGGATCGGCCAGATCTGACCCCCATGAGTGTGACCGGACACTTGCATGTCCACTCCGAAGTCCGATGCCTCCACCGCCTGCAACGGCTGATGTGCCATCAACAGTACGAAACGATCAGGATCGATCCCGTCCAATGCCGCGGCCAGATCGGGTTCGTACGGAGCCGGTGCGGTGGCGTCGTTGATGCCGGCGATATCGATGGCAGCGTCGCCACGAGTGATCGTCGTACGCTCGTTTCGCAGCACGTCGATGCCGAGCGTCGACCAGAAGTCGAGCCACTCGCCGCCGTCGCCCGCGTAGAACTCGTGATTGCCGCTGACGGCGAACACTCCCAGCGGCGCTTCGAGATCGCGCAGCGGCTCGAGATCTTCTCCCACCAGAGCAACCGTCCCATCGATGAGATCGCCGTCGAGGACCACGACATCGGGATTCTGGGCGTTGATCGAATCGACGACCTTCTGCACGAAATCCACGCCGCGGGAGGGGCCGACATGGAGATCCGACACCAACGCCACTCGGACGCCGTCGAATTCGGCCGGTAGCCTGTCGAGCACGACGTCGGTGTTCGTCGCACGCGGAGTCGCCGCCTCGACGAGTCCGTATCCCACTGCAACCACGCTGACGAGTGCCACCGCCGCCGATCCGATCCGCGACACCCGCAGTCGAACAGCGGACGAATCGCGTTTACGAGCCGCGAACACCACTCTCACGACGGTGCAGACCACGGCCACCAGAATCGTTCCCAGGAACAGGTACAGCACCACGGCGAGCCAACTGAGGCCGACGAAGGCGGGTCCTCGTGCCCAGGACGGATCGAACTCCACGCCGCTGCCGAAACCGATCACCGCACCCAGCCACAGCAGTGCCAGTGCAGCATCGACAGCTCGTTTGGGACGTGTCGGCATCCTGGTCAAGGAGAGGAACCGCCAGTGCAGGAACAGGGTGATGAGGAGTAGAAAAACGCCGACAAAAATTACACGAGACATGTTCTAGTACAGCAACTTTCCGAGTAGATCGATGAATTCCGGTGAATCGGACGTCGGTACGGTCGTGGCAGTGCCGCCGGTACGGGCCGCGATGTCGGTGAACGCAGTCGCGTCGGGGTTGTCGCCGATCATCACCACGTTCACTGCGACCGGACGCGCGGCATCGGACACCGAGTTCAGGTCGGTGAGCAGTTCCTCGGGGGACATGGGCGAATCGTCCGGTCCATCGGTGACGAGGACCACCGAATTCACCCGGCCCGGAACGTATCCGGCCACAGCATCGGCGTACGCGACCAGCACGGATGCGAACGTGAACGACGCACCCGCGGGCGTCGACGCGGCCGCGCTGGATTCCAGAGCAGCCCGCCTGGACGTCGGCCCGATCGCAGCCGACATCGGCCCGGTCGGAACGTCGACCCGGAAGGGGAGTGAATTGTCCAGATCCTCGCCGAAGCTCCACAGCCCCAGCTCGGTGGCGTCGGGCACTCGCTGGAACTGCTCGCCGAGAGCGCGAACCGTGTTCTGCAGCCGAGTCGCGCTGCCTTCGGACGTGCCCATCGACTCGGATACGTCGAGCAGCACCGTGGCGCGGCGCGGCAGGACCGGGCTTCGCAGCACGGCCAGCAGTGCGTCGGCCACCGATCCGGAAGGAGCAGCGAGGGCATCGGCGTCCTGGGTCTCGCCGACGCCGAAGCCCGCATCCGTGAGCAATTGCGCACCGTCCGGCTGCCGGACGAAATCGACGAACGCGGCGGCCGCCCGAGTCGATGTCTCGTCGCCGGAGAGTACGGCCGCGGGATGATCGGCAACGGGAGTGGGGCCCTGAGGTTCGACGGCGGTCAACGTCGACGAATCGGTCGATGCCAGTTGCTGCTCGGTGACCGGGACCGCGTGGACGGGGGCATCGGAGCCGGGCGCGTTCTCCAGTGCCGCGAGCGCGTCGTAGGTGGTGGATTCGGACGTCGCGGAGGCTCCGGTGTCGGTGACGGCCAGCTCCGACACGGCCGAGACCACTTCTCTGGACGAGGCCTGTTCCAGGGTCAATTCGCTGGTCGGATCTTCGCGTATCCCGGCAGCGATTGCGGCGAGCGCCAGTGTGGTTGCGCCGGAATCGGATCCGGTCGGTAGTGCGAGACGGAGTGCGCCCCACTCGCCGAGGCCGAATGCCTGCGGATCACGTTGCAGGCGGACCAGGTCGGCCCAACTTGCCGTGGCCAGAGCGTCGGCCACGGCAGACGGCACTGCGAGCACTACCGGACTCGACGCCAGTGGCCGCGGGGTGCCGTCGACTGCCCCGCGGTCGGTCACGGCCTCCACGTCACCCGACGATCGAGGTATCCACAGGCCCGGCCGAGCACCGAGTGCGCCGACGTCCCAGTTGTCGATACCGGCGTTCAATGCCGTCCGCACAGCATCGGAGGCGGTAGCTCGAACCCGCACCGTCACACAGTGATCTCGCACCACCGGTGCGGTGTCGTTGAACCGGGAAGCCAGTTGTTCGACGGGTCCGGAGATGTCGGGATCGGCGGCGACAGTGAGCACCGCCGATCCCTCCACACATGTGTCGGCAGCTTCGACCCCTTGGTCGAAGATACGATCCCGCAGTTGAAACCATCCGAAGACGGCCGCGACCAGCACCGCGATCGTGATCACGACGATCACGGGTCCGGCGGCTATCGATCGCCCGCGCCCTGTGTTCCGATGTTCACCCACGTGATCGACAAGTCCGTCAGGCGTTGACGGCCTTGTACTCCCGTCGGCGACGATGCAGGATCGGCTCGGTGTAGCCGTTGGGCTGGCTGGTGCCCTGGAAGATCAGGTCACTGGCAGCCTGGAAAGCGATGTTGGTGTCGAAGTCGGGAGCCAACGGCTTGTACGTCGGATCGGCTTCGTTCTGGCGGTCCACCACCGGTGCCATCCGCTTCAGCGACTCGCGCACCTGGTCTTCGGTGACGATGCCGTGGCGCAGCCAGTTCGCGATGAACTGACTCGAAATACGCAGCGTTGCACGGTCTTCCATGAGTGCGATGTCGTTGATGTCGGGCACCTTCGAGCAGCCGACGCCGTGGTCGATCCACCGCACCACGTAGCCCAGGATCGATTGCGAGTTGTTGTCGAGCTCGTTCTGCTTCTCCTCGTCGGTCCAGTCCGTGGACGGCGCGAGAGGAATTTCGAGAATGTCGTCGACGCTGGCCCGCTTGGCCTGTGCGATCTCGTGCTGGCGGGCGAAAACATCGACCTTGTGATAGTGCAGGGCATGCAAGGTCGCAGCGGTAGGCGAGGGAACCCACGCGGTGTTGGCTCCGGCCTTGGGGTGGCCGATCTTCTGCTCGAGCATGTCGTGCATCAGATCGGGCATGGCCCACATGCCCTTACCGATCTGCGCCTTGCCTTCGAGGCCTGCAGCCAGACCGGTGTCGACGTTGAAGTCCTCGTAGGCCGCGATCCACTTCTCGCCCTTCATCGCGCCCTTGCGTACGACGGGACCCGCCTCCATCGAGGTGTGGATCTCGTCGCCGGTGCGGTCGAGGAAGCCGGTGTTGATGAACACGACCCGCTCGGATGCGGCCTGGATGCACGCTTTGAGGTTGACCGTCGTGCGGCGTTCCTCGTCCATGATGCCGACCTTGAGTGTGTTGGTCGGAAGGCCGAGGACCTGCTCGACACGGCCGAACAGCTCCGCGGTGAACGCGACCTCGTCCGGTCCGTGCATCTTGGGCTTGACGATGTACAGCGAACCGGTGCGTGAGTTGGACAGCACGTTGTCCGAGGTCAGCGAGTGCATACCGGCCAGCGAGGTGAACAGCGCGTCGAGAATTCCCTCGGGCACCTCGTTGCCGTCGGCATCGAGGATCGCATCCGAAGTCATCAGGTGACCGACGTTGCGGACGAACAGCAGCGAGCGACCGTGCAGTGTCAGTTCCGAACCGTCGACCGAGGTGTAGGTGCGGTCCTTGTTCATCGCACGAGTGAAGCTCTTGCCACCCTTGGAGACTTCCTCGGTCAAGTCGCCCTTCATCAGACCGAGCCAGTTGCGGTAGCCGAGGACCTTGTCGTCCGCATCGACTGCAGCGACGGAGTCCTCGAAGTCCATGATGGTGGTGACAGCGGACTCGAGCAGAACGTCCTTGACTCCCGCGCCGTCGGTCTTGCCGATCGGGCTCTCGGGGTCGATCTGGATCTCGAAGTGCAAGCCGTTGTGGACGAACAGGATCGCCGACGGCGCATCCGGGGTGCCCCGGTAGCCGAGCAGCTGTGACGGATCCTTCAGCCCGACGGTGCTTCCGTCGGCGAGAGTCACCGTCAGAGACGCTGCGTCGACGACGTATCCGGTGGTACCGACGTGCGAACCGGAACTCAGGGGCAACGCTTCGTCGAGGAAGTCCCGCGCGAAGGCGATGACCTTGTCGCCGCGGACCCTGTTGTAGCTGGTGCCCTTCTCGGCACCGTCGGTCTCGGGAATGGCATCGGTTCCGTAGAGAGCGTCGTACAGCGAGCCCCACCGTGCGTTGGACGCGTTGATCGCGAACCGGGCATTGAGCACCGGCACCACGAGCTGCGGTCCGGCCGTGGTGGTGATCTCGGTGTCGACACCGGAGGTGCTGATCTGGAAGTCGGCCGGCTCGTCGAGCAGGTAGCCGATCTCCTTCAGGAATGCCTTGTACGCGGCGCGGTCGTAGTTCGGCCCCGCGTGCTCACCGTGCCAGGCGTCGACCTTGCCCTGGATCTCGTCGCGGACAGCGAGCAACGACTTGTTCTTGGGAGCGAGATCGGCGATCAGCGACGCGGCACCGGTCCAGAAGGCATCCGAATCCACGTCGGTACCCGGCAGCGCCTCCTTCTCGACGAAATCGAATAGGACCTTGGCGACCTGAAGTCCACCAGCCTGCACACGATCGGTCATGAATTCCTCACTCTTTCCGGTCATGGACACCGGTGACCGGTGTCCCCACGACAACGCTGTCGATGTTACTCGGCGGTAGGTCCGACGCCGAACTCGCCGCCGATCAGTAAATTCTGGCATCGAGCGATCAACGCCGAGCGCAGAGGTGCCGCTTCGCTCGACAACTCTCCCTGCGCGCGCACATATTCCGCTCGTCCGGCCGCGGTCTCTATTCGAATGGGTTCGAGATCGTAGTCACTCAGGTCGTACGGGCTCGCGCGCATGTCGATCGTTCGCGCGTGCAGAGCCAGCTCGAAGCAGTCGGTGAGAAACTCGGAATCGATCAGCGGTCCGAGCTTGTAGCACCACTTGTACAGATCCATCGAGGCGTGAATGCACCCGGGTTGCTCGGATGTCAGACGCGACTCCGCCGACAGCGTAAGAGCATTGCGCGGCGCAGCATCGGGAGTGAAGAAGCGGAAGGCGTCGTAGTGAGTGCACCGCAACGTCATCGAATCGACCACGGCATCGGTTCCGTCGTGTCCCAGACGCAGTGGCACCTGCTCGTGACGCTGCGCCGACGTTCCCCCGCGGTAAACCATCGCCCACTCGTGCAGTCCGAAACATCCGAGCACCGGCGGCCTGTCTCGGGTGGCGGAGAGCAGGCCGAGGGTGAATTCGATGCTCGATCGTCGACGCTCGACCAGATCCGACCGCACCCGAAAACCCGGGCCGTCGGCGGTGTCCACCTGCTCGTAGGACGCGAACTCCGCGTAGTCACGCGCACGATCGCCGGTGAGTACGACGCCGTGACCTGGATTCCATCGGCGTAGCTGACCCGGGCGGTGACTGTAGTAGGTGAACAGAAAATCGAGCACCGGATGGACGCCGCCGTGGCCCCGGTCGGTCAGATAATCACCGACGAGGTTCTCCACCCGCGCCGTATGCGCAACACGACGAGCGGTCCACTGCCCTTCGCTCACCAACGTCGAATTGGGCATTCACGCGTTCCGTGGGGGAGTGGTCGCAGGCTTGAAGTTGGACGACGATTGACCCGGACGGGGACCGGCCACCCGGTGTGTGCCGTCCCGAACCGTACCGACGAACTCCTCGACCAGGTCCTCGAGCGCGACGATACCGACCGTGGCACCGGTCGCGTCGTGCACGGCACCGAGGTGGCTGCTGGCCCGACGCAACTTGGTCAACGCGTCGTCGAGCACCGTGTCGATGGAGACCACCGGCAGTGCTCGCACTTCACTGCGGGGAATGACCGTGTCCGGTCCTGCCGACTCGTCGGCCATGTCGTCGAGTACGTCCTTGAGGTGCAGGTAGCCCACAAGTGCACCCGAGGCGTCGCGAACCGGATAGCGCGAGAATCCCGTTTCGATGACGGCTCGTTCGACCGAGCCCAGGGTGGGTCCGAGGGTGTGATCGGGACCGGACAACTCGATACTGCGAACCTGGTGCGAGGGAATCAGAACCTCACCCACCGTTCGGCCGGACGTCTCGAGCGCCTGCCGCAATCGTCGATGCTCCTCGGCGTCGATCAATCCCTCGGATCGTGATTCGCCGATCATCTGCGACAACTCGACCGCCGACACCGACGAACTCAGCTCGTCCTTGGGTTCGATCCGCAGCAGTCGAAGGGTGAGGTTGGCGCACATGTTGTAGAACGAGATCAGCGGCAGCGCCACCTTGATGAACAGCAGATGGATGGGCACCAGAATCATGGCGGTGCTCTCCGGGCCGGCGATCGCGATGTTCTTGGGCACCATCTCACCGATGAGAATGTGCAGAACGACCACGAGCGTCAACGCGATGGCGAAGGCGATCGGGTGCAGGAAGGACTCGGGAATGCCGACTGCCTCGAGCGGAACCTCGATCAGGTGTGCCACTGCAGGCTCTGCCACACGACCGAGAAGGATAGAGCAGATCGTGATGCCGAGCTGTGCAGCGGCGAGCATCTGCGACAGGTTCTGACCGGCCTCGATCACGCTCTGAGCGCGCTTCTTGCCCTGCGCGAGCAGCGCTTCGAGACGATCCCGCCGGGCCGAGATCAGTGCGAACTCGGCTCCGACGAAGAATGCGTTGCCGGCGAGCAGTAGAACGGCGAGACCGACTCCGAGGAAATCACCCATCGATCTCACCGTCCGATCTCATCCGAGCCACCGCTGCCGCGTCGACGGGCAGGAGCACCACCCGGTCGATGCGACGGCCGTCCATCCGAATCACCCGTGCCACCCAACCGCCGTCTCGTTCGAGCGGATCCTCGTTCGCCGGCGGAGGCAACAGAACTGCGTCCCCCTCGGTCGGAATGCGACCCAACTCTGTCAGAACCAGACCGCCGATGGTTTCGTACTCGCCCTCCGGCGCGGAATACCCCGTGGCCGACGCGACCTCGTCGATACGCAGCAGGCCTGCGCAGTCCCATCCGTCGCCCGACCTGGAGACGTCGAGCTCCGGCTCGTCGTGTTCGTCGCGCACGTCACCGACGATCTCCTCGATCAGATCCTCCATCGTGACCATGCCCGCGGTGCCGCCGTACTCGTCGACGACGAGCGCGACCTGCATACCGTCGGCGCGTACCCGTTCCATCACCGCGTCGCCGTCGAGGCTGGACGGTACGACAGGAACGTCGCGTGCCAGGGACTCGACCGTCGTCGAGCGACGGTGCGCTCCGGCGACGGTGAACGCATGCTTGATGTGAACGACGCCGATGGTGTCGTCCAGATCGCCGTCGACCACCGGAAAGCGCGAGAAGCCGGTCCGCGCCGCCGTTTCGATCAAATCGGCCACCGTGGCGTCGGTGGCGAGCGTTTCGATCTTGACTCGTGGCGTCATCAGTTCCTCGGCCGTGCGATCACCGAACTGCAACGATCGATCGACCAGTCGGGCGGTGTTCTCGTCGATCGATCCCTGCCGCGCCGACGTGCGGACCAGCGAACCCAGTTCCTGCGGCGATCGCGCGGATCTCAGTTCTTCCGCCGGTTCGATCCCGAGCCGGCGTACCAGCCAGTTCGCCGAACCGTTGAGCCCGTTGATGGCCCATTTGAAGACCAGTGAGAACCCGGCCATTGCACCGGCGGTGACACGAGCGGTCGACATCGGTTTCGCAATGGCGATGTTCTTGGGAACCAGCTCACCGAAGATCATCGAGAACGACGTGGCCAGGATCAGCGCCACCGCGAGCGAGATGCCTGCGGAGAGGGTCTCGGATGCGCCCAGCGCGTCGGCCAGCGGCCGAATGAAGCCGGCCAGCACAGGTTCGGCCAGGTAACCGGTGATCAGTGTCGTGATGGTGATGCCGAGTTGGGCACCGGACAGCTGAAACGACAGTGTCTTGTGAGCGTGCAATACCTGGCGTGAGCGCAGGTCGCCGTTGTCGGCCTGTGACTCGACCGCACTGCGTTCGAGAGCGGTCAGAGAGAACTCGGCCGCAACGAACAGTGCGGTCCCGGCCGTCAGAGCGACGAAACCGAGCAGGCTGACGATGGTCAGAAGAAGTGCCACGCGTCAGCTCCGCCTGAGCCGGGACCGTCGAAGCTGGGACAGGAGCATCGCGCCGCCGGAATGCACGTGGTTGCCGGAATCTGGGTCGCCGGGTCTCTCTCCCGGCTCGATAGAGGATCCCTCCGAAGTGGAACCGTCGTCGTGTTGTTCCGCAGTTGCCGCTACGGCAACCGAGATAGTGGGTGCCTCGGGCACCTGATTCCCTTCTGTCCGGTTCGCGATGTGGTCCCACCCCGTGAGGAGCCGACCGTTCCGCCACACGTCGGGAATCGAATGCTCGAATGTCCGACGAGTGACGAGCGCGAACAACTGTGTTTGCTGTGGGTGAGTCTAACCGTGCCCGACCATCACCACCCGGAGGGCAGGGGCCGTCCTTCGGCGAATCCGGCAGCGGACTGGACTCCCAGAACAGCTCGTTCGGCCAACTCCGCAAGCGAACGGGCTCCCGCATACGTGCAGGTACTGCGAACTCCGGCACAGATGTGATCGATCAGGTCCTCGACACCGGGCCGATCGGGATCGAGGCGCATCCGCGAACTGGAAATGCCCTCCTCGAACAAGGCCTTGCGAGCCCGGTCGAACGCCCCATCGGTGGCGGTACGGGCGGCAACGGCTCGCTTGGACGCCATACCGAAGCTCTCCTTGTACCGATTGCCGGATGCGTCCACCCGCAGGTCGCCCGGCGACTCGTACGTGCCGGCGAACCACGAGCCGATCATGACGTTCGCAGCGCCGGCAGCCAGTGCGAGAGCAACGTCACGTGGGTGGCGTACACCGCCGTCGGCCCACACCGAAGCCCCGAGTTCGGCTGCCGCAGCCGAACAATCGGCGACAGCCGAGAACTGGGGGCGTCCGACGCCGGTCATCATGCGTGTCGTGCACATCGCTCCCGGCCCGACACCGACCTTGACGATGTCCGCGCCCGCCTCCACCAGATCGCGCGTCCCCTGCGCGGACACCACATTGCCGGCCGCCAGGGGAACGCCGAGATCGAGGGAGCGCACGGCAGCGAGGGCTTCGAGCATCTTCTGCTGATGCCCGTGAGCGGTGTCCATCACGAGCACATCGGCCCCGGCCTCGACCAGTGCGGTCGCCTTCTCGGCCACGTTGCCGTTGATGCCGACCGCAGCAGCGATACGGAGGCGACCCGACGCGTCGACTGCAGGCGCGTAGATTCCGGTTCTGATCGCGCCGGTCCTGGTGACCACACCTGCCAGGGAGCCGTCGTTCTCGACGACGACGGCGAGGTGGGCGTGTGCCGCCTCCATCAGCTCGAAAACTTCCTTGGGCGACGCGTGGCGAGGGGCTCGCACGAAATCGGCCGACGCCACGGAACTGAGCCGCGCGAATCGGTCGACGTCGGCGCAGGCACCCTCGGACACGACTCCGATCGGCTTGCCGTGTTCGACGATCACGACCGACCCGTGTGCACGCTTGTGCATCAGCGCCAAAGCGTCGGACACGGATGCGTTGGGGCCGAGGACGACCGGTGTGTCCGCGATCAGGTCGCGACTCTTGACGAATGCGACGGTTTCGGCGACGGCTTCGGTGGGGAGATCCTGCGGGATCACTGCGATCGCTCCGCGACGTGCGACGGTTTCGGCCATACGCCGACCCGACACCGCGGTCATGTTCGATACGACGATCGGAATGGTCGTTCCCGAGCCGTCGACCGTACTGAGGTCGACATCGAATCGCGACGTGACGTCGGTTCGGTTGGGGACGAGGAAGACATCGTCGTAGGTGAGATCGTAGGGCGGCTGATGACCATCGAGGAACTGCACGTTGATCGAGACTACCGGTCGGGCTGGATCGGCGGGGTCGACGCCCCGTCCACCGTCTCCCTTTCGATGCGAGTCGACGCCTGGGTCTGAGACAGTCGAATCGTCGCGGCGATCATGACGGACACCGCTACGGCGATGACGGCGAGGGAAGCCCCGTCGGTTCTGATTCGCTCGTCCAGGACCGTGATGCCGATGAACGCAGCGCCGAGGGGCTCGCCGATCGTGACGGCAGGCATGGACGCGGACAGCGGACCGACTTGAAACGCGCGTTGTTGGAGGTAGAAGCCGAGAACTCCCGATCCGACGAGGGCGTAGGTCTGCCAGGCCGTCAACGCGCCGAACCTCTCGTTCTCCACGAGGTCGGTGACCAACTTCGTCAGAGCCGCGGCCAGACCGAACAGCAACCCTCCTGCGGCTCCGAGCAACAGGGCCCGCACACCGGGGGCGGTCAGGAGCAGACCTCCCACTGCTGCGCCGCCGATCACGACCGCGGCGACGATCAGAGGAACGATCCAGTCGGACAGAGGGGCGTCGGTGTCACCTTCGCTGGGGTCGCCGACCACGATGAACACCGCGAGGGCGGCGGCAAGCAGGAATGCGAGCACCCACGTCGAAGCAGGGAGAACCCGGCCCGCCAATTTCGCCGACATCGGGAGTGCGAACAGCAGGGCGGTGACGAGCAACGGCTGCACGACCAGGACCGAACCGACCCACAGTGCAGCGATCTGAACGGCGTAGCCGCCCCCGTCGCCGAGTACGCCCACCCACCATCTGGGGCTTCGGATCAGAGCCGAGAGCAGTGACGTTCCCTCGCGGACCGACGCCGCGGCGCTCTGCTGTGCCACCGACGCACAGGCGAACAGGAATGCCGAAACCAGGGCGAGCGCGATCGACAACCACGAGGCGGTCACCCGCGTCGTCCTCTGTTGCCGCCCCGCCTGCCCCCGGTCCGCTCGCCTCGCTCGTGTCGGACGGGCGCAGCACCGCGCCGCGATCCACGTTGTGCCGGTGCTTCGACCGCTTCGGCCGGGAGCGGCCTGCCGATGGGTGTACGCGCCCCGGTCAATCGACGCCACGAGGTGGGATCGCTCTCGGTGTCGACCACCGTTGCCGAGACACCGGCATCGCCCGCCATCGCGCACACGTGATCCACCTGTTCGGCCGTAGCCAACGTCACGACGGTTCCGCTGGATCCGGCGCGGGCGGTGCGACCTGCGCGATGCACGTAGTCCTTGGAATCCAGTGGTGGGTCCACGTGGACCACGAGGCTGACGTCGTCGACGTGAACCCCACGTGCCGCGACATCGGTCGCGATCAGCGCAGTCGATGCGCCGTCGCCGAAGGCGGCCAGCGAACGTGTGCGGTGCGCCTGAGTCTTGTTGCCGTGCAACGACGATACCGATACACCCAGCCGGCGACAGTCGTCGGTGAGCCGGTCGACCGCGTGAGTGGTGCGGACGAACAGCAACGTGCGACCGTCCCTGTTGGCAAGTGCCGCAGCTACTTCTGTCTTGCGGGCAGCATCGACTCGAAACACGTAATGTGCGATGTCGGGTTCGCTCACCGACTCCGCGGTGGAATGTTCGGCCGGATCGCTGAGGAACTTCTCGACCAGGCGGTCGACGTCTCCGTCCAGGGTCGCCGAGAACAGCAACCGCTGGCCGCCGGTCGGTGTCGCAGCGAGAAGTGAATCGACCTGGGGCAGAAAGCCCATGTCCACCATGCGATCTGCCTCGTCTATCACGGTGACCTCCACCCGATTCAACGTGATCGAACGACGCTCGAGGAGATCGTTGAGGCGACCGGGTGTGGCCACCACGATGTCGATTCCGCGCTGTATCTCTCGGACATTGCGCTCGAGCGGAACGCCGCCGACCACGCCGACGCTGCGCAGGCCGAACGTCGCACCATGGATGTCGAGCACTTCCTGGATCTGGAGCGCGAGTTCGCGAGTGGGAGCCAGCACGAGTCCACGCGGTGCACCGGGCTCGCTGCGTCGGCCGGCAAGCCGCACGAGCAGCGGAAGCCCGAACGCGAGAGTCTTGCCGGATCCGGTCGGAGCACGGCCCAGCACATCGCGGCCCGCGAGCGCATCGGGCAGGGCGGCGGACTGGATCGGAAACGGCTCGGAGACACCCGCTTTCCTGAGCGAGTGCACGAGAACCACGGGCAGTCCCAGTTCTGCGAACGATCGAACGGATTGACCCGGCATGGCTGTGACCATACCGCTGCGTCGGCCGTGCGTCGGAATCTTCTTGTCGGTGCCCCGCGCAATACTCGGGGCAGAACGCATGTTCGATCGGCGTTCGACACCGTGATTGCCGAGGGGGCGATCGCACGCAGAGTGTGGGGGAGCTATGTGCAAGATGTGTCAGGGCTACAGCGTCGACGAGTACATCGAGGGCGTGATACGCACCATCGACAGGTGTGGCTGGGCCCTGCAGTACGTCGAATCGGAAGTCGATCCCGACGGTATCCATCCGGCGTTCTGCTACACGGTCGGTCTCACGAATTTCGGTAGCCCGGAGATCGTCCTGACGGGGCGCGGGCCGCACGAGTCCTCGAGAATTCTCAATTCGCTCGGCGCATCGGTGGTCTCGGGAATGCTGGAGGTCGAATCCGGAATCGGTTGCACTGCAGCAGGATTCGAGCTGTTCACCATCGACGTACCGGACTGTGCGGATATTCTGTACACCGCATCCGACGTGTACGGCCAAGGGTGCTTCAGTGCGGTGCAGGCGGTGTGGAAGGACCTGGAAGGTGCCCTGCCGTGGGAGGGCATCCCGTCGACGGTGGTCCAACCGATACTCGGGCCGGTGCCCGTCTGACCGGGGTACCCAGCACCGGTGGCGCTGCGTGATGCACGCAGCGCCACCGGCGGGCGGTCGTCGGTCAGGCTTCTATTTCGGAACGATCGCCGCTCCACAGAGTGTGGAACTTTCCTTCCGAGTCGGTTCGCTCGTAGGTGTGCGCCCCGAAGAAATCTCGCTGTCCCTGTGTCAGAGCGGCAGGTAGACGCTCTGCCCGCAACGCGTCGTAGTAGGAGAGCGAGGACGCGAACGCGGGGACCGGAATGCCCAACGAAGCCGCGGTGATGACGACCCGACGCCAGCTGTCGATGGCGTTCTCGATGGCATCACGGAAGTACGGGGCCAGGATCAAGCTCGGCAGTTCGGCGTTGTCGTCGTACGCGTCCTTGATGCGATCGAGGAACCGCGCGCGAATGATGCAGCCACCGCGCCAGATCGTGGCGAGGTCGCCGGGATGCAGATTCCAGTCGTATTCGGCACTGCCCGCGGCGATCTGGTCGAAGCCCTGTGCGTAGGCGACGATCTTCGACGCGTACAGAGCCCGACTGATGTCGTGTGTGAACTGCTCCGCGTCGGTCGGCTTGTCGGCCAGTGTTCCCGAGGCGAGTCCTACGGCTGCCTTGCGCTGAGCGCGTGACCCCGACAGAGCCCGAGCGAACACCGCCTCGGCGATACCGGTGACGGGAACCCCGAGGTCCAGGGCCGCCTTGACCGTCCAGCGACCGGTGCCCTTCTGTTCGGCAGCATCGACGATCACGTCGACGAGAGGCTGACCGGTCTTGGCGTCGACCTGCCGAAGAACCTCGGCGGTGATCTCGACGAGGTAGCTCTCCAGATCACCGTTGTTCCATTCGGTGAACACGTCCGCTACCTGAGCCGGCGTGTAGCCGAGAGCGTCGCGGAACAGGTTGTACGCCTCACCGATGAGTTGCATATCGGCGTATTCGATGCCGTTGTGGACCATCTTGACGAAGTGTCCGGAGCCGTCGGGGCCGATATGGGTGCAGCACGGCGTGCCGTCGACCTGAGCTGCGATCGATTCCAATAGCGGACCCAGTGCCTTGTAGGACTCGGCCGGACCACCCGGCATGATCGACGGTCCGTTGAGCGCGCCTTCTTCGCCGCCGGAGATGCCGGCACCGACGAAGAGCAGTCCGCGCTCCTTCATGGCCGCCTCGCGACGAATGGTGTCGGTGTAGAGGGCATTACCACCGTCGATGATGATGTCGCCCTCCTCCATCGCGCCTGCGAGCTCCTCGATCACCGCGTCGGTCGGGTCGCCTGCCTTGACCATGATGAGCACTCGGCGCGGCTTCGCGAGAGCGGCGACGAACTCCTCGATGGTTTCGGTGCGAACGAAGTTGCCCTCGGTGCCGTGCTCGGCGATCAGGGCATCGGTCTTGGCGACACTGCGGTTGTGCAATGCGACGGTGTGGCCGTGATGGGCGAAGTTGCGGGCGATGTTGGAGCCCATGACGGCGAGTCCGGTGACTCCGATCTGAGCCAGTTCTGTCGGTTCTGCTGCTGAGGTCATACAGACAGCTTTCCCTGCCGAGAGATTTCGCGCGAGCCAACCCCCCGGCCGGTGCCGAACCCGACCACCGGCAACGACAACGGGTGCCGCATTCGCGAAGAATGCGGCACCCGTTGTGTTCGAGTGGTGCTGTGCCGGTCGGGTCACGACCTCACGGTGACGAACCGATCAGTGGCTGCGAGCCGGACCGTCGAAACCGTCGTACGAACGGCGTTCCGTGCGGCTGCGGAAGCCTCCGGAGCGGTGCTCGTCCTGGCGGGGGCCGGACGCGGGACGACGGTTGTCGGAGCCACGGTTGTCGGATCCACGACCCTCGTAGCCGCGGCCCTCGGAGCGACGCGGGCGGTCGCCCTGGTAGCCCTCGCTGCTGCGGGGGTTGGAGCCCTGGTATCCGCCGCTGCTGCGCGGGTTCGAGCCCTGGTAGCCCTCGCTGCTGCGCGGGTTCGAGCCCTGGTATCCGGTGCGGGGACGGTCACCCTGGTAGCCCTCACTGCTGCGCGGGTTCGAGCCCTGGTATCCGCCGCCACTGCGGGGGTTGGAGCCCTGGTATCCGCCGCCACTGCGGGGGTTGGAGCCCTGGTATCCGCCGCCGCTACGGGGGTTGGAGCCCTGGTAGCCGGGACGGCTGTTCCGGTCACGAGGAGCGGACTCGGCGCGCAGAGGCTCACCGGTCGGCTTCTTCGCCCCGGTGATGCTGTTCAGCTCGGCCGAACCGGGCGAGACGTTGACGGCAGTGGCCTTGACGCCGGCCATACCGGTCAGACGCAGAACCTGACGACGCTGGTTGGGGAGCACGATCGCGACGACGGTGCCCTTCTCGCCTGCGCGTGCCGTGCGTCCTGCGCGGTGCAGGTAGTCCTTGTGGTCTGCGGGCGGATCGACGTGGACGACCAGGTCGATACCGTCGACGTGGATTCCGCGAGCAGCAACGTCGGTAGCGACGAGGACGGGGGTGCGGCCGTTCTTGAAACGCTCGAGAACGCGGGTGCGCTGGTTCTGAGCCTTGCCGCCGTGCAGCGACTCCGCGGCGATACCGAGCGCACGGAGGCGATCGGTGATCCCGTCGCAGCCCAGCTTGGTACGCGCGAACATGATGGTGCGACCGCCTTCGCGAGCACCGATCTCGGAGAGAACGAGATCCTTCTGACCCCGGTCGACCATGAGGACGTAGTGATCCATGGTCCGGACGCTGGCTTTGCCGTCCT
The DNA here is from genome assembly GCF_002259095.1 of Rhodococcus sp. 05-2254-2. NCBI lineage: Bacteria > Bacillati > Actinomycetota > Actinomycetes > Mycobacteriales > Nocardiaceae > Rhodococcus > Rhodococcus sp. 05-2254-2. The sequence goes on along the minus strand of NZ_NOZJ01000006.1, from coordinate 262,287 downwards.
GGGTGGAGTGCTCGACGTGATCGGGCAGGAACTGGCGTACCAGTGACTGAACCTCACGGTCGAGAGTGGCCGAGAACAGCATGCGCTGTCCGTCTGCCGGGGTATCGGCGAGCACTGCACGCACCTCGGGCAGGAAGCCCATGTCGGCCATCTGATCGGCCTCGTCGAGCGCGGTGATCTCGATGGAGTCCAGGATGCAGGTGCCCTGGCGGAGGTGATCGGCGAGGCGGCCGGGAGTGGCGACGAGGACGTCGACTCCGCGGCGGAGCTGCTCGACCTGCTTGTTGAACGGGGTACCGCCGACGGCGGGCATGACTCGCAGGCCCTGAGCGTTGGCGTAGGGAGCGAGGGATTCGACGACCTGGAAGGCGAGCTCGCGGGTGGGGACCAGCACGAGCGAACGCGGGCGCTTGGCGGCCGGGCGATCGGTGTGCAGCGACAGGCGCTGCAGGATCGGCAGGCCGAAGGCCAGGGTCTTACCCGAGCCGGTCTGCGCACGACCGAGGACATTCTTACCGGCGATCGCGTCGGGAAGCGCCTTCTCCTGGATGGGGGAGGGCACGGTGATCGAGTTGCGCGCCAATGCGGCGACGACAGCCTCGGGCAGTCCGAGATCGGCAAAGGTGAAGGCCGGTGCCGCTACGGGCGTCGGGACTGCCGTGGTGTCGGAAGTGGTGGAAACGGGTGTGTTGGAAACAGCGTGGGTCACGCAGTAAAGCCTCTCCGGATTACGGGCACGCCAATAAGCCCGAAGCTGAGAGCACCCGAAGAACCGGGAAACACGAAAACAGCCAGAACACATTGATACGAGCCAGGGCACTGTCACCTGGCCATCAGAATGCAGATGAGAACTGCATAAAGTGGGGCTGTTTGTGCCATTTCGATTGCTAGGTCGCGATGGCGACCGGTCTCTACTGTACGGGACGTACCGCCAATTGTTCGACTCGAGTCGATGTGACCTGTGCGACCCCGACCGCGTGCGAGCTCACCCGATGAGCTTGCTCAGTTCCTCCAGCCACGGCATGGCGACGTAGATCGTAGGAAGAACCAGGATCACCACGGCCGCCGCGTAGGCCGCCGCCGCGATGCGCACATCGCTACCCGGGCCGCTCAAGCGCTGCACACGGATGAGGGTGTGCGGCCCTCCGGCGGCCATTGCACCACGCGGGGCGGTGGACCCCGCGCACGTGACCAATGCCCTGGCCAACGGAGTGGGACCGGTGACCTTGACCGCCGAGTCGTCTGCGAGCAGCTCGACCAGCAGCTGCACGCTGCCGAGCGCCGACTTGCTACGGACGATCCGCGGGAAGGCTTCGTTGACGGCGGTGAACGCTTCGAGAACCAGATCGTGGCGGGCGCGCAGATGTGACCGCTCGTGGCTGAGGATCGCAGTGACCTCGGCCTCGGACAGGCTGGCCAACGTACCTCGACTCAGGACCACCCTCTGACGCAGACCGGGTAGGCAGTACGCGATCGGTTCGGCCGCGTCGAGTACCCGGATGTCTGCGTCGCGAAGGCCGCGAAAAGGGTTCTCTCCCAAGTCTGTTCGATCCAGCAGATCGACGAGCACGCGATGCCTCGAACGCCGGCGACGGGTTCTGACCGCTACCCGAACGACAGAGAACATGAGCTTGGCGCCGATGCCGAGCGTGATGGCGAGGACGACGACGTACAGAGTCCACAGGGGTAAACCGAGCGCGTCGATCTCGTCGGTCGGTGCCGTCGTGGGACGACCGTCAGGTCCGGGGACGAGCAGCAGTCCGCCGATCGCGAGGCCGGAGCTGAAAGCCGAGAGCACCGCGGCGAGAGCAATTGCCTGCCACAGCACCAGGGCGGCGCGCGGTGACCGGTACGGCCAACTCGCGCGCGCGAGCACTGCCGGAACCGGCCCAGCCAGGATCAGCGCGAGTACTGCGAATACCAGCGCAGTCGTCGAGTTCATGTCCTCACCTACTGCCGCGAGCGTCAGTCCGTCGGACGGCGATCTCCAGCCGAAGGGGACTTCGATGTCGATTGTGCCACTTCCAACGCGGCAAGCGCCTCACGGAGGGCGTCGGCTTCGTCGGCCCCCACCTGACCGACGAAGTGCACGAGTGCCGCTGCGCGTCCACCCGACGCCGGTGCCTGCGACAGCGCGTCGACCATGAGGCTCGCGACCAGCTCGTCGCGGCCGTGCAACGGTGCGTAGCGGTGCGCTCTGTCGTCGCGTTGCTGGACGACCAACTTCTTCTTCGCCAGCCGCTGCAGCACCGTCATCACCGTCGTGTACGCGAGTTCGCGATGCGTCGCGAGTGCCTCGTGGACCTGTCGAACGGTCTGGGGATCCGACGACTCCCACAGATGGTCCATCACTGCGCGCTCTAGTTCACCAAGACCAGCCATTCGTCCGAGTCTACGGCTAGTCCGACGCGGATGCGTACTACTCGTGGTAGTACCGAGCGCCGAGGCGGTGTGCGTTCGGTCATAGTCGCTGGTGCCCGATTTCGGCGGGTCATCATCGGCGCGGTGTCGCGGACGAATATTCTGACGGTAGTTCGTGCCGCATCTCGGTCCGAATCCGTCAGACGAGCGGAGCTCTCACGTGGATTGGTTCGATTCTCTTTCTTTGATCGACGGACCGTTGCCTGTCATCGTTGTGGTCGCCGGAGTGCTCGGCGGTGTTTGGCTGCTCGTCTCCCGCTCGCGGCGATACATGACGCGTGGGCTACCGATTGCGGCAACGGCGGCCGTCGTGGTCACGGTGATCGGTTACCTGATCGTCGAAAAGGTGTGGCGACCGCTCCCGGATCCGATCGAGACGTCCATCTATGTCTGGATCGGTGTCGGCATCGCGTCCCTGTTCGCGGTGATCCCACGCTCGGTGGCGGCGCATGGGGTCGTGGGTACGCTCGCGTCGGTGGTTGCGGCCGTGCTCGTCGTCGCAGTCTCGGCGCTGAACATCAACCTGAAGTTCGAGGCGTATCCGACCGTGGGTACTGCGCTGGGAGTCGAGCCCGCGAGCCGCATTCAGTTCTCCGACGTGCCGGGAGCGGTCTCTCGGACCGTTACCGGAACGCCGCTCGATTCTGTGTGGACCTCACCGGCAGGAATGCCGTCCGCGGGGCGGATCACCTCGGCTGCCATCCCTGCCACGGCATCGAATTTCTCTGCTCGAGATGCGCAGATATACCTTCCCCCTGCCTATTTCTCCGATCCACGTCCGCTGCTGCCGGTACTCGTACTCCTGGCCGGGCAACCGGGTGACCCGGAGGACTGGCTCAACGGCGGCAAGCTCGCCGAAACAATGGACAACTTCGCCCGAGACCACGCCGGCCTGGCGCCGGTCGTGGTGGTGGCCGACGGCACCGGTTCGCCGATCGACAACCCGCTGTGCGTCGACTCTCCGCTGGGCAACGTCGACACGTACCTGTCGCGCGACGTACCCGACTGGATCGACAGTGCTCTCCAGGTCGATCCGAATCGCGCACACTGGGCGATAGGTGGACTGTCCTACGGCGGAACGTGTTCCATCCAGATGGCGACAAATCATCCTGACGTCTATCCCACGTTCCTCGACCTGTCGGGTCAGACCGAGCCCAGTCTCGGCGACAGGGATCGCACCATCCGGGAGGCATTCGGCGGAAATGCGGCAGCGTTCGCCGCTGTAAACCCACTCGACCTGCTGAAATCGCGTCAGTACCCCGAGTCGGCCGGGATCTTCGTCGTGGGGTCCGACGACAACGACTACAAACCGGGCCAACAGGAGATGTACGACGCGGCGAAGGCCGCCGGAATGGACGTGCAGTACGTCGAAGTACCGGGCGGACACAGCTTCGCGGTGTGGTCGGAAGGCCTCCGACGTGAGCTGCCATGGCTGGCGACGAGAACAGGGTTGATTTCGTGAACGTGACCGATCCGGATCGACCGTCTGCGGCCGACGCCGAAGTATCCACACCCGCCGAACCGTCGTGGATGTCCGCGCGCACCGAATCCCTGAGGTCCGGTGCGTCTGCAGTGATGCGCCAGCTTCGGCGGGTGTGGGCGCTCATCGTGTTCGGTGCCGTGGGAGCACCGGTCAGTTTCACTTTGCTCGCCGTCGTCTGGGTGATGGGCATCGTCGCCGCGGTCGTGGACAACCGCGGCGAGATGGACAAGTACTTCGCCGTGGGCATCATGCCGTTCGAGCACTGGCACCTGTGGACCCCGCTCACCTCGGGTCTGGCGGCGCCCAACATCGCCGGTTGTGTGGTGGCCACGGTCGGGGTGCTGCTGGCCGCCGCACCGATCGAGCGCCGTATCGGATCCCGTCGCTTCGCCGTCGCTGCGTTCGTGACGCAGGTGGCCGGTTCGTTGTTCGGCCTCGGTCTCGCGGTTCTGGCCAAGACCTTCGACGCGGACTGGGGATTCCGGTTGCACGTCGGAACCGCTGTGGGCCCGACGACCTGGATCTTCGGTGTGGTCCTGGTCGCGACCTCGCGAATGGATACGTTGTGGCGCAGGCGAATCCGCGTCGGCGTGCTGGCCTTGCTGGTGACGTTGGCATTGTTCGGCGGACACCTGCAGGACGTCGTTCGGCTCGCTGCGGCGGTGATCGGCCTGGTCGTGGGCCCGTGGATCGTCGGTCGATCCGCACGTGGCCCTCGACTGGCGGGTACCCGACGCGAAGGACGGGTGCTGGTTGCATTGATTGTCGCTGCGAGCGCCCTCGGTCCGGTACTGGCGGCCCTGAGCCCCAACGCTGTCGGGCCGTTCGCGGTACTTCGTGATGTGGTGCGGGGGGTTCCGTACACGGCGGCGGAGGTGCGCGAAATCTGCGCCGACGCGACCACCGACCCGGTCGAATGCCGTCGTGGTCTGCTCGATCTCAGACTCGGGGGAGTCGGCCCGACCATCCTGAGCATCATGCCGTCGTTGTTCCTGCTGGTGGTCAGTGACGGCCTGCGTCGAGGCAGGCGTTTCGCGTGGGCCATGGCGGTGGTCTCGCAGGGAATTCTGCTCGCACTGTCGGTGGCCAACTTCGCGATTCGGTTTCTCGAGTCCGGTGACGACCAGTCGCTGTTCTACGGCTTGGAATCGCCGACGGCGTACCGCACTGCGGTACCGTTTCTGCTGCCCCTGATCGTGTTGCTCGTTCTGATCGTCACCCGCAAGTTCTTCGACGTGTCGGCGCCTTCGGGTACCTACCGTCGATGGGCGGCCTCGGTGGTCGGGGTGGCGGCAGGACTCGCCCTGATCTACTCGATCGGTGGGTATCTGGCCCGCGGTGGCTTCGCCGATTCGCCGTCCTTCGGCGGACTGCTGGTGGACTTCCCGCAACGCTTGGTTCCCCCGGTCTACCTGCAATGGCTCGAACCTGCCCTGCTCCCGCAGAGCACGCCGACGACCCTGCTCTTCGAGTGGACCGGCGTGGTGTTCTGGGTGGTGGTCTGCGTGCTCGCTGCGAGTACCTTCCTCACCCCGGTGTACGGCACCGAGACCGACGCCGCCGAACGTGCGCGCGCTTTGCTGATGTCGAGCAGCGGGTCCGCTCTGTCGTGGATGACGACGTGGCGCGGCAACAAGTACTGGTTCGGTTCCGACGGTCGCAGCTACGTCGCCTACCGCGTCATCTCCGGCGTCGCACTGACCACCGGGGATCCCGTCGGTCCGCGGGAGTCCCTGCGGGACAACGTCGTCGAGTTCGCCGAGTTCGCGTCCGAGAACGGGTGGATCCCGTGCTTCTACTCCGTCACCCCCGACGTCCGCCGCATCACCGACTCTCTCGGTTGGGGAGGAATCCAGGTCGGTGAGGAAACGGTTCTGGACCTCGACGGCATTGCGTTCACCGGCAAGCGATTCCAGGACGTGCGGACTGCGCTGAACAGAGCGAAGAAAGCCGGCGTCGTCGCCGAGTGGATCCGCTTTCCTTCTGCACCGCTGGCGATCACGGACCAGATCACTGCGATCTCGGAGGAATGGGTCGCGGACAAGGGTATGCCCGAGATGGGCTTTACTCTCGGCGGTCTCGAGGAGGTCGACGACGAGAACGTGCGGTGCCTGATCGCCGTCGACGAGAACCGGACCGTGCACGGCGTGACCTCGTGGATGCCGGTGTACGAGGACGGCGTCATCGTCGGATGGACGCTCGACTTCATGAGACGCAGATCCGAGGGCTTCCGGCCCACGATGGAATTCCTCATCGCATCGGCGGCCCTGCTGCTCGAACAGGAAGGCGCCCGATTCCTCAGCCTCTCGGGCGCACCCCTGGCCAAGGTCGACGAGAAGCAACCCGAACACGTCTCCAGCGCCGAGCAGTCCACGCTGTCGGGGCTGCTCGAGCGGTTGCTCGACGTCCTCGGACGCACCCTCGAACCCGTCTACGGATTCCGTTCCCTACTGGCGTTCAAGTCGAAGTTCCAGCCTCGCTACGAACCGATGCACATGACCTTCGCGGATCCGGCCGCTTTGCCCAGCATCGGAAATGCGATCGGCCGGGCGTATCTGCCCGACGTGTCGATCGGTCAGGGTGTCAAGCTGGTACGCACGATGATCGAGCGGTGAGAGCCCGCGCTACCGCTCGGTGGAAGCCCCTGCGGCGGCGCGACTCTCGGCCCGGACGGGTCCACCGACCGACCCGTACACGTGGCGGGTGCCGATCGGAACGATGAGCGGACGATCGGACATCGGGTCGTCTATCACGGCGGCTTCGAGGCCGAACACGTCGAGCAGCAGCTGCTCGGAGATGACGTCCTGTGGCCTGCCCGAGGTGACGATCCGGCCCTGCTTCATCACGATCAACCGGTCGCTGTACCTGATTGCCAGGTTCAGATCGTGCAGGACCATGACGATGGTGCGGCCGAGTTCGTCGTGCAGGCGGTCGACGAGATCCAGGACCTCGATGGAGTGCGCCAGATCGAGATAGGTGGTCGGCTCGTCGAGCAGCAGGATGTCGGTGCCCTGGGCCAGTGCCATCGAGATCCAGGCGCGTTGTCTTTGGCCACCGGACAATTCGTCGACGGGTCTGTCGGCGAGGTCGCTGATTCCGGTCAGTTCGAGTGCGTTCGCCACCTCTGCCTCGTCGTCCGAGCTCCACTGCCGGATCCACGATTGGTGGGGGTGACGACCGCGTGACACGAGATCTGCGACGGTCAGTCCTTCGGGAGCAGTGGGCGCCTGAGGCAGCATTCCGAGGGTGCGGGCCACCTCTTTGGTCTTCATCGACGAGATCGCCCGACCGTCGAGCATCACGCTGCCGGCCTTGGGCTTGAGCAGACGGCCGAGCGAACGCAACAGCGTCGACTTTCCGCAGCCGTTGGGTCCGATGACCGTGGTGATGACACCGGTGTGAATCTCGAGATCGAGGTGTTCGACGATGGTGCGGTCGCCGTACCCGAGGCTCAGATCGTTCGCGATCAGACGCGAGGTGTGGCTGGTGGTCATACGGAGGCCTTTCGGTTACTGCGAACGAGTAGGTAGAGCAGGAACGGTCCACCGAGGGCCGAGGTGACGATGCCGACCGGGAGTTCCACCGGCAGAATCGTGCGCGCGATCAGATCGCTTGCCACGACCAGCAGTCCCCCGAGAAGTGCCGACGCGATGATCGGCGGGCCGGGCGTTCGCAGCACCCTCAGCGCTATTTGGGGAGCGGCGAGCGCCACGAATCCGATGGGTCCCGCGGCGGCGGTGGCGATCGCGGCGAGTGCGACGGCCGCGAGCAGCATCATGGCCTGACTGTGTTGCAGACGAACCCCGAGCGATCGTGCGTTGTCGTCGCCGAGTCTCAGGGCACCCAGCGTGAACGTCGCGACGACGGTGCCGCCGCCGACGAGGACGACCGCGATGGCCACCGGCCAGACCGCGGACCAGTCCGCTCCGTTGAGTGACCCGTTGAGCCAGACCTGAGCACGGGAGACGTCGTTGATGTCGGCGCTGATCAGCAGCCAGCCGATCACCGCGGTGAGCATGGCGTTGACGGCGATGCCGACCAGAATGAGGCGGAATCCGTCGACGCCCTTGCGCCAGGCGAGGGTGTAGATCGCGATGGCGGTGAGCAGCCCGCCGATCAATGCCGCCAGAGGAAGACCGAGGGTGGCGAGCAGCCCGCTGAAGCTGCTGCCACCGCCGAGCACGATCAACGCGACGGCCGCGGCACTGGAACCGGCCGTGATGCCCAGGATGTCGGGGCTGGCGAGGGCGTTGCGGGAGATCGACTGCGTGATCGCGCCGGATATACCGAGAGCGGCCCCGACCAGGAGCCCGGTCAGTGATCGGGGCAGCCGCAGGTCCATCACGATGAATCGTTCGATCCTCGAACCGCCGCCGAGCAGAACGTCGAGGACCTGCACGATCGACAGCGGGAAGTCGCCTCGGCCGATGTTCACGCACATGACCAGCACCAGCGCCGCAGCCAGTAGGACGGTCGTCAGGACCATCAGTGGCCGTCGAACCATCGAGATCGGACCGAGGCGGAACGCAGGCCGGGTGCGAACGCCGCCTTCGCCGGGCGTCGGTGTGGGGGACTGCAGGTCGGCGGTCACAAGCCGACCAACTTCCGGCGTCGGACGAGAGCGATGAAGAACGGCGCTCCGATCAGTGCCAGAACGATGCCCACCTGAAGCTCGCCCGGGCGCACCACGACCCGGCCGATGACGTCGGCGATCATGAGCATCACTCCGCCCATGAGGCCTGCGTACGGGACGAGCCAGCGGTAGTCGGGTCCGGTCACCGCGCGGGCGATGTGCGGGACGACGAGGCCGACGAACGCGATGGGCCCGCATGCTGCGGTCGCTGCACCGGTGAGCAGCGTGATGGCGAGGATGCCGACGGTTCGGGTGATCGCGATGTTGGTCCCGAGCGATCGTGCGACGTCCTCGCCGAGGCTCATGACGTTCAGGCCGGGGGTGCTCGCCAGTGCGATGAGGACGCCGATCACCAGGAACGGCAGGACCTGCCACAGTACGTCGAGGCCGCGTCCGGCAACGGATCCGACCACCCAGAAGCGGTAGCCGTCCAAGCTGGTCTGATCGAGCAACACGACGGCGTTGGTCATCGCCGAGAGAAAGAATGCGACGCCGGCTCCGGCCAGGGCGAGATTGACCGGGCTCGATCTGCCCGACCCGATCGACGACAGTCCGAAGACGACGATGCTCGCCACCGCCGAACCGGCGAACGCGAACCACAGGTACTGACTCGGCGAGGTGAACCGAAACAGATAGATGGCCATGACGACGAAGAACGCCGCCCCGGAATTGAGGCCGAGCAGGCTGGCGTCTGCCAACGGGTTACGGGTGTGCCCCTGGATGAGAGCGCCTGCGATGCCGAGTGCGATGCCGACGACCAGTGCGAGCACCGTGCGTGGGATCCGCAACGTGCGCACGATGATGTCGGTGTCGGTGCCCGTCGAATTCAGCAGCGCATGGGCGATTTCGGCGAACGTCAGTGGCCGCGCGCCGATGGCGATGCTGGCGAGGATGCCCGCCACGAGCGCGACGACCAGGACTGCCAGGCCGAGCAACCTGCGCCTTCGGATCGCGGCGACCGAGCCGTCCTTGGGAACGGGCTCGAATCCTTCTGCTGCCGCGGTCTTGTCGCGGACCACCTCCGACGACGACGTGTCGATCCCGAACTGACGACGCAGAGCCCGGCGTGCGCCGATGGGGCCGTGGGTCGAGGTGTCTCGCAGCGTGAGCCCCAGCCAGCGCTTGCCGGTGCTCTGGCCTTCGTTGCCGTCGCGGTATCCGCGGTTCCAGACGAACAGAGCCGCCGCGACGCACACCGCGATGGTGCCGAACACGAATCGGTCCGCCTGGCCGCCACCGTTGTCGTCACGAAGCGCGTCGACGATCGACCAGCCGACGAACAGGGGGATCAGCACGATCAGTGCGTCGATCGCGGCTGCAGCGAGGCGAGAGCTACGCGGCGGCGGCCCGGTGGGCACGTCCTCGGTCCCGTACGGCTCGTCGGAAGACCGGCGTGCGCCGTGGGGGCCGAGTAGCGGAGCTGTTGTCACAGTGCTCGTGACTCCTCGCTGTTTCGAAGGGACACGGTTTAGGTTACGGAACCCTTCCTCGGCGCGTGAGGTGAGGTAAGGGTAGCGGTGCCTGACCGCTTTATGATCTGGTTAGGCTAACCTACTTTGAGTGGGTAGGGGTGTGACGCGTGCACCCGCCGGGAAACTGAGGAGCGATCAGGTGTCAGTTGCAGCAGCGTCGTATACGGGTTGGGCCGATGTGCATCGATTCTCGAGTCGATCCGGCGGGGCGGCGCTGTTGGCCGACTCGTGTGCGACCCTGCGTGCACTCAACCCCGATTACCCGCGGATGTACGCGGTGGCAGCGATGGCGAACGAGGGCAAGCGCCGTTGGTGGCAGTTGGCGGTGGGTCTCGACGACGGTCGCGTCGAGCAGATGTACCGACGATCGCTCGAGGATCTCGATGTTCCCGAAGCTGCGGCAGTGCAGGTCGCTACGGCTCTGATCCATGCCGTCGTCGGGCGCGTGGCCGCGCTGCTGGTGTTGGAGGCGCGAGCCTGGGATCCGGGCATCGACAATCTGTGGATCCACATGGACAGTGACGGCGGGATCGATTGGGCAGGAGTGACATCGCCGATCCTGCGCGTGCTAGCCGAGGATCCCGCCGCGGGTGAGCCCGGCACGGTCACACTTCCGTGCGAGCAGGCTCTGTTGGTCTGGACTGCACATCGATGCACGACGTCGCTCGGCGCGGTGTTCCGCGCGATCGCCGACCGCGCACCGCTGGATGCGCGTGTCTTCTGGGCTCTGGTCGGCGACGCAATACTGGGGGCCTCGACGTATGTACCGATTCTGGCTGGGGCGAGCGCATCGGCAGGTGCGCGCCGGGGTCAGATGCTGCTCGACGCCATGGTCGCGGCCGGGGCACCCGTGCGGTCACGCGTCGGCGTTCCTGGCCGCGCGAGACTGCGGGCATCGTGAAGGCCTTGCGCCGTAACTAAGGTTTGCCTATGCTGACTTCGTACCAACGGACCGCGCCGGAGTCCTGAGGGCTGCAGTGACTCCCGGTCCTTGCCACGGTGGGCCTCTCGTTCTTCGCGAACGAGAGGCCCACCGATTTTTGTGGGTCCATCGTCGTGTATCTCTGAACGGGAGCCGACTGCCGAGTCGGCCACCCTCTCGACGCAACCGGAAGGCACAGCAATGACGGACTCGAACGGCACCACGGGGGCGACCTCCTTCGACACCATGACGCCGGAACAGCTCACCGAATTGTGTGCACGGGGATTCGACGGGGTCGTGGGCCTGCGGTACCTCGAGGTGTCCGGCGATGAGGTGCGCGCGGAATGGACCGTCACTCCGCAGCTCCATCAGCCGGCCGGAATCATGCACGGTGGGGTTTTGTGCTCGGTGGTCGAGTCGGTGGCGAGTATCGGCGGATCGGCCTGGTTCGGCTCCCGGGGGCACGTGGTCGGAACCAACAACAACACCGACTTCCTGCGCGCGACTCGATCGGGAACCCTGGCCGCGCACGGACATCCGATTCATCGGGGCCGCACCCAGCAGCTCTGGCAGGTCGACATGACGGACGAGAGTGGACGCCTGGTTGCTCAAGGCAAGGTCCGGCTGGCGAATATCGAAAACACGGCGCATCTGGGACAGTGATGCCCATGACGGGACACAGCGACAGCGCCGACTCTTCCATCCGGCCGGGCGCAACTTCACTGACTGCCGACGCCTTCGATCGCCTCGAATCACTGTTCGGTCCCATCGACGACGAACTCGCGCAGCATTATCCGGGTGACCGAGTCGGTGGCCAGCCCTCTCACACCGTCTACGTATCGGCCTCGGATGCGTCGGCGGCTGTGCCCGCCGAATGGGGTGCTGCCGCTCTGGCAATCCTGGACGCCCACCCCGAGGCGTTCGCCGGACTCGACACCCAGAACGCCTTACCTCTCGTACGCGACCGACTCGGAAGTGCGCCCATCCAGGACCTCAGATTCGATTTCGAGGACGGTTACGGATGGCGATCCGACGCCGTCGAGGACCGCCACGCGACCGCAGTCGGGGCAGCTCTGTCCACTTTGGCCGAAGATCCGGCCGGTCCGACGTGGCTCGGGATCCGTGCCAAAGGGCTTGCCGCACATGAGCGTCGGCGTGGGATTCGGACCCTCGAGCTGGTCCTGGACGGCGCCGGGGGAGTGCCCGACGGCTTCGTGTTCACCGTACCCAAGCTCCGTGCCGCCTCGCAGGTAGCCGCCGTGGTCGCCCTGTGCGAGGAACTCGAGCGTGCGCACGGCCTGCCCGAGCGCGCCCTTCGATTCGAGCTGCAGATCGAGAGCCCACAGGCGGTGATCGGGGCCGACGGAACGGCAACCCTCGCGAAGGCGATCACCAGGGCGGACGGCCGCTGTACCGCCCTGCACTACGGGACCTACGACTACAGCGCCGCCTGCGGAATCACCTCTGCGCAGCAGTCACTGGCCCATCCGGTGGCGGACCATGCGAAGAACGTCATGCTGGCGGCGGCGGCGCAAACCGGGGTATGGGTGTGCGACGGTTCGACTCAGGTGGTGCCGACGGGCGATTCCGCGCAGGTGGCAGCATCGGCGCGTCGACATTTCGAGCTGGTGACCAGATCCCTCGAGCGCGGCTTCTATCAGGGTTGGGACATGCATCCCGGCCACCTGGTGACGCGGTGGTCGGCGACATTCGGCTTCTTCCGTCAGGCCATGCCGGTCGCTGCTGCTCGGCTGGGCAGCTACCTCGACCGCCAGGGTGGTGAGGTGATGGACGAGCCGGCGACAGCGCAGGCGTTGGCAGGCGTTCTGGTGCGGGGCCTGGATTCGGGCGCGTTCGGCATCGCCGAGTTGCAGAACGTGGCTGCCGGCATCGACCGAAACGTGCTGCGGGGACTGCTCGATCGATCGGTGACCGTGCCGCTCGGATGAGATGCGTCGGCGCGCTCCGCTGCCGGCGGGTCGTAGGCGTGTCAGAATTGCCGGGCACCATCACCGATCGGGACGGAGAACTCCAATGCGGTTGTCTCCGCACGAGCAGGATCGACTGCTCGTCAGCTACGCGGCCGAGCTCGCTCGGCGTCGCCAGGCACGCGGCCTCAAACTCAATCACCCCGAGGCGATCGCGGTCATCACCGATCATCTCCTCGAGGGTGCCCGTGATGGCCGTTCGGTCGCAGACCTGATGTCCTCGGGTCGCGAGATTCTCGGTGCCGACGACGTGCTCGACGGGGTGCCCGAGTTGCTCCCCGAGGTCATGGTCGAGGCGACCTTCCCCGACGGTACGAAGCTGATCACGGTGCACGAGCCGATCTCACCCAAGCGCGGTGACGGCCACCTGATTCCGGGCGAGATCATCACCGTCGCAGGCGACATCGAGATCAACGACGGCGCCGAGGTGATCTTCATGGCCGTCGTCAACGCGGGAGATCGACCGGTACAGGTGGGCAGCCACGTGCATTTCCCGCAGTCGAACGCAGCTCTGCAGTTCGACCGCGAACGGGCGCACGGCTGCCGCCTCGACATCCCTGCGGGCACGGCGGTGCGTTTCGAGCCCGGCATAGAACAGACGATTCGGCTCGTGCCCCTCGGCGGCACGCGCGAGGTACACGGATTGAGCATGACACCTCCCGGAAAGTTGGACAGCTGATGGCGCGCATGAGTCGCAGTCGATACGCCCAGTTGTTCGGCCCCACCACGGGTGATCGAATTCGCTTGGCAGACACCGATCTTCTGATCGAGGTCACCGAGGACCGCAGCGGCGGACCCGGCAACGCCGGTGAGGAGGCCGTCTTCGGCGGAGGCAAGGTCATCCGTGAATCGATGGGTCAGTCCCGAGCCACCCGCGCCGACGGTGCTCCCGATACGGTCATCACCGGGGTTGTCGTCGTCGACTACTGGGGAATCATCAAGGCCGATCTCGGTATTCGCGACGGACGCATCGTGGCGCTGGGCAAGGCGGGCAATCCCGACACGATGACCGGGGTGCATCCCGATCTCGTCATCGGCCCGTCCACCGAGATCATCGCGGGCAACGGGAAGATCGTCACGGCAGGCGGTATCGACTGTCACGTCCACTTGATCTGCCCGCAGATCAAGGAGGAGGCTCTCGGTGGTGGCATCACCACCGTCATCGCCGGCGGTACCGGCCCTGCCGAAGGCAGCAAGGCCACCACCGTCACCCCGGGCGCATGGCACCTGTCTCGAATGCTCGAGTCGCTGGACGACTGGCCGATGAACATCGTGCTCCTCGGCAAGGGCAACACGGTCAATCCCGACTCGATGTGGGAGCAATTGCGCGCCGGCGCATCGGGATTCAAACTGCACGAGGACTGGGGATCGACCCCGGCCGCGATCGACGCGTGCCTGCGAGTGTGCGAGGACGCAGGCGTTCAGGCAGCACTGCACTCGGACACCCTCAACGAGGCCGGATTCGTCGAGACCACCCTCGATGCGATCAGGGGACGCGGAATTCACGCGTATCACACCGAGGGGGCGGGCGGCGGGCACGCACCCGACATCATCACCGTGGCGGCGCAGCCACACGTCCTCCCCAGCTCGACCAACCCGACGCGTCCGCACACCGTCAACACTTTGGACGAACATCTCGACATGCTGATGGTGTGCCACCACCTCAGTCCATCGATTCCGGAGGATCTGGCCTTCGCCGAGAGTCGAATTCGGCCGTCGACCATCGCGGCCGAGGATCTGCTGCACGACATGGGTGCGATCTCGATGATCGGCAGCGACGCTCAGGCGATGGGCCGTATAGGTGAGGTGGTTCTGCGCACCTGGCAGACGGCCCACGTGATGAAGTCTCGTCGCGGCTTTCTGGCCGGTGACAACGGAGCCGACAACAACCGAGTGATGCGCTACGTCGCGAAGTACACCATCTGCCCGGCCGTCGCACACGGCCTCGACGACGAGATCGGTTCGATCGAGCCGGGCAAACTCGCCGACCTGGTGCTGTGGGACCCGGCCTTCTTCGGGGTGCGTCCCCACATGGTCATCAAGGGCGGGATGATCGCCTGGGCTGCCATGGGCGATGCAAACGCGTCCATCCCGACCCCGCAACCCGAACTACCACGTCCGATGTTCGGGGCGTCACCCAAGGCTGCTGCTGCGACGTCGCTGCATTTCGTTGCCCCGCAGGCGATCGAGGACGGACTTGCCGGACGTCTGAACTGTGATCGTCGGTTGGTTCCGGTCAAGAACGTGCGCGGTGTCAGAAAGTCCGACATGGCACTCAACGATGCGCTGCCCGATATCCGGGTGGATCCCGACACGTTCACCGTGCGTATCGACGGGGACGTGTGGACGGAGCAGCCGGCAACCGAACTGCCGATGGCGCAGCGATACTTCCTCTTCTGATGCCCGATGCCCGACTACAGGTGACGACGCTGCTCTCGCTTGCAGATTCACGCTTGCCCACCGGTGGCCACGTGCACTCCGGTGGAGTGGAAGAAGCGATCGCCTCGGGCTTCGTCCGAGACATCGCGACGCTCGAGGCGTTTCTGCGACGCCGTATCCGAACCTCCGGGGCCACGACGGCGTCCATTGCCGCATCGCTGGTGTACGGGTCGTCGAGCACGGACGAGGCCGATGCCGAGTCCGACGCCCGAACCCCGTCCCCGGCTGCCAGGTCTGCCTCCCGTGCTCAGGGCCGTGGACTGCTTCGGTTGGCCAAATCTGCCTGGCCGCATCAAGATTGGGCGGCCATCGGCCGCAAGCCGCATCTGGCCGTTGCCGCCGGACACGTCGGACTCGCGGCGGGCCTGTCGGTTGCCGACACGGCCGCCGTCCAGGTGTACATCACCATGACCGGGTCGGCGATTGCCGCCCAGCGTCTACTCGCGCTCGATCCTGCCGAGGTCGCGGCGTGCACCATTCGGTTGGGCGACTTCTGCGACGACGTGACCGCGGCGGTGTGCGAGTGCCTACCGGAGCTGATGGAGTTGTCGGATCCGTTGCTGGACATGTTCGCCGAAGCCCACGCCGTCCGCGATCGGCCGTTGTTCGTATCCTGAGTACGGATCCATTTTTTCTCTAGCGACAAGGAGTTCGACATGCCCCCGCACCTGATCGACGGTGAGCCCCACGACCACGGTTTGGATCGGCCCAAGCGCGCACGGGTGGCAGGTGACGCGCTGCGCGTCGGCATCGGTGGACCGGTCGGTTCCGGGAAGACGGCGTTGGTGGCGGCACTGTGCCGCGAACTGCGCGACGAACTTTCGCTCGCCGTGCTCACCAACGACATCTACACCACCGAGGATGCGGACTTCCTGCGTCGGCACGCCGTGTTGCCCGACGAGCGCATCACGGCGGTGCAGACCGGTGGCTGCCCACACACCGCGATCCGAGACGACATCACGGCCAATCTCGACGCCATCGACGATCTGATCGAGAACAACCCACCCCTGGATCTGATTCTCGTGGAATCCGGTGGCGACAATCTGACGGCGACGTTCTCGTCAGGTCTGATCGACGTACAGATATTCGTCGTCGACGTTGCCGGGGGAGACAAGGTGCCGCGTAAGGGCGGTCCCGGTGTGACGTTCTCCGACCTGCTGGTCGTGAACAAGACCGATCTCGCTCCGTACGTCGGAGCCGATCTCGGTGTCATGGAACGGGACGCGGCTCAGGTACGCGAGGGGCGCCCGACTGCGCTGATCTCCCTCACCGACGATCCGGCCGCGACCATGGTGCTCGAGTGGGTGCGGGAGCAGCTGAAGGTGATCGCCGACGCCGACGCGCACGCCCACACACACTGAGCGTCGATGCACACAGAGCTCTGCATCGAGGCGAGCCGCAGCCGGAGCCCACGCATCACCTCGGTGGGTGGACTCGCCGGCCGACAGACGGGACTGGACACAGTTCACCTGATCGGAACGGCGGCAACGCCTCTCGGCGGTGACACCATCGTGGTCAGAATTTCGGTGGCGGCCGGCGCGCACCTGGAGGTGCGCAGTGTCGCGGCGTCGTTGGCGATGCCCGGTGGGCTGCACCGTCACTCGTCGGCGAAGTGGCATTTCGAGGTCGGTGCAGGTGCGTCGCTGGTCTTCGACCCGGAACCGATGGTCGTCGTCTCCGACGCCTCGCACTCGGTGATCAACACCGTTGTGCTGGAACAGGATTCGACGTTGTGGTTGCGAGAGCGGACGCAGATCGGCCGCTTCGAGGAAGCGTCGGGACAGTGGAGCAGTGCGATGCGATGCGACGTCGGAGGCAGCCCGCTGCTGCGCCATCGAGTGGAACTGGGCGCGGGATCTGTTGCGCACGACGCATTGTCGGCACCGCTGTCGATGTCCAGCACGCTGAGGTATCCCGATACCCGGGCGTCCGAGGTCGATCTGGCCGACGGTTCCGTCCGGCTGGCGCTGGCCGGAGGCGGTTCGCTGAGTACGTCGGTGGGGCGTCGTCTACAGCCCATCGATTCGCTCGGCTGAGACAGCCCCGACAAACGAACGACGCACGGGCCGACGGTATGTCGTCGGCCCGTGCGTCGTAGTCGTAGCGGCGGGTCAGCTGCTGATCAGCCTGCGGCCTTCTCGCGTTCCTGCTCCTGATCGGCTGCGTCCGTGTTGACGGCACCCGCACGTTCGAGGGAGTTGAGTTGCTCGATGGCCAATCGCGCGAACACCTGCTGTTCGGTCGACGCCATCTGCGCGCGCCCCTTGCCGAGGAACGTCACGAACCACGAGATGACGGTCGTGATGCGGCTGCGGTAGCCCACGAGGTAGTACAGGTGCAGAGCGAGCCACATGAGCCAGGCGATGAATCCACCGAACTCGAGCTTGCCGACCTTGGCGACGGCGTTGAATCGCGACACCGTCGCCATCGAACCCTTGTCGAAGTACTTGAACGGGGCCCGCTGGGCGGGATCGTCCTGGCCCTTGACCGACGCCTTGATCAGCTTGGCAGCGTAGGTCGCTCCCTGAATGGCACCCTGCGCCATGCCCGGAACGTCCTTGACCGACATCAGGTCGCCGACCACGAACACGTTCGGGTGACCCTTGACGGTGAGGTCCGGTTCGACCAGCACGCGTCCGGCGCGATCGGTCTCGGATCCGGACTGGTCGGCGAGCTGCTTGCCGAGTGGGCTGCCCTGCACGCCTGCGGACCAGACCTTGCACTGCGCCTCGATGCGACGCGTCGTGCCGTCCTTCTCCTTGACGGTCAGGCCGTCGTTGTCGACGTCGGTGACCATCGCGTTGAGCTGGATTTCCACGCCGAGCTTCTCGAGCCGCTCGGCAGCCTTGCGGCCGAGCTTCTCACCCATCGGCGGCAGCACGGCCGGAGCGGCGTCGAGCAGGATGACGCGGGCGTCACGCGGATCGATGTTGCGGAATGCTCCGTCGAGGGTGCGATCGGCGAGCTCGGCGATCTGCCCGGCGAGCTCGACGCCGGTGGGACCCGCGCCGACGACCACGAAGGTCATGAGGCGGTCCTTCTCCTCCTGATCGTCGGAGAGTTCGGCCTGCTCGAATGCACCGAGGATGCGTCCGCGCAGTTCGAGTGCATCGTCGATGGTCTTCATGCCGGGCGCGAACTCGGCGAAGTGGTCGTTGCCGAAGTAGGACTGCTGTGCGCCTGCAGCGACGATCAGGCTGTCGAACGGAGTGACGGTGATGCGTTCGAGGAGCTTGGACGTGACCGTCTTGGCCTCGAGATCGATGTTCAGCACGTCTCCGAGCAGCACCTCGGCGTTCTTCTGCTTGCGCAGAATGACGCGGGTGGTGGGAGCGATCTCGCCGACGGACAGAATGCCTGTCGCGACCTGATAGAGGAGAGGCTGGAAAAGGTGGTGTGTCGTCTTGGCGACGAGGGTGATGTCGACGTCGGCTTTCTTGAGCGCCTTGACGCCGAACAGACCTCCGAACCCGGAACCGATGACGACGACGCGGTGACGCTTCGATTCGAGCGGTTGGATGCTCATTACCTGCTCCCTAACGATTGCGGTGTGAGGTCAACGGTAGTCGCCATCGATCGCGACGTCTCGACAAGGTCGTCGTGTCTGTGGTGGCAGCGCACACCTATCGGCCGGCTGCTGCGCGCTTCGCCAGTTCCACGGTCGCGGCTCGCAGTTCGGCAGCCGAGTCGATCGGAGTTGCATAACCGACCCTGGTGTACGCGATTCCGCGCGGCGTGAGCACCTTCAGATCCAGTCCGTAGCGGTCCGCTCCCGTGCACTCCGCGGACGTCGCATCGGGAAAGCCGCCCAGTTCGCGGGCCATCGCAGTCAGCGAACTCGAATGGTCGGCGTTCAAGTGCTCGACCGCGTACGCGGAGGTCGGCGACACCGGATCGGGCGCGGCCTGGGAATACGCTTCGGCAGTTGCCGAATCCATCCGGCCGTATCCGCCGACCCACCGGACCCGATGCACGCGCATGACCCAGAGCGTGAAGTCGCTGTAGTCGAGGTAGTACTTCGCCGCCGGTACGCCGTCGAGGTGCGCCGCGCGTGCTGCGGCCAGCTCGTCGCCCTCCGGCCGCTCGACCACACCTGCCAGCGTGATTCGGCCCGACGCCAGCGGATCGGTCTGCGATTGCGGTGCCACGATCGACAGGCTCATCCGTTGATCGCCGGTGAGATTGCGTCCATGTTCGGCCATTCGCGAGACACACAGAACCGGAGCGCCGTCGAGCAATCCGTACGTGACGAACGAAGCCCAGGGATCGCCGTCCGCGGTCAGGCTCGCAAGAGTTGCGGTGTTGGTGGACGCAGCGATCGTGCGTGCTTCCTCGGCCGCGGACGGCCGACGGTCCTCGACGACGGGGGCCAGGGGAGGGGGAACGGACGGGGCGTCACCGGGATCGCCATGATCGAGTGCCATGCGCAGAAGCTTACGGCGACGACCTACAGGAGGTCTCGGGCATGAACGAGCGCGTCGGCGACGAGTGCGACACCGAGTACGACGAAGATGACGCGGACCGTCGGCGGGCCGTACCGCGTCAGAGCCCGCACGGTCGCGGTGAACGCCCGCCGGGAACGGCGACTCTTCCTCGAAGCCAGTATCAGAACGAGGATGGGCGGTAGCAGCCCGATCAGGCAGTACACGACGACGATGGCCGGCCACCACGGCGGACGGGGATCGTAGGTCGAGAGCATCGTCAACCCGGCGAGATACGGCACTGCCGTCGGGCCCTGCACCAGACCGATCGTCAGTCCGGTCAGGGCAACGACGGGAATGCTCGAGCCGGCTCGGGCTGCCCACGCCGGCGGGCGACGTTCGGTGGTGCGCAGTGCACCGAGACCGATCAGCACCAGCCCCACAACCAGTTCCGTGCGATACCGGAGCGTGGCAGTGATGGTGATGTCGAACAGATCGGTGAAGAAGTCGATGCCGAGAACGGTGAGGATGCCGAACGTGGTCGTGGCCGTGAACACTCCGCCGACGAACGCCAGCCCGGCTCGGAAAGGAGACCGGCGGGTGGTTCTCGAATGCACAGCGATGGCAGCGGTCACGCCGATCAGCAGCACGTCGAGTGAATCGAGTAGTGCAAATCCGACAAGCGCAAGCAGCAAGGTCACCATGGAGGGTCCAGGATATCGGTCAGTCGAAGGTGACCTTCTCGGTGACGACGGCCTCGGCGGTCCGGCCGGGAGCGGTCTGGTTGCCCCAGTACATATTCGTGTGCGCGATGACCTGCGCAGGTGGCGGCGCGCCCCACTCGGTCAGATCCTCGGCAGTGTGTGCGTCGCTCACCAGCGTCACGTCGTATCCGCGGACGAGGGCACCGTGCAGCGTGGACCTGATGCAGAAATCCGTGTGCGCTCCGGCGATGACAACATGCCCTACACCGGAGGCGGCGAGCTCGGCTTCGAGACCGGTGTCCTCGAAGGCATCGCCGTGCTTCTTGTGGACGATCGGATCGCCCGGAACCACGGGCAGAGCGTCGAGAAGCTTCCACCCGTCCGTCCCGAAGCGCAGCTCCTTCTCGGCGGAGTGCTGCACCCAGATCACCCGCGTGCTCGTCTCCCGTGCACGCGAGACCAGAGCCACGAGGTTGTCGATGACGCGCTGCCGCTCGTGGACGCCGACCATCACGTCGTTCTGCACGTCGACGATCACCAGTGCGGTTGCGGTCCGGTCGGGCAGGATGGTCACGGCGTCTCCCTTGTTCTCGTGTTCGGTTGCACGTCAACTCCCGACATACGTGGCCAAGTGCTTGCCCGTCAGGGTCGAACCGTCCGCCACCAGATCGGACGGCGTGCCCTCGAACACGACCAGTCCGCCGTCGTGCCCGGCACCGGGGCCGAGATCGATGATCCAATCGGCGTGGGCCATGACGGCCTGATGATGCTCGATGACGATCACCGACTTGCCCGAATCGACCAGCCGGTCCAACAGCCCGAGGAGCTTGTCGACATCGGCGAGGTGCAATCCAGTGGTGGGCTCGTCCAGCACGTAGATCCCGCCCTTGTCGGCCATGTGCGTCGCCAGCTTGAGGCGTTGGCGTTCTCCACCCGACAGCGTGGTCAACGGCTGGCCGATCTTCAGGTAGCCCAGTCCGACGTCGTTCAAGCGTTGCAGAATCCTGTGTGCCGGGAGCAGTTTTGCCGGCCCGTCGGAGAAGAACTCCTCGGCCTCGGCGACCGACATCGACAACACCTCGTCGATGTTGCGCCCGCCGTAGTGGTACTCGAGTACCGATGCCTGGAATCGCTTGCCCTCGCACTCCTCGCACACCGTGGCCACCCCGGCCATCATCGCGAGGTCGCTGTAGAGGACGCCAGCGCCGTTGCACGTCGGGCACGCGCCTTCGGAGTTCGAGCTGAACAATGCGGGTTTGACGGCGTTCTCCTTGGCGAACGCCTTGCGGATCGGTTCGAGCAACCCGGTGTACGTCGCGGGGTTGCTTCGCCGCGAGCCACGGATCGCCCCCTGATCGACCGACACCACATCGTCTGTCCCGGAAAGCGATCCGTGAATGAGCGAACTCTTGCCCGAGCCTGCGACGCCGGTGACGACGACCAGTACTCCGAGTGGAACGTCGACGTCCACGTCGCGCAGATTGTGGGAGTCCGCGCCGCGGATTTCGAGTACTTCGGAGAACTCGCGCACCGATTCCTTCAGTGATGCCCGATCGTCGAAATGCCGACCGGTGACGGTGTCGCTCTGCCGCAATCCGTCGACGGTGCCCTCGAAACAGACGTGCCCGCCCGCGCTTCCCGCACCGGGGCCCAGATCGACGACGTGGTCTGCGATGGAGATCGTCTCGGGCTTGTGCTCGACCACGAGTACGGTGTTTCCCTTGTCGCGCAACTGAAGCAGCAGGTTGTTCATCCGCTCGATGTCGTGGGGATGCAGACCGGTGGTCGGCTCGTCGAACACGTATGTCACGTCGGTCAACGAGGATCCGAGGTGGCGAATCATCTTGGTGCGCTGAGCCTCTCCACCGGACAACGTTCCCGACGGACGATCCAGGCTCAGGTAGCCGAGCCCGATCTCGACGAACGAGTCGAGAGTCTCGCCCAGTGTGGTCAGCAGTGGTGCCACCGACGGTTCCTTCAGGCCGCTCACCCACTTCGCCAGGTCGCTGATCTGCATCGAACATGCGTCGGCGATGTTGATGCCCTTGATCTTCGACGACCGAGCACCTTCGTTGAGCCTGGTTCCGAGGCAGTCCGGGCAGGTGGTGAAGGTGATCGCGCGTTCGACGAAGGCGCGGATGTGGGGCTGCATGGCGTCGACGTCCTTGGACAGGAACGACTTCTGAATCTGCGGCACGAGCCCTGAGTAGGTCAGATTGATTCCGTCGACCTTGATCTTCGTCGGTTCGCGATAGAGCAGGTCGTCGAGTTCCTTCTTGGTGTACTTCGAGATGGGCTTGTCCGGGTCGAAATACCCGCAGCCGCGGAATATTCGGCCGTACCAGCCCTCCATGCTGTAGCCGGGGATCGTGATGGCGCTCTCGTTGAGCGACTTGCTCGCGTCGTAGAGAGCGGTGAGATCGAAGTCGCTGACGGAGCCTCTGCCCTCACAGCGTGGGCACATGCCACCGGTCACGGTGAAGGACTTCTTCTCTGTGGTCTGCCTGCCGCCCTTGTCCACCTTGTACGCGCCTGCGCCGGACACCGACGCGACATTGAACGAAAAGGCCTGTGCAGAGCCGATGTACGGCTTTCCGATTCGGCTGAACAGAATCCGCAGCATGGCGTTCGCATCGGTTGCGGTGCCGACGGTGGAGTGAGGATTGGCGCCCATGCGCTGTTGATCGACGATGATGGCCGTGGTGAGTCCGTCCATGACGTCGACATCCGGGCGGCCGAGCGTGGGCATGAATCCTTGTACGAAGGCACTGTAGGTCTCGTTGATCATGCGTTGCGATTCGGCCGCAATCGTACTGAAGACCAGCGAGCTCTTTCCGGAGCCGGAGACCCCGGTGAACACGGTCAGTCGCCGCTTGGGCAGCTCCACATCGATGTCCTGGAGATTGTTCTGCCGCGCCCCCTGAACACGAATCGAATCGTGACTGTCGGCAGCATGCCGTGCCGAGCCCTCCGAGACCTTCTTCGTCGCCATGAGCAGTCACGCTAGTCGTACCGAAACCTGCTCGCTTCTCGATTCCTGATCGAATCCGGTGGCGGACAGGGCCACGTCGAGTCGGCTCAGGTCGGCGGCCGAGGATGCGAGAAGTGGGCGTCGCACGGTCGCGTCGGAGATGACGCCGATCCTGGCGAGCGCGGCCTTGGCCATGATGGCCCCCTGCGTCGTGCGCATGACGGCGTCGGTCAACGGCAGGAGCGATCGCTGTACTGCGTTCGCTCGGTCCAGGTCGCCGACGCGGATCGCCGCGATCAGCTCGGCATAGCGGTCTGCCACGACGTTTCCGGTGACGCTGACCAAACCTGTTGCACCGGAGGCGAGGTAGGGCAGTGCGAGTTCGTCGATTCCGCAGTAGTAGGCGAGGTCCGTCGAGGACATGACGGTCATTGCCTCGTACAGATCACCCTTGGCATCCTTGACAGCACCGATGAGCGGGTGGTGAGAGAGCTCGACGAGCGTCGACGCCTCGATCGCCACACCTGTGCGCGCCGGGACGTCGTACACCATGACGGGTAGCCCACCTGCTTCGGCGATGGCGACGATGTGTTCCGCGATGCCGGCCTGGGTGGGGCGCGAATAGTAGGGAGCGGTGATCAGCAGTGCGTCGGCACCGGCTGCTGCTGCGGACCGAGCCATCTCCATCCCCGTGGAGGTGTCGTTGGTGCCCACTCCAGCGATCACGCGAAGAGCGTGATCGCGATGCCTGCAGGCGCAAGCGATCAGCTGCGAGGTCTCGTGGCCCGTCAAGGTCGGTGCCTCGCCTGTTGTTCCGGCGATGACCACGCCATCGCATCGTCTCGCCGACAGGTGCGTGAGAAGGGCATCGACGCCGGCTCGGTCGAGTGAACCATCGGGGTGCATCGGGGTCGCCATGGCGACGAGGTTCGTACCGAAGATCGTCGAGGCGAGCGACCGATTGGTGTTCATGGTCCGAGTGTGGACCGCTCGATACCTGAGGTCCAGCGATGCATTTTCGGCATTACTGCGTACTGTTCCTTCATGATCGATACCAGCGCCCTGCACGCACTGCGCGCTGTGGCTGCACTCGGCACTCTTGCGCGGGCCGCCGACGAGCTCGGCTACACCTCCTCGGCGATCTCCCAGCAGATCAAACGACTCGAACGGCAGATCGGCACCCCGGTACTGGCACAGGCAGGCAGAGGCGTGGTGCTCACCCCCGCAGGTCGGGCGGTGGTCGAGTCCGCGGGGGAGGTGTTCGACGCTCTGGAACGCTGCGTCGAGGCCGCTCGATCCGCCGACGGGGGCGTCGCTCGTGGGGTCGTTCGGTTGGTCGGCTTCTCGACCGCGGTGCGTGGATTGGTGGCTCCCGCGCTGATCGAGCTGGACCGACGGTATCCCGATCTGACGGTGCACATCAGCGAGGAGGATCCGGATCGTGCACTGCACAGCGTCTATGCCGGGACCGCAGATTTGGCGCTGGTGCACGATGCAGACGGGGTATCGGCACCCGCTCCTCCCTCGGTCGTTCGCCAACCGATTCACCTGGACTTCGGCGACGTGATCATGAAGCGAACCCACCCTCTCGCCCGACGCGAGACCGCGTTGACCCATGCGGAACTCGCCCGGTACCCGTGGGTGACGAGCCCGGCCGGGACGGTCTGTCACCAGTGGTTTCGGCGGCTGTTCGCCGAGACATCCGCCGAGATCGATGTTCGCCATCTCGTCGATGATTTCTCCACGCAACTCGCGCTGGTCGAAGCGGACGACGTGCTCGCTCTCGTTCCTCGCCTCGCGCGTCCGGTGCTCGGTGCCGGTCTAGTCGCGGTTCCGCTCGAGCGCGCTCCCGCTCGTGAGGTGCAGGCCGCGTGGCGGCGCAGCGCTGATGCCAGCCCGGCAATTCATGCCGTGCTGGGCGTCCTCGGTGCGGCCTAGCGCTGAGTGGTCAGAACGACCAGATGTCCGGTCGCTCGTGTCATGGCCACGTACCTGTCGACGGCACCGGCTGTTCCTGAGCCGAACGAATCCAGGTCGATGAGTACGACCAGGTCGAATTCGAGGCCCTTCGACGACTGTGGTGTCAGCGAGCGGATGCGCTCCGACGGGACAAACGTGGGATCGCCGATGACGCAGGCGATTCCGTCGTTGTTCGACTCCAGCCAGCGATCGAGTATCGACGCCAGCTCTGCCGTGTCTCCGTACTCGACGGGCACTCCGGTACTGCGGATGGAGACCGGGACATTCGCGTCCGGCAGCGCCGCGCGGATCACCGGCTCGGCTTCGGCCATGACTTCCTGCGGGGTGCGGTAATTGACGCCGAGGGTGGCAATCCTGACCCGGTCGAGTCCGACCCGTCGAAGTCGTTCGCGCCAGGACTCGGCGAATCCCAGACGCGCTTGCGCGCGGTCTCCGACGATGGTGATGCTGCCCGACGGGCACCGGCGCAGGACCATCTGCCACTGGGCGTCGGTCAACTCTTGCGCCTCGTCGACGACGATGTGTGCGAACGGCCCCGCCAACGGATCCGACGGGATCTCCTCGAAGCCCGCCGAATCGACGAGCGCATCGCGAATCCCATCCTGCCGCAACTGCGCAGCCATCATCTCGTCGTCGTCGGCGGCCATGAGTTCATCGACGACGCGGTCCATTCGCGCGCGCTCGTGTACAGCTGCCAGCTCCCGACGCCGAATGCGCCGTGCATGTTCAGGATCTCCCAGCCGCATTCGTGCGGCGTCGAGCAGCGGGAGATCGGCCACCGTCCATCGCGTCGGATCGGGTCGTTGTAGTGCGCGGACGTCCTCGGGGGCGAGCCATGGTGCGCACGAACGAAGGTACGCCGGCACGCTCCACAGGTCTGCGACGAGGTCGGGAGCATCGATGATCGTCCAGGATCGTTCCAGCTCCGCGCGCAGAGACTCGTTGTTCTGCAGTGACTTTCGTATGTCGGTCGGGGCCTCGTCGCCGTCGTAGCGGTCCATCAGAATCGTCAGCAGCAATTCCCAAACCTGTTCACGAGCCTCGTTGTGTGGAGTGCCGGGGTCGGGTGCCTCGAAGGCCTCGGCCCAATCGGCCGCAGTCAATGTCAGATCGGCCCATTCGGTCTCCACGATCATGGTCCGAGTCGGTGGCTGCTCGTAGAACGCAACGCCCGCTTCGATCGCCACGCTCATGCTCTCGGTCGCCTTCAATTGCGCGACAGAAGGATTCGTCTCGTCGATCGCGTTCGTTCCTTCGGCGACGAGATCTCGAAGAGTACAGGTCTGCACACCGTCCTCGCCCAGACTCGGTAGGACGTCGGAAACGTAAGCGAGGTACGGCTCGTGTGGGCCGACGAACAGCACGCCGCCGCGGCTGTGTCCGAGACGCGTCTCCGTGTACAGCAGATACGCGGTGCGATGCAGTGCGACCACGGTTTTCCCGGTTCCAGGACCACCGTCGACGACCAGCGCGCCGCGGGCGTCCGACCGAATGATCGCATCCTGATCTGCCTGGACGGTGCCCAGCACGTCGCGCATCCGAGGTGAACGCGCCGCACCCAGACTGGCGATGAAGGCGGACTGATCGTCCAGCGCAGCATCGGAGATCGGTCCGGTCAGATCGAACACCTCGTCCCAGTAGTCGGTGATGGTGCCGTTCGTCCACCTGTATCGACGACGACTTCGCAGCCCCATGGGATTGGCGTGAGTAGCACCGAAGAACGGTTCGGCTGCGGGGGAGCGCCAGTCGACGAGGAGTTGCTCGCCCGCGGTTCCCAGCAGTCCGAGTCGTCCGATGTATACCGGCTCGTCCGCGTCGGTGGTCACGACGCGACCCAGGCACAGATCGACTCCGTACCGACGCAGTGAACGGAGGCGGCCGCCCAAGCGGTGTATCTCGAAGTCGCGTTCCATCACTTCTCGGCCCATTCGGCCCGACGACTTCTGTGCTGCCTCCAGCCGTGCCGACGTGTCGAGACGAGACTTCTCGATACTCGAGCGAATAGCTGAAAAGTGTTGCTCGTCTTGGCCGATCAATGCCGAGTCACGCTTGCGCGCGAGATTGTCGGGTAGGTCGAAAACACTCGGGTACGCATGTTTCACAGGACTCCGATCGATTGCTACGTGGCTGCAGCGTGCAATTCTGAGCCCTGTACGGGGTCTTGCCGCAAGCCCCTGGGTGCGCTATACATTGAAAGGGGCCAGGAAGTAACGGTCCCTTTCGATCCAGTCCCCAGACACCAATGCCGACGAAACCGGCTGTGCATCGAATGATTCGAAGTCAGGATCAGGCCACAGGTGCGCGGCCCACGAACTTGCCCTCGTGGTGGGGGTTCATCGATCGCCGAGAAGCAGATCGGCGATGGCTCCGGCACCGACCGGCCGACCCAAGAGGTATCCCTGCGCGAAGTCGCAGCCGGTGGCGGCCAG
This sequence comes from Rhodococcus sp. 05-2254-2, assembly GCF_002259095.1. Classification (NCBI taxonomy): domain Bacteria; kingdom Bacillati; phylum Actinomycetota; class Actinomycetes; order Mycobacteriales; family Nocardiaceae; genus Rhodococcus; species Rhodococcus sp. 05-2254-2. The sequence goes on along the minus strand of NZ_NOZJ01000006.1, from coordinate 234,424 downwards.
TGCGTCGAGTTGCTCCTCGGTTTCGACTCCCTCGCCGACGACGGTGACGTCGAATGCGCGGGCGAGCGAGACGATTGCCGAGACGATCGCACGTGCCCGAGGGGCCGGCAGCCGGGCTATGTACGACTTGTCGATCTTGAAGCACTCGAACATGGGGTAGCGGTCGAGATACGACATGGAGCTGTGGCCTTTGCCCATATCGTCGAGCAAGAGAGCCACCCCCATGGCGTGCAGGGCGGAGACGGTGTCGGCGACCCGTTCGGTGTCGGCGACCCACACGGTTTCGGTCACCTCGAGGCCGAGAGCGAAGGCAGGCAGTCCCGTCTCTTCCAGTACCGAGGCGACCTCGGTGGGAAAATCGGGATCGCGGAGTTGAAGCGCGCTGACGTTGACGCGGACCACGATGTCGGAGAACGTTCGCCACCGCGCCGCGGCGGTGCATGCAGTACGCAGCGCCCACGCGCCCAAAGGAGTTGCAAGACCAGTTCTTTCGGCGACTCCGACGAACTCGCTCGGTTCGATGGGCCCGAGTTCGCGGTGATTCCAGCGGGCGAGCGCCTCCACGGCAACGATCTTCCGGGTGGCGATGTCCACCAACGGTTGGTAGGCGAGAGTGAGTTCATCGGCGAGCAGCGCCGCTCGGAGATCGATCGACAGCGACCTGATGCGATCCGCATCGTAGAGATCGGTGGGATCGAACACTGCGTGCCCACCGGTACCACTGTCTTTTGCGCGGTACATGGCCAAGTCGGCGCGGTGGATAAGCTCGTGCCGACTCGAATCAGGTTCGGACACCGCGATACCGATGCTGGCGCTCAAGGGGATGGGCACGTCTTCGGCGGAGAAAGGAACGGCGATGGAACTCGAGATGTTTCGAGCGAGTTCCTCCGCGTGAGCAACGCTGTCGACGCCTTCGCAGACGATCAAGAATTCGTCTCCGCCCAGGCGCGCGATGGTGTCGGCGTCTCTGATGGCCGAGGCGAGCCGTTCGACGAACTTGACCAACGCTCTGTCCCCGGCGTCGTGTCCCAGGCTGTCGTTGATGATCTTGAAGTCGTCGATGTCGAGTAGAAGCAGTGCTACGGTGCCTGACTGTTGTCTGGCGCGGTCCAACGCCGAATCTATGACCTCGTACGCGAGGGTACGGTTCGGCAGACCGGTCAGGGCGTCGTGCGTGCTACGTCGTCGCAGTTGGAGTTCGAGGTCGATCCGTCGGATCGCCGCGGATACGATGCCGGCCACCGAACTGAGAAACGACACTTCTTCGTCACGATAGAGGCGGGCCTCGGCGCTGTGGATGGAAAGAACTCCCCATGCTTTTCCGGCGGCGGTGAAGATGGGGACTCCGACGCCGCTGCGGAGGCCGAGAGAGAGCATCGTGTCGGTACGGAAACGCTTCTCGGCGTGACTGTCGTTGCACACGACAGGCTCCGAGAGCGTCAGGACGAATCCCACCAACGAACCGTTCCCGGACGGAACGTTCTGACGCAAGCCGAGTGCACCGCTGGCCGCGTCCATGGTCAAGTACGGATCGGTCGGGTGCTCGAGATGGGCGATGGCGGAGTTGCCCACGCCGATCAAGGTGGCGGCCGTGTCGGTTGCTGCGGTGAGCAACCTGGGTAGCTCGGCGATGACGGCGAATCGGCTCAGATCGGCGAGAGCCTTCTGCTCCAGCGCGTGACGACCGGCGATCACCGCGTCGGCCGCCATCCTGGCACTGCGCTGTTCCACCGTGTGTCGGTGCCTGATGGTGGATACGACCACGTCGGGGCCACCGTCGTCACGACTGATCACATAGGAAGACACCACGACCGGCATGCCGGTACCGGTCACGTGATGGCGCAGCTCGCAGTAGCCCTCCCACTTGCCTTCGGAGAGCAGACCGGCGGCGATGTCGTCGGTGAGATCGAGTCCGTCGGAAGTCAGCAGATCCAAAGCCGACAGCTGGCCGATATCGGCCACGTCCGTGACCCCGATCAGCTCCGAACCCGCCGGATTGATGTACAGAATCTTCCCCGTGAAATCGGACAGCGCAACGAAATCAGGGGAGCGTTCCAGGAAGGATCGAAGACTCACCGGATCGCCCGGGAGATCGAACATCGGCCCTCCGATCCGTGTGGGCCGGGATACGTGCGGCTCCGGGTCCATGTTATTCGTCGTTCGTGGTCAGTGTGCCCGAACAGTCCGCGCCGGGTATCAGTCTGTCCGTTGTCGTGCCTCGATGGGATGTCGAGCGACGAAGAACGCCACATTTCCCACCATCGTGACCTCTACCTGCTCGAATCTGTCGGCCAGGACTTGTCGTAAGCCAGGCAGGTCGTCGCGCCGTTCACCGCACACCTTGTACGTCTGTTCGACGCCGATCACTGTCGATCCGAACAACCCCGGGCACCGCACGACCGTCCGCTGTTCGGCACGAACGCTGCCCGACACGAATGCGAGCGACGGATGGATGTGCGACCTCGTCCCCGAAGTGGTTGTCGCCGTTGATGATCACGGTCAGCCGATCGACGTGAGCACAGAGTGCAGGGGAGTGGGGCGATTCGTCGTTGTGCGGCCGACCCCAGCTGATGGCTGTGCCGGTCGGACAACGGGCAGTCTGTCGTCGCCGATGGCGGTGATCGGACTCAGGCTCGGCGTCGCCGGTACAGCGGCGGTTCGTTCGGATGCTGGGTGGTGGAAATTGCACCCGGTGACATGCAGTTCAGCCCAATTCGGGTGTGGCACCGAAGGTCGGACTCCACGTCACGAGGGGTGGTCGCGACGGCGATGGTTCCGGGTGGCCGTGGGCGATGACAAGAAGCTCGGCGATATGAGAATCGAACGCTTCCCGTCCGGCACCTGTCAGCTTCACCCATGTCACTCTCCTCGAGTCCGAACGTGACAGCGACGCAGTCTTCTTCATCGAGACGTAGCCCGCGTCGGAGAGCGCTTTGAGATGTTTCGAGAGCGACGCGTCGCTGATCTCGAGTGTGTCGCGTATGACCGCGAAGTCGATTTCGTCGATTTGCCGCAGAATTCCGCAGACGCGCAAGCGGATTGGAGCATGGATGACGGAATCGAATTTCGGCCCGATACCGGGATCTTCGGTCACGATCAGTTACTCCTGGACCGGCGGCCGGTGAGCTGCCGGATGCCTCCAGCGTGCAGATGGGTTCGGTACACTCCGTCGAACAGACGACCGCCGAACAGCACGACGACAAAGCACACGGCCTGCGGCAGAAGTACCCACCACGCAGACAGCGACGCCATCACACCGTAGGACACGCTCAACGAGCCGAGCACACTCACCAGGAGCCCGATGAGAACACCCCATCCCACCATGCCTACTGCCGCCGGTCGCACCCCGGATATCCGGGGGTAGAGCAGAGCCAATGTCGCGGCTGCTGCCACCGGGAGGGCGGCGAATGCGGCACCCACGTTGCTGTCCGGCAATACCGGCGTTCCTATGTGCAGAGCGGTCACGGCGGCGAAGACCGGGTAGAACCAGGACGGTGCAGCGAGACGATCTGCGAGGCAGACGCGATCGGCGTGGAGCGCACCCAGCAGATCGCGCACGTCGTCCGGCGACTGATTGCTTTCCATGTTGGCAACTCTAACACTTTCCGTCTAGGCAAGTGTTACGTTGACTCCTGAAAGTACACCGCGCACATCCATGGAGGGTCATGAAGAAGCATCCGGTCGTCACTCGTTCACTCGTCCTCGCCAGCGCGCTCACAGCCGTGATCGGTACCAGCGCCGCGCAAGCCGGTGCCCAGGAGAGATACTTCTCGCCGCAACAACGGATTTACACGCTCGCCGAGGTTCCCCAATGTCTCGGCGGTACCGTCGATGTGAATGTCCAGAGCGGCTACGCGCCCAACGAGATTCGTGCGAATTTCACCACCCACCTGTACAGCCCGGCATGGGCAGGATCAGCCGACTACGAGTGCTATCTGAGCATCTATGCGGATTGGCGTAACCACGACACCGGACTCAGTGGAACCGCCGAGCAGCGGGTGGCGAGCTGGCGGTTCCAGGGCCCCAATGTGGCAAACCCTTACGTGGACATCGAGACAGGGGAGGGTCCGCTTACGGTCACCTTCAGAACGAGTGCCGCGCATACACCTAGCCCCACCTTCGAGGTGCCGGCCCGCTGAACAGCGCCGAACCGGCTCCCGGCGGGCGAGAGCCGTGACGTCTTCATGTCGACTCGAAAGAGAAAAGAGAAAACGTGACAATTGCTAGGAAGTCAGTTGTTCTGGTCGCGACTGTGTGCGGATTGGCCCTAGGTGGTTGTGCAAGTGGCGATTCGGACACCAGTGCCGCGCCGGACACGACGCGTGTGCCCGCTGAGACGACGACGTCGCCCGCGAGGACGACTACCGAGTCGTCGGTTGTGGCCGAGCCGCCGACTCGGCTCGAGGCCGAATCCCCACAGGAATCGGCAGTCGCTCCGCCGACGCGAACGCCGGAGGAAGCAGCGGACCTGGTGCCGGGTGGTGGTGCGATCTTGCAGCCGTCGGGAGACGAACCAGGCAACGTCGATCCCGTGACGTTCCGGACGGGGAGTGACAAATACAACTTCACGTCGCCGACGGGCAACATTCACTGCGGCATCTGGGACGCCGACGGGCCCGAGGGGCGAGTGGGATGTCAGGCCGTGGACGGCAGAAATCACTTCGACGGACCGCAATGCTCGAACGCAGAGAACGACAAGGTCGCTGTTCGCGTAACCGCGGCGGGCTCGGAAAGCATGTGCACGACACAGGGCATCTACGTGGATGCGAACGCCCCAATACTCGAGTTCGGCCAGGTGCTGTCGGTCGAGGACGTGGTGTGCCGGTCCGGGCCCGACGACATAATCGGGTGTACCGCACCCACGGGCGGATTCACGTTCTCCCGAGATATCAACTACACCTACTGATTCGGACGTTGCGGGGTGTGAGTCGACAGTCCACACTGGGACCCATCATGACGAACCACGATCTGCGCGCGAACCCACGAAAATTGCGGCCGCGACCAGCGGTCCCGCGCGAGGCGGCGGTAGAGCTGACGTCCAGCGGGGTGCCTGTTGCCGAGCGAGACTTCTTCGTCGAGGAGTTCCGCGGGGTCACGATCGTGATCGCCCTGCCCATGGTGAGCGTCGCGGCTCTGGAGGCAGTGGAACGGACGGTCGGCGAGTTCGGCACTGGCGACACGCGATTCATATTCGTGGTTCCGGCCGACCATGTTCCGGAAGTCACTGCTGCAGTCGGTGGTGTGGAAATGACCGGTGCGACTGTCTGGAACGACGAGTCCGTCGCCCGCCTGTGGCTCGCAATCGCGGACTCGGAATGCGTCGTGATCGGGGCGGAGGCGGACGCTGTCGCGCGTACTGCCGGCACCGTGTCTGCGAGCGTGCGGGCATCGAAGATGGTCCTGACCGATCCGGGCGGGGGCTGGGGTAATCCTCCTCGTAGCTTCGCCGACATCGACCTGCACCGCGAGCGCCTGGTCGCCCACCTGGCCGAACGGGGGCTCGACGATTTCCCCCCAGCCGCCGAGGCAGCACTTGCCGGTGGTGCATACAGCGTAAACCTCTGTTGTGCTGAGGATCTCGAATTCGAGCTGTTCACATTCGACGGCCGAGGGACCGTCCTGACCCAAGGCCGCTACCTGCACTTGGCCTCGCTACAGGTGGACGATTTCCCGGCAATCGAGGCTTTGGTGGCACAGGGAGTGCGAGAGGGGGTTCTCAAGCAGCGCAGTCGGATCGAGATTGCCAGGATGGCTGTTGGTGGGCTCGGAGCTCGGGTACTGCGCACGGGGCACCTCGCCGGCATCGTCGGACTGGAGGTGGACCGTTACGCCGGAACCGGATTCGGCGAAGTGTCCGGTTTGATCACAGTCGCCGAGTTCTCCGGACTGGGAGCAGGCGGCTTGTTGATGGACGGATTGTTGGAGGTCTGCCGCACGAAGGGCATCTCGACCCTGTTCGCGGTCACCGTCAGCAGTGAGGCCGCGGAGTTCTTCGCCAAACGCAGTTTCGTCGAGGTCGGGCGTCAGGATGTGCCTGTAGCGAAGTGGGAGGACTACGACGCCGATCGGCTCGATTCTGCTCGCTGTTTTCTACGATCCGTCTGAATATTTGTGAGCAGTGTTTTACCGGGGTGGACCTGGTGTTGACACTCCCCTTGGGGGAGGCATCACCGTGAGGTCATGACCACACAATGGGATGGACTCCCGGACAACGTGAAGAAGTTCATGACCGCACTCGACTCCAAGCAAGGCGCTCGCGGGCTCACCGTATTCACCGCGGATGCCGTGGTAACCGACGAGGGCCACGACTACTCGGGCCGAGACGAGATCGAGGCCTGGCTGATCGCCTCGGTCAGTGAGAGTGAGTACACCTACACGAGCGAGTTCACCGGAGCGACCACGACCGGTACGACTGTCGACGTCGAGCAGCATCTGGAAGGCAACTTCCCCGGGGGAGTCGTCGACCTGCACTACCGCTTCACGCTCGACGGCGCGCTGATTCAGCGGCTGGTGATCGAGCCATGAGCAAGCGATGGTTCATCACCGGTGGCACACCCGGCGGTTTCGGCATGGCGTACGCCGAGGTGGCGCTGGAGGCGGGGGACCGCGTGGTACTCACCGCCCGGCGTCCGGAGGAATTGGTGTCGTGGGCCGATCGTTACGGTGACCGCGTTCTCGTCGTGCCCATGGATGTCACCGACGCGGCACAGGTGCTCCGCGCGGTGCACACGGCCGAGGAGCATTTCGGCAGTATCGACGTGCTGGTCAACAACGCCGGTCGAGGCTGGTACGGATCGATCGAGGGAATGGACGAGTCTTCGATACGGGCGATGTTCGAGCTGAACTTCTTCGCCGTGCTGTCCGTCACGCGCGCAGTGCTACCAGGTATGCGCACTCGCGGAAGCGGGTGGATCGTCAACGTGTCCTCGGTGGCCGGGCTTCTGGCGGCGGTCGGATTCGGCTACTACAGCGCCACGAAATACGCGATCGAGGCCGTCACCGACGCGCTCCGCCAGGAAGTCGCCGAGCACGGCATCTCCGTCCTGGCAGTCGAACCGGGCGCATTCCGCACGAACGCGTACGCCGGATTCGCCGACGAGCCCATCGCGGAGGTGATTCCGGAGTACCGCGAGATGCTGGAGAAGGTGCGGGCCGCCTTCGTCGACATGAACGGGGTGCAACCGGGAGACCCGCATCGCGGTGCCCGTGCGGTGGTCGCAGCGATGGCCCAGGACCCACCGCCACACCGGCTGATCCTGGGCAACAGCGGATACGATGCCGTGATCGACGCGCTGGAAGAAAACCTGAGCGACATCCGGTCGAACGAAATACTATCTCGCAGCGCGGATTTCCCCGCCTAGCCAGGCCCGCTGAAACAGAGAGGTATTGCGCTGTAACTGACGTATAGCTGTTGGTTCCGACTAGTTGACATAATGTTGATTATCGGCAAAAAGGAGCCGCAGTTCAGGGGTGTCTCGACGGACGCCGCGCGACTTCGGTTCCTGTGGCCGACCCATTCACAACGCTTCCGCGTCGAACGCTGTGTGCACGTCCCACTCGAGCGCTGCGGCGGACACTCGGCGCTGTTGTCCAACGGGCAGCTCCTTGCGACGGTTGAACGAAATGTGCGATTCCGATGGAGCTTGCGCCACTCTCTTGCATTCCCCTCGCCCATCTTCAACCCTACGAATCGTCACAGTGACGTTTTGCAAGGGTGGAGTTGGGACGAGTAGGCCGCGGTCCAATGGCCGAGTCGGTGTACCTCCCCTGGCCTTCGTATGCTCCAGGCGGGGTCGGTCACGGATGCTCGTCGAGCGGTACCGGTTTCGTGGTCGGCCGATGGACCTTCTCGGACTGTGAGGTATCGAGGTCGGAGTCGCTTTCGTCGCCGACGGGATCGGGCGAAGTGGTGGCCACCTGATCCGCCAATTCCAACCCCGCACCTGCGTAGACATTGAACGCGATGTCGACGCCGTGCTCCTTGGCCCACTGCACTTCGTCGTCGTAGCGGGCCACTGCGGCAACTGTTCCACTGAATCCGGATTCGCGCAGACAGGCGAGTGCTGTGACATTGGCACCGTGACGCGGCATCGCGAGCACGGCAATGCGTACCGACTCGGAATGCCGTAGTTGATGCCAGAAATCGAGATCGGTTGCGTCCCCTTCGATGACTCGTAGTCCCTGATCGGCCAGGCGACGAATGCGAGGCCCGTCGTAGTCGACTCCTACGGCATCGAGGCCGTAGTGATCGGTGAGCCGCTGATATGCCGCGAACCCGACACGCCCCATTCCGATCACGACCACCTCGGCGTCGCCGGCATCGCCGGAGCGTTCCTCGGGATGCAAGCTCGACTCGTCCTGCTCGGGTAGACGGGTCGCGATCTTCTCGACCATCAGGTGGCCACGACCGTTCACCAGGGCCGACGCGACGAAACTCAAAGCCACGGCGATCGACATCTCGACCAGCCAGGCCGGTGCGAGTAGGCCGGTCGTCACTCCTACCGACACGACGATCAGGCCGAATTCGGAGTAGTTCATCAGGCTCAGTCCGGCCAGGAGCGCGGTCCGATATCGCAACTTCATCAGGGCGAACAGCGCCAAGTACAGGACGGATTTGAGTGGCAGCAGAAGCACCATGAGGAGGGCGACACCGAGACTGGGTAGGTCCGGCAGCCCGGACAAACCGATCGAGACGAAAAAGCCCACCAGGAGCAGTTCCTTGATGTGGAACAGCGATCGTGACAGTTCCGACGAGGCCGGATGCGATGCCAGCAACACGCCGATGACCAGTGCGCCCAGATCCCCCTTGAGCCCCAGGGCGGAGAACAGGGCGTAACCCGGGACCAGCGCCATCACGATGCCGAACAGCGACTGCATCTCGCCGTGGCCGAGTCCGCTCCAGATCTTCCGAAGGATCCGCGTCACCGGCCACAGCAGTACGAGCGTCACCGCCCATGGGCTCGGTAGCGAGCCGCTGGTTATGGTGAGGAAAACCACGGCAACGATGTCCTGCATGACCAGGACACCGATCGCCACCCGTCCGTAGAGGGCGTGCGACTCCCCTCGCTCTTCCAGAACCTTGACCACGAACACTGTGCTCGAGAACGACATCGCGAATGCGAGCAACGCTATCGTCGTCAGACTTTGGCCGGACAACATGGCCAACCCGGCGACGGCGGCGAGCCACAGCACGGTGGTACCGACCACGATGCTCGCCACCAGATGCACCGATGTTGTCAGCCACACCTCCCGGCGCAGAAGAATACGAACGTCGAGCTTGAGACCGATTGCGAACAACAGCAGTGTCACGCCCAGGTCGGCGATCAGCTCGAGCTGGGGCACCTCACCGACATCGAGCGCATTGATGACGAAACCGGCAGCGAGAAACCCGACCAAGGGAGGTAGCCGTACCACCATGGCGAGTCCGCCCAGACCGAAGGCGATGACGAGGTAGATCGCGGCAACTGTCATGCACGGTCCCTTTGCTGGTGGGCTGCAACCGGATCTCCAACGGATCTTTCGACGTCGGCACAAGCCGTCGGAGTGCCCCTAGTATCCCGGCATACGCCACATTTCACAGCGGACGACTGCCGACGAGAACGGCGATCGACGAAGTCGCCTGATGACTTCGTCGATCGCCGTCAGCACGATCGACTACCGCGGTCCTTTCGTACGGAAGGACTCAGAGCTCGAACTCGGCCGGATCGATTCCGACTGCGAAGCACGCATTGCGCACGGCAGCCTTCTCGTGATCGTCGAAGTGGCCGTCCGCGCCGCCGATGATGATGCCGATCTGGATGACGGCCCGTGCCTGGTCGGGCTTCGACTTCAGCTTGCCGATCGTGGCTGTCGCCTCGACCTTCCCGAAGTCGAAGTCTCCCTGCAGCTTGTCGCAGTACCAGTCGAACTTCTGCCGAAGCTCGTCGGGCTCGAACACTCTCAGAGCCTCGTTGCCGGCGATCAGTGATGCCGTCTTCTGGCGCTCGGCAGGATCGATGGTGCCGTCCGCCGCCGCGATCAGGGCACACATGGCCATGCTGCCGTTGGCGAATTCCTTGTTCTTGAACTGGCTGGTCTTGGTCTGCAGCTGGCCGTTCAATTCCTGTGCCTTGGATTTGAGTTGATCCCAGAACGCCATGGAGCTCCTCACTAGGTCGTACCGCCTGCGCAGTCGCGCGGGCGGTACGACCATTGTCCATGGAGTCGGTGAACGAGTAAGGAACCGCAGTTCAGCGCAGTCGCTCTGCGTCATGAGCTTTGGCCAACAGCTCGGCGCACAGTCGGTGCAGTTCCGCAGCGTCGGCACCTTCCGCCACCGCCGTGCTGACGTCCTCGGCGGCACACCGAACCTCGAACGCTCTGTCTGCCACGGCCGACACCTCCTCCGCGGTCAGCACGACGGCGTCGTCGGGAATCGACGTCCCTTTCGTCGCGCTGCGCTGCTCGTAGGCTCGCTGACGGCACGATTGACGGCAGTACCGCCGCTTACGGCCGGTTCCTGTATCGGCGACCGGGCGCCCGCACCAGGCGCATGTCTGGTCGCGGCGGGTTCTGGCGGACATGGTCGTTCAGCCTACTGCGGCCGCGAGGTAAGATCGCCCGATAAGCTGCGCCGATGGGATCGCACCGGGACTCATCGGCCCGGGAACGAACCGACGCGCGGCTACGTTGTAGATCAGTGGGTAGACGGTGTAGTTCGATGTCGACGGATGGCTTCGACGCACGTACCTACTATCGATGGAGAGGACTTCACCATGGCAGATCGTGTACTTCGAGGTAGCCGACTGGGAGCGGTCAGCTACGAGACCGACCGTGATCACGACCTGGCACCCCGCCGCGTTGCGCGCTACCGGTGCGACAACGGCGAGGAGTTCGACGTACCGTTCGCCGACGATGCCGAGATTCCCGGAACCTGGGCTTGCCGCAACGGTCTGGAAGGGTCGCTGATCGAGGGAACCGCGCCGGAGGCCAAGAAAGTCAAGCCTCCCCGTACGCACTGGGACATGCTGCTCGAGCGTCGTTCGGTCGACGAGCTCGAGGAGCTTCTCAAAGAGCGTTTGGACCTGCTGAAGGTCAAGCGCCGCGGCGCATGACGTTCACCGCACTCTGCACCGCCTGATTGGAAACAATCCGGCGGTGCAGTTTTTTTATGTATATCGAACTTATCGGATGTTTTCGCGGACCTTTGTTGCATTCATTGTCGCCTGACCAGCTATTCCAATACGATCGAGTGGCGAGGTGGCTGTCCGAGGTGCCATCATCGGGTATCGGTTGTCACACAAGTGGACGATTCGTGAACGGTCGCCGTAACAGTTGTCGGACAATACCGATAAACAGCGGCATCGCACTCGAAAAATCAGGGGGCAATAACTCGTGAGCCAGGATTCTGATCAGCGCTCGACCGACGCTTTGCGCACGGCGGCCTCCGAAGCGGAATCGGAAGGCCATCGCGCAGTCGGCGAGCAGAAGCTTGCGGAGTTGAGGCGCGAGTTGGACGGAATCGACGAAGTTCTGCGCGCTGCAATTCGAGACCGCATCGATGTGTGTGTACGTGTTGCACACGTAAAACGAGAACACGCCATTCCGATGATGCAACCAGGCCGTGTCGGATTGGTGACAGAGCGAGCGAGAGAATTCGCGTCGGCCAATGGGATGTCCCCCGACTTTCTCGAAGATCTGTACCGAACGATGATTGCAGAGGCATGTCGCGTCGAGGATTCGATCATCGATTCTCCGACGCCCGGGCCGGGCCTCGACAGGAAACGGTAGAAGCACGCCGATGACGATTCATACGCTCCTGGTGGACAATTACGATTCGTTCACCTACAACCTGTACAGCCTTCTCACCGAGGTGAACGGACGGCCGCCGACGGTGGTCAAGAACGACGTCGAGTGGACGTCTTTGGATTTCGAGGCTTTCGACAACGTCGTGATCTCACCCGGTCCAGGGCGGCCCGATGTGGAGCAGGACTTCGGGATCAGTTCTCGCGTGATACTCGAGTCCGGTCTACCGATACTCGGCGTGTGCCTCGGGCATCAGGGTCTGTGCCATCTGTTCGGTGGCAGTGTCGATCTCGCGCCCGCGCCGATGCACGGCAGGATCACCGACATCACTCATTCCGGCGTGGACCTGTTCGCCGGAATCCCCTCGCCCTACTCGGTGGTGCGGTATCACTCGCTCGTGGTGACCCGCACCCCTGCCGACTTCGAGGAAGTCGCATGGACGCCCGACGGACTGGTCATGGCCGTGCGGCACCGGAGCAAGCCCATGTGGGGCGTTCAGTTCCATCCCGAGTCGATCAGTACCGAATACGGCCGCGAACTACTCGCCAACTTCCGCGATCTGACACTGGCTCAATCGGCCGCATCGAGCGCCGCACGGACTCAGGATTCGATCTTCACCATCGAAACACGTTCGCTCGACGAGGCTTTCGACTCCGAGCAGGTATTCGACGCTCTTTTCGCGGACGGCTCGAAGAGTTTCTGGCTGGACGGTAGCGCGGCTCTCGAACCCGACTGCAGATTCACCGTCATGGGCGACTGCTCGGGTCCTCATGCGGAGTACGTGACCTACTCGGTTGCCGAGACCACGGTGACCGTGCAAGGTGCCGACGGTACGACCGAGCGCATCCACTCGACATTCTTCGACTACATCGACGAGCGATTGCGAGAGCGGTCCACTCCCCCTCGACACGACCTACCGTTTGCTTTCGGACTCGGCTACGTGGGGTATCTGGGATACGAGCTCAAGGCCGATACCGGTGGCCAACTGGTTCACACGGCCTCGACTCCCGACGCGTCGATGGTCTTCGCAGATCGCGCGCTGGTGTTCGACCACGAAGCCGGCACCCTGTATCTGATGGGGTTGGCCACCACCCCCGGGGATCCTGTGTTGGCGCAGTGGTTCGACTCTGTCACCGAGACCCTGCGTGGCTTGTCTCGAAAGGCAGTCCCGAACGACCACGCGGATGCGCCAGCGTCGGGCACTCCCCTGCTCGGAGCAGATCGATCGCTCGAGCCCCGTCTACGCCACGACCGTGCCCACTACCTCGATCTGATTTCCCAGTGCCTCGCCGAGATTCGCTCCGGTGAGACGTACGAGGTCTGTTTGACCAACACGGCGACCGTAGCCGGTTCCATCGACGCGACCGCCACCTACTCGTACATGCGTGAAATCAACCCCACTCCGTACAGTGCGCTGCTGAAGTTTCCCGAGCTGTCGGTGTTGAGTGCGTCTCCGGAACGCTTCTTGCGCATCGACGCCGACCGCGTAGTCGAGTCCAAGCCGATCAAGGGGACGCGTCCCCGCGGAGCCACGGCGGAAGAAGACAACGCGCTCAAGGCCGATCTCGTCGCGAACGAGAAGGACAAGGCCGAGAATCTGATGATCGTGGATCTGGTGCGCAACGACCTCGCCCAGGTCTGCGTGCCGGGGTCGGTTCACGTACCGAAGCTGTTCGATGTCGAAACCTATGCTCCCGTGCACCAATTGGTCTCGACCGTTCGTGGCCGCCTGCGCGAGGACGCATCCGCGGCGGACTGTATCCGTGCCGCGTTTCCCGGTGGTTCGATGACAGGAGCCCCGAAGATCCGCACGATGGCGATCATCGACAAGCTCGAAGACGGACCGCGCGGGGTGTACTCGGGTGCCATCGGTTACTTCTCGATCACCGGCACCGCAGACTTCTCGATCGTCATTCGCACGATCGTGGCCACCGAGCACGAAGTGACGTACGGAGTGGGTGGTGCAATCGTGGCACTGTCGGATCCCGACGAGGAGTTCGAGGAGACGATGGTCAAAGCCGTGTCGATGCGCCGGGCGTTGACCGGGCGGACAGCGAACAGCGGGTAGAGCGCACGCGCTCCACCCGCTGTTCGGACCTCCGTCGGCTCGGGGCCGTTCTGCCTTACGGAGTGGTGAAGTACTCGAACACGGCAGGCTGAGCCTGCGGGTTTCCGTTGGACGTACCGATGACCGCGCCGGCAACCGTACCGATGACGGTTCCGATGATGCACCCGGAGATGAAGTTCGGGAAGATCGATACACAGCCGATGGCGAAGCCGAGGCCTGCGCCGATCGCCGTGCCGACACCGCCACCGTTGTTCCAGCCGATTGCGAGCTGGTTGACCATGTTGTCGAATGCCTGCTGCTTGGTCCGCGGACCTGCGACCTCGGCGACGGGAACCGTCTGCGGAGTCAACGTCAGTTCGCGACCCTCGGCACCGATCAGCGGTGCGATCGAGTAGACGGTGCCGTTGATGGTGTATTCCAGCGGAACGGTTGCGAGCGTGGCACCGGCCTGGTCGATGACGGACACGTTCTCGCTCGTGGCGTCGACCCGGAACAGCCCGGCATCGAGGATGGTGGTGACCGTGCCGTCCGGGTTGACCGAAGTCTCGTAATTCACCGGGTCCGACGACGGGTCTGCCACAGCATGGCCTGCTCCGGTGGCCACCGCAGCGGTCAACGCCACCGCTACCGTTGCTGTTCTGATCAGTTTCACTTCTGTCCCCTGGTGGTAGTGATTCGTATTCGACGGCATTCGTCTCGAGTGCCGATGGTATTCGTAGATGTGCCCTGCGATGTGAAGAACACATCAATTGTTATTCAGGTGTATTCCCGAGATGAGAATCGACGACCGGCCCGATCACAGTGGCCGCATCTGCATTGGTCATCTCGTTGTGGAAAACGTCGACATCGTGGATGACGATATCTCCTGTCACATACGGCCGCCATTCCTGCGGAGATCGAACAATTCCATCGCTCGCACCCTTCGTTGCGGAGAAGAACAAAACATCTCCGTCGAACACGTCCGGGATGAACTCGGCCATTATTCGAGTCGAGTTCTCGAATCCCGCATTGATACGTCGCAGATGATCGGCGGAAACGCCGGTCGTCTGTCCCAACGACTCGTCGAGTAGTTCGACGCCCCGTTCGTAGGTCAACGGCTCGGTCGAGGGCTGAGCAGTCAGATCGAGCCCCAATCCCGCAAGCAGGTTCTCGACGCTCAACGCTCCCTCGACCGCTTCGCCGTCGTGCCCGTCGACGTAGCTGTCCAACAGTGCGAGGGTGCGAACATCGCTGCCGGTGCTGCGCAGTTCCACCGCTATCGCATGAGCGAGCGAGCCGCCGAGCGACCACCCGAGCAGGTGGTACGGACCCACCGGCTGAACAGCGCGAATCTCGTCGGCGTAGCGGTGCGCGAGATCGCGAATGGACCCGAACGTCGACCCTTCGACGATGCTCGGCAGCTGTAGGCCGTACACGGGACGGTCGTCGCTCAGATGCGAGACGAGACCGGCGTAGCCCCACGACAACCCGATTCCCGGGTGAACGCAGAACAACGGTGCCTTGGACCCGCTGCCGCGCAGCGGAATCACGACCCCGAACACCGAATCGAGATCCGCGCCCCCGGCGTCGGCATCCGCGGCGACCCGCGCTGCCAACCCCGACGGTGTCGGATCGACGAACAGCGCTTGCAGCGGCACCCGCACTCCGATGGCGTTCTCGATGGCAGGCACGATCTTCGTGGCCACCAGCGACGTCCCGCCCAGCTCGAAGAAGTTGTCGTCCATGCCGACCCGATCGACTCCGAGAACCTGCGCGAACGCATCGGCGATCGCAGCTTCCACGTCGGTGGCCGGTGCCCGGTACGGAGTGGTCGACGTCGTCAGCTCCGGAACCGGCAGGGCCCGCCGATCGAGCTTGCCCACAGGCGTCAGCGGAATGTCGTCCAGCTCGATGATCGCCGACGGAACCATATGACGCGGAAGCACTTTGGCGACTCGGTCTCGAAGTGCTTCGGTGTCGACCGATTCGCCGTCGGCCGCGAGAACGTAGGACACGAGAACGGTGTCACCCGACGCCGCCGTGTGCCCGATCGTGGCGGCGAATCCGACCTGCTCGTTCTCGGTGAGTGCGGAGTCGATCTCGCCGAGTTCGATGCGGAAACCGCGCACCTTGACCTGGAAGTCACTGCGTCCGACGAACTCGACGGCTCCGGCACTTCCCCAGCGCACGACGTCACCGGTTCGATACATCCGGTCGCCAGGAGTACCGAACGGATCGGCGACGAAGCGCTCGGATGTCAGCCCGAAACGCCCGAGGTATCCACGGGCGGTACCGGGACCGGCGATGTAGAGCTCGCCCGACACTCCGGCCGGAACCGGCCGCAGTCGTGCGTCGAGCACCTGGAACCGGAATCCGGTTCCAGGCCTGCCGACGTCCACCGTGCCACCGGGCACCAGCGGACCACCGACACTCGCCTGGATGGTGGTCTCGGTCGGACCGTAGCCGTTGAACATCTGGCGGCCCGGTGCCCATTTCGCCACCAACTCCGGAGTACAGGCCTCACCTCCGACGGCGAGGACCCGAACGTTGCCCAGACGTGTCTCGTCGATCGACGACAGCGCCGCGGGCGTCAGGAACGCGTGCGTGACGTGTTCGGATTCGAGCAGGTCGGCCAAGTCGCCGCCGCCGAAGACTCCCGGCGGCACGATCACGACGGTGGCACCGACGCCGAACGCCATCGTCAGCTCGTAGATCGATGCGTCGAAACTCGGTGACGCGATGTGCGAAACACGCGAATCCCGAGTGGGGCGGAATCGCTCGAGCACCTCGGCCTGGAGGTTGGCCAAGCCACGGTGCCGCACTGCAACGCCCTTCGGGCGACCGGTCGAACCCGATGTGTAGATCAGGTAGGCGGGGTGGTCGATGTGCAGGGTCGCCGTACGCTCGACGTCGGTCACCGCGTCCGCCGGGTAGCGAGACAACTCCGCGGAAATTTCCGGATCGTCCAGAACCAGCCACGGGACGGTGTCGGGCAGCGATCCCCTGCTGTCGATGTCGGTCAGACCCATTGCGGCATGGGAATCTTCGAGCATGTGCGCGATTCGGTCCGCCGGGTAGTTCGGATCGACGGGCAGGAATGCAGCACCGGTCTTGGCCACGGCCCACACCGACAGCACCGACTCGATCGATCGAGGCAGCGCCAACGCGACGAACGTCTCGGGCCCGACGCCGTAGTCGATCAGCATTCGAGCGATTCGGTTGGACCAGCTGTCCAGATCGGCGTAGGAAAGGCTGATGCCTCGGTAGGTGACGGCCACTGCGTACGGGTCGAGCGCGACCGCCGCCGCGAGCAACTCCGGCCACGTCCGGACTGCTGCGTCCGGGTTTCCTCGCGCCGGCGCCAACGCGCGCTGCTCGTCGGCGCCCAGAATTTCGATGTCTCCGACCACCGCGTGCCGGTCGCGTCCGACGGCGTCGAGAACTCGAATCAGTCGCGCCGCGATGGCCTCGACGCTGGCCGCGTCGAACAGCGCTGTGGCGTAGTCGAATGCGGCCTCGAAGCCGGACGGACGTCCCGCCTCGTCGAAGGTCTCGGACAGCAGCAGCTGAAGATCCTGCTTGGCTACCGGAACGTCGAAGTCGAAGCCTTCGACGCGGAGGTCCGGAAGCTCGAGCGAGGCCTTCTCGTTGTTCTGGAACGACAGCGCGACCTGTGACAGCGGAGCGTATGCCGTCGAACGGGTGGGATTGAGAACCTCGACGATTCTCTCGAAGGGCATCTCGGTGTGATCGAACGCGTCGAGATCGTGTGCCTTGACCTGGTTCAGCAGATCGTCGAACGTCGCGGACTCGTCGACTCGGCTGCGCAGCACGAGCGTGTTGACGAACATACCCACGAGGTCGTCGAGCGCCGCGTCCCCGCGCCCGGCCACCGGAGTGGTGATCGCGATGTCGTCGGTGCCGCTCAAACGAGCCAGAACGACCGCGAACGCCGCGTGCAGCACCATGAACATGCTGACGTTCTGTTCCCGAGTGATGTCGACGAGCGTCCGATGGATGTCGGCATCGACCGTGAAGCGAACTCGGCCACCGTGGAAGTCCTGCGTGGTCGGCCTCGGTCGGTCCGTCGGCAACGGCAGCAGGTCGGGAAGACCCGCGAGCGCGGTGGACCAGTGCTCGAGCTGGGCCGCGGCCACGCTCGACGGGTCCTGCTCGTCTCCGAGCAGCGAACGCTGCCAGATCGTGTAGTCGGCGTACTGGACGGGCAGCGGCTGCCAGTTCGGTGCCTGACCTGCACTGCGCGCCGAGTACGCGAGCACGACGTCGCGAGCGAGCGGTGCCATCGACGCGCCGTCGGCGGCGATGTGGTGCACCACCATGGCGAGTACGAAGACAGGATCCTCGGACGCGTCGACGCCGGCATCGAGCACCTCGAACAGCTCGACGTGCACCGGGATCTCGGTGGTCACGTCGAATCCTCGACCGGCCAACAGGGCGACGCGATCGGTCAGAACTGCGGCATCGATCCGTTCGGATTCGACCGCAGGCGCGACCTCGGCAGCCGGGTGCACGAGCTGCACCGGGAACTCCGGGCCGTCGGGGAAGGTCGTGCGCAGAGATTCGTGGCGTCCCAGAACATCGACCACCGCGGCGGCCAGCGCAGCGGTGTCGAGCCGCCCGGTCAGCTTGACGACCAACGGCACGTTGTACGCGGCCGACGAGGTGTCGAACTGGTTGATGAACCACATCCGCTGCTGAGCGAGCGAGAGCGGAATGTTCTCTGGACGTGCCGCCGCTACGAGAGCCGGGCGCTGCGCCCGAGTGTCGGCAGTGCCGACTGCGCTCGCCAGTCCCGACACCGTCGGGGTCTCGAAGATCGTGCGTACACCGATGGAGGTACCGAACTCGGCGTTGACGCGAGCGATCACCCGCGTTGCGCTGAGCGAGTCACCACCGAGCTCGAAGAATCCGTCGTCTGCACCGACTCGATCCACCTCGAGGATCTCGGCGAAGACCGCCGCGACCGTCAGCTCGGCCGGCGTACTCGGCTCTCGGTACGAGGTGGCCGAGCCGAACTCCGGTACGGGCAGTGCGGCGCGATCGAGCTTGCCCACCGGAGTGAGCGGAATCGACTCGAGCACGACGATGGCGCTGGGCACCATGTGCGACGGCAGCGCGGCGGCAAGATGGTCACGCAGAACCGCTGTGTCGAAGGTGTCGACCGCGTGTGCCGGGTTGTCCCCCGTCAGGCGCACGTACGCCACGAGAACAGTGGCACCGGACGGCCCGGGAGTTCCGAAGGTGGCTGCGAAATTCACCGCGGGATGTGCCGAGAGCGCGGCGTCGATCTCGCCGAGTTCGATGCGGAAGCCGCGGACCTTGACCTGCGAGTCGCTGCGACCGACATATTCGATGGTCAGATCCGGCGACCAGCGCACCACATCTCCGGTGCGGTACATGCGGGCACCGGGAGCACCGAACGGGTCGGCAACGAATCGTTCGGCCGTCAGCCCCATCCGATCGTGGTAGCCGCGGGCCAGGCCGACGCCTGCGAGATAGAGCTCACCCGCGACCCCGACGGGAACCGGCTGCAGTCGCGAGTCGAGAACCACCTCGTACACACCCCGCACCGGCCCACCGATCGACACCGGCTCGCCGGCGACCATCGGTGCACTGATGTTGGACATGATCGTGGCCTCGGTCGGTCCGTACCCGTTGAACAGGTTGCGACCGGGAGCCCACTTGGTGACCAACTCGGACGGAACGGCCTCGCCGCCGACCACGACATCGGCGAACGTGTCGAGACCGGCCGGATCGACCGAGGCGAGGGCGGACGGGGTGATGAAGCCGTGAGTGACCGATTCCTCGGCCAGCAACGACGCCAGCTCGGCTCCGCCGTACACCGTGGGTGGAACGATCACCATCGTGGCACCGACGCCGAACGCGAGCAGGTACTCGAGTACGGACGCGTCGAAGCTGGGTGACGAAACATGAAGCGTGCGTGAGTCCTTCGTGACTCGATAGCGCTCGCGCTGCTCGGTCGCGAAGTTGTCGAGGCCGGAGTGGGTGACCACGACCCCCTTCGGTACACCCGTCGAACCCGACGTGTAGATCGTGTACGCCGCACTCGACAGGGTGACGCGACCACGGCGTTCGTCGTCGGCGACGGGCTCGTCGCTCACCGCGTTCGGACCGTCGGTGGCGAGGTCGTCCAGGACGATCCACGGCACGGTCGACGGCAGGTCGTCGAGGTGAGTGCGGGTGGTGACACCGAAGGTTGCTCCGGAGTCGGCCAGCATGTGCTCGATGCGATCGGCCGGGTAGTTCGGATCGACCGGTACGAAGGCGGCACCGGACTTCGCGACGGCCCAGACGGTCAACACCGACTCGATGGATCGTGCGATCCCGAGAGCGACGAACGTCTCGGTGCGGACACCGCGGCCGATCAGAATGCGAGCGAGCCGGTTCGACTGTCGATCCAGCTCTCGGTACGTCAACTCGCCGTCGACGCTGCGCACCGCGATGGCGTCCGGGTCGACGGCAGCTGCGTCTGAGAAGATCTCCGGTAGCAGCCGAGTCGATCGGCCTTCGAGGCCGAATACCGGAGCCAGAGAAGCGAATTCGGTGTCGGCCAGCAATCGCAGCCGAGCCAGTGGCTGCTGCTCGTCGGCCAGCACTGCGTCGAGCACCCGCTCGACCCGATCGACGATGGCGTGCACGTCTTGGAGCTCGAAGAGTTCGGGCAGGTACTTGGCCTTGAGGTTCAGGCGCTCGTCGACCGAAGACACCAGTGTCAGCGGATAGTGCGCCGCGTCGGTGCCGAGGATGTCCGTCACCTGCATACCTGCGAAATCCGTTGCAGCAGAGGCTCCGGCGCGATCGACCGGGTAGGACTCGAACACCGTCAGCGTGTCGAATGCGACGCCGGCTCCGGCCGCGCGCTGGATGTCGGTCAGACCGAGGTAATGGTGATCGAGCAGCGCTGCCTGTTCGGCCTGCACACGATCGACCAGAGCGCCGAGTGTCTCGGCCCGATCGAGCGTGACCCGAACGGGAAGTGTGTTGATGAAGAGCCCGATCATGCCTTCGATGCCCGGAACCTCGGGCGGACGACCCGACACCGTGGCACCGAAGACGACGTCCTCGCGACCGGTCAGAGTGGCGAGCACGATGCCCCACGCAGTCTGAACGAGTGTGTTCAGAGTGGACCCGCGGCGCGCCGCGAAATCGCGCAACGCCGCTGTGGTCTCGATCGACAACGACCGCTCGGTCTCGCTCGAGACAGTGGACAACTGACGACCCCGGTCACCGGTGACGAGCAGTGTCGGCTCCTCGACGCCGGCCATCGCACTGACCCACTGCGCGGTGGAGATGGCGACGTCGCGTTGCCGCATCCACGCGAGGTAGTCCCGATACGCGGGAACTCGCGGCAGCATCGAATCGTCGGACTCGGTGACGTAGAGGGTGATCAGTTCCTTGACCACCAGCGGCGTCGACCAGCCGTCGAGCAGGATGTGGTGATTGGTCAGCAGCAGTCGCCAGTGATCGTCGGCGAGGGTGATCAGCGTGAACCGAAGCAGCGGTGCCGAGTCCATCTCGAATCGCACGCCGCGATCGGCCTCAAGTACGGCTTCCAGTGCTGCCTCGACATCGGCTTCACCGCGGAGATCGACCTCGGACCACGGCACCGTGACCGAACTCTGCACGATCTGCAGAGATTCGCCGGTGCTGTTGTGCACGAACGCTGCTCGCAAGTTCGGATGACGAGAGACGAGCTTGTTCACGGCGGAATGCATCCGCTCGGCATCGACGACGCCGCGCAGCTCCAGACCGAGCTGCACCATGTAGGCGTCGACTCCAGCACTGTCGCTGCCGACCTCGCCTGCGAGACGGGCGTGGAAGAGCAGTCCGGCCTGCAGCGGCGACATCGACCACACATCGTCGAGATCGGGGAACTGCTTCTCGAGCACCTCGATGGAGCGCTGATCGATGTCCACCAGCTCGAGGTCGGACGGGGTGAAGCCGCCCGCACCCTCGGTCGAGGCGTGCTCGGTTATCGCGGTCAGTGCCTGCGTCCACAGTTCGATCAACCGATCGACCTCGTCCGCATCCAGGATGCCGGCCGGGAACGCGAAGGTGGCGTCGAGCTGGGGCCCGTCGGGTGTCGAGGTGGTGACGGCGTTGATGTCCAGCGCGGCCGGTACCGGCATGTCCGGGTTCTGTGCGTCGCCCAGTTCGGCGTCGGCCACAGGAATCCAGCCCACGTCTTCCATGCCCTCGGACGATCCGGTCGAGAAGCGCCCGAGGTAGTTGAAGCTGACCTGCGGAGCGGCGTAACCGGACAGTGCCTCGGTCCCGTCGGAGTCCAGGTACCGCAGCATGCCGTAGCCGATTCCGTGATCGGGGATCTCGAGCAGCTGTTCCTTCACGGCCTTGATCAAGGCTCCGGCGGAGTCGCCACCGGACAACGCGTCGGCGATGTCCAGCGAGCCGAGATCGAGTCGAACCGGGAAGATCGTGGTGAACCAGCCGACGGTCCTGCCGAGATCGGCTCCGGGCACCACGGCGTCTTCACGGCCATGGCCTTCGAGTGTGATCAACGCACTGCGAACCGAGGCTCCCCGTTCGCGACGCCACGCCGTCAGTGCCAATGCCAGCCCGGCCAGGAGACCGTCGTTGACGCTGCCGCGGAAGGCATTCGGCACCGCTGTCAGCAGTCGCTCGGTCACCTGGACCGGGAGCGATGTGCGGATGCGCTGGACGGTCGCGTCGACATCGACGCGCTTGTCCAGTGGTCGCGAACCGATCGTCGGATCGTCACCGCTCAGAATCCGCTGCCACAGGCCGATTTCGTCGGCGCGGCTCGCGGTGACCTCGGTCAAACCGGTGGACCACCGTCGCATCGATGTGCCGATCGGTGCCAGCGCAGGTGTGTCGCCCGCGACGATCTGGCTCCAGGCCGTCGCCAGATCCGGGACGAGGATGCGCCACGACACGCCGTCGATCACGAGGTGATGTGCGACGACGAGAAGTCGGCCGGACCCGTTCGGGGCCTGGAACCACACCATCTGCACCATGACCCCGTCGGCGGGGACCAGTCGATCTGCTGCAGCGTCGAGTTCCGTTGCGGCGCGGGAGGAGAATTCGGGACCGTCCACGGAATCGACCGAGACCGCGTGGATCACCGACGCGGCGGACACAGTGCCGATCGGAGCTACTTCCTCGTGCCAGATTCCGTCCGTGTCCTGGAACAGTCGCGATCGCAGCATGTCGTGACGATCGAGCACGGCCTGCACGGTGCGCTCGAGCGTGACGCTCTCGATACCGACCGGGAGCTGAAGCAGTGCCGTCTGGGTGTAGCGCCCGAAGTCGGTGCTGCGCTCCAACATCCAACGCACGACCGGAGTGAGGGGCAGCGGGCCGACTCCCCCACCGTCGAGTTCTTCCAGTACGACGACGTCGCCTCCGAGGACCACGACCTCGGCCAATGCCGCGACGGTCTTGCGCTCGAAGATGTCGCGCGGAGCCAGGACCAGACCGGCCGCCTTGGCGCGTGAGACAAGCTGGATGGACATGATGCTGTCGCCGCCGAGCGCGAAGAACGAGTCGTCGACGCCGACGGTGTCGAGGCCGAGGACGTCGGCGAACAATCCGGCGAGGATGGACTCGACTTCGGTTGCCGGCAAACGGCTCTCGGTGACATTGGCGGAGAAGTCCGGAGCCGGCAAAGCCCGGCGGTCGAGCTTTCCGTTGGCGGTGAGCGGCAGCTCGTCCAGCACGATCAAAGCGGCCGGAACCATGTACGACGTCAGTGAGTGTCCGACGAATTCGAGAACGGCGGAGTGGTCGAGTGTTCGGCCCGCCTCGGCGACGACGTATCCGATCAGTCGATCACCGAATCCGTCGTCTCGAACCGAGACCACGGACGCCGCGACGCCGTCGAATGCCAACAGCGCGCTTTCGATCTCGCCGAGTTCGATGCGGAAGCCGTGCAGCTGCACCTGCATGTCGCTGCGGCCCAGGTACTCGAGCGCGCCGTCACGATTCCACCGTGCGGTGTCACCGGTGCGGTACATCCGGGCACCGGCTTCTCCGGCCGGATCTGCCACGAAACGGGTGGCCGACAGGCCGGCCCGGCCCAGGTATCCGCGAGAGAGCTGTGCCCCGGAGACGTACATTTCACCGGTGACGCCGGGTGGTACCGGATTGAGACGCGCGTCGAGAACGGCGACGCGCAGTGCGGGGATGGCCTGACCGATGACGCTGGCCGAGGCCGATGCCGCGAACTGCTCGGTCAAGGCCAGGTGGCTTACGTGGACTGTCGTCTCGGTGATGCCGTACATGTTGACCAGAGTCGGGGCGGACTCGTCGTGCCGGGCGTACCAGCGAGCCAACTGCCCGAGATCGAGTGCCTCGCCGCCGAAGATCACGTAGCGCAGCGAGAGATCGGAGTCCGTGGTGCCGGCGAGGTTTCCGGTGGCCACACGATCGGCTTCCGCGAACTGGTAGAACGCCGTCGGTGTCTGGTTGAGCACCGTGACCTGCTCGCGGACCAGCAACTCGCGGAACAGCTCCGGGGAGCGTGCCGTGTAGTAGTCGACGACCACGAGTGTTCCACCGTGCAGCAGCGGTCCCCACAGCTCCCACACCGAGAAATCGAACGCGTACGAGTGGAACATCGTCCAGACGTCACGATTGTCGAAATCGAAGAGATCAGCGGTGTTCGCGAACAGCGTCGCCACGTTGCGGTGCGCGATCTGCACGCCCTTGGGGCGACCGGTGCTACCCGAGGTGTAGATGACGTAGGCGATGGAATCGGCGCTGGTGCCACCCGAGCGGTCCGCATCGGTCAGCGGGGCACCCGACATGCCGGCCAGCTTGGCGATCAGCTCGGGCGAATCGATCTCGAGGACATCGAGATCCGAGGCGGGCACCGACGCACTGTCGGCGACGGTGGAGATCACACAGACGGGCGAGGCGTCTTCCAGCATGAACGCCAACCGGTCCGCGGGGTAGGACACGTCGATCGGAAGGTAGCCGCCACCGGACTTGATCACCGCGAGCAGCGCGACGATCAGCTCCTCGTTGCGCGGCATCGCGACTGCCACCAGTGATTCCGAGGTCACACCGCGCTGTACGAGAAGCCGTGCGAGTCGGCTGGAGCGGTCGTCGAGCTCGGCGTAGGTCAGCGTGTGATCTCCGAAGACGACTGCGCGCGAATCGGGGAATCGCGCTGCGGCAGCTGCGAATCGATCGGCCAGCGTCGCGTCGGATGCCACGCTGCCCGCGTGGTTCCAGTCATGCGACATGGCGTCGAGCTCACCCGGCAGGAGCAGATCGATATCGCCGACTGCGCCCCCGGGATCGCTCGTCACGGAGGCGAGCACGGCACCGAATCGTGCCGAGAACTCCTCGACGGACGATTCCTCGAACAAGTCGGTCGCGTAGGTGATCGCGGCGGTCATCCCGGCCGGTGCACCGGCCTCGTCGAACTCCTCGGCGACGGTCAGTTGCAGGTCGAACTTCGCAATGTGTGCATCGATGTCGAGGGCTTCGACCGTGAGGTCCGGCAGTTCGAGCGTCGCGGACGTGTTGTTCTGGAACTCGAGAAGCACCTGGAACAACGGTGAACGGTCGGTCGAACGAGCGGGGTCGAGAACGTCGACCAACCGCTCGAACGGTACATCGGTGTTCTCGAACGCAGCGAGATCGGCTGTACGCGTGGCCCGAAGCAGATCGGTGAACGAGAGCTGCGGTGCCACCTCCGTGCGCAGAACAAGGGTGCCGACGAACATGCCGACCAGATCGTCGAGTGCAGCGTCACCTCGTCCGGCGATCGGCGTTCCGACAGCGATGTCCTCGGTGCCGCTGATGCGCGCCATCAGGATCGACCACGCTGCGTGGACGGCCATGAAGACGGTCGCCTCGTTGGTACGCGCGAGGTCGACCAGTCCGGCATGAGTGGTGCGGTCGATCTCGAACCGAACGCTGTTGCCGCGCATGGACTGCCGAGCGGGCCGCGGGTGATCGAGCGGTAGCGGCAGAACATCGGGAAGATCCGCCAGGGCGGTCTTCCAGAAGTCCAACTGCTGCGCGGCGAGGGACGCGGGATCGGACTCGTCGCCGAGGACGGCGCGTTGCCAGAGTGCGAAGTCCGCGTACTGAACGTCGAGCGGTGTCCACATCGGAGCGCCGGCCGCCGCACGAGAGCCATAGGCGACCATGACATCTCGCGCCAGGGGTGCCATGGACGCGCCGTCGGCAGCAATGTGATGCACGACGATCGAGAGCACGAACTCGTCCGGTGCGATCCGGTACAGGACCGCACGGAACGGTAGATCGGTCGAGACGTCGAATCCTGTTGCGGCAGCGGCCGAGATGGCCGGAACGACCTCGGTGGCGTCCAGATCGACGACGGCGAGTTCGGTTCTCGCCGCCTGCACGTCGAGGATCTTCTGCTCAGGACGATCCCCGCGGGTGGGGAACACCGTGCGCAGCGACTCGTGACGTTCCAGGACGTCCCCGACGGCCGCGCTCATCGCGGCGATGTCGAGTCGACCCGTCAGTCTCACCGCAAGCGGGATGTTGTACGCCGCCGAGGTCACGTCGAACTGGTTGATGAACCACATTCGTTGCTGCGCAAGCGACAACGGAATCGAATCCGGTCGCGGCTTCGCCACGAGTGCGGGACGGCGAAGGGTGCCGACCGGGTTGCTGAGCACTCGCACCGCAAGTGACTCGACGGTGGGAGCCTCGAACAATGCGCGGACGCTGATCGTGGTCCCGAGCGCGGAGTTGACGCGTGCAGTGAGTCTGGTGGCACTGAGCGAGTCGCCACCCAGATCGAAGAAACTCGAATCGATTCCGACGCCGTCGATCCCCAGTACCTCGCCGAAGATATCGGCGATGACCTGCTCGGTGTCGTTGCGCGGTGCACGCGAGTCGCCCCCGAGATGGAGATCGGGTGCAGGCAGGGCATTGCGGTCCAGCTTGCCTGCCGGTGTCAGCGGAATCGACTCCAGTGCGACGAAGGCCGTCGGGATCATGTGGGTCGGTAGCGAACTCGAGACATGAGTGCGCAGAGCTGCTGCATCGACCTGCTCGCCGGACCTCGGGAGGACGTAGGCGACCAGAATCGTGTTGCCCGTCGGACCGTCGACACCCACGGTGGTGGCGAACTCGACCATCGGATGGTCGGTCAGGACAGCGTCGATCTCGCCCAGTTCGATGCGGAAGCCGCGCACCTTGACCTGGAAGTCGCTGCGTCCGACGTACTCGAGCGTTCCCGACTCGGTCCACCGCACCACGTCGCCGGTGCGGTACATCCTGGCGCCGCTCTCGCCGAAGGGATTCGCGACGAAACGGTCTGCGGTCAGACCGAATCGGCAATGGTAGCCGCGAGCCAGTGCAGGCCCGGCGAGATAGAGCTCACCTGCAACTCCGACCGGAACGGGATGCAGTCGTGCGTCGAGGACAACCTCGCTGAAACCGATTGTCGGAGAACCGATGTCGATTGCGGAGTCGACGTCGAGTCGATCACTGATGGACGAGAAGATCGTCGCCTCGGTGGGACCGTAGGCGTTGAACATCCGACGGCCCGGTGCCCAGCGAGCCACGAGCTCGGGCGGACATACGTCGCCACCGGTGGCCACCACGGCCAACTCGGTCAGGCCGTCCGGATCCACCGATGCCAGCGCGGCGGGCGTGACGAACGCATGCGTGACGTGCTGTGCCGCAAGCAGTTCGGCCAACTCGGTGCCGCCGTAGACAGAGGTCGGCGCGATGACCATGGTCGCAGCACCGGAGAACACCATCAGCAGTTCCAGGATGGAGGCATCGAAGCTCGGGGACGCGAACGCGAGAACCCGAGCACCCGGGGTCACCTCGAAACGAGTCCGCTCCTCCTCGGCCAGATTCGCCAGTCCGCGGTGGGTGACGGTGACGCCCTTGGGAACGCCCGTCGAGCCCGAGGTGTAGATCAGGTACGCAAGCTGATCGATGTGCATCGGGCGAACTCGGTCGCCGTCGCGAACCGGGCCGGTCGAGTGACCGGCGAGTTCGGTGCGCGTGTCGTCGTTGTCGAGCACGGTCCACCCAGCAGAGCCGAGACCGGAGACCGCGGCCTCGTGCTCGGACAGGGTCAGACCGATCGACGCGTTCGAGTCGACGAGCATGTGTTCGACGCGATCGCGCGGGTAGCTCGGATCGATCGGCAGGAATGCCGCCCCGGTCTTGGCGACTGCCCAGATTCCGAGTACGGATTCGACGGACCGTGGCAGAGCCAGCGCGACGACAGTTTCCGGGCCGGCTCCGCGAGCGATCAATGTTCTTGCGAGAGCAGACGATTGCGCGTCGAGTTCGGCATAGTCCATGGTGCGGCCGTCGCTCCACAGAGCGGTGCCGTGCGGATCGATCGCAGCGGCGTCGGCGAAGATATCGGGAAGCAGTCGAGTATCCGACGACTCCGGTCCACGAACCGGTGCCAGCCGGTGCAGCTCGTCCTCGGACAGCAACGACAACGAGCCGACGCGTCGACCGGTGTCGGCTGCGATGGCCGCGAGAACCCGAACGATTCTGTCGACCGTCGCCGCAACGATGCTGTGCTCGAACAACTCCGGCAGGTACTTCGCCTCGATGTGCAGTCGGTCGTCGACCATGGCGACCAAGGTCAGAGGATATTGCGCGGTGTCGCTTCCGTCGTGTACGTCGTGCACCTGCATTCCGGCGAGGTCGGTCTCGGCCGACAATCCCGCGCGGTCCATCGGGTACGACTCGAACACCGTCAGGGTGTCGAAGGAGACGGCCGGTCCCACTGCTCGCTGAATGTCGGTGAGGCCGAGGTAGTGGTGATCGAGTAGCGCGGCCTGTTCGGACTGCACCCGTTCGAGGTACTCACCGAGTGTCTCCGACGGATCGAGCACGATCCGCACCGGAAGAGTGTTGATGAACAGTCCGACCATCGACTCGATGTCGGAGACCTCCGGCGGGCGTCCGGACACGGTGGCACCGAACACGACGTCGGAGCGACCGGTCAGAGTGCCGAGAACCAGCGCCCACGATGCCTGCACCATGGAGTTGATCGTCACGCCACGGGCGCGAGCGACGCTGCGCAACCGGTTCGTCTGCTCCACATCGAGCGAGACCAACGAGCGGCCCGCCAACGTCGATTCCTGGCGTCGGCTCTCGACCGGCGTCAACAGGGTCGGCTCGGACAAACCGGCGAGAGCGTTCGTCCACGCTTCGAGAGCCGACGAGCGATCACGCTTGGCCAGCCACGACAGGTAGTCGCGGTAGGCCGGAACCCGTGGGAGAACGGTCTCGTCGCCGTCGACCACATAGAGCGTCAGCAGGTCCTTGAGCAACAGCGGCGTGGACCAGCCGTCGAGCAGGATGTGGTGGTTGGTCATCACCAGACGCCACTCGCCCGGTGCCACGGTGATGAGCATGAATCGCAACAGAGGCGCCTGTGCCATGTTGAATCGGGTGGCACGGTCCTCGTGTTCGATGCGATCGAGCTCGACGGCTCGAGCCTCCGGATCCAGTCCGGTCAGGTCGATCGACGACCAGGGAGCATCCACGTCGTGGTGGACGATCTGGATCGACTCGCCGTCGCTGTTGTGCACGAAAGCGGTCCGCAGGTTCGCGTGTCGACGCAGCAGCCCCCGAGCAGCACGCCGGAACCGCGCCTCGTCGACGCTTCCGCGCAGCTCCAGCACCAGTTGGACGATGTAGGCGTCGACGGACTGGTCCGACAGCTCGGCGTGGAAGAGCAATCCGGCCTGCAGCGGCGTCATGGACCAGATGTCGTCCAGCGTGGGATAGACCCGTTCGAGGTCGTCGATGGAACTCTGATCGAGCTGCACCAGATCGAGGTCGGAGGGCGTGAAGCCACCGGCCCCCGGTCGCTGGGCCAGCTGTGTCAGCGCGGTGAGGGCTTGACGCCAGAGCTCCGCCAGCTCGGTGACCTCGTCAGAGTCGAGTACGCCGGTGGGGAAAGCGAACGTCGCCTCCAGCCGCGGGCCGGTCGGCGTCGCGGTGGTGACGGCATTGATGTCGAGAACGGCTGCGACCGGCAGATCCTCGTCCTGCGAATCGCCGACACCGGAGTCGTCGACCGGCAGCCAGCCGTGTCCGCGAAGCTCGTCGGGAACGTCGGTGCTGTAGCGCCCGAGATAGTTGAAACTGATCTGGGGAGCCGGGAAGTCGCGCAGTGCAGCGGCACCGTCCTCGTCCAGGTAGCGGAGCATGCCGTACCCGATTCCGTGGTCGGGAACTGCCAGCAGCTGCTCCTTGACCGACTTGATCAGACGCGCTGCGTCGACGCCGCCTGCGAGTGCGTCGTCCAGGTCCAGATCGGCGAGGGTCAGCCTGAGCGGGTAGATCGTGGTGAACCAACCGACGGTCCGGCCGAGATCTGCACCGGGCACCACGTGGTCCTCGCGGCCGTGACCCTCGAGCGAGATGAGAGCGTCGTCGACGACCACTCCCCGGCCACGTCGCCACACCGCCGTGGCGAGGGCGAGAGCCGCGAGCAGGCCGTCGTTGACGCTGCCGTGGAACGCGTCGGGCAGCGCCGTCAGTAGCCCCTCGGTGACGTCGGTGGACAGCGTCAACTCGACCTTGTCCACTGTTCGGTACACGTCGATCTCGCGATCGAGTGCGCGCGATCCGATGAGCGGATCCGGTTGTGCCAGAACGTCGCGCCAGATCGCCAGCTCGTCGCCGCGGGTGGCGGTGACCTCACGCAACCCGTGGGACCAACGACGCATGGAGGTGCCGACCGGAGCCAGCTCGGGAGTGCTTCCACCGATGATCTGGGCCCACGCCGACGCGAGGTCGGGAACCAGGATTCTCCAGGACACGCCGTCGACGACCAGGTGGTGGGCGACGACGAGCAGACGGCTCCCCTCGGAGCCGGCGTCGAACCACACCATCTGGATCATGACACCGGAATCGGGTGCCAGCCGGCCGACTGCTGCTTCTGCCTCGGCCGTTGCCTGCTTGGAGAACTCTGGTCCCCGAACGGTTGTCGAGGTCACGCGGTGCACGACCGAATTCGCCGAGACCGATCCGACGGGAAGGACCTCCATCGCGGGGTGCTCACCCCGGTGCAGAACACCGCGAAGCATGTCGTGGTGATCGAGGACCGTCTGGACGGTGGCTTCGAGCACATCGAGTTCGATGTCCACCGGAAGTGTGAGAACCGCCGTCTGCGTGTGCTTGTCGAGAACGTCCGTCCGATCGAGCATCCACGCCACGATCGGAGTCAGAGGTACATCGCCCACGCCGCCGCCGGGCAACTCCTCCAGTACGACAGGTGCGGTGCCGTCCGAGGACGCGACCACCTCTGCGAGCGCTGCAACCGTCTTGTGCTCGAAGACATCTCGTGGCGACAGAGACAGCCCGGCCGCCTTGGCGCGCGAGACCAACTGAATCGACATGATGCTGTCGCCGCCGAGAGCGAAGAACGAATCGTCGACGCCGACACGGTCCAGTCGAAGCACCTCGGCGAACAGTCCGGCCAACGTCTTCTCGACCGCATTGTCCGCGTCGCGACCGGCCGTGACCTGAGCGGACCAGTCGGGTTCGGGGAGTGCGGTGCGGTCGAGTTTGCCTGCCGGAGTCAGAGGAATGGACTCCAACATCACGAACGCAGAGGGCACCATGTGCGCAGGCAGCATCGAACCGGCATGCTCACGCAACGCATCGACCTCGAGGACCGTACCGGCCACCGGCAACACATACGAGACCAACACCGTTGCCCCGGCAGCAGACTCACGTCCGATGGTGACCACGAAATCGACACCCGACACCGCAGCCAACACCGAATCGATCTCACCCAACTCGATCCGGAAACCACGCACCTTCACCTGAAAATCGCTACGCCCCACATACTCCAACGCACCCGAGGCATTCCACCGCACCACATCACCGGTGCGATACATCCGCGAACCCGCACCACCGAACGGATCGGCCACGAACCGCTCCGCCGTCAAACCCAACCGCGCGTGATACCCACGAGCCAACGCCGGACCCGCCAGATACAACTCACCCACCACACCCACGGGCACCGGATTCAACCGCGAATCCAACACCACCTCAGCGAAACCGATCGTCGGCGAACCGATATCGACCGACTCCCCCACCACCAACGCCGACGAGATCGACGAAAAAATCGTCGCCTCCGTCGGACCGTACGCATTGAACATCCGCCGACCCGGCGCCCACCGCGCCACCAACTCCGGCGCACACACGTCACCACCGGTCACCACCACCTCGACCGACTCCAACCCCACCGGATCCACCGACGCCAACGCCGCAGGCGTGACGAACGCATGCGACACCCGCTCCTCGGCCAGCAACGACGCCAACTCCACCCCACCGAACACCAACGGCGGAGCGATCACCATCGTCGCCCCACCCGAGAACGCCAACACGAACTCGAGAATCGACGCATCGAAACTCGGCGACGCGAACGCCAACACCCGCGACGAGGGACCCACACCGAACCGAACCCGCTCCTCGGCAGCCAAGTTCCCCACACCACGATGAGTGACCACCACACCCTTGGGCACACCCGTCGACCCCGACGTGTAAATCAGATACGCCGCATCATCGAGCCGCAACACACCCGAACGCTCCACATCCAACACCGGAGCAGACGACCGAAACGCCAGATCCGCCACCACATCCGGATCATCGAGCACCACCCACGACACCCCACCCACACCCGAGAGCGCACCCACATCCGCACCCAACGTCACACCCACCACAGCACCCGAATCGACCAACATGTGCTCGATCCGATCCACCGGATAATTCGGATCCACCGGCAAGAACGCACCACCGGCCTTCGCCACCGCCCACACCGCCACCACAGACTCCACCGACCGCGACAACGCCAACGCCACGAACGACCCCGGACCCACCCCACACGACATCAACATCCGCGCCAACCGCGACGACGCCGCATCCAACTCACCATACGAAACAGACCGCGACCCCGACACCACCGCAACACCACCGACACCAGCAACACCCACCGCACCAGCCAACAACTCCGGCAACACCACACCCACCACAGACCGCGGACCACGAACCGGAGCCAACGAGTCGTACTCGTTGGCAGACAGAATCTCGATGTCACCGACTCGGATGGACGGCGTTGCCGTCACGGCGTCGAGGATCCGTACGAGGCGATCGGCGAGAACCCGGACGGTGTCTGCATCGAACAGTTCTGTGGCGTAGCGGAATCCGGCTTCCATGCCGACCGGTGCGCCGGAACTGTCGAATTCTTCCGAGACCGTCAACTGCAGGTCGAAGTTGGAAATGTCGTTGGGTAGCTCGATGCTCTCGATCGAGAGTCCGGGCAACGTCACCGTCGGTCGGTCGGTCTGCTGGAACTCGAGCATCACCTGGAACAACGGCGCATGGGCAGTCGACCTCGCGGGATCGACCGCATCGACCACTCGCTCGAACGGGACATCCGAATGAGTGAACGCGGCGAGGTCGACCGAGCGAACCTCTGCGAGCAGGTCCTCGAACCGTGTCGAGCCGGGCACCTGGGTGCGCAGAACGAGGGTGTTGACGAACATGCCGACGAGCTCGTCGAGTGCGGCGTCTCCTCGGCCCGAGATCGGCGTGCCGACCGAGATGTCCTCGGTGCCCGAGAGTCGGGCCAGAAGGACGGCCAGAGCGGCGTGCACGATCATGAACGCGCTGGAATTGTGCTCGGCGGCAACAGCAGCAAGACGAGCATGGATTGCGGCGTCGATCTCGAAGGAGACGCTGTCGCCACGCAGGGATGCGACCGCGGGACGCGGGCGATCGGTCGGCAACGCCAGGACCTCGGGGCTGCCGGACAGTGTGTCGACCCAGTAGGCGAGCTGCTTGGCCATCATCGACTCGGGATCGGACTCCGCACCGAGGAACCGGCGCTGCCACAGCGCGTAATCGGCGTACTGCACCGGCAACGGTTCCTGGCTCGGTGCGTGTCCTGCGGCGCGGGCGCTGTAGGACACCATCAAGTCACGGGCCAGCGGAGCGCTGGAGAACCCGTCGGAGGAGATGTGGTGCACCACCATCACGAGCACGTGTTCGTTCTCGCGCACCCGAACCAGTCGGACCCGCAGCGGAACATCCGCCACGACGTCGAAACCCGAGCCGGCGACGTCGGCGATCAATTCGAGGACATGACGCTCGTCGTTCGCGTGAATCGGAGTCAGATCCGGCAGTGCCGATGCCACGTCGAGGATGGACTGCGCGGGAACGTCGTCGGTCAGCGGGAACATCGTGCGCAGCGACTCGTGCCGGCTCAACACGTCACCGATGGCCGAGTGCATCGCATCGACATCGAGCACACCGCTCAGGCGCATGGCGAATGCGACGTTGTAGGCAGCCGACTCGGTGTCGTACTGATTGATGAACCACATTCGCTGCTGCGCGAGCGACAGCGGCACCACATCCGGTCGCTCCTGCGGGACCAGTCGAGGGGCAGCCGCAGCGTCGTGCTCGCCGATGTCGATGCCTGCAGACAACGCTCGCACCGTGGGGGCGTCGAACAGATCCCTGATGCCGATGTCCGTTCCGAGGGCCGCGTTGACGCGCGCGACCAAACGCATCGCGATCAGCGAGTTGCCACCGATCTCGAAGAAACTCGACGTGACACTGACCTGAGCGATACCGAGTAGATCACCGAAGACACCGGCGACGATCTCTTCGACCGGGTTCTCGGGGCCGAAGAACTCCGACGCGGCGACGGTGAATTCCGGCGCAGGCAATGCCTTGCGATCGAGTTTGCCGCTGGCGTTGACCGGCAGCGAGTCCAGTACCACCACGTGTGAGGGCACCATGTACCCCGGCAGGCGGCGCGCGGCCTCGGCCGTCAACTGTGCGGGGTCGACTGCGGAGCCGGGTGCACCGACCACGTAGGCCACAAGGGTCTCACCGGTGTTCGGGTCCTTGTGCACCAACGCGACCGCCTGTGCGACCGACTCGGATCGAAGGAGAACCGATTCGATCTCGGGCAGTTCGATGCGCAGGCCGCGCAGCTTGACCTGGAAGTCCGTTCGGCCGATGTACTCGAGTTCGCCGTCGGCGCGCCAGCGCACCAGATCGCCTGTGCGATAGAGCCTCTCGCCGGGCTCGCCGAACGGATCCGCGACGAAGCGATCCGCTGTGAGATCGCCGCGACCGACGTACCCACGAGCGAGTTGCACGCCGGCCAGATACAGCTCGCCAGGAGCACCGATGGGAGCCGGTCGCAACGAGGCGTCGAGCACGTACAAGCGTGTGTTCCACACCGGTGCGCCGATGGGGATCGAGACGGCGTCGCGGCCGGTCACGTGGTAATAGCTGACGTCGACGGCCGCTTCGGTCGGACCGTAAAGGTTGTGCAGTTCTGCGTTGGAGAACTGCGCGAACTGTGCCGCGGTGGCAGGCGGAAGTGCCTCGCCACTGCAGAAGACGAGTCGGAGCGAGACACATTCCGCAGCTCGTCCACCTGCCGCGAACACCGCGAGCATGGACGGCACGAAGTGCGCGGTGGTGATGTGCTCGTCCGCGATGATGCGGGACAGGTAGACCGGATCGCGGTGTCCGTCGGGTTCGGCCACGACGAGCTTGGCACCGACCTGCAGGGGCCAGAAGAATTCCCACACCGAGACGTCGAACGTGGCCGGCGTCTTCTGCAGAACGGTGTCCGCAGGCTCGAGGTGATACTCGTGCTGCATCCACAGCAACCGATTCACGATGGCCGAGTGCGTGACTGCAACACCCTTGGGTCGACCGGTCGAACCGGAGGTGTAGATGACATACGCGGTGTTGGAGCCGTGCAGTCTTCCCAGTCGATCCGAATCGGTGACAGAGGTGTGGTCGCGATCGGACACGTCGAGCAGATCGACGGCGAGGACCGGAGTTGCGACCGGGATGTTGATCCAGTCGCGGCTCGTGGTGAGGATGCACACAGGCTGGGCGCTGGAGAGGACGTAGGACGAACGCTCGACCGGATGGTCCGGGTCGATCGGCACATAGGCACCACCGGCCTTGACGATCGCGTACATGCCGACGAGCAGGTCGATCGACCGTCGGATCGCGAGGCCGACGTGCGATTCGGTCGTCACGCCGAGCGAGATGAGATGTCGCGCGAGCTGATTCGCACGTTCGTCCAGTTCGAGATAGGTGACGTGCTCGTCCTCGAACACCAACGCGGTCGAGTACGGGCTGCGCTGCACCTGTCGGTCGAACAGACTGCTGAGCGTCATGTCGACGTCGCCGGCCGGGATGTGCTGGTGGACCGGAGGTTCGATCAGCCGTGCAGTGTCGTTCCACTCGAACAGGACGAGTTCCCGCTCTGCGGCGGACAGGATGTCTATGTCGCCGGTGCGTACGTCCGTCGACGCCCCGACGGTCGACACGATCCGCAGGAAGCGATCGACGAACCTGTCGATGGTTTCGGGATCGAACAGATCTGTGGCGTAGGTGAACGAGGCCGACAGTGCCCCGGACGGATCCACGGGCTCCTGATCCACGCGCAGCTGCAGATCGAATTTGGCTGTGTCGGTGCTGATCTCCTCGAAACCGACGGTGAGATCGGGTAGTTCCAACGTGACAGCTGCATTGTTCTGGAATTCGAGGAGAACCTGGAACAGCGGCGAGTGGTCGGTGGACCTGGCCGGATCGAGTACATCGACCAGTCGCTCGAACGGGATGTCGGTGTTGTCGAAGGCGGCGAGGTCGGAGCGACGAGTGTCGGCGAGCAGTTCGGCGAAGGTGGCTCGAGGCTCGACCTGCGTTCGCAGCACCAGGGTCCCGACGAACATGCCCACGAGGTCGTCGAGGGCCGCGTCGCCGCGACCCGCGATCGGAGTACCGACAGCGATGTCCTGGGTGCCGCTCAGGCGCGCGAGCAGCAATGCAAGCGCAGAATGGACGACCATGAACAGCGTCGAGTCGTGTTCGGCAGCAACCGAATTCAACCGAGCGGCGACATCGGCGGGAATCGTGAACGGGGTGACGCTGCCACGCATCGACTGCCGGGTGGGCCGCGGGCGATCGAGTGGCATCGGCAGCACGTCCGGCAGGTCTGCCAGAGCCGTCTGCCAGAACTCGATCTGCCGCGACGCCACCGAGGTGGAGTCGCTCTCGTCGCCGAGAACGGCGTGCTGCCACAGTGCGAAGTCCGCGTACTGAACGGTGAGTGGCTCCCACGCCGGAATCGAGCCGGCGGAGCGGGCGCCGTAGGCGACCATCACGTCTCGGGCCAGCGGTGCCATCGAGGCACCGTCGGCCGCAATGTGGTGGACGACGATGGAGAGCACGAAGCTCTCCGGGCCGGTCCGGTACAGCACCGCGCGGAACGGAAGATCGACCGTGACGTCGAATCCTGTTGTCGCAGCTGCACGTACGAGCTCATCGACCGAACCGGCGTCGACGTCGACCACGTCGAGGGGGAGCTTCGATCCGGTGACGTCCTCGACGGGTGCGATGACCTGAATCGGCAGATCGCCCACAGTCGGGAACACCGTGCGGAGCGACTCGTGCCGGGACAGGACGTCGCCGACGGCAGCAGCCATCGCACTCACGTCCAGACGGCCGGTCAGGCGCACGGTGAGCGGGATGTTGTACGCGGGCGAGGACACGTCGAACTGGTTGATGAACCACATCCGCTGCTGCGCGAGAGACAGCGGGATCGAATCGGGGCGGTCGACGGGGACGAGTGCCGGGCGGCGATGCAGCGACGCGCCCATGGCTTCGGCACGTTCCGCCAGAGTCCGAACCGTCGATGCCTCGAACAGATCCAGTACCTTCAGATCGGTTCCGAGAGCCGAATTGACCCGTGCGATCAAACGCGTGGCCACGAGGGAGTTTCCGCCGAGATCGAAGAAGCTGTCGGTGACACCGACTCGATCGACCTCGAGAACGTCGCAGAACACGGACGCCACCGCGGCCTCGTATTCCGTTTCCGCGGCCTCGAATGCACCCTGTGAACCGAGTTCGGGTTCGGGGAGTGCGGTGCGGTCGAGTTTGCCTGCCGGAGTCAGAGGAATGGACTCCAACATCACGAACGCAGAGGGCACCATGTGCGCAGGCAGCACCGAACCGGCATGCTCACGCAACGCATCGACCTCGAGGACCGTACCGGCCACCGGCAACACATACGAGACCAACACCGTTGCCCCGGCAGCAGACTCACGTCCGATGGTGACCACGAAATCGACACCCGACACCGCAGCCAACACCGAATCGATCTCACCCAACTCGATCCGGAAACCACGCACCTTCACCTGAAAATCGCTACGCCCCACATACTCCAACGCACCCGAGGCATTCCACCGCACCACATCACCGGTGCGATACATCCGCGAACCCGCACCACCGAACGGATCGGCCACGAACCGCTCCGCCGTCAAACCCAACCGCGCGTGATACCCACGAGCCAACGCCGGACCCGCCAGATACAACTCACCCACCACACCCACGGGCACCGGATTCAACCGCGAATCCAACACCACCTCAGCGAAACCGATCGTCGGCGAACCGATATCGACCGACTCCCCCACCACCAACGCCGACGAGATCGACGAAAAAATCGTCGCCTCCGTCGGACCGTACGCATTGAACATCCGCCGACCCGGCGCCCACCGCGCCACCAACTCCGGCGCACACACATCACCACCGGTCACCACCACCTCGACCGACTCCAACCCCACCGGATCCACCGACGCCAACGCCGCAGGCGTGACGAACGCATGCGACACCCGCTCCTCGGCCAGCAACGACGCCAACTCCACCCCACCGAACACCAACGGCGGAGCGATCACCATCGTCGCTCCACCCGAGAACGCCAACACGAACTCGAGAATCGACGCA
Source organism: Rhodococcus sp. 05-2254-2 (assembly GCF_002259095.1). Lineage (NCBI taxonomy): Bacteria > Bacillati > Actinomycetota > Actinomycetes > Mycobacteriales > Nocardiaceae > Rhodococcus > Rhodococcus sp. 05-2254-2. The sequence continues at coordinate 195,762 of NZ_NOZJ01000006.1, read as the reverse complement.
TCGAAACTCGGCGACGCGAACGCCAACACCCGCGACGACGGACCCACACCGAACCGAACCCGCTCCTCGGCAGCCAAGTTCCCCACACCACGATGCGTGACCACCACACCCTTGGGCACACCCGTCGACCCCGACGTGTAAATCAGATACGCCGCATCATCGAGCCGCAACACACCCGAACGCTCCACATCCAACACCGGAGCAGACGACCGAAACGCCAGATCCGCCACCACATCCGGATCATCGAGCACCACCCACGACACCCCACCCACACCCGAGAGCGCACCCACATCCGCACCCAACGTCACACCCACCACAGCACCCGAATCGACCAACATGTGCTCGATCCGATCCACCGGATAATTCGGATCCACCGGCAAGAACGCACCACCGGCCTTCGCCACCGCCCACACCGCCACCACAGACTCCACCGACCGCGACAACGCCAACGCCACGAACGACCCCGGACCCACCCCACACGACATCAACATCCGCGCCAACCGCGACGACGCCGCATCCAACTCACCATACGAAACAGACCGCGACCCCGACACCACCGCAACACCACCGACACCAGCAACACCCACCGCACCAGCCAACAACTCCGGCAACACCACACCCACCACAGACCGCGGACCACGAACCGGAGCCAGGCGCGCTCGCTCGGCGGTGGACAGCAGATCCACATCGCCTATCGGCAGATCGGGCTCGTTGGTCGATGTGTCGAGAACGCGGACGAGGCGACGGGCGAGTTGAGCCGTGCTCGCGGCATCGAACAGTTCTGTGGCGTAATCGAAAACGACGGTGACAGAATCGGACTCGTCGACGGTGACGACCAGATCCATGCCGACTCCGTCACGCGGCAGTGCGGACGGACCGAACCGGAGCGCAACCTGAGCGAGGGGGCTGTGCGATTCCGTTCGAGGCAGATTCAAGGCCTGAACGACGTCGTCGAACGACGTGTCACCGTGTGCCATCGCCGCATCGAAGTCGGCTGCGGACGCATCGACGAGTTCGGTGAACGACTGCCGAACCTCGGGTCGGCTTCGTAGCGCGACGGTGTTTCCGTGACCCGCGGGTGCGGCTATCACCAGGTCGTCGGTGTTCGCCAGTCGCGAAAGCAGCACGGCGAGAGCGGATTCGAGAACCACGAACGGCGTCGTGGACCGTTCTGCCGCCAATCGAGTCACGCCGGACCACGTTTCGGATCCGATCGTCACCTCGTGGGATGCGCGAACGTGTCCGATGTGCGAGGCGCGCGAGCGGTCGGTCGGAAGATCGAGGAGATCGGGGGCGTCGGCGAGCCGTTCGGTCCAGTAGGCGAGCTGGGCTGCCGCGCGCCGCCGGCGCTGGCCCTCGCGTGCGCTGACCGGATGGACGTCCAGAACAGCGGTCTCGGGCCCGGCCGCGATGAAGGCTTCCACCATGTCGACGAAGCTCGAGTGGTGCGCGGTGAGGTCGTCGTCGTCGTACCGGTTGGGGTTGGCCCTGAAATCGACGAACGTCCGGGCCGGAGATCCGCTTTGATAGACGTTGACCAGGAGGTCCTCGACCGGACCCGAGGTCACGATGTTGAACTCGCCGACGATCGACCCGAGTTCGATCTGCTGATGGAACAGCATCATGTTGACCATCGGGCCGGACAGCTGCTTGTCACTACCCGAGGCCGCCAGCTCGCGCCGAATGTCCTCGATGCTGAAGCGCTGGTGCCGCAGCGCTCCCATCAGTTCGAGCTGCACCTGCTGAACCAGCTCGCCGACGGTCGCGTCCTGGGGCACGTGGATCGAAATGGGGGCGACGTTGACGAGCATTCCACCGGATCGGCGAAGCAACGCGGTGGTGCGCGCGGACACCGGGATGTTGACCGAGACGTCTTCTCGCCCGGTCATTCGCGAGAGGTAGCAGCCGAAAGCGGCGATGAACACCGCAGCCGCGGTTCCACCCTTGGTCGCGTCGGACGCCTCGAGCTCGGCGACGACGTCCTCGGGGAGAGCGACGCTGCGCAACTTGCTGGCAGCGATCGTGCGACCGGCCGTGTTGGACAGAGAAGCTCCGTCCTGGATGTCCGCGGCGCGAGCAGTCCAGTACGCCTTGTCGGACTCGAAGCGCGACGACGTCCGGTATTCCTGATCGAGCTCGTAGAGTCGGCGAAGCTCGGCCGCCTTGTTGGGAGCAGGCTCGACGTGTTCGACGGCCGCCGTGTACAGCGCGGCGGTTCGGTTGACGAGAGTCATGGCACCGTAGCCGTCGAGTGCGACGTGGTGAATCTTGCTATACCAGAGGTTGCGATCGTCCTCGACCTGAATGATCCAACTGTCGACGAGGGGGTCGTGTTCCATGTCGACGGGCTTGACGTAGTTCTCGTCGATCCACCTCAGCGCCGACGCCATCGGGTCCTCGGCATCACGCAGATCGAGGTAGTGCACCGACTGGTCGATGGAGTGATCGACCAGCTGTACGGGTTCGCCGTCCACCTCGGCCAGTCGGAGATATGCGGACTGGAACTCGTGTCCGGCCTGAGCCGAGGCCTCTTGCAGAACGCCGATGTCGAGGTTGCCGCGAAGGTCGACATATTGTGCGATACAGACCGGGACGTCAGGGGCAAGCTGCTGAGCGAACCACATGCCACGCTGAGCGGACGACAGCGGGAAACCGTTCTCGAAGCCGGGGCCGGTCGGGGGCGTCTGAGATCCACCGGAAATTGCTGCGCGCATTCACTTGCCCTTCGACGGCACGGTCACGATGGCCGACATCGGGTCGGTGGACCCGGAGACCTCGGTTCGGTTCGGACTGTCGAGCCGCGGCGGCCTGTGCGCGCGATTGAGCAATTCTGGCTTCCGTTCTGGTCTGCGTTCGTGTCGATTCACACACGTTCGGTGGTGATATGCCGTCGTATCGATTCGTCGCGCACGGCCCACTGGATTGAAACAGGGAAAGGGTACGGTTCTACCGAAGAGAACCAACCTCGAGTTCGCAAACCGAGTGCGTGGTGACTCTCGAATTCGACGTCCTGTCCGACATGAACTCCCCTCCCCACCAGGCGTACGACACGTTCGACCACGTCGGCGTTCGTGCTGCACTCACATACACACACGAGACCGTCGGCCAACCGCCGAAAGCCGACCCGAAATTCCGCGTCGAGCATCCCAGCGGCTTTCAAAGATACAACATCGGCAGGATTCTTTTGTGCAGTAATCATAAGAACCATCGATCGCCGACTCCAGCCTGTTACAGAAGTGACCCCGAGTGCCACCCGAACAGGCGCTATTCGGTCGAACGAATGACTGCTCACGCCGCGTCGCACAGCATTGTCCGACCCGTATCGGACCTGTCGTTCTGATCGACCCGCCGTTTACCGACTCGACGATTGTTTCAGGAGGCGGAGCGGCGGCGCCCGACCACGAGCGTCGCGCCGAGGGCTGCGACTGCTGCCAGACACAACACCAGTTCCGATCCGAAGCCGAGTCGTGTCGCGACGGTGAGGGATTGTCGCAGTACAACACTGGAAACCAGCACGTCGGGAGTGAACAGTGGCGAATCCTGCAGAACCTCTCCGTCCGGTGCCACGATCGCGCTCACACCACTCGTGGCGGCCACCACGACAGTTCTTCCGTGCTCGACGGCGCGCACCCTGGACATCGCGAGTTGTTGGTAGGTCATCTCGGTGTCGCCGAAGGTCGCGTTGTTGGTTGGAATTGCGATGAACTCCGCGCCCGATCGGACCGATTCCTCGAGGGCACGGTCGAATGCGACTTCGTAGCAGGTCGCTATTCCGGCTGCTATTCCCCCGGTGCGGACAACTCCGTTTCCGTTACCGGGAACGAAATAACCCGCTCGGTCGGCATATTCCGAGAACAATCGAAAAAAACTTCGGAATGGCAAGTATTCGCCGAACGGTTGAATTATCTTCTTGTCGTGCCGCTCACCGGGCCCGTCCGTACCGTTCCACGCAATTACCGAATTCGTGTTCGTGCCATCAGCATTGACGAGTACGGTCCCGACGAGAATCGGAGCCCCCACAGCCACGGACGCCTGTGTGATGAGAGTTGAGGCATCGGCATTTCTCAATGGATCTATGTCGGACGCATTCTCGGGCCACACGACGAGATCCGGGGCAGGTTGCCTGCCTGCCTCGACGTCGGCGGCCAAACTCATCGTTTCACGGACGTGATTGTCCAGGACCGCTCGCCGCTGTGCGTTGAAGTCCAGACCCAGACGCGGAACGCTTCCCTGGACGGCTGCGATCGTCACGGTCCGTTCGTCGCCTTCCGGTGCGTCGTTGCTGTGCAGCGTGGGTAGCAGCGCCACGGCCGCTATGGACGCGACCGTCGTGGCGGCGACCGGCCCGAGGAACGAGCGCACTCCGTCGCGCCGACTGCCCGCGACCAGCAGCGCGGCCGTTCCGGTTCCGGTCAGTGCCACACCGAAACTGAGCAACGGTGCACCCCCGATGCTCGCCAAGGGAAGCAGCCAGCCCTCGGGTTGTCCGAACGCCAACCGGCCCCACGGGAAACCGCCGAAGGGAACACTGGATCTGAGCCACTCGGTCAGGCTCCAGGCCAATGCCATCGACACGGGCCACCAGGCACTCCGTGCTGCGACCACACCGAGCACTCCGAACAAGCCGACGAAGACGGACTCGGCGGCGGCGAGCGCCAGCCAGGGCATCGGTCCCACGTAGACACCGATCCACGGGAGCAGTGGAACGAAGAATCCGAGTCCGGCGGCACAGCCGTAGCCGAATCCCGCTTTCAGCGACAACGGACGTCGGCCGCCGAAGCCGGTCAGGACGAGGGCCAGCAGCGCGATCCCGAGCGGTGCCAGAAACCACAGCGTTCGCGGAGGAAAGCTCGCGAATATCAGGGCACCACCGGCAACGGAGAGTGCAGTGGACATCGAGGCTCGTCGTAGTCGCCCCGCCGACGAGGCCCCGGCCCCGACACCCGAGGCGGACTCAGTTCTCATGGATGACCTGCCCGCGATGGACGGTCATCGAGCACCGTGGGCTCGTGGACGACGGGTCGAGACCGGGCAACGGGGACACCCCCGCACGGGGGTCCGTCGACCAGCGTTGCACGCTGTCCTTGGGCGCTCGGACGACGAGTTCGTCGACCTCCCACACCGCGAAGGACGCGGGCGCTCCCGGCACCAACGTTCCTGCCAATCCGTCTCGGACTCCGCCCGCACGCCACGCTCCGCGGGTACCGGCCGAGAAAGCGGCCCGAGGCGAGATGGCACTGCCCGGCGTGCGGTGGTTGACCGCGGCTCTGATCGTCGCCCACGGATCGAGTCGGGTGACCGGCGCATCCGAACCGAATGCGAGCGCCACCCCCGCCGATGCCAGGCGCGCGAACGGATGGAGCGCCGACGCACGATCTGCGCCGAGTCGCGCCGAGTACAGCCCGTCCGAACCGCCCCACAGGGCATCGAACATCGGTTGCACGCTGGCTATGACGCCCCACGAGGCCAATTTGTCGGCCTGTTCGGGTGCGACCATCGCCAGATGTTCGAGCCGATGCCCGCACGCGGCGACGGCAGGAGTTCCGAGCTCGGCCACCACCCGCCCGAACGCTGTGACGGCAGCAGACACAGCCGCGTCGCCGATGACGTGGAAACCCGCCTGTATCCCGGCGGTCGTGCACGCCGAGATGTGTTCGGCGATCGCATCGACGTCCTCGTACCGGACGCCAGATCCGGAGCCGTCGGCGTAGGGCGACGACAGCCACGCGGTCCGCGACCCCAGCGAGCCGTCGACGAAGATGTCGCCGGCCAGTCCGTGGGCACCGGTGTCGCCGAGCAGCTGCCGCGCCTGCTCGGCCGTCTCGACCAGCTCGCCCCAGTATCCGCGAACCTCCACCCCGTGTTCGGTGGCCATCAGTTCACGGAAGTCGTCGATACCCGACACGATCGGACCGGCACATTCGTGGACTGCGACGATTCCCTGCGCCGCAGCACTGTCGAGCGCAGCCGTTCGTGCCCGATTTCGGGTGTCGGGCGTGATCATCGACCGCGCTGTCTGCCGCGCGAGGTGATGCGCGGCAGCGGTGAGTGGGGACTGCTCCGAGAAGCCGGTGACGGATTCGATACCGGTCGCGGCGACGCGCAACGGCGTCGAGACGGCGGCCGAATGCGAATCGATGCGAGTGAGGTACACCGGACGACCAGGAGCTGCCGCATCGAGGTCGGCTGTGGACGGTGCACGATGTTCGGGCCACCCGGTTTCGTCCCAGCCGTGTCCCCAGATCAGTGCGTCCGAGGACGATGATGCGTGTTCGGCGAGCACCCGCAGGCAGTGCTCGAGCGAAGTGCAGCCGGACAGATCGAGTCCGATCAGCGACAGACCCAGATCGGTGACGTGCACGTGAGTGTCGACGAACGCCGGTGCCACGAAGGAGCCCGCCAAGTCGGTGATGCGGACTCCTGGATGCAGCGCTCGCCCGGTGCGGTCCTCACCGATCCAGCTGACGATTCCATCGGTCACGGCCATGGCGGTGGCGTCGGAGGCCATCGGACTGTAGATCCGTCCGCCGCAGAACAATTCGGTGGTCACGAACGACCAGTCTGCCCCTACCGGTGTGGCTTCCGGAAATCCCCGGCTGCGGGATCGAAGCGGTCGGCCTCGATCACCTGTCCCTCGAGTATCGGCGCAGAACCGGATGCATTCGGTGCTCGCGTGCTGTCGTCGAGGATCTCACCGTCGATGACGGTGGGGCGCATGCGCCGGGTGGCGGTAGCGACCTGTGGCAACCAGCGCGCGGCGGCCCACATCACTGCTGGGCGCAGTAGCCACCTGGTCGGCGGGATCAACAGCAGCAACCCGATCACCGTGGTCACCAGGCCGGGCACGAACATCGCGACCGACCCTGCGGCGAAGAGAGCGCCGTCGGCCACGGCACCGCCGGCCGATCGCTCGCCTCGCGATGCCCGCTGCAGACCGTCCAACACACGTCTGCCCTGCGATCGCACGAGGAGTGACCCGACCAGCGATCCACCGATCAGCAGCACGACGGTCCAGAGCACACCGAGCGCGCTTCCTACGGCGACCAGCGCTGCGACCTCGACCACGACATAGAGTACGAACAGAGCGAGCATGACGGTCCTTTCTTCGCTTCACCGGTACAACGCGCGGGGCATCGAAATAGCTCCCGACTTGCCGTGTTTGTCGGCAGATTCTCAGGAACCCGGCCGGACGAGGCCGGTTTCGTACGCCACGACGACGGCCTGGACTCGATCGCGGACGTCCAACTTCGTCAGGATTCGGCCGATGTGAGTCTTGATCGTCGCCTCGGACAGATGCAGGGCGGCCGCAATCTCGGCGTTGGACAAGCCGGTAGCCAAGTGCACCAGCACCTCGCGCTCGCGTCCGGTGAGCGCATCGAGAACGGCGGCATCGGTGGTCGACACGGACTGCTCGACGAACCTCGACAGCAAACGCTTGGTGACCTTCGGCGAGACGACGGCATCGCCTGCGGCCACGCTGCGAATCGCGGAGACCAGGTCCTCGGGTGGAGTGTCCTTGAGCAGGAATCCACTGGCCCCTGCCCGGAGTGCCCCGAGGACGTGTTCGTCGAGATCGAAGGTCGTCATCACCAGAACCTTGGCGTCCGAACCCGATTCGGTGATGCTGCGGGTGGCGGCGACGCCGTCGATGCCGGGCATGCGGACGTCCATCAGCACTACCGCCGGTGCCAGTCTGGCGACGGCCTCGACGGCACCCGCCCCGTCCGAGGCCTCCCCCACCACCTCGATGTCGTCCTGCGCCTCGAGCACCATGTTCAATCCCATGCGCATGAGTTCCTGGTCGTCCACGACGACAACGGTGATCGGCACCGACCCAACCTAGCCCTCACTCGATCGGCAGCGTTGCCCGCACGAGCCAATTGCCGTGCGGCGTCCGCCCGGCGTGCAGGGTGCCTCGAAGCACCGCTACTCGCTCGCGCATTCCGAGAAGTCCGTGTCCACCACCGTCCTCGGACGGTGGTGCGCCGGAGCCGTTGTCGGAGATCTCGACGGTGACCGCATCTTCTCCGCGAACCACCTTGACGACAGCGCGTGGCGCGTGACCGGCGTGGCGGAGGACGTTGGTCAGCGATTCCTGCACCAACCGGTGCACTCCCAGGCTGATCGCCGGACTGATGTCGTCCAGGTTTCCGGTCTGTTCGAGCTCGACGTTCAATCCGGCGCGACCCATCATCTCCACGACACGGGCCAGACCGGCGGTGCCGTACTGGGGCATGTCGTCCGAGTCGGGCGAGGTCCGCAGCAACGCGACCGTTCGACGCAGCTCGGCCAATGCCGAACGGCCCGTTGCGGAGATGTTGGCCACGGCCTGCTCTGCGCGATCGGGATTGCGCCTGATGGCGTACGAGGCGCCGTCGGCCTGCACCACCATGACACTGACGCTGTGGGCGATGACGTCGTGCAGTTCGCGTGCAATGCGAGTGCGCTCGGTGAGCACGGCCTCTTCGGCGCGTCGGTCCCTGTCGTACTCGGCCACGACGAGTCGGGCCTGAGTCGCTTCGTCGTACGCCCGGCGGGCACCGAGAAATTCCGCCGCAACCCACGACAGGGCGTACATCAGCGCGCTGAACAGCAGTGTCGTGAACACCGGTTGGGCGAACAGAAGCAGGTTCGCGGCGGTGTACACGGCGAGTGCGGCGGCATAGACGCCGCCCTGAACTCGACCGACGTACGCGACCAGCGTGTAGAGCATGATCGGCAGGGCGAGCGCTGCCGGGTGACCGTTGTACGCATCGCCCACCAGGCTGCCCGCTATGTCGGAGCTGAGCGTGGTGACGAGAGTCAGTGCTGCGATCGTGCGGGGCAGACGCCGCCGCCACGCGACGGGAATCGTCAGCACGACCGAGAAGACCAGGAACAACGGCCCGTTCAGACCGTCGACCGAGCTGACGAACACCAGAATGTCGACGACGAACAGCCCGACGGCCAGCAGGGCATCGGCCACGAACGGCTGCCCACGGAGCCACAGACTGAATCGACGCATGTGATTGAGTTTGCCGTATGACTGCTGCCGACTGGGGATTGCTGATGGTCGCTGCCACGGCCGCCGGTTGGGTCGACGCCGTGGTGGGCGGAGGTGGCCTCATCCTGTTGCCGGCGATTCTTCTCGTGGCACCTCAGCTGACGCAGCAGGCAGCGCTGGCGACGAACAAGGCGACTGCCGTATTCGGTACCGTCGCCGCCGTCGTGACCTTCGCACGGAAGGTTTCGCTGAATTGGGCGGTGCTCGTTCCGGCCGGCGTCCTCGCCGCCGTGACCTCGGCGGCCGGCGCTGCTGCGGTGTCGTTGATCGACCGCGAGCTGTTCATCCCGATCATCATGGTGGTTCTCGTGGGTGTGGCAGTACTGGTCACCTGCCGTCCGACCATCGGCCTGACCGCGGCACCGTCGCCGCCGACCCATCGCAAGGTTTTGATCGTCATCGGTTGTGCAGCTGCCGGAATCGGCTTCTACGACGGCATTCTCGGGCCCGGCACCGGAACGTTCCTCATCATCGTCTTCGCCACGATGCTCGGCACCGAGTTCGTGCGCAGTGCCGCGATGGCCAAGGTGATCAACGTCGGGTCCAATGTCGGTGCCCTCGCCTTCTTCGCCGTCACCGGCAGCGTCTACTGGCAACTCGGAGCAGTCATGGCGGTGTGCAACGTGTTCGGTGCCGTCCTCGGGTCCAGGACGGCGGTCGCCCGCGGTGCCGGATTCGTGAGAATCGTCCTGCTGGTTGTGGTCGTGGGCATGGTCGTTCGACTCGGATGGCAACAATTCGGCTAGCGTCTTCAGGCGTGACGAGACAATCGGATCGGTCGGTCGACGCCGACTTCCTTGCTCTGCCCCTGCAGGCCCTCGCGGACGCCGCCCTGAGCACGGCTCGATCCGCCGGGGCAACGCATGCCGATGTTCGCGTGCAGCGCTTGACGACTCAGTCGATCTCGCTGCGCGACGGCTCGGTTCAATCCGCAATCGACGCCGGGGAGATCGGGCTCGCCGTGCGGGTCGTGGTCGACGGCACCTGGGGTTTCGCGTCGCACGCCGAACTCGGTACCGACGCAGCCGCAGCCACGGCCCGCAGTGCGGTCGAGGTGGCCACAGCGCTGCGCACGCTCAATCGCGAACGCGTCGAACTCGCCTCCGAGCCGGTGTACTCGAATGCGACGTGGGTGTCGGAGTACGACATCGACCCGTTCGAGGTACCCACCGCCGAGAAGGTGGCACTGCTGGCGGAGTATTCGTCCCGGCTGGCGGCGTCGGACGGCGTCGATCACGTCACCGCCTCGGTTCTGCAGGTCAAGGAGCAGTCGTTCTACGCGGATCTGGCCGGCAGCGGCATCACGCAGCAGCGGGTGCGACTGCATCCCCAGTTCGAGGCCACCACGGTGGATCGATCCGCCGGTGCATTCGAGACCATGCGCACCCTCGCGCCACCCGTCGGACGAGGTTGGGAGTACCTGGGTGAGCACAGCACTTGGGACTGGGCCGACGAGCTGGCCCGGATCCCCGAATGGCTGGCCGAGAAGGTGAAGGCACCGTCCGTCGTGGCAGGCCCAACGGATCTCGTCATCGATCCGACCAACCTGTGGCTCACCATTCACGAGTCGATCGGGCACGCAACGGAATACGACCGTGCCATCGGCTACGAGGCCGCCTACGCCGGCACGTCGTTCGCGACCCCGGACCAGTTGGGGACGCTGCGCTACGGATCGCCCATCATGCACGTCACCGCCGACCGGACCGAGATCAACGGCCTGGCCAGCATCGGTTGGGACGACGACGGAGTGGCGTCGCAGAGATGGGACCTGGTCCGCGACGGCACACTGGTGGGCTACCAACTCGATCGAGTGTTCGCCCCCAAACTCGGTCTGGAGCGGTCCAACGGATGTTCGTACGCCGATTCTCCGCATCATGTTCCGATCCAGCGGATGGCGAACGTATCGCTGCAGCCCGACCCCGATGTCGATCGTTCCACCGCCGACGTCATCGGTGAGGTGGAGGACGGCATCTACGTCGTCGGCGACAAATCCTGGTCGATCGACATGCAACGGTACAACTTCCAGTTCACCGGCCAACGCTTCTACCGAATCCGCAACGGCGTGCTCGACGGCCAGGTGCGTGATGTGGCGTACCAGGCGACCACCACCGAATTCTGGGGTTCGATGGAACTGCTCGGTGGACAGTCCACGTGGCGACTCGGCGGCGCATTCAACTGTGGCAAGGCCCAACCCGGGCAGGTTGCCGCCGTCAGCCACGGCTGCCCCGTCGCGTTGTTCCGCGGCGTCAACGTTCTCAACACCCGATCGGAGGCAGGCCGATGATCGCTCCGCAGCTCGTGATCGAACGTGCACTCGCCCACGCGAGTGTCGACGACACCATCGTGATCGTCACCGACTCCAGCGACGCAACGCTGCGGTGGGCCGGAAACTCCATGACCACCAACGGAATTGCCACCTCCCGGCGCTGGGAGGTGATCTCGATCGTGCGAGAGGCCGACGTCGTTCGGGGCAGGAGTGGAGCCGGCGGAACGACCGTTCGAGTCGGCACCGTGTCGTCGACGAGTGTCGATCCGGAGGACATCGAGGCTGTGGTCCGGGCCAGCGAGGCGGCGGCGCGATCGGCAGAGCCCGCCGAGGACGCGATGCCCTTGCTGCCTCGCGAGTCGGTCTCGGACCCACACGACTGGGACCGCCGAGCACAACATACGTCGATCGACGTGTTCGGTTCGCTGGCAACGGAATTGAACGTCGGATTCGATGGTGAGGATGCACTGTACGGATTCGCGCAGCACACCGTCGACAACGTCTGGCTCGGAACCTCGGCCGGGGTGCGTCGTACTTTCACACAGCCCACCGGATCGGTCGAGATCAATGGAAAGCGATCCGGTGCGAGCGCCTGGGTGGGCACCGGAACCACCGACTTCCGGAACGTGTCGGCCGAGTCGATGTTGGCGGAGCTGTCCACCCGGCTCGGCTGGGCCCGGAACACCATCGAACTGCCCGCCGGTCGCTATGAGACTGTGCTGCCCCCGTCGGCGGTGGCAGACCTGATGATCTATCTGATGTGGACCATGGAAGGCCGCGGAGCGCAGGAAGGCCGCACCGCACTCTCGCGGGCAGGTGGGACGCGAGTCGGCGAGAAACTCACCGACCTGCCGCTCACCCTGTACTCCGATCCACACGCATCCGGACTCGAGTACGCGCCGTTCGTGGTGGCCGGGTCGTCTAGTGATTCGGTGTCGGTGTTCGACAACGGCATGGACATCGAGCGCGTCGACTGGATCCGCGACGGATCGGTCTCCGCCCTGGCCTACCCACGTGCAGCGGCGCAGAAGTTCGGAGCCCCTGTCGCGGTCCCGGGCGAGAACCTCGTTCTGACGGGCGGCACCGACGTCGGTCTGGACAAGATGGTTGCCGACACCGAACGCGGGCTGCTCCTGACGACGCTCTGGTACATCCGTGAGGTCGATCCGACCTCGCTACTGCTCACCGGACTGACCAGAGACGGCGTCTATGCCATCGAGAACGGTCGAATCACCGGTGCAGTGAACAACTTTCGCTTCAACGAAAGCCCGCTGGATCTGCTACGACGCGTCACCGAGGCGGGCGCAACCGAGGCGACACTGCCGCGCGAGTGGAAGGATTGGTTCACTCGCACGGCGATGCCGCCGCTACGCATTCCCGACTTCCACATGTCGTCGGTCAGCGCCGCCCAGTAGGGCCGGTCCGAACTACTTGTCGGGTCCGGTGAGCTCGAGAGCGATGTTGTCGGGATCCCTGAACTCGACGATGGACATGCCGGGCCCAGCATCCTTGATGCCCTCGTGTGCGATGCCCAGCTCGTCGAGGGTCTTCACGGCATCCTCGAGTGCGGCCCGGGTGTCGACGGTGAAGCTGAGGTGATCGAGCCCGCACCGGTCCTCGGCGAACGTGTCGTCGCTCGGTGCGACCGGGCGCAGCCCGAGCAGACCGCCGCCGAACTTGTAGATGACGCCGCCGAAGAGGAACCACAGCGCCTTCTTGGTCTCTTCGTCCGCGTCGGGATCCCAGGCGTAGGCGACGTCGAAGCCGAACACCGAGTCGTAGAACGATCGGGACCGGTCGATGTCACTGACGGTGAGGCGAACATGGTTGTAATCGGTCACTGCGATAGGCACGTGGTGCTCCATTCCGGCAGCAGGGGAAGCTGCCTCACGAAGCATTCGGAACTGCGCATACGAGCGATGGTGCCGACTTTCGCTAGCTGGCGGCAGTGATCGCCAGCCCGACGGAGCCGCTCTTGCCCCGGCGCAGCACACTGCCCTTGACGGTGAGCCACCCGAGAATTCCGTATTTCGATGCGATCGCTGCACGTGCCTTCTCCGTCCGGTCCGCGTCGAGTATTTCGGCCCGTGCGTCTACCGCGTCGCCCTGGGGGTTACCGCGCATGTCGCACGGTGCCAGGGTGACTGCGGGGTTGCGGCGAATCCGTTTGACCTTCCACGAATCGGATACCGTCCATACCAGCAGCCGATCACCGTCGAGGGCACCCCACAGTGGGGTCGGTACCCCGGTGCCGTCCTTCTTGAACGTCGTCAGCAGTACGTACTTGCCCTTGGCAATGTCTTCGAAGGTGGCAGCCATACCGCTCAGAGTACGTCGCTACTCCCCTTCGAGCTCGCCCTCGGTTTCCAGATACACCTGGCGCAAGCCGTCGAGAACCTGCTTGTCCGGCTCGGCCCACATCTTTCGCTCCGCGGCCTCGAGCAGTCGCTCCGCGATACCGTGCAGGGCCCACGGATTGGACTGTTGCATGAACTTCTTGTTCTGCTCGTCGAGCACGTACGTCTCGGCCAGCTTCTCGTACATCCAGTCCTGCACCACGTCGGTCGTCGCGTCGTAGCCGAACAGGTAGTCCACGGTCGCCGCCATCTCGAACGCGCCCTTGTAACCGTGCCTGCGCATGGCGTCGAGCCACTTCGGGTTCACCACCCGGGCGCGGAAAACTCGCGCGGTCTCTTCCGACAGTGTGCGCGTGCGAACCGATTCCGGCCGTGTGCTGTCACCGATGTACGCCTCGGGCGACTTTCCGGTCAACGCGCGCACGGTCGCGACCATGCCGCCGTGGTACTGGAAGTAGTCGTCGGAATCGGCGATGTCGTGCTCACGCGTGTCGGTGTTCTTGGCGGCGACGGCAATGCGCTTGTAGGCGGTGCGCATGTCGTCCGAGGCCGGTACGCCGTCGAGACCGCGGCCGTACGCGAAGCCACCCCAGGTGGTGTAGACCTGCGCCAGGTCGTCGTCGCTGCGCCAGGTCTTGCTGTCGATCAGCTGGAGCAACCCGGCACCGTACGTGCCCGGCTTCGATCCGAAAATGCGCGTCGTGGAACGTCGTTCGTCGCCGTGCTCGGCCAGATCGGCCTGCGCATGGGCTCGCACGTAGTTCTGCTCGGCCGGCTCGTCCAACGCGGCGACCATCCGGACCGCATCGTCGAGCAATGCGAGAACGTGGGGAAACGCGTCGCGGAAGAAGCCGCTGATCCGGACCGTCACGTCGATGCGGGGACGGCCGAGCTCGACGAGGTCGATCACCTCGAGCCGTGTCACCCTGCGCGATGCCTCGTCCCACACCGGCGAGACCCCCAGCAAGGCGAACACTTCTGCGATGTCGTCGCCGGAGGTGCGCATGGCAGAGGTACCCCACACCGAGAGTCCGACGGATTTCGGCCACTCGCCTTGATCCTGGCGGTAGCGAGCGAGAAGTGATTCCGCCATCGCCTGCCCGGTCTCCCATGCCAACTTCGAGGGCACGGCCTTCGGGTCGACGGAGTAGAAATTGCGGCCGGTGGGGAGAACGTTGATCAGCCCGCGCAGCGGGGAACCGCTCGGCCCGGCCGCGATGAACCCGCCGTCGAGAGCGTGCAGTACCTGGGCGATCTCGCGTGAGGTCCCGCGCAGACGCGGAACGACCTCGGCTGCGGCGAACTCGAGAATCTGGGTGACCACGCCGCCGTGCTCGCCCGCGACCCGTGCGGCAGCTGCGGGATCCCACTGCGCTGCCTGCATCGCCGCGACCAACCCGTGGGCCACGGCCTCGATACTGTCGACGCGGGTCCGGTCCTCGTCGCCGTCCTCGCTGAGCCCCAGTGCTTCTCGCAGACCGGGAACCGTCTGCTCTCCGCCCCACATCTGCCGAGCTCGGAGCATCGCGAGCACCAGTTCGACCTCGGCGTCTCCGACGGGTTCCTGGCCCAGGATGTGCAGTCCGTCGCGGATCTGTACGTCCTTGATCTCGCACAGCCACCCGTCGACGTTGAGCAGCATGTCGTCGAACACTTCTTCGTCGGGGCGCTCCTCGAGTCCGAGGTCCTTGTGCATCTGCGCCGCTGTCATCAGGGTCCAGATCTGCTGGCGGATGGCGGGCAGCTTGGCCGGGTCGAGGGCCGAGATGTTCGCGTGCTCGTCGAGCAGTTGCTCGAGGCGGGAGATGTCGCCGTAGCTCTCCGCGCGCGCCATCGGCGGAATCAGGTGATCGACGAGGGTGGCGTGCGCTCGACGCTTGGCCTGCGTGCCCTCCCCCGGATCGTTGACCAGGAACGGGTAGATCAACGGCAGATCTCCCAGAGCCGCGTCGGTTCCGCAGGAAGCGGACATACCGAGTGTCTTGCCCGGCAGCCATTCCAGGTTGCCGTGCTTGCCCAGGTGCACCATGGCGTCGGCACCGAAGCCGCCGTCGGCCTGCGTGGCCGAGATCCACCGGTAGGCCGCCAGATAGTGATGGCTCGGCGGCAGGTCCGGGTCGTGATAGATCGCAACCGGCTTCTCGCCGAATCCGCGCGGCGGTTGCACCATGATCACCACGTTGCCGAATTGCATTGCCGCGATGACGATCTCACCGTCCGGATCGGCAGATCGATCAACGTAGAGATCACCCGGTGCCGGGCCCCAGTGCTCGACGACGCCGTCGCGTAGATCCGCGGGAAGCTTCTCGAACCACCGGCCGTACTGCGCGGCCGAGATACGAATGGGATTGCCCTCGAGCTGGGCATCGTTGAGCCAGTTGGGATCCTGGCCGCCGCGGGCAATCAGCGCATGGATGAGGGCGTCACCGTCGCGGGCAGCCAGACCCGGCACCGAATCCGGGCCGTCGAGTGGACCGAGGTCGTAGCCGGCGGTGCGCATATCGGACATCAACGCGATCGCGCTGGCCGGAGTGTCGAGGCCGACGGCGTTACCGATCCGCGCATGCTTGGTGGGATAGGCCGAGAACATCAGGGCGATACGGCGATCGGCGGCTGGAATGTGCCGCAGCCGCGCGTGCCGTACTGCAATGCCTGCTACTCGAGCGGCCCGCTCGTGGTCCGGGACGTACGTGGTCAAGCCGTCGTCGTCGATCTCCTTGAACGAGAACGGGACCGTGATGAGGCGGCCGTCGAACTCCGGAACGGCGACCTGCGTGGCGACGTCCAGAGGGGAGAGTCCGTCGTCGTTCTCGGCCCACGTCGCGCGAGAACTCGTCAGGCACAGTCCTTGCAGAATCGGCACATCGAGCGCGGCGAGCTCGGCGACGTCCCAGGCTTCGTCGTCGCCGCCGGCAGACGCGCCGGCAGGTTTGGTGCCACCGGCCGCGAGCACGGTCACGATCAGGGCGTCCGCCGACTTCAGGGACTCGAGCAGATCGGCTTCCGCGGTGCGCAGGGAGGCGCAGTAGATCGGAAGTGCGGTGGCCCCGGCGTTCTCCACAGCCGTGGCGAGAGCATCGATGTACGTGGTGTTTCCGGCCAGATGCTGGGCTCGGTAGTACAGGATCGCGACCGTCGGTCCCGCGGACTGCGGAGCTGAGGTTCGTTCGAGGTGGCCCCAGGTAGGCAGGTGCTGTGGTGCATCGAAACCGTGCCCGGTCAGCAGCACCGTGTCGGAGAGAAAGTTGTACAGCTGACGAAGATTGTCCGATCCGCCCTCGGCCAGATAGTTGTGTGCCTGCGCCGCGACGTTGGCAGGCACCGTCGAGATCTCCATCAGATCGGCGTCGGGTGCCTGTTCACCGCCGAGCACGACGACCGGCAGTCCGGTGGCCAGAACCGCGTCGATGCCCGACTCCCACGATCGCCTCGACCCCAGGATGCGCACGATGATCAACTCGGCCGACTCGGCCATCGCCGGAATGTCCGCGGCGAGCAGCCGGGAAGGGTTGCCCCAGGCGAAGTCGGCTCCGCTCGCACGGGCGCTGAGCAGATCGGTGTCCGACGTGGACAGCAACAAGAACACGGGTAACGCCCTCCTCGGGGGTTTCGCGCCCCTGAACTTCGGTGGTTCGAATGATCGGTGGAAACTGCTCTTCGACTCGTCGGCGAGAGGGTCTGACTCCAGCCCCGACCCGAAGGATCGAAGGCCGTCACAGTGGCGCGACCGTACCGGATTCTCGCCGGTTTCCTCTCGGCCGGAGCCGTCGACATCGAATGCTACCGGGGCGAGCGGGGAATGGGGCCACCCGTTGCGCTTGTAGCCTGGTGACCATGAGTTCGCCAGAGAGGTCGGTGCCCGACGGCTGCCCAGGAGCGCTGACGACCCATCTGGCGGCGGACGGGCCGCTGGCACGAATCCGGCTGCCGGGTGGCGTCGTGTTGCCGGGGCAGATGCAGGTGTTGGCGCAGGCCGCTGCCGAGCTGGGCGATGGCACGTTGGAACTGACCTCGCGGGGCAATATGCAGGTGCGGGCGGTATCGGACCCGGACGACTTGGCGAGCAGGTTGGCCGACGCCGGGCTGCTTCCGTCCTCGACGCACGAGCGTGTACGCAATATCCTCGCCTCTCCCCTGTCGGGCCGGGTGGGAGGTCTCACCGATGTGCGCGCGCTGGTCGGTGCGCTGGACGAGGGCCTGTGTGCACGACCCGATCTGGCAGACCTGCCGGGTAGGACGCTGTTCGGGCTCGACGACGGCCGAGGCGACCTGTGCGGACTCGAACCGGATTTCGGCGCCTACGCCCAATCCGACGGGTCGTACGCACTGCTGTTGGCGGGCCGGGACAGTGGCGTGCGCGTGGACCGCGACAGTGTCGTGTCGATGCTGCTGAACTGCGCGGGTGCCTTCGTGGAACTTCGGCAGTCCCAGTGGCGGGTAGCCGAAATGGACGACGGCCCGGCCCGGATCCTCGACCGACTCGGTCTCGCGGCCGGCCCCGTCCTGCCGATGCCCACACCCGTGGAGGTGCCTCCGATCGGATGGCTCGGCCAGGACGACGGCCTGGTGGCGCTGGCTGCGGGACTGGCCAACGGTGTTCTTGAGGCGCGGCTCGCGGAGTTCCTCGCGGCCATCGACCGCCCGCTGATCATGACCCCGTGGCGATCGCTGATCGTGTGTGATCTGGACGAGGAACCGGCCGAACAGGTCGTCCGCGTGCTCGCCCCGATGGGACTGATCTTCGATGCGGCATCACCGTGGATTCGAGTGAGCGCATGCACCGGATCGCCGGGGTGCGAGAAGTCGTTGGCCGACGTACGAGCCGACCTCTCCGCCGCGGTCGATGCCCGGATGACCCCGCGCGACGAACGGCAACACTGGTCCGGGTGCGAACGGCGTTGCGGACGACCCAAGGGCGAGGTGACCGACGTCATCGCAACAGGAATCGGCTACCGCGTCGAGTGAGGGGACCCAGACCGGCTTCCGGCTGAGGGGCCCCTCTCCCCTATCGTGACACGCATGCACGACTACGTCCGCGACGGCGCGGAGATCTACCGACAATCGTTCGCGACCATCCGAGCCGAAGCAGATCTGTCTCGATTCGCACCGGAGGTCGCACAGGTCGTCGTGCGCATGATTCACGCGGTCGGAGAGATCGATCTGACCGAGACCATCGGCTACACCCCAGCAGTCGTGACCTCCGCTCGCGCGGCACTGAACTCGGGGGCGCCGATTCTGTGCGACGCCAACATGGTCGCCGCCGGCATCACTCGTCGCCGTCTTCCTGCCGACAACGAGGTGCTGTGCACTCTGTCCGATCCTCGGGTACCGGATTTGGCTCGAAGTATGAACACCACGAGAACCGCTGCCGCACTGGAGTTGTGGGGCGACAAGCTCGGCGGTGCCGTCGTCGCCATCGGAAACGCTCCGACCGCACTGTTCCACCTGATGGAGATGCTGGAGGCAGGGGCACCGAAACCCGCAGCGATCGTCGGCGGCCCGGTCGGATTCATCGGGGCAGCGGAGTCGAAGGAAGATCTGATCGCCGCGGGCCTCGGCGTCGAGTACCTGGTGGTCCGCGGTAGGCGTGGTGGCAGCCCCATCACCGTGGCCGCAGTCAATGCCATTGCGAGCGAACAAGAATGACCGGCGCCGGAAAACTGTGGGGAGTCGGAGTCGGTCCCGGCGATCCGGAGTTGTTGACCGTCAAGGCCGCTCGTGTGATCGCCGAGGCCGATGTGGTTGCCTTCCACAGTGCACAGCACGGTCGTAGCATCTCCCGCGGGCTTGCAGCCGGGTACATGCGGGACGGGCAGCTCGAGGAACATCTGGTCTATCCGGTGACCACCGAGACCACGGCGCACCCCGGTGGATATCAGGGTGCGATCGACGAGTTCTACGAGTCCGCGGCTTCGCGGTTGGCGGCTCATCTGGACGCGGGACGCTCCGTAGTGCTTCTCGCCGAGGGTGATCCGCTGTTCTACAGCTCCTACATGCACATGCACAAGCGGTTGGCCGACCGCTTCGAGGTCGAGATCGTGCCGGGCGTGACCTCGGTCAGTGCCGCGTCGGCTGCGTTGGCCACCCCGCTCGTGGAGCGCGACGAGGTGTTCACCGTGTTGCCCGGCACGCTCCCGGCAGACGAGCTCACTCGGCGACTGCGCGGCACCGACGCGGCCGTCATCATGAAACTGGGCCGGACCTACCCGACGGTGCTCGAGGCCCTGGAACGTTCCGGTCGGCTGAGTGAAGCGCGCTACGTGGAACGGGCCAGCACATCCGAGCAACGGGTGCTCGACGCCGTCGACGCAGACAACGTTCCCTACTTCTCGATGATCGTCGTACCGAGTCCCTCGAATCGAACCGAAACACGTACTTGCGCCGGTGAAGTGGTGGTCGTCGGCCTCGGACCCGGGGACGACGCATGGACGACGGACGAAGTGCGCGCCGAACTCGCCGCCGCCACCGATCTGGTCGGCTATGTCACCTACATCGATCGGGTACCGCAGCGCCCCGGTCAGATCCGGCACGCGAGCGACAACAAGGTCGAGTCGGAACGTGCGGCGTTCGCTCTCGATCTCGCCAAACAGGGTCACCGCGTCGCCGTGGTCTCCTCGGGCGATCCCGGTGTGTTCGCGATGGCAACCGCGGTCATCGAGGTCGCGGCCGAGGAGCAGTGGAGCTCGGTCCCGGTGCGGGTGGTGCCCGGGATGACGGCAGCCAACGCCGTCGCCAGTCGGGTGGGCGCACCACTCGGACACGACTACGCCGTCATCTCTCTGTCCGACCGCCTCAAGCCCTGGAACGTCGTCGCAGCGCGGCTCTCGGCGGTCGCCGGAGCCGATATGGCGATCGCGATCTACAACCCCGCTTCGAAGTCGCGGACCTGGCAGGTTGCGGCAACGAAAGAGATTCTGCTCGAGCATCGTTCGCCACAGACCCCCGTGGTCATCGGACGCGCGGTGGGCAGCCCGCAGGAATCCGTTCGCACCGTGGCGCTGGGCGAACTCGACCCCGAGTCGATCGACATGCGATGCCTGCTCATCATCGGATCGTCGATGACGACGGTGGTCGAGACGGGAAGCGGGCCGAAGGTGTTCACCTCCAGGCGTTATCCGTCGGCAGGCAGTTCTTAGCGATCCGTCAACCAGTCCACGGCGGCTGCGACGTCGAACACCGTCGGTGCCGAGCCGGTTCGCGTGGGACGGTCGACCACTATCACCGGAATCGATGCCGCTCGGGCGGCATCGAGCTTGGCTCGCGTCATGTCGCCGCCGCTGTTCTTGGTGATCAGCAGGTCGATTCGGTTGTCTGCCAGCATCATCGACTCGTGGTCGACGTCGAAGGGGCCACGGCTCAGTTGCAGTGCCATGTGCGGCGGCACCGCACCGGTCGGAGGGTCGATCGCCCGCACCAGAAACCACGAGTGATCGACACTCGCGAAATGGTGAACACCCTGCCTGCCTGTCGTGAGGAACACCCGGCTGCCGGGGGAGATCGCCGACGCCGCGTCGGGCAGTGAGGCAACCGAGGTCCATCGATCACCCTCGCCCGCGGTCCACGGTGGCCGCGTCAGCACCAGGAGCGCGACCGACGTTGCCCGAGTGGCCTGCTCGGCGTGTGCGGCGATGGTGGAGGCGAACGGGTGCGTCGCGTCCACCACCACGTCGATTGCGTTGTCTCGCAGCCACACTGCAAGGGCATCCGGACCTCCGAATCCGCCGATTCGAGTGTCGCCTACGGGCAACATCGGCTCGGCGACCCGGCCGGCCAGTGAGGTCATCGTCTCGATCCCGTGCACCGTGTCCAGAGCGGCCGCAAGTGCCCTCGACTCCGTCGTACCACCGAGAATCAGGACCTTCACCGTTTGGTCACACTCCATTGCGTGACCGGCAGCTGCGGTCTCCACGTCGTGAACGCGCCCAGCGGTTCACCGCGATAGATCTGGAACCTGCGGAGCTCGCCGCCGTACTTCGCCGCGGCGGTCAGCAGCAACGAATCCGATTCGGCCGTCACCGAATTCGCAACCACCCGTCCACCGGTCCGCACCGCGTCCCAGCAGCCCTCGAGCATGTCGGCACCGGTCAACCCACCACCGATGAACACTGCGTCGGGAACAGCGTCTGCGTTCGAGACCGCCGCGAAACTCTCCGGGGCGCCGCCATGCACCACGAGGCTCGGAACTCCCAGAAGCCGTGCATTGGTCTCGATCTGCTCACGGCGCGCATGCGAACTCTCGAACGTCACTGCACGACAGGATTCGTCGGTCCGCATCCATTCGATGGCGATGGTTCCCGATCCGCCCCCGATGTCCCACAACAGCTCTCCTGGCGCCGGTGCCAACGCGCTGAGCGTCAGTGCGCGAACCTCCCGCTTGGTCATCTGACCGTCTCCGGTGTACGCGGAATCGGCCAGGCCTGGAATGCGGGTGTGGCGGGCAGCGTCGGGATCCCGGACGCACAGCAGTGCAACCACATTGAGTGGATCGACGCCTTCGAACGTCGACTCTTCGGCGATCCCGCGGGCGACCCGCTCGGCCGGTCCGCCTAGCTGCTCGAGGACCGTCATCTCGCTCGCGCCGAAACCGTTGGCAGACAACACCACCGCGATCTCACCTGGAGTGCTGCTGCCCCGGCTCAACACCAGTATCCGGCGGCCGTCGGCCAGTTCGGGCAACACGGTCTCGGCCGGGCTGTTCACCAGCGACACCGTCGTGGTGTGGTGCAGCGCCCAGCCCAAGCGAGCGCACGCCAGTGAGACCGAGGACGGGGCCGGGTACACCCGCAAGCGATCGGCACCGAACTCCCGCGCCAACGTCACCCCGATGCCGTGGAACATCGGATCGCCGCTGGCCAGCACGCACACGCGAGAACCCGTGCAGGCGTCGATCATCGGCCGCAGATTCGGCACCAACGGACTGGGCCATGTCCTGGTCTCGCTGCAGTGCTCCTGTACTCCAGCGACCTGGCGCGCGGAGCCGAACACCACATCTGCTTGCTCGACGGCCCTGCGCGACGCAAGAGGCAGTCCGTCCCAGCCGTCCGCACCGATTCCCACGACCACGATCGGAGTGGGCACGGGTGCCACCATCAGCGCGGCATCCTGCGCCAGAGCCGCTGCGGCAGTAGACGCATGGCGAAGAACACCGGTCGCAGTGTGCCGGGGATCCACACGGTGGCCCGACGCGTGCGCAGCGCAGCGACGACGCCGTCGGCCACCTGATCCGGCGTACTCGACATGGGTGCCGGGGTCATCCCCTCGGTCATCGAACCGATGACGAATCCGGGACGAACGAGCAGGAGGTGCACTCCGCTGCCGTGCAGTGAGTCGCTCAGTCCGCTGGCGAAGCCGTCGAGACCGGCCTTCGCGGATCCGTACACGTAGTTGGCGCGTCGCACTCGAACCCCCGCGACCGAAGAGAACACGACCAGGTCGCCGCTCCCCTGTGCTCGGAGGATCTTCGATGCGTGCGTCAGCACCGAGACCTGAGCCAGGAAGTCGGTGGTGATGACGTCGAGAGCGTGCTGCGCGTCGTCCTCGGCGCGCGCTTGATCCCCGAGGATCCCGAACGCCAGCACCACGATCCCGATCGGGCCGTATCGCTCGGCCACCCGGCTCAGGAGCTCGGCGTGAGTGTCCATCTCGTTCGCGTCGAACTCGACGGTGTGAACGGCGTCCGCGCCTGCCTGCTCCACTCGTCGTTGCTGAGCATCGAGGTCGGTACTGCGCCGAGCTGCCAGTACGACGGTTCGCCCCGAAGCGAGTCGGGTGGTGACCTCGAGTCCGATCTCGCTGCGCCCGCCCAACAGCAACAGCGTTCCGGCCGCGGGTTCTGCTCGTCTGCTCACGACGACCAGTCTTGCCGATGAAATCGCATTCACTACAGTCGGGGCATGGCCGCCATCCCCGCAGACGCGACTGCCCTCGCCGACGACGCATTCGAGTTCCTTGCCGAGCGACACCTGGCCACTCTGACGACACTGCGACCCGACGGAACCCCGCACGTCGTCGCCGTCGGCTTCACCTACGACGCCGAGGCCCGGTGTGCTCGGGTCATCACCAACGATGTGTCGCAGAAGGCGATCAACGCCGGTCGCGGTGCCTACGCCGCCGTCACTCAGATCGACGGTGCCCGCTGGCTGACGTTGGAAGGGCCTGCGTCGGTCCGGAACGACCGTGAATCGGTCGTCGATGCGGAGAACCGCTATGCGCAGCGCTATCGCGTACCCAGAGAGAACCCGACCCGAGTCGTCATCGAGATACAGGTGCAGCGTGTATTGGGTAGCCGTTCTCTGCTGAACCGCTAACGCGTCGTCGGCCCCGTCGGCCACGGCAGAACCGTCAGGTTCGGCCACTCCGTCGTCCATCGGGCAGCCTTGGCCTCGTACACGTGTCGCATCGGCAGCCGCGGGTTCGGCCGCACGATTCCCCCGAAGAGATCGTCGAATCCGTGCGGTGCGTACACGACATCGGTTCCGCCCTGGTCGGTGGTGATGCCGAAGCAGCACGTGGTGGACACGAAATGATCGATCGCATCCTCGGTGCTTCGGTACGGCGCGATCGGAGTGCCGAAATGCTGTTCGTACCACAGGTGTACGCGCGCCTCGTTGCGCACTTCGACGTCCACCCCGAGGTCGTCGAACACCGTGGCCGCGCGCTCGATGACCTCGTTCTCCGCGTCGTAGGACAGATCGGAGTCGTCGAAGTAGAAGAAGTCGTAGTCCCGGATGCCGGCACGAAGGTCCCGGCCGGCCAGGTGGTTCCAGACCGTCTGGAAGAGGCCACCTGCCGTCAGATACCACCCGGGAAGCCCGAGTTGCGGCGCGCGCCCCAGTATTTCGGCGACGGCCGGATTGGACCTGACGACCGAGACGAACTCGTCCTCGCCCGGACGCGTCACACCGGCAGGACGGCCAGAGCGTGAGGCCTGAGGTTGACCGATTCGCACCCGTCAGCGGTGACCACGACGATGTCCTCGATGCGTGCACCCCACTGCCCGCGGAAATAGATTCCCGGCTCGATGCTGAACGCCATCCCTTCGGTCAGCGTGATGTCGTTGCCCGCAACGATGTACGGCTCCTCGTGCACCGACAGGCCGATCCCGTGACCGGTGCGGTGCAGGAACGCCTCGCCGAGACCGGCGTCGACCAGGACGTCGCGAGCCGCCGCATCGATGGACTGCGCCGTGACACCGGGCACCACCGCGTCGACAGCCGCCTGCTGCGCCCGCTCGAGTACCGCGTACTGCTCGGCGATCTCCGCCGACGGTTCGCCGAGACTGTAGGTGCGGGTCGAGTCGGAGTTGTATCCCGGTGCGACGGGTCCGCCGATGTCGATCACCACGATGTCTCCTGCCTCGACGACTCGATCGGATACCTCGTGGTGTGGATCGGCACCGTGGGGCCCGGAACCGACGATGATGAATTCCGGTGCAGTGTGGCCTTCTTCGACGATCGCGGCAGCGATGTCCGCGGCGATCTGCGCTTCCGTTCGGCCCACCCGAAGCCATTCGCCCATCCGGGCGTGCACGCGATCGATGGCATACCCGGCTCGCCGCAACGCGTCGATCTCGGCCGCATCCTTGACCATTCGGAGTTCGCGAAGCACGTCGGTGGCCAGAACCGGGATCGTGCTGAAGACACCCGCCAGCGGCACGAAATGCAGGGCGGGCATGGCGTCGGCAACGGCTGTTCTCGTTCCGCCGGGAACCGCTGCTGCCACCAGTGCGTACGGATCCACACCGTCGACCCAGTCGACGAGAGTCAGAGACAGTTCCTGCGCTGCGGAGTCGCCCAGTGCGGCGAGCTCGAGCCGCGGAACGACGACCGTGGGGGTGCTAGCGTCCGCCGGAACGACCAGCGCGATGAGCCGCTCGAACGAGCTGGCCTTCGACCCGATCAGGTACTGCAGATCCGGCCCCGGGGTGATCAGCAGGGCATCCAGGCCTGCATCCGACGTCAGGCGAGCCGCGCGGGCGAGCCTGGACGCATAGACATCGCTGGAGAAACGTGAGGAACTGACCGAAGAATCGACACTCATACCTTCAGGCTAATGCCGTACGGCAAGATGAGCGCCATGACCGCCCCCGGAAAGTCTCCGTTGCTGCTCCTCGACGGTGCGAGCCTGTGGTTCAGGGCTTACTACGCACTGCCCGAGTCGATTACGGCCCCAGACGGGCGACCCGTCAATGCCGTTCGCGGCTTCCTCGACATGATCTCGGCGTTGATCGCGCGCACCGAACCCGGCCGACTGGCCGTGTGTCTCGATCTGGACTGGCGGCCACAGTTCCGCGTCGACCTCGTGCCGTCCTACAAGGCGCACCGTGTGGCCGAGGGTGCCCCGGACGTCGCCGAGAGCGAAGAAGTTCCGGAAACGCTGACACCACAGGTGGACATGATCATGGATGTGCTCGCCGCGTTGGGGATCGCGACAGCAGGCGCAGACGGTCTCGAAGCCGACGACGTCCTGGGAACCCTGGCCGCGCGTGAGCGTCAGGACCCCGTGGTCGTGGTCAGTGGAGACCGAGACCTGCTTCAGGTTGCCGCCGACGAGCCGAACGAGGTGCGCGTTCTGTACGTGGGACGTGGGCTGGCCAAAGCCGAATTGTTCGATCCCGCACTGGTTTCCGAGCGCTACGGGGTGCCACTTCATCGAGCGGGTGCGGCGTACGCGGAACTCGCCTTGCTGCGCGGCGATGCCTCGGACGGTCTGCCCGGAGTTAAGGGCATCGGGGAGAAGACAGCGTCGACGCTGATGATGCAGTACGAATCCGTGGAAGCGTTGCGCGCTGCTGCACTCGACCCGTCGTCGGACATGGCCAAGGGCATCCGGGCGAAGCTGGCCAATGCGAGCGACTACCTGGACGCGGCGCTGCCGGTTGTCCGAGTCGTCACCGACGCCGACGTCGTCCTGTCGAAGTCGGACGAGATTCCCGCCGAGCCCGCCGATGCCGATGCACTGAACTCGCTCGCCGAGACTCTCGGCATCGAGAACGCCGTGGCACGCCTCGTCGCCGCGATGGCGGCCACGGCGTCGACGACCTGATCGTGCGACCTGAGCGGGTCTACTCGGGCAGGGAGACTTCGTAGTTGGCGTCGTCGTCGAGGAAGGTCAGAGTCACGGTCTTGAACGCACCGTCGACAGTCAGGGTGCACTCGACACTGGTCTGGGCCACGACCTCGATGTCCTGGGGACAGGACACACCGGAGACGTCGGACGCACCGTAGGACTCGGTGACGACCGTGCGAACACCCTCCTCGGCCGCCGCAGTATCGAGGGTGGTCGTTCGACCGAAAGCGAAGAACGACACCACAGCGATCACGGCGAGGACTGCTACCACGGCACCCGCGATGATCAGGGGCTTCTTCGATCGAGCCCCGGCCTGCCCTGGCCCCTGCTGATTCGGATACTGCTGGTTGGGATACTGCTGGTTGGGACTCCATGGCTGCTGTGGTTGCTGGCCGTACGGACCCGGCCCGTATTGCCCACCACCGAATTGCTGTGGTGCGTAAGGATTCTGGTACGCCGCATCGCCCGATGCAGGCGCGCCGTACTGCTGACCGGCGGGGTAGTGCGCGGTGGGGTTCTGTCCCTGGGGGTAGCCGCCCTGTGCATTCGGGGCCGAGGGGTACTGCCCCTGCGGATAGGCGGCAGGTGGGTACTGACCTTGGGGGTACTGGGCCTGGGGGTACTGGCCCTGTGGGTACTGACCCTGAGGATATTGCCCGTGCGGGTACTGGCCCTGCGGGTACTGGCCCTGCGGGTATTGGCCGCCGGGTTGTTGCGGGCTCTGCCCGTAGCTCTGACCGGGTTCGCCGTACGGCGTGGCCTGCGGCTGTCCGTACTGACCCCACGCCGATGGCGTCGGAGTCTGTGACTCAGAGGAAGGAGCAGGCTGCGTGTCCGGTGTGTCGTTCGCGGCACCGTCCTGCTGATCAGGCGTGCGCGACCAGCTGTTGTCCGGATCGGTCGGACCGTATGGGCCGCTCATCTCGCCTCCACTGAAAATTCGGATTCGTCGGGGGTACAGTAACCCGCCCGTACGACTCTCCGCTGTACCGACCCGGCAGTCCGATTCGGTGCTGTCATGCGGCATCTACGGCGACCACGCCGCGGCGCAAGGCCGCGATCGCGCGCGCCGCAGTTCGCGACAGTTCCGGCTCCGGGGCCGCGAGCCGAACCTGGTCCAACAGGTCGATCACCTGCCGACACCAGCGCACGAAGTCTCCACCCGAGAGTGCTTTGCCGTTGTCACCCGCGGTGACGAGCGCATCGACCAACGAATGGTTCGACGCCCACTTGTAGATCGCCTTCACGAAGCCCATGTCGGGTTCTCTCGTCGGCGGCAGCTTGTGTCGCACCTCGTCGGACCGCAGCTCGTGCCACACCCGGACGGTCTCGGTCAGCGCGTGCCGAATCGGACCCGTCGGTCCGTGCGGGGTGATGTCACCCTCCGATCTGGACTCGTAGACCACCGCCGAGACCACCGCCGCCAACTCTGCCGGAGAAAGCCCCTGCCACAGGCCGCCGCGCAAGCATTCGGCAACCAGCAGATCGGACTCGGAATAGATTCGGCTCAGCCTGGCACCGTCCTCGGTGACCTTCGGATCCTTGCCTGCCGTCACGTAACCGCGGTCGGCGAGCAAAGCCAGGATGCGATCGAACGTTCGGGCGAGGGAGTTCGTCGTGGCCGACACCTTCTGGCGCATCGTTTCGGTCTCTCGCGCCAACCGGTTGTAGCGTTCGCCGGTGCGACCGAGCTCGTCGCGATCGGGACGAGCGTGCACCGGATGCGAGCGGATTGCTCGCCGAAGGGTGGCGAGCTCCTTGTCGTCCGCTGCCGTCGACTTGCGTCGGATACGGTCCGACGGCTGCGATATTCCGCGGGTGACCAGGGCGGCCGCGAGATCGCGTCGGGTCTTCGCGGTGCGGTGGTCGACGAATCGCGGCAGTCGCATCGTTCCCAGAGACGTTGCGGGCGATGGGAAGTCCGCTGCCGAGAGCCGGCCGGCCCACTTGTCCTCGGTCAGCACCAGCGGGCGCGGATCGGCCCGGTCGTCGTCGGGCTCGAGAACCACGGCAAGGCCGCTGCGGCGACCGGTCGGCACCGAGATCACGTCGCCGCGGCGCAGGGCACGCAGCGAATCGACGGCCTTGTCCCGCCGATCGGACCTGCTCTGGCGTTCGAGGGTCTTCTCCCGGTCCTTCAGTCGTTCGCGGAGCTTCGCATACTCGAAGTACTCGCCCTCGGGGCCACCGAGGCGTGCACCGAGTGCCTCCAACGTCTGCATGTTCTTCTCGATACCGCGAACCATCCCGACGACGGAGCGGTCCGCCTGGAACTGCGCGAAGGACCGTTCGAGCAGCAGACGCGAATCGGCCGCACCGAACTGTTCGATGAGGTTGATCGACATGTTGTATGCCGGCGCGAACGAACTGCGCAGCGGGAACGTACGCGTCGACGCCAGGCCCGCGACCTCGGTCGGCTCCGTGCCGGGCTGCCACAGCACGACGGCATGCCCTTCGACGTCGATGCCGCGGCGTCCGGCCCGGCCGGTCAGCTGGGTGTACTCCCCCGGCGTCAATTCGGCGTGTGTCTCACCGTTGAACTTGACCAACTTCTCGAGCACGACGGTTCGGGCCGGCATGTTGATCCCGAGAGCCAAGGTCTCGGTGGCGAACACCGCTCGGACGAGACCCTTGACGAACAATTCCTCGACGGTGTGCCGGAAGACCGGCAACATCCCGGCGTGGTGGGCGGCGAATCCCCGTTCCAGTGCGTCGCGCCACTCCCAGAAGCCCAGGACTTCGAGGTCCTCGCGCGGCAGCTCCGAGGTGTGTTTCTCGACGATGTACCGGATCTCCTCGGCCTGCTCGGGCGTGGTCAACACCAGCCGCGAACGCATGCACTGGGTCAGCGCGCCGTCGCAGCCGGCACGGCTGAAGATGAACGTGATGGCCGGGAGCAGACCCTCTTCGTCGAGTTTGGCGATCACATCGGGTCTGGCCAGTGGTCTGTTGTTCGCGCCGCTGCCCTGACCGCCACCGCGACCTCCGCCACCCGAACGTCCGCCGCGGCCCCTGCTGTGCGGCGCGTGCCAGCGGTCCATCGAGTCGAGGGACTGGCGTTGTTTGACGTGTCGGACGAGTTCACGGTCGACGACGATCTTCTGACTGCCGTCGGCCGACTGGGCTCGCGTGTCGAACAGATCGAACAGTCGGCGACCGACCATGATGTGCTGCGAAAGGGGCACCGGACGGTTCTCGTCCACCACGACCGCGGTGTCACCGCGAACCGTGCTCATCCAGGCACCGAACTCCTCGGCGTTGCTCACCGTTGCCGACAGGCTGACCAGTCGAACGTCGTCGGACAGGTGCAGGATGACTTCTTCCCACACCGCCCCGCGGAAACGGTCGGCGAGATAGTGCACCTCGTCCATGACGACGTGCGAGAGTCCTCGCAATGCATCCGAGGATGCGTACAGCATGTTGCGCAGCACTTCGGTCGTCATGATGACGATGGGCGCGTCTGGGTTGATCGACGAATCTCCGGTCAGCAGCCCGACCGTGTCGCGCCCGTACCGTGCGGTCAGCTCCGCGAACTTCTGGTTGCTCAGCGCCTTGATCGGGGTGGTGTAGAAGCACTTACGTCCCGCGGCGAGCGCCAGGTGCACCGCGAACTCGCCGATGACCGTCTTGCCCGCACCGGTGGGGGCACAGACCAGTACCCCGTGACCGTTCTCCAGCGCTGTGCAGGCATCCACCTGGAACCGGTCGAGGGGAAAGCCGAGCTCGGCGGAGAATCGTTGCAGCTGGGTGGGTCGGGGGCTCGTCCCCGTATCGAGAACCGTCTCGGTCATGCTTTCGACCCTACGGGCCGGTCGATGTCAGATCGTGTCGTCGTACTGCGCCTGTACTCGGGTCGCGGTACCGAGACCGCTGGACGGCGGTGTCGGACCGACAGCATCCGGTGATTCGATCGAACTTGCGCCGTCGATGCGCGTTGCTTCGTCATCTGACACATCACCCCATTCGTCTCTTCTCTTGCGCAACTTACGCTTGTCGTGAATTCGCGCAATCTGCACTGCCATCTCGAAGAGCACCGTCAACGCCAAGGCCAAGGCCAGCATGGAGAACGGGTCCTGGCCAGGAGTTGCGATGGCCGCGAAGACGAACAATCCGAAGATGAGACCTCGACGCCACGCCTTGAGTCGCTCGTAGGTGAGTACGCCGACGAAATTCAAGGCAACGACCAGCAACGGAATCTCGAAGCTGACGCCGAAGATGATGAGGAGGTTGATCAGGAATCCGAAGTACTGATCACCACTCAGCGCGGTGATCTGCACGTTGTCGCCGATGGAGAGCAGGAAGTGCAGGCCTTTGGCGACCACGAAGTAGGCTAGGACGGCTCCGGCGACGAACAGAGCAGCCGCTCCGGAGACGAACGAGACCGCATGTCGCCGTTCGTTGGCGTACAGACCCGGGGTGATGAAAGCCCAGATCTGGTACAGCCAGATGGGGCAGGCCAGTACGACACCGGCGGTGAACGCGACCTTGAATCGCAAAAGGAACTGATCGAACGGTCCGGTGGCGAGCAGACGACACTGATCGTCGTTGCTCAGATTCGCGCGCAGACTCGGGTCGAGTGTGCAGTAGGGACCGCGTAGGAGGTCGCCGAGGCTCTCGACGCCGAAGATGGTGTGCGAGTACCAGAAGAACCCGAAGGCAGTCGTCACTGCGACTGCTACCAGCGACCACAGGAGCCGGGTTCGCAGCTCGTACAGATGATCGACCAACGACATGGTGCCGTCGGGATTGATTCGGCGCTTGCTTCGCCGCGGATCGAACGGAATGCGCATGGTGTTCTACGGTCAGCCTTCGTCGGTCGGACGACAGCGAGAAGCCGTCACCGACAGCAGTGAACCTTCGGTGCCGAACTGGCACCGAAGGTGTGCTGAGCGGCCGTGCGCTCAGGCAGACTTCGCGTCGTGCTGGGTCTCGGTGTTCGGCTGCGCGACCGGGGCGGGCGAGGGCAGCTGAGCGGGAGCGACGGGCTGCTGAGCGGGAGCGGTGTCGGTGTCGGACTTGCCGTCGTTCTGCATCTCCTTCACCTCGCTCTTGAAGATGCGCAACGACCGGCCGAGTCCGCGAGCAGCCTCGGGCAGCTTCTTGGAACCGAACAGAATGATGACGACCACCGCAACGATGGCCCAGTGCCAGGGACTGGTGAATCCCATGTGAACCTCCTACAGATCAGATGAATCGAGCGTACCCGACCACGGGTGCCGACTTCGGCAGCGGCGGGTCCGGGTTTGCCCGGTGTTCATGTGGCGACGGGACCGTCCGCGCTGGTCGCGTCGAACTCTGCGTACGCGTCCAGGGCCGAACGTGCTCGGTCGCGGACGGAGTTCACCAAGGATTCAGGTGCCAGTACCGTGACTCCGCCGCCGAAGCCCAACGTCAACCGTGTCATCCACTGCAGCGTGGCGAATCGCATCGTGACCACGATCGACCCGTCCGCATTCGCCGCGACCTGTGTCATCGGGTAGTAGTCCAGGATCCAGGTGAATGCAGGTGAGACCTTCAGCCGCGCCTGCGACAGCGAGGGATCGTCGTTGAAGATCTCGAAGGCGTCCTCGTCCTGCACCGATTCCGGCGGCGCGGCCGGTTCGTCGAGTTCGGTGGCCGAGTCGATGCGGTCGAACCGGAACAGCCGAACACCCTCGGCGCTTCGGCACCACGCCTGGACATAGCTGTTGTCGTCGACGACCACCGTCCTGATCGGGTCCACGGTCCGCTCGGTCAGGACGTCCCGCGACGCGGAGTAATAGGTCAGTTCCAGAGCGTGCCGGTGCCGCAATGCGGATCGGACGGTGGCAGGGACCGGCCCCTCCTCCGTATCCGTGCCGTCGTGATCGGACGAGAGTGGCACGTTGGCCGCCGCCGATCCTGCCGCGGTCTCGATCTTCGCGATGGCGCGCTGAGCAGCGGACGGGTCGACCATCCCTGGCATCGACGTCAGAGATCGAAGCGCAACCAACAGGGCCGTCGCCTCGGTCGACGTCAGGCGCAGCGGTCGATCGATGCCGGCCGAGAACGTCACGTCGATGCTCTCCTCGGAGAACGACAGATCGATGAGATCACCCGGGCCGTAGCCGGGCAGACCGCACATCCAGAGCTGATTGAGATCGGCCATCAGCGTCGCCGTCGACACCCCCAGCTCCTGGGCGGCCTCCTCGGCGCTCAACCCGGGATTGGCCATGAAGAACGGCACCATGTTGAGCAACCTGGCCAGCCGAACCGACAGTCGCGCGCTCATCGCTCGTTCTCCACATCGGCCGCCGTCCGCAGTGTCGAGATCACATCGGCGCGCAGTTCGGCGGGTTCGAGTACCACCGCATCCGCGCCGTGACCTGCTATCAACCGCGAGATCCAGTCCCAGGACCGCACGGTAACCTCCACGACGGTGCCGCTGCGGGCACCGAGACTCTGCACACCCACCACCGTTCCCATCCTGCGTAGTTCCAGCGCCTTGCCGTCGTGCAGCCATACCCGGGCCGTGCCCGCCACCGAGGACGTGCCCGCCACTCGGCGGACGATGTCCTGCAGGTCGATGCCGTCGGGCTTGCGCACGCTCTGCGCGGTGCCGAACGGTTTGACGTCGTCGCCGATTCGGGAGAGGCGGAACGTGCGGGTGTCGTTGCGATCCACGTCGTGTCCCACCAGATACCAGCGGCCGCGAAACGTCACGACACCCCACGGCTGGACGGTTCTGGTGGTGAACGGCTCGGTCAGCGAGGGTCGGTGTTGGAAACGTACAGATCTACCGTCGTCGATCGCGGCCAGCAAGGCACCCAGCGCAGGTTCCGAGCCCCGGGTGCGTGCGGGAACCGCGGTCACCGCCGCAGCGGACTCGCTCTGGTCGACCTGGATTCCCGCCGCTCGAAGTTTGAGCAGCGCGCTCTGCGCCGCGGAGGTGAGCTCCGGTGATTCCCACAGTTTGACGGCGACCGCGACGGCGGCCGATTCCGCGCTGGTGAGGTCGATGTCGGGCAGTTCGTACGCGTCGCGGTTGATGCGATAGCCCTCGACGCCCCCGAACCTGGTGGCAGTGCCGGTCTCCAACGGGACTCCGAGGTCACGCAGTTCGTTCTTGTCCCGCTCGAACATCCGGCTGAACGCCTCGTGGCTGGTGGAGTCGTCGTACCCGGCAACGCTCTCGCGGATCCACTCCGCGGTCAGGAACTGACGTGTCGACAACAGACAGATGACCAGGTTCATCAGGCGTTCGACTTTGGTGGTGGCCACGACAGTCGAGCCTAGTTGCTCATCGGAGGACCGAGCGGTAGCGACCCGAGCTACCGGAGGTCCACCTGGCTACATCGACGCGATCAACCGCTCGACCCGCTCGTCGACCGAGCGGAACGGGTCCTTGCAGAGCACGGTTCGCTGAGCCTGATCGTTGAGCTTGAGGTGCACCCAGTCGACCGTGAAGTCGCGACCTGCCTCCTGGGCGGCCGTGATGAATTCTCCGCGCAGCTTGGCTCGGGTGGTCTGAGGCGGTAGATCGACGGCCTCGTCGATCTGTTCGTCCTCGGTGACTCTCTTCGCAAGACCCTTGCGCTGCAACAGGTCGAAGACCCCCCGGCCACGCTTGATGTCGTGGTACGCCAGGTCCAACTGTGCGATTTTGGGATCGGACAACTCCATCGAGTACCGGTCCTGGTAACGCTGGAACAGCTTGCGCTTGATGACCCAGTCGATCTCGGTGTCGACCTTCGCGAAATCCTGTGTCTCGATGGCGTCGAGCGTGCGTCCCCACAGATCGACGACCTGCTCCACCTGAGTGTTCGGCTCGCGTGTCTTGAGATGCTCGACGGCTCGCGCGTAGTACTCACGCTGAATGTCGAGGGCGCTGGCCTGTCGTCCGCCGGCGAGTCGAACGGGACGGCGTCCGGTGAGATCGTGGCTGACCTCCCGAATGGCGCGAATCGGATTGTCCAGTGCGAAGTCTCGGAAGGACACTCCCGCTTCGATCATCTCGAGAACGAGGGCCGCCGTTCCGACCTTGAGCATCGTCGAGGTCTCGGCCATGTTGGAGTCGCCCACGATGACGTGCAGCCGGCGGTACTTCTCGGCGTCGGCGTGCGGCTCGTCGCGAGTGTTGATGATCGGCCGCGAACGAGTGGTGGCCGAGGAGACGCCCTCCCAGATGTGCTCGGCGCGCTGCGACAGGCAGAACGTCGCAGCCTTCGGCGTCTGCAGTACCTTGCCTGCGCCGCAGATCAATTGACGCGTGACCAGGAACGGCAGCAGAACGTCCGAGATTCGGGAGAACTCCCCCGCTCGCTGGACCAGGAAGTTCTCGTGGCAGCCGTACGAGTTGCCGGCCGAGTCGGTGTTGTTCTTGAACAGGTAGATATCGCCGCCGATGCCCTCCTCTGCCAGGCGCTGCTCGGCATCGATCAGCAGGTCTTCCAGTACCCGTTCGCCGGCGCGGTCGTGGGTGACCAACTGCAGCAGACTGTCGCACTCGGCGGTGGCGTACTCGGGGTGCGAGCCCACATCGAGGTACAGGCGGGCACCGTTGCGAAGGAACACATTCGAGCTGCGACCCCACGAGACGACTCGGCGGAACAGATAGCGAGCCACTTCGTCCGGACTCAGGCGTCGATGTCCGTGGAAAGTACATGTGACACCGAACTCTGTCTCGATGCCCATAATTCGTCGCTGCACACTTCGACACTACAACGCAACCCTCGAAACGATGTGTCGGAGCGCCCCGATGTCGTCCGTCGGTGAGGATGTCGTCGCACGTGCTTAGGCTGGGCGTCATGACTTCCACGCGCACCTCGATCTCGACGGCCGTTCACGCGTGGGATCTGTCCCTGGTGGCACGAAGTGCCGCTCTGCGGCAGAGCCGGGCGGACGGCGGCCTGCGCGCGCTGAGCAACGCCGCCGATCACGGTCGTCTGTGGCTCGGTGCGGCTGCGCTTCTCGTGGCTGCAGGTGGCCCGGCTCGACGCGGGGGCGTTCGGGGTCTCGTCGCTCTGGCAGGTGCGAGCTCGGTCGCGAACGGCCTGCTCAAACCGTTGTTTCCGCGAACTCGTCCGGATTCCGAGTCGGTTCCCGTCCTGCGTCAGGTGCTGGCTCCACCGGTGTCGTCGTCGTTCCCCTCCGGTCATTCGGCGTCGGCGGCTGCGTTCGTCACGGCGGTGGCAATCGAATCCCCGGTAGCGGGTGTGCTGCTGGCGCCCGTTGCGGCTGCGGTGTGTTACTCGCGGGTCCACGTCGGGGTGCACTGGCCGACAGACGTCATCGCCGGTGCCGCTCTCGGCTCGGCCATCGCGTTGTCCACCCGTCGCTGGTGGGCCGTACGGTCGGGCAAGCCCGCCGATCTGGGCTCGCCGGTCGACGTCGAGCCGCTGCCGGGCGGCCGGGGGCTGCTGGTGCTCGTCAATCCGGGTTCGGGCGACGACTCGGAAGCCGTGCCCGACTCGATCCGTCGAGCACTTCCCGACGCAGATCTGTTCGTCCCCGATCCCGACCGGGACTTCAACGAGCAACTCGAGCAGCGAATTCGGAGCACCTCCCCGCGTGCGCTCGGTGTCTGCGGCGGCGACGGAACAGTGGTCAGCGTCGCCGCGTCGGCGGTACGCAACGGGTTGCCGCTCGCAGCATTTCCGGGCGGCACCCTCAACCACTTCGCTCGCGACACCGGGCTGACCGTCGTGGAGGACACCGCTGCCGCTGTGGAAGCGGGCACCGCGGAACTGGTCGACATCGCCGAGGTGTCCGTCGACGGCCGCAGCGTGTCGTTCGTCAACACCGCTACCTTCGGTGGCTACCCCGACTCGGTGCGGCTGCGTCAGAAGTTGCAGCGCCGAATCGGCAAATGGCCGGCCGCCGCCATTGCGATGACGAGGGTGCTGGCGGCTGCGGAACCACTGAACATCGGGCTCGACGGCACCAGGCATTCGGTCTGGATGCTGTTCGTGGGCAACGGCAACTACGTACCGGCAGATCAAGTTCCTATGTCTCGCAGCAGCATTCACACCGGAACCCTCGATGTCAGGTTTCTACCGTCGGAGCCGAAGGCATCGAGAACCAGACTGCTGTGGGCAACGTTGACCGGCACCCTCGGCTCGTCACCCGCCTACGTCCGTCGAGCGGTGAAGAAACTGACCGTCGAGGTGGAGGGCGCCCCGGTTGCGCTGGCGGCCGACGGCGAAGTGGTGGGCGACGGAACGTGGTTCGAGTTCACCAGTGACGAGAACGGTCTCGCGCTCTATCGGAAGCGATAGAGCGCGAGACCGTGGGAAAATCGGGGCCACCGATCAGGAGGGCGGTGCCGCTTCGGTATCGGTCACTGCCTCGGCCGCCGCAGACGGCGTCGGCAACATGTCCTCGAGCGCAGCTCCGGCTATGCGTCGGAACGCTCGCCTCGGCCGACCCTGGTCCAGCACCGCAACCTCGAGCGCCGATACTTCGAGAACCTTCTTCTCCGGCTCACCGCCCGCCGCAGGCGGCGTCGCCGGACCTGCCGTGAGTGCGTCGACGGCGACACGGACCGCGTCGGCCAGGTCGAGTCCGGACCGGTACGTGTCCTTGAGCGCAGCCACGATCGGCTCGGTCGTTCCGCCCATGACGACGAAATCCTGCTCGTCGACGATGGATCCGTCGTAGGTGATG
Source organism: Rhodococcus sp. 05-2254-2 (assembly GCF_002259095.1). Taxonomy (NCBI): domain Bacteria; kingdom Bacillati; phylum Actinomycetota; class Actinomycetes; order Mycobacteriales; family Nocardiaceae; genus Rhodococcus; species Rhodococcus sp. 05-2254-2. Next base: position 158,405 of record NZ_NOZJ01000006.1, on the reverse strand, counting down.
CGGTAGAGCTGGGTCGCGATCGGCTCGTCCTGATGCGAGACCTCCGCGACACAGATCTCGACCTCGTACGGCTTGAGCTGCTCGGTGAAGATCGTGCCGAGTGCTTGGGCGTACGTCTTGGCGAGCGAACGGCCGGTCACGTCACGCCGATCGTAGGTGTATCCCTTGATGTCGGCGTGCTGAATTCCGGCCTTGCGCAGGTTCTCGAACTCGTTGTACTTGCCCACGGCCGCGAAACCGATCCGGTCGTACAGTTCGCTCACCTTGTGCAACGCGGTCGAACGGTTCTCGGCCACGAAGAGCACCCCGTCCGCGTACGTCAGCACGATGACGCTGCGGCCGCGGCCGATTCCCTTGCGCGCCAACTCCGAACGATCGCGCATGATCTGTTCGGCAGATGCGTAGTACGGCATCGTCATGGTGCGCTACCCCCTTCGCTCACTTGCTGACCGGCCCGGGTGTGATGCTCGGCACCGCCGGAATGTGCGGCGCTCTCGGTCCGCTCCGCGAGGACGGACCGAGCCGCGGCCGAAATCCTGTCGTGCGCAACATCGTCCGCACCGACGCTGGTGATGGCGACAGCCGTCGGGTAGATCCCGCGGGTGACGTCAGGACCACCGGTGGCCGAGTCGTCGTCGGCGGCGTCGTACAGCGATTCCACCGCTGCGCGAATCGCCTCCTCCTCGGTCATTCCGGGGCGATAGAGCTTCTTGAGCGCGGACTTGGCGAACAGCGATCCCGATCCCACCGCGTGGTAGCCCGAACGCTCCTCGTATCGCCCGCCGACCACGTCGTAGGACACAATTCTTCCGGCACGATCCGGATCCGAGATGTCGATGTCGAATCCGACCAACAGCGGGACCGCGGCGAGCCCTTGCATCGCGGCACCGAGATTGCTTCGGACCATCGACGACAGCTTGTTGGCCTTGCCGTTGAACGTGAGCGGCACGCCCTCGATCTTCTCGTAGTGCTCGAGTTCGACGGCGAAGAGCCGCACCAGTTCGATCGCTATGCCGGCAGTTCCGGCGATACCCGCTGCGGAGTAATCGTCGGTGACGTAGACCTTCTGCATGTCGCGATTGGCGATCAGATTGCCCTGCGTGGCTCGCCGGTCACCCGCGATCAGAACGCCGCCCGCGTAGGTCAGCGCGACGATCGTCGTCCCGTGCGGGGCAATACCGGACTTGTCCGACCCGCCGTTCGCGGTGTGGGACGCCAGGTCCGCTGCGATACCGCTCTCGGGCAACAGATGAGGGGCGTGCTGACGAAGATAATCGGAGAACGACGAGCTGCTCGACCCGAACGGAATCGCCGTTCCGTCGCCGGCCGACCGTGGGTCCGAACGATCCACCGTCACTGGCCGCCCTTCTGAACGTAGGCGCGCACGAAGTCCTCGGCGTTTTCCTCGAGCACGTCGTCGATCTCGTCGAGAAGGTCGTCGGTCTCCTCGGCCAGCTTCTCGCGTCGTTCCTGACCACCGGCTCCGGTGTCGCCTGGAACCTCATCGTCGTCGCCGCCGCCAGAGCGCCGTGTCTGCTCCTGTGCCATAGTCGCCGACCTCCTCCGTGTATCGAGAAAACAGATCTACTGCACTCTCACCGGTCGATCCGAGGTGCACCGTCGTGGATGTGCAAGTGCAACCGAACGTTCCGCCGAAAGTGCACGGACCTTTACCCTACCGACAGACCGACTCCGTCGGTCGGCAAGACACCGCGAATAGTCGGTACCGGTCCTCGGGCGCGTCAGTTGGTGAGCTGATCGACGAGTTCGGCGGCACTGTCGACCGACTCGAGCAGCGCACCGACGTGCGATTTCGTGCCTCGAAGCGGCTCGAGGGTCGGGATGCGGACAAGGGAGTCGCCGCCGAGATCGAAGATGACCGAGTCCCAGCTCGCGGCGGCGATGTCGGCACCGAACTTGCGCAGGCACTCACCGCGGAAGTACGCCCTCGTATCATCCGGCGGCGTGCCGACGGCATCGAGCACCTGCTGCTCGGTGACCAGTCGATCCATCGACCCACGAGCAACCAGCCGGTTGTACAGGCCTTTGTCCAGGCGAACATCGGAATACTGCAGGTCCACCAGATGCAGCCGAGGAGCCGACCACCCGAGCCCCTCCCGCTGGCGGAACCCTTCGAGCAGGCGCAATTTCGCGGGCCAGTCCAACAGATGGGCGCACTCCATCGGATCGCGTTCGAGAAGGTCGAGGACCATCGCCCACTTGTCGAGCACATCCAGAGCGCGCGCGTCGTCGCTGCCCTCGGCGGCCACGAACTTCGCAGCACGCTGGTGGTAGATCCGCTGCAGCGCAAGCCCGGTCAGCTCGCGGCCGTCGGCGAGCGCGACGGCCTTGCGCAGCGTCGGATCGTGGCTGATCTGATGGACTGCGGTCACCGGCCTGGCCAGCTGCAGATCGGACAGATCGACCCCTGCTTCGATGAGGTCGAGCACGAGCGCGGTGGTGCCGACCTTGAGGTAGGTCGACATCTCGGCGAGATTGGCGTCGCCGATGATGCAATGCAGGCGGCGGTACTTGTCCGCGTCCGCGTGTGGTTCGTCGCGCGTGTTGATGATGCCGCGCTTGAGGGTGGTCTCGAGGCCCACCTCCACTTCGATGTAGTCCGCCCGCTGCGAGAGCTGGAAGCCCGCTTCGTCACCGGACTGGCCGATTCCGACGCGTCCCGATCCGGTGATGACCTGCCTGGAGGCGAAGAACGGCGACAGACCGGCGATGACCGCCGAAAACGGCGTCTCGCGCGACATCAGGTAGTTCTCGTGGGTGCCGTACGACGCGCCCTTACCGTCGACGTTGTTCTTGTAGAGCTGCAGTCGCGGGGCACCTGGCACACTGGAGGCGTGGCGAGCGGCGGCCTCCATGACGCGCTCGCCGGCCTTGTCCCAGATCACTGCGTCCAACGGATCGCGGACCTCCGGGGCGGAGTACTCCGGGTGCGCGTGGTCGACGTACAGACGAGCCCCGTTGGTGAGAATCATGTTGGCCGCGCCGATCTCGTCGGCGTCGATCACCGGTGCCGGACCGCTGAAGCGTCCGAGGTCGAATCCGCGGGCATCACGCAGCGGCGACTCGACCTCGTAGTCCCAGCGTGTGCGCTTGGCCCGGGGTACCCCGGCGGCTGCCGCGTAGGCGAGCACTGCCTGGGTCGATGTCAGGATCGGGTTGGCGGTGGGTTCGGTGGGCGAAGATATGCCGTACTCGACCTCGATACCGATGATGCGCTGCATATGTCGAGCCTAGACGTCGGCCGCAGAGCGCTTTCGGGGCGCGCCCTGTGCGGACGCGCCCCGAAAGTGATGTTCGACGAAGCTACAGGTACTGGCCGGTGTTGGCCTCGGTGTCGATCGCCCGGCTCGCGCTGGCGTTCTTGCCGGTGACCAGCGTGCGGATGTAGACGATCCGCTCGCCCTTCTTGCCGGAGATTCGAGCCCAGTCGTCCGGATTCGTGGTGTTCGGTAGGTCCTCGTTCTCGGCGAATTCGTCGACGATGGAGTCGAAGAGGTGTTGAATGCGCAGCCCGCCGTTGCCGGTCTCGAGTACCGACTTGATGGCGTACTTCTTGGCGCGGTCGACGATGTTCTGGATCATGGCACCGGAATTGAAGTCCTTGAAGTACAGAACTTCCTTGTCTCCGTTGGCATACGTCACCTCGAGGAAGCGGTTGTCGTCGCTCTCGGCGTACATACGCTCGACGACGCGGTCGATCATCCCTCGGATGCAGGCAGCGCGGTCTCCGCCGAACTCTGCGACATCGTCGGCGTTGACCGGCAGCGAGTCGGTGAGGTACTTGGAGAAGATGTCCTGTGCCGATTCGGCGTCGGGCCGCTCGATCTTGATCTTCACGTCCAGGCGACCGGGCCGCAGGATCGCGGGGTCGATCATGTCCTCACGGTTGGAGGCACCGATCACGATGACGTTCTCCAAGCCCTCCACGCCGTCGATCTCGGCGAGCAGCTGCGGGACCACCGTCGTCTCGACGTCGGACGAGACGCCCGAACCACGGGTGCGGAAGATCGAGTCCATCTCGTCGAAGAACACGATGACCGGGGTGCCCTCGGACGCCTTCTCCCGTGCACGCTGGAAGATCATGCGGATGTGACGCTCGGTCTCGCCGACGAACTTGTTGAGCAGCTCGGGGCCCTTGATGTTGAGGAAGAACGACTTCGCTTCCTTGGCGTCCTGGCCGCGGGCCTCGGCGATCTTCTTGGCCAACGAGTTGGCAACCGCCTTGGCGATCAACGTCTTTCCGCAGCCGGGAGGGCCGTAGAGCAGCACACCCTTGGGCGGACGCAAGGAGTACTCGCGAAACAGATCCTTGTGCAGGAACGGGAGTTCGACGGCGTCGCGAATCTGCTCGATCTGCCGACCGAGGCCACCGATGTCCTCGTATCCGACGTCGGGCACCTCTTCGAGGACCAGGTCCTCGACCTCGGCCTTGGGGACACGCTCGAAGGCGTAGCCGGCCTTGGTGTCGACGAGCAGGGAGTCGCCGGGACGGAGTTTGCGGGACGGTTCGTCCGGGTCGATGGGGCCTTCGTCGTTGACCATGTCGATCAACGGCTTGGCCAGCCACACCACTCGTTCCTCGTCGGCGTGACCGACGACGAGTGCTCGGGATCCGTCGCCCAGAATCTCACGCAGAGTGCTGATTTCGCCGACCTGGTCGAAGGTGCAGGCCTCGACGATGGTCAGCGCTTCGTTCAGGCGCACCGTCTGCCCCGGTGCCAGTGAGTCCGCCTCGATGTTGGGTGAACACGTCAGCCTCATCTTGCGTCCGGAGGTGAACACGTCCACCGTGCCGTCGTCGAAGACGCTCAGCAGAACGCCGTAGCCGCTCGGCGGTTGGCCGAGGCGGTCCACTTCCTCGCGAAGTGCGATGAGCTGTTGCCTGGCCTCTTTCAGGGTGTCCATCAACTTCGCGTTGCGCAGCGACAGAGAATCGACGCGTCCTTCGAGTTCGCGTACCTGTTCGGGGGACTCCCCCAGCTGACGGCGCAGTGAAGCAGCTTCGGCTCGCACGGCGTCCAGTTCGGCTCTGGCCGCGGCCACATCCGGATTGTCTGTTGAGCTCATGAGCGACTCCTCCCAGTGACGATCTACCAACGCTACCGGCACCGGCCCGAATGTGCGGACCGACACCACGATCGGGACGGAGAAGCAGTGTGTCTCGACCGCACCCGAGCGTCGGTCGAGTTCATGTTAGCCTCACCTGACCAAGCAGCGGACCGACCATGGAATCAGGGGCTTCACCAGTGAAGATGCGCATTTTCTCGGCAGGTGTCGCGCTCGCGGCAGCGATGATTTCGGTGGCCGGCTGCAGTTCGGCCGACGATTCCGATCACACCGATCACAATTCGACGGCGGCCGCCGAAATCAGCGATCCCGCAACCGATGCACCCACCGTCGCAGCACCTACCGCGGCTGAACTCGAAGCATCTCTGCTGCAACTGGTGGCACCGGATGTCGACGCGGCGACGAAAGCGGCTTCGGTCGAGAACGGGCAGGCACGCCTGACCAACCTCGAAACGATGACCGCGGCTCTGGCGAATTACGGCGCCATCACATTCGAGGTTGCCGAACCGACGGTCGAGGGCCAGACGTCCACCGCCGACGTCGCGATCGCCACTCCGCGGGGAACGGCAGCACCGTCCCCGCAGACCTGGGTGCTGATCGACGGCGACTGGAAGCTCTCCGATGCCAGTACCTGCCAGATTCTCGCCATGGGGCAGGCACCCTGCGCCTAGAGGCCGGGAATCCTCGGCGACGCCGCTGGGATAGTCAGCCCTTGCCGGACCGACGCTGAGGCTTCGGCGTGACGGTGCCCTCGGCGAGGCGTCGGACACTGACGAGGAATGCCGTGTGGCCCTGCATCCGATGCTCGGGACGAACCGCCAATCCGACGACGTGCCACCCGCGCACCATCGACTCCCACGAGCGGGGTTCGGTCCAGCACTCCTGCGCGCGAAGGGCTTCGACGACCTTGGACAACTGCGTCACCGTAGCGACGTAGACCAGCAGCACGCCGCCGGGGACGAGAGCCTTCGATACGGCAGGCAGTGCGTCCCAGGGCGCGAGCATGTCGAGGACGACGCGGTCGACCTGCTCGCCGGGACGATCGACACCGAACTGATCCACGTCGGCCACCGTCAGGTGCCAGTTGGACGGCCGCTCGCCGAAGAACGTCTCGACGTTCTTGATCGCGTAGTCGGCATGGTCCTGGCGGATCTCGTAGGAGATGACCGTTCCTGCGGTACCGACGGCACGCAGCAGCGAGCACGTCAGCGCGCCCGATCCGGCACCGGCCTCGAGCACTCGCGCGCCGGGGAACATGTCGCCCTCGTGCACGATCTGGGCTGCGTCCTTGGGGTAGATGACCTGCGCGCCACGCGGCATCGACAGCACGTAGTCGGTCAGCAGCGGCCGCAGTGCGAGGTAAGGGGTGCCGTTGACGGACGTGACGACGCTGCCCTCGTCGGCGCCGAGCAGTTTGTCGTGGGTGATTCCGCCCCGGTGGGTGTGGAACTCCTTGCCCGCCTCGAGCACCACCGTGTAGTGGCGGCCCTTACCGTCGGTGAGCTGGACTCGATCTCCGACGCGGAACGGTCCGCTGCGTGCGGGTCCGGGCGGTACCGACTCGACCGGCACGTCGTCATCGGTCGCGAGAGCTTCGTCGAGTTCGATTTCGTCGACAGTTGCGGTGACCACTTCGTCCGCACCGATGACCGGGGCATCGACGATCGCGTCGACCTCGGGCCCGTCGGTCGACGCGGACGCGGAATCACCGAAGGACACAGCATCACCGGACGGCACAGCGGAACCTGCTTTCGTTGCTCTGTTCGGTGCCCGACCTGTTGCGGTCCGGCACCTGGGACGACTCGACGTGCCAGACTACGGCCTTGACCGAAGATGTCGGACCAACGGCATAGGGTCGCAGTCGTGAGTATTTCCGCGTCGACGCCCGTCGACTTGCCTCTACTCGATCTCGGCGACAGCGAGCAGACGTCGCCGGCGACGTCCGGCTCCCGCAGTACACCGGCGTTGTCGCCTTCGCGCGCAGGTGATTTCAAGCAGTGCCCACTCCTCTATCGCCTGCGTGCCGTCGACCGGATTCCCGAGGTCTCCACCGAAGCTCAGGTGAAGGGAACTGTGGTGCATGCCGCATTGGAGGCCCTGTACGCGTTGCCCGCACAGGATCGTGTTCCGGCCACTGCGCGAGAACTCGTCGATCCGGCGTGGGAGCGAGTGGTCGCTCGGTCACCCGACATCGAGAGTCTGGTTCCGGCGGACGAAAGACCGGCGTTTCTCGACCGGGCTCGCGCGCTGGTCGCCGGGTACTACGAGCTCGAAGACCCCACTCGGTTCGAGCCCGAGTCCTGCGAACAGCGCGTGGAGGTAGTGCTGGACGACGGTACGCCGCTGCGCGGATTCATCGATCGGATCGACGTGGCACCGAACGGGATGATCCGCGTCGTCGATTACAAGACCGGCCGGGCACCGCGAGAGTTCACCGAGTCCAAGGCGCTGTTCCAGATGAAGTTCTACGCGCTGATGATCATGCGGATGCGCGGAGTCGTTCCGGCACAACTGAAGTTGATGTACCTCTCCGACAAGCAGGAGCTGACCTACACCCCGGACGAGGGCGAGTTGCGGAGGTTCGAGCGCATGCTCTCGGCCATCTGGAAAGCGATTCTGGCTGCGGGCGAGACCGGCGATTTCCGCGCCAAACGGGGCGCGTTGTGCAAGTGGTGCGACCACCAGGCGCTGTGTCCGGAATTCGGTGGTACTCCCCCGGCGTATCCGGGTTGGCCCACGGCCGCTGCCGATCCGGCGGGGGCCGAGCTGTGACCCTCACCGCGAAGGCACTGCCGAACGCCTTCTTCGTTCCCGCCGGTGTCGGCAGCGAAGGCCACGAGCGGGTCACCGCTACCGAGCACACCGTCAGTCTGTGGGCACCGACGATGCAACACGGCGCTCCGCCGTCGGCCCTGTTGGTCCGGGCGCTCGAGCGAGTCGACGCCAGGGAGGACACCCGTATCAGTCGCGTGGCCGTCGACATCCTCGGACCGGTTCCGGTCGGGGACATCGAGATCCGGTCATGGACGGAGCGTCCCGGTGCCAATATCGAGCTCGTCGTCGCGGAACTCTGGGCGGACGGCACGTCGGGAACTGCGCGGGCGGTGGCCCGCGGCAGCGCATGGCGATTGCGCACCACGCCGACCGACGACGTTGCACACTCCGGGGATCCGGTGATGCGACCGGTGAGCGACGGAGTCGACTACACCTTCGGTGGCACCTGGTCGTCGGGTTATCTCGACGCCGTCGAGTTCAGGACTCTCACCGGACTCGGCGAGCCGGGGCCGGGCCAGGTGTGGGCGAGGCCCAGACCCGTTCTGGTGCAGGGTGAATCGATGACTCCGTTGGAGAGACTGTTCTCTATTGCCGACATCGCCAACGGAATCGGAGCCAAGCTCCCGATCGACGAATGGACGTTCCTGAACACCGATCTGACCGTGCACGTGTTCCGCGTGCCGCAGGGAGATTGGATCGGGGTGTCCGCCGAGACCTCCACCGGGCCGGACGGAATCGCAATGTGCGCGGGCACCCTCAGCGACGAACGAGGACCTGTCGGTCGCATCGCTCAGACGGTGTTGGTTAGACGTCGCAGCTGACGTCTCGTCCGATCGAGACGTCAGCGCTGTGACGACGTGAATTCGGATTCAGAACGCGCGGCAGGACCTGATGTCGGAGGCGAGGATCGCCTTGGCACCGAGATCGGCGAGCTGGTCCATGACGTTGTTGTGGACCTTACGAGAGACCATGGCGCGCACGGCAACCCAGTTGTCGTCGACCATCGGCGCCAGGGTGGGCGATTCGATTCCAGGAGTGATCTTGACGGCCTCGTCGAGGATCGACTTGGGGCAGTCGTAATCGAGCATCAGGTACTGCTGTGCGAAGACGACGCCCTGTACGCGGGCGATGAGTTGCTTGCGTGCGGAGTCGGTGCCCGGTGTGCCTGCTCGTTCGATCAAGACGCCCTCGGAATCGCAGAGAGATTCGCCGAATGCCACGAGGTTGTTCTGACGCAGCGAGCGACCCGACTCCACGACGTCGGCGATCGCGTCGGCGACCCCGAGCTGGATGGAGATCTCCACCGCACCGTCGAGGCGGATGACCGTTGCTTCGAGTCCTCTGGCGGCCAGATCCTTGCGCACCAGGTTGGGATAGGACGTCGCGATGCGCAATCCACCCAGATCCTCGGGTGCCCACTCCTTGCCCGCGGGTGCGGCATAGCGGAAGGTCGATCGGCCGAATCCGAGTGCCAGCCGCTCTTCGACAGCAGCACCGGAATCGAGAGCCAGGTCGCGTCCGGTGATGCCCAGATCCAGCTGCCCGGATCCGACGTAGATCGCGATGTCCTTGGGGCGCAGAAAGAAGAATTCGACGCCGTTCGCCGGATCGAGAACCGTCAGGTCTTTGGAATCGCTTCGGCGTCGGTAGCCGGCTTCACTGAGAATTTCGGCGGCGGACTCGGAGAGAGCGCCCTTGTTGGGTACGGCTACGCGCAGCATGCAGTTTTCCTTGTTCGACGAGTTCGTGAGCGACATGCGGATCGAACTCACAGATGTTTGTAGACGTCCTCGAGTTCGAGGCCTCTACCCACCATCATCACCTGGACCCAGTAGAGCAGCTGCGAGATCTCCTCGGCGAGTGCCTCGTCGCTCTCGTGCTCGGCGGCGATCCACACTTCACCGGCTTCTTCGAGGACCTTCTTGCCCTGGAAATGAACTCCCGCGTCCAACGCTGCTACGGTGCCCGAACCCTCGGGGCGGGTCTTCGAGCGGTCGGTGAGCTCGGCGAACAGCGAATCGAAAGTCTTCACGGATGGATATTCTTTCACGTCGTCGCTCAGGGGTACGAATCGGTCGAGATCAGGATGCCCAGGCTCGTCGCACCTCGTCGGCGGTCAATCCGACGAGACCATCGCGGATGGTGTACCCCGGTGCGGCCCGCACCGCGATTTCGGACGGAACCACCAGCACCGGACAACCGGCGGTGTGCGCCGACAGCGAACCGGTGGGCGAATCCTCGACCGCAAGGCACGAAGCTGCGTCGAGTCCGAGCAACGCTGCACCGCGCAGGTACGGGGCCGGATGCGGTTTGCCTGCCTCGACCTCGTCGCCGGTGACCGTGATGTCGAAGTACTCGCGCCCCAGGGTGTCCAGAGCCCGCTCGACCAGACCCCGCTCGGTGTTGGTGACCAACCCGGTCGACAGACCCATCTCGCGCACGAGCGCAAGAGCGTCCTTGGCACCGGGGCGCCACGGAATCCCCTCGGCGAACAGGTCTCCGACTCGTGTGGTCAGCCACTCACGGCCCTCGATCAGGCGCTCGTCGGTGACCTCGACCCCGGCATTCGCCAAGACCTTGCGCAGTGCATCCCACATCGAGTTGCCGAGGGTGCTTTCACGCACCTCCGCGCTGAGTTCCGTTCCCAGTGAGCGGGAGTACTCACCGATGGCGACGTCCCAGATCTTCTCCGAGTCGAGCAGTGTGCCGTCCATGTCCCACAGGACACCCTGCAGGTGGGTTCTAGACATTGAAGTACTTGGCCTCCGGGTGATGAAGTACGAACGCATCGGTCGACTGTTCGGGGTGTAGCTGCAGTTCCTCGGAGAGCTTCACGCCGATTCGCTCGGGTTCGAGAAGTGCGGCGAGCTTGATGCGGTCCTCGAGATCGGGGCATGCGCCGTAGCCGAACGAGTAACGCGCACCGCGATATTCGAGTTTGAAGAAGCCCTCGGCCTCGGTGGGATCCTCCGAGGCGACGGAATTGCCGTCGGAGAGCTTCAGTTCCTCGCGTACCCGGCGGTGCCAGTACTCGGCCAGGGCTTCGGTGAGCTGAACGCCGATTCCGTGGACCTCGAGGTAGTCACGGTACGAGTCGGCGGCGAACAGCTCGTTGGCGAAGTCCGCGATGGGCTGGCCCATCGTCACCAGGTTCATCGGCAGAACATCGACCTTGCCCGATTCCCGTGCCGCCGAACGCGACCGAACGAAGTCCGATATGCAGAGGAAGCGGTCGCGGTGCTGCCGTGGGAACGTGAACCGAAAGCGTTCGGGCGCATCGGGTTCGGGTTCGGTGAGCACGACGACGTCGTCGCCCTCCGAGACCGCCGGGAAGTACCCGTACACCAATGCCGCGTGTGCGAGGATGCCGTCGGTGCTCAGTCGATCGAGCCAATACCGCAGGCGCGGTTTGCCTTCCGACTCCACCAGGTCCTCGTACGTGGCACCTTCGCCCTTGCGGGCACCGCGCAGACCCCATTGCCCCAGGAACAGGGCCCGCTCGTCGAGCAGCCCCGAGTACTCCGACAGTGACACGCCCTTGACGATGCGCGTGCCCCAGAACGGCGGCACCGGGATGTCGATGTCGGCAGCGACATCGGATCGTTCGGGCACGACCACCGGCGCTTCGGCGGCCTTGCGCTTCTCGGCGATGCGCTTGGACCGCTCGTGGCGTTCCTTGCGCTCGGCCGTCTTGGCCTTCGCAGCGAGTGCCTCGGGGCTGTCCGGGGCCGGTCCGCCACCGCGCTTGGTGGTCATGATGGTGTCCATCAGGCGAAGGCCCTCGAATGCATCACGCGCATAGTGCACGTCGCCCTCGTAGACGTCCTGCAAGTCGTTCTCGACATACGACCGGGTCAGGGCCGCTCCGCCCAGCAGAACCGGGAATTGCTCGGCGACACCCTTCGAGTTGAGTTCGATGAGGTTGTCCTTCATGACCACGGTGGACTTGACCAGTAGCCCGGACATGCCGATCACGTCGGCGCGCTTGTCGATCGCGGCTTCCAGAATGGTCGAAATCGGTTGCTTGATACCGAGATTGACCACCTCGTACCCGTTGTTGCTCAGAATGATGTCGACGAGGTTCTTACCGATATCGTGCACGTCGCCCTTGACGGTACCGAGCACGATGCGACCCTTGCCGTCGTCGTCGGTTGCTTCCATGTGCGGTTCGAGATACGCCACAGCAGCCTTCATCACCTCGGCGGAGGCGAGCACGAACGGCAGCTGCATCTGACCTGAGCCGAACAGCTCGCCCACGGTCTTCATCCCCGAGAGCAAAGTCTCGTTGATGATTTCCAGCGGCGGCTTCTCGGCCATCGCGGCGTCGAGATCGGCGTCGAGGCCGTTGCGTTCGCCGTCGACGATGCGTCGTTCGAGTCGCTCGAACAGCGGCAAACGGCCGAGTTCTTCCGCGCGAGATTCCCGCGCCGACGCTGCGGAGACCCCCTCGAAGAGCTGCATGAGCTTCTGCAGCGGGTCGTAGCCCTCGCTGCGGCGGTCGTACACCAGATCGAGGGCCGTCTCGCGCTGCTCGTCGGGAATCTTGTTCATCGGCAGGATCTTCGACGCGTGCACGATGGCGGTGTCGAGGCCGGCCTGTGTGCACTCGTGCAGGAACACCGAGTTCAGCACCTGGCGTGCAGCGGGATTGAGGCCGAACGAGATGTTCGACAGCCCGAGGGTGGTGTGCACCTTCGGGTACTTCTCCTTGAGCTGCCGGATCGCCTCGATGGTCTCGATGCCGTCGCGTCGCACCTCTTCCTGGCCCGTCGAGATCGGGAAAGTGAGGGTGTCGACGATGATGTCCTCGTGGCGCAGGCCCCAGTTCTCGGTGATGTCGGTGATCAACCGGTCTGCGACGCGCACCTTCCATTCGGCCGTACGTGCCTGTCCCTCTTCGTCGATGGTCAGCGCAACGACGGCGGCGCCGTGCTCCTTGACCAGACGCATGATCTTCTGGAATCGCGAGTCGGGTCCGTCGCCGTCCTCGTAGTTGACCGAGTTGACCGCGCTGCGACCACCGAGGTGCTCCAAACCTGCTTCGAGAACGGCAGGTTCGGTGGAGTCGAGCATGATCGGCAGGGTCGACGCCGTCGCCAGTCGGCTGGCCAACGCGGCCATGTCCGCGGCGCCGTCGCGGCCGACGTAGTCGACGTTGAGGTCGAGCATGTGCGCGCCGTCGCGGGTCTGGTCCTTGGCGATGTCGAGGCACTTCTCGTAGTCCTCGGCGAGCATCGCGTCGCGAAATGCCTTGGACCCGTTGGAGTTGGTGCGCTCACCGATCATCAGGATGCTGGCATCCTGCTCGAACGGAACGGCGGTGTACAGCGAGGAGACGCCCGGCTCGGGCGCGGGCTGCCGTTCGAGTTTCGTTGCCCCGTGCACCATGTCGGCAACCTGGCGGATGTGCTCGGGCGTGGTGCCACAGCAACCTCCCACCAGAGCCAACCCGTATTCGCTGACGAAACCGCTCAGGGCCTCGGCCAATTCGGGAGCGGTCAGTGGGTACTCGGCCCCTTTCGCGCCCAGGGTGGGCAGGCCGGCATTGGGCATCACCGACACCGGAAGACGCGAATGCTTGGACAGATGGCGCAGGTGCTCGCTCATCTCGGCCGGGCCGGTCGCACAGTTGAGCCCGATCATGTCGATACCGAGGGGTTCGAGTGCCGTCAGTGCGGCACCGATCTCGCTGCCGACGAGCATCGCGCCCGTCGTCTCGACGGTGACGTGGGTGATGATCGGGATGCGGACGCCCAGCTTGTCCATCGCGTGCTGGCTGCCGATGATCGCGGCCTTGACCTGTAGCAAGTCCTGGCAGGTCTCGACCAGGATGGCGTCGGCACCGCCGTCGATCATGCCGAGGGCGGCTTCGGTGTACGCGTCGCGCAGTCGGGCGAAGGGGGCGTGGCCGAGAGTGGGGAGCTTGGTACCGGGGCCCATGGAACCCAACACGAAGCGGCCCATCCCGTCGCGGCCCGGGCCCATCTCGTCGGCGGTCTCACGCGCGAGCCGGGTGCCTTTCTCGGCCAACTCGCGGATGCGGTCCTCGATGTCGTAATCGGCCAGGTTGGGTAGATTGCAGCCGAAGGTGTTGGTCTCGACGGCGTCCGCACCGGCCGCGAAGTACTCGCGGTGAATCTCACGCAGCACGTCCGGCCTGGTGGCATTCAGGATTTCGTTGCATCCCTCCAGACCGAGAAAGTCGTCGAGAGTGAGGTCGGCGTCCTGGAGCATCGTGCCCATCGCTCCGTCGCCGATGACAACACGACGTGAAATCGCATCGAGCAGACTGGGCTTGTGTTGAGCGGGCATCACTACAGAGTAGTGGGCACCGAAGTTACGTCGGGTCGTAGGCTGTCGTGGTGAGTCCCCGAAACCTCGATGGCCAGTCCCCGATCGACGACGGAAACGAAAATACGGACATTTCAGGTGCCGGATCGGATGTGCCTCTGGATGCTGCATTGATCGAGGCCGTCCACGATGCTGTGGCCAATGCCACAGACCTCGACGACCTCGACGATCTCGACGACGTCATTCCCGAGTTGCGCTCCCCGATCCTGGTCGCTGCCTTCGAGGGCTGGAACGACGCGGGAGATGCAGCCAGCGGCGCGATCGAGCATCTGGAGCTGATCTGGGACGCCAGTCCGCTGGCCGAACTGGACTCGGAGGACTACTACGACTACCAGGTCAACCGCCCGACGGTCCGGCAGGTGGACGGTGTCACGCGCGAGATCGAGTGGCCGTCGACTCGGCTGTCGGTGTGTTCGCCTCCCGGCAGCTCGCGCGATGTGGTGCTGCTACGCGGCATCGAGCCGAACATGCGCTGGCGCAGTTTCTGCGACGACCTCCTCGAATTCGTCGAACAGCTCGGCGTCGAGACCGTGGTGATCCTGGGCGCACTGCTGGCGGACACTCCCCACACCAGACCCGTTCCGGTGACCGGCACCGCCTACAGCACCGAATCGGCCGAACAGTTCAACCTGGAACAGACTCGCTACGAGGGACCGACCGGGATCACCGGTGTGCTGCAGGACGAGTGCGTCAAGGCCGGGGTGCCTGCGGTCTCCTTCTGGGCTGCGGTCCCGCACTACGTCTCCCAGCCGCCCAACCCCAAGGCCACCGTGGCGCTGCTGCAGCGGGTCGAGGACGTGCTCGACATCGAGGTACCGCTCGGCGAACTGCCCACCCAGGCCGAGGAATGGGAAGAGGCGGTGACCGAGATGACGAAGGAAGACGAGGAGATCAGCGAATACGTTCGCAGCCTCGAGGAACGCGGCGACGCCGAGGTGGACATGTCCGATGCGATCGCCAAGATCGACGGCGACGCCATCGCGGCCGAGTTCGAGAAGTACCTGAGGCGACGCGGTCCGGGCAACTTCGGGCTCTGACCGACCGCACAGGAAGAGCCGGGGGCCGGTGAGGTCTTTCTGATCCCGACGTAACGTCACCGCAGCGGTGACGTCACCCCGACCCCGCAACCTTGTGGGTATGGCCAGCACACCGCGATTCCTGCAAGGCGTCTTCTCGTTCACCGGACACGGTCTGGACAAGCCCGAGCTGATCGATCCCAGCCTCAGCTTCGTTGTCCCCGAGGGTACGACGGCTCAGCCACTGTACTTTCGCGGCGGAAATTCGAGCGACGAGCTGGTGGTCGTCACCTTGCTGCGCGACGGCAGTCCGATGCGCATGTTCCCGATGGGTGCCAAGAGCGGCGTGAACATTCCGCTGCGGGTGGTCGAGGACGTGGATCCCGACACGGTGCTCGAATTGGTCGTCGCCGCCCCTGCCGGAACCAGCGGAGAGGTCGTCGTCGATTTCGGTCTGGTGTTGATCTGATGACCGCGGGCAAGCAGCGGCTGCTGGTGGTCGGTAACGGGATGGCCGGTGCCAGGGCGGTCGAGGAGATCATCAAACGCGGCGGCAGTTCGTCGTTCGAGATCACCATGATCGGCGACGAGCCGTACGGCAACTACAACCGAATCATGCTCTCGCACGTGTTGTCCGGCGAGGCCACCGTCGACGACGAGGACCTGATCCTCAACCCGATGAGCTGGTACAGCGAGAACGGCGTCACGCTGCACGCCGGAGACCGCGCGATCTCGCTCGACCGGTTCTCCAAGACCGTCGTCTGCGAGAGCGGTCGGTCCGTCGACTACGACGTGCTGATCATCGCCACCGGCAGCAACACGTTCTTCCCCAACATGGACGGTCTCCGCGAGTCCGACGGCAGGCTGGCGCGAGGCGTGTTCGGGTTCCGCACCATCGCCGACACCAACGGCATGCTGCAGATGGCGCAGTCGCGCGACGACGTGTGCGCCGTCGTCATCGGCGGCGGACTGCTCGGACTCGAAGCCGCATACGGCTTGCGCACGCAGGGCCTGGAAGTGAACGTGGTGCACTCCCCCGGTCACCTGATGAATCAGCAGCTCGACGAGCGTGGCGGCCGCGTACTGCGTAACAAGATCGAGTCACTCGGCGTCGGCGTGCACACCTCCAAGCGAACCACCTCGGTGTTGCGCTCCGAGGACGGCGTCGTCACCGGCGTGGGGTTCAACGACGGCACCTCGCTCGCCGCTGACATGGTGGTGGTCACCGCGGGCATTCGTCCCAGCGTCGATTTCGCTCGCGCCGGCGGACTGGTGATCGAACGCGGAATCGTCGTCGACGACCAATTACGTTGCGAGGACGAGGGTTCCATCTATGCCGTCGGTGAATGCTGCCAACACCGCGGCGAGGTCTACGGCCTCGTCGCTCCGCTGTGGGAGCAGGCCGTCGTGTTGGCAGACGTGCTCACCGGAGCCGATCCCACTGCGGCGTATCACGGTTCGCGTCTGACCACCAAGCTCAAGGTCGCCGGTGTCGACGTCGCCTCGATGGGGATCACCGCCCCCGAACGAGACGACGACGAGTTCGTCCAGTTCTACGAGCCGCGCAGCGGTACGTACAAGTCGGTGATCGTGCGGAACAACAAACTCGTCGGTGCCACCCTGCTGGGCGACATCTCCAAGGCCAACTTCCTCACCCAGGCGTTCGACGAGAAAGTGCCGTTGCCCGACGAGCGCATCAGCATGCTCTTCGACATGGGCACCCCCTCTGCGGCAACAGGAGCCGCCGAGCTGGCCGACGACGTCCAGGTGTGCAACTGCAACGGCGTCACCAAGGGAGCCATCGTGGCCTGCGTACACGCAGGCGCGAAGAACCTCGGCGACGTGACCGCGAAGACCCGGGCGGGCAAGGGGTGCGGATCGTGCAAGGGACTGGTGAAGGGCATCATCGCGTGCGCAGCAGGCGGTGCCGTCGAGGCCGACCCGACCGCAGACTGGTACGTGCCGTGTATCCCGATGACCAAGCCGGAGCTGATCGACGCGATTCGCGCGCAGGATCTTCGGGCGGTGTCTGCGGTCTTCGCCGCGTTGGCGACCGGTGGAGCGGAGGATGCCGCGGCCAAGATGCCGTTGGCGTCGTTGCTGCGGACGGTGTGGGGCCCGGACTGGGTGGACGAGCGCGGCGCGCTGTTCATCAACGACCGAGTTCACGCCAACATCCAGCGGGACGGCACGTTCTCGGTGGTGCCGCAGATGAAGGGTGGCGTCACCACCCCGGATCAGTTGCGCAAGATCGCCGACGTCGCGGACAAGTACCACGTTCCGCTGGTCAAGGTCACCGGCGGTCAGCGTATCGATCTCCTCGGCATCAAGAAGGAAGACCTGCCGAAGGTGTGGGGCGATCTGGACATGCCCTCCGGCTTCGCCTACGGCAAGAGTATGCGCACGGTGAAGACCTGCGTCGGCAGCGACTTCTGTCGCTTCGGCCTCGGCGACTCGACGGCACTGGGCATCGCCCTCGAAGAACGGTTCCAGGGCTTGGAGACCCCGGCGAAGTTGAAGCTCGCGGTCGCGGGCTGCCCGCGCAACTGCTCGGAAGCACTGTGCAAGGACTTCGGCGTCGTCTCGGTGGGTGAGGACAAATGGGAGATCTACGTCGGAGGTGCGGCCGGTGCACACATCCGCAAGGGCGATCTACTGGCCACCGTGACGGGGGCCGAGGAGGTTCTGACCGTGGCAGGCAGGTTCATCCAGCATTACCGTGAGAACGCCCAGTGGCTCGAGCGAACGTACGCGTGGGTTCCGCGTGTCGGTCTCGAAGAACTGCAGAGCGTGCTGATCGACGACCGCGACGGCATCGTCGCCGGACTCGACGAACGAATGCAGGCATCGGTGGACGGGTACATCGACCCGTGGCAGGACCGCGCCGCACCGAAGTCACCCGCCCAGTTCACCCCATCGCTGCCCCTGCTTCCGCTGCCACAGGTGCCGGTCCGATGAGCGTGCCTGTCGGGGCCGTGGAGGACCTGACGCCCGGCGAGGGACGGGCCTACGTGGTGGACGGCAAGCAGGTGGCGGTGTTCCTCCTCCGTGACGGCTCGGTCCGGGCCATGGACGCCGTGTGCCCGCACAAGGGCGGGCCGCTGGCAGACGGTCAGATCGACGGATCCATAGTCGTGTGTCCACTGCACCAGTACACCTTCTCGCTCGACGACGGCACCTGCCCCAGCGGCATCGACTCGGTGCGCACCTACCCCGCCGCAGTGGTGGACGGAAAAGTGACCCTGGAGCTCTAACCGGCACGGTTGAACGACCGAGAGCCTGACCCCCTACCCTGTTCCAGTGAGCGAATCAGGCGAGGACGCACGACAGGGAGTCGTGAATGCGTTCGTGGAGGAAGATCGTCTCGGTCTCTTCTCGTTCGCCGTTGCCGAGAAGCGCTCCGAGTACCTGGCTGTTCTCCGGGCATTCGACACTGCACGAGCCAACTACGTCGTCCTGCTGCACTCCGGAGACGTCGCCGACCTCATCGCACGCAGCTCCGGGCACCACGAAGCGCTGAGCACCCTCGACATCGCGCCTCTGCTCGATCAGCTCCACGCCTGGGGCCTGCTCGAACGCAGCTACGACGGCACCCGCGCCGCCACCCTCGCCGAGTACCGCAACCGTCACTTCGTCTACCAGTTCGGCCAAGCCGGCTACAAGGCCTACCGAGCGGTCGAGGACGTGCTCGGTGCGCGCCTGGACGACGCCGCGCTGTCGCGGCTGGTGCTGCCCGAGCTACTGGCCGACATGCACGAGCTGGCCGAGGCGAACCGTCAGGCCGACGGCGATCGCATCTACCGCAAGCTCAGCCGACTCGATTCGACACTGTCGGAGATGGCTACCCGCGCCGCGCACTTCTATCTGGTGCTCGGCGACCTCGTGCGCACCACCGAGATCACGCCGGAGTCGTTCCTGGTCCACAAGGACGCCCTGCTGACACACATGCGTGAATTCAGCTCCGATCTGACCCGCTACGCACCGAAACTCGCCGAGGCGATAGCACTCGTCGAGAGCACCGGAATCGAGGAACTCGTCGAGCGAGCCGCGATCAGCGACGAACGAGTCTTTCTCACCGTCGCCGAACGCCGCGCCGACTGGACCGATCGCTGGGCCGGCCTCTCGCATTGGTTCGTCTCGGCCGAGTCCGAACTCAGCGAGTCCGAGCGACTCCGCGAGGGCACGATGAGCGCGATCGCCGCCGTGCTGTCGCTGCTGCGCCGGGTGACCGAGACCCGCAAGGGCGGAGTCAGTCGCGAGAGCCAATTGCGCCACCTGGCCGGTTGGTTCGCTGCCGCGCCGACCGAAGACAGCGCGCACGCTCTGTTCCATGCCGTGTTCGGCCTCGGCAGACCGCGGCATCTGTCGATGGTGCATCCCGACGCCGACATCATCCCCACGTCCCGATCGTGGTGGGAGGCACCACCGGTCGAGATCTCGCGCACCCTGGCCGAGACCGGACGCACCCCGACCCCCGGTGTTCCGGGACGGGTGCAGCGCAACGACGGCGGCATCAGACGGCTGCGCGAGCAGCAACTCGAGTCGCAGCGATCACGCAGTGCCGCAGCGCAGTCGCTTGCCTCCGCCGGAATCCACGACCGGATTCTCGACGAGCAGGAAACCGAGGTGCTGTTGAGTCTGTTGAATGCTGCGTTGACCGCCCGGGTACGCGTGAGCGGACGCACCTCCGACTCGTCCGGATCGGACAGCGGCGTGCGCCTGACGCTCAGCGACAGTGACCGTTCGACGATCGTGCGGACCAGCAGAGGCCGGCTGCATCTGGACCGCCTCGCGCTCGAGGTCAGCGAGGTGGCACGCCGATGAGAGCTCGCGAGATCTCCACCCTCGCACTGGATTCCTACCAGCGGGCCGCCCGGGTTGCGCTGTCGAATCACCTGGTGACCACGACGTACCCCGATCGGATCGCGCTGCCACTGCTGCGCAGATGGGCCACCGAGTTGCGCGAGGATCTGCTCGAGCTGTTCGGGTATCGCCTCGAGGTCACCGAGACCACGGCTCGCCTGTTCCCGGTGATCGACGCACTCGACGACAGTCAACCCGCGCGAACGCCCACCGACCGAGTCTTCGACCGCCGTAGGTACGCGTACCTGGCGTTGGCGCTGGCGGCACTCGGCCGGGCGGGCAACCAGATCACCCTGTCCGAACTCGCCGATCATGTTGCAGCAGAGGCGAGTCAGGTCGACGGTGTCGAGCTGACAACCGATCGGGCAAGCGACCGAGACGCGTTCGTCGACGCGATCGGGTGGCTCGCGACACGCGGGGCCATCGCGTTGGCCGACGGTGACGCGAGCGGCTGGGCGAACAACCCGTCCGCAGGCGAGGCGCTCTACGACATCGACCGTCCCGTCGTCGTTGCCATGTTCAGGCCGCCCCGCGCCGTGCAGCATCTGCGATCGATTCGCGGGTTGCTGGCCGGCTCGAACGCCGCGATCGACCCCGAGGAATCCGATGCGGGACAGACCGATTCCGGGCGTGAGGCAGATCCGAAGGAAACGCTGCGTGCGGTACGCCGTGCGTTGGTGGAGCAACCGGTGGTCTATTTCGACGATCTCGACCCGGACGGCCGCACGGCCCTCGCCGCGTCGCGCACCGTTGCCGACGTCGAGTTGCTGACCGGCCTCGTCGCCGAGCGTCGCGCCGAGGGAGTGGCCCTCATCGACACCTCGGGACGACTCTCGGACTACCGATTCCCCAGCACCGGAACCATTGCCCAGGTCGCATTGCTGATCGCGGGCGAGATCTCGGACCGGGTGATCGATCCGGATGCACCCGCGCTGGCGACCTACCCCCTTCCCGACGGTGACGCCCTGATCGAGCAGTTGGACGGTGCCATTCCCGACGGTGGAGTCTTCGGTGATCTCGCAGAATTCGGGTTCGGTTCCGATGCAACTGCATTCGACGATGCGGTGGACAAGAAGCAGTATCCGCTCATCGAGGACAGTTGGTTGGTCTCGGTGGTCGACGATCTCGTCGAACGGTTCGGTCGTACGTTCGCCGCGCAGTGGCAGACCGATCGCGACGGCCTACGGCTCCGAGCGATCGCGATGCTGCATCGACTTCGATTGATACACAGCGTGTCCGGCGGCGTGCTGGTGCTGCCGGTGATCGCGCGCTACCGCGACGTGATGGTCAGCGTGCGCGATCGGACCCCGCAGGATTCGCTGTTCGGTACCGAACAGTCCCCCAGTACCGACCAGTCCCCCAGAACCGACCAGGCCGACATCACCGATTTATCCGAAGTAGAGGCTTGAGTAGATGACCGCACACTCGTCACGTTTCCGGCCGACGCGAGCAGGGATCGTCAACCTGTGGGACTACCGTGATCAGGAGTTCTCCTTCGCCGACGGTCGTCTGGTGTTGCGTGGGCCCAACGGTTCCGGCAAGACCAAGGCTCTCGAAGTGCTGTTCCCGTTCGTCCTCGACGGTCGTATCGAACCGCGCCGGCTCAATCCGTTCGCCGGAGAAGAGCGGACGATGAAGTCCAACCTGCTCTACCGAGGGCAGGAAAGCGCGCACTCGTATGTGTGGATGGAGTTCGGCCGCGGGTCGCGCGAGGACCCCGAATCGGTGACGGTCGGAATCGGCATGCGGGCGAGCCGCCACAACGACAAGGTGACCCGCTGGTACTTCGTGGCCGACGGCCGAGTGGGCGTCGACTTCTCGCTGTTGGGTTCCGACGACCGTCCGTTGACGAAGAAGCAACTCGGTGAACAGCTGGGCACCGACGCATTGACAGATCGCCCGGTGGACTATCGCGCCGCGATCGACGCCCGCATGTTCGGGCTCGGTGCACAGCGCTACGACCAGTTGATCAACTTGATCTTGACACTCCGCCGCCCACAGTTGGCCAAAAACCTCGACCCGAAGGGGCTCTCGCAGGCGTTGACCGACGGCCTGCGTCCGTTGGACGAGCAGCTGGTGCTCGAAGCAGCGCGCTCCTTCAGTGACATGGAAGAGGTGGGCCGGGCTCTCGAAGGACTGGCGCAGGCCGATCACGCCGCCAAGAACTTCGTCTCGGTGTACTCCAAATACCTTCGGGTGCAGACGCGTTCGGATGTCGAGCAGGTCTCGCGCCGGCTCGAGGCGGTCACTCATGCGACCACCGCACACTTCGCCGCTGCCGCTCTGAAGGACCGCCGTCTGCTCGAACGTGCGGCTGCAGAAACCCGATTCGACGAGGCCGAACGCGCACTGGATCAGGCCGTCGCAGACCGCGAGACTCTACAGCGCTCGAGCGCATACGAGGGCAAGCAGCAACTCGACGATCTGGCCGAATCCGCTGCGAAGCTGGAGATCTCGACCGCCCAGCAGGCCGACCGCGCCCGCAAGGCTCGAGTAGAACTGGAGCAGCGCACCACCGAAGCGGCTCGGGCCGATTCCGCACTCCGGGATTCCGTTGCCGGGGTCACCCGCGCCGAGGAGGAACTGCAGTCTGCAGCCGAGGACGCGGGGATCGTCTGGACACCACTGCCGGGAACCGCCCGTAGCGACCAGATCAGCACCGCGCTGCGTGGCCACGCCGAGGAACGCGACGGCGACGTGCGGGCGGTTCGCGAGGCGCTGGGAACCGTCGAGAAGGCGTCGACGGAACGCACTCGTGCGGAGAAGGCCGCGTCGAAGGCCAGAGAGATGCTCGAGGCCGCGTCGGCCGCGGTCACCGAGGCCGAGGCGACCGTGGACCTGGAGAAGGCGCAGTTCGCTTCGGGACTACGAGCCTGGTGGTCGAACAATTCGGCGCTCTACTCTGCTGCGGGCATCACCTCCGCCGCGTTCGAGGCCCTCGACGCGGCGTTGGCACACGTCGGCGACGACGACGCCCCGAGCCTGGAATCGGTGCTGGCCGAACAGACCGCGGACGGTATCGACGCGCTTCGTGCCCGGCAGGCACAGGCCCGCGTGGACGTATCGACCCGCACGGCCGAGCTGAACGCGCTACGCGACGAACTGTCCCTGGTGCGAGCCGAACACGATGACGCGCCGCCGCCGTTCGCCGCGCGGACCGACTCGCGTGCGGATCTGTCGGGAGCGCCACTGTGGCAGCTGGTTCGGTTCGCGGTTTCGGTCTCCCCTGCCGACGCCGCCGGAATCGAATCCGCGCTGCAGGCGGCGAATCTGCTCGACGGCTGGATCCATCCGATCGCGGATTTCCCCGTCGACTCGAACTCGGAGCAGTATCTGTCGCCGCTGCCGGAGGCCTCGAGGCCGACCGGAACCACGTTGGCGTCCGTCCTCGAACCCGAGCCCGGCACTGCCGTATCGGAATCGCGCATACTCGACGTGCTGAATTCGGTTGCACTGCAACAGGACCAAAGCGCATTCTCCGGCGGTGCCGTCTCGGTGGGCGTCGACGGTCGGTACTGGCAGGGTGTGCAGCAGGGTCGCCACACCAAGGCCGATGCCGAGTACATCGGTGCGACGGCGCGGGCTCGTCGGCGTGAGCAACGCATCGCCGAGCTCGGTGCCGCGATCGATACCGCAACGGCCGCGCTGGAGACCGCGACGGCCGACGAACGATCTGCGCGCGAATCGGTGCAGGCACTGGGTGCGGCCGCCAAGCAGCTCCCCCGGGCCTCGGCCATCGTGAGAGCGCAACGCGCCGTCACCGCTGCCGCTGGAGCGCTACGCACCTCCACGGAGGGTGCTGCCGCGGCCGACCGTGAGTTCGACCAGGCGATCGCAGACCTGTCGGCGAAGGAGAAGCAGCTGCGCACCGTCGCCGTGGCTCACCGCACCCCCCACATCGGTCGCGACATCGATGCCCTCGCCGCTGCGATTCGGCATTTCGAGCATCAGGGCTCGGTGGTCATCCGCAAGCGTGGCGATCACACGCGCGAAGCAGAACGCGCCCGCGAAGCAACCAACCGGCTCGAAGAGGCGACCGGCCTGGCCGAGGAGCTCGCCGAGGAAGCGGCAATAGCCGAAGAGAACTACCGACAGCAGGTGCAACGCCTCGAGCTCCTGAGCGAGAAGCTCGGTGCCACCGCCGAACAGATCGACACCGATCTGGAGAACGCACGCGAACGCATCGAGAAATGCCGCGCCGAGCAGCGGGCCGCGCGCAAAGCGGACAAGGAAGCCGGCGAAGCGATCGGCAAGGCCGAGGGTGCCTGCAACACCGCGCTGGAAAGCCTGCGCGGTGCCGTCACCGAAACCCTGGGCGACGCCGTGCGGCTGGCGCCCTACGCTCGCAAGGACCTGCTCGGCATCCTCGGTGTCCACGAGGCGTACGCCTGGCCTGCCAGTGATTCTGCCTGGTTGACCGTGGAGCAGATTCTGTATCGAGTTCAGCAGGCCGACGGTCCCGACGACGAGGTTCCGGTACTACCGCCGGTCGTGAGCGCACTGCATTCGGCACTCGACGCAGCGACGGCGTCGGTGAAAGTCAGTGACTCGAGCCGGAAGTCGACCCGGACGGCCCTGACGAGTGCGCTCCAGGAGTTCGATTCGCAACTCGCCGCATCGGGGCAGGACTACCGTTTGCAGTGGGATGCGCCGGACGGTTTGACCGTCGTACGAGTTCAGGACGAGCAGGGCTATTCGTCGGTCGGAGATTTCGCCGACCGCATCGGCGCGGCGAGGGCCGATCAGGAGTTGCTGCTGACCGAGCAGGAGCGCCGAATACTCGAAGATGCACTGCTGACCGGCCTGGCGCAGCAGATTCACGAGCGCACCGTCGACGCACGCGAGCTGATCGCCCAGATGTCTGCGGAGATGAAGCAGCGCCGCATGTCGTCGGGCAACACGATCGGTGTGCACTGGGTGCTCGCGGACAACCTCGACGACGGGGCCCGGGCGGTGTCCAAACTGCTCGACCGCGACGCCTCGGCGTTGAACCAGGACGATCTGGCCGCAATGCGCGCCCACTTCGCGTCGGAGATCAGAATCGCTCGCGCGGCGCATCCGGAACGGTCCTACCCCGAGATCCTGTCCACGACACTGGACTATCGCCGCTGGCGCGTGTTCGCCTTCACGCTCATCAGCGGTGACGGCAACGAGGATCGTCTCACCGTCGCACGCCACAGTGCGCTCTCGGGCGGTGAGCAGTCGGTGTCGCTGCACCTGCCATTGTTCGCCGCCGCGCACGTGATGCTGTCCTCCGCCGATCCACATTCACCTCGGCTGCTGGCGCTGGACGAGGCGTTCGCCGGTGTCGACGACAACGGCCGCAGCGAATTGCTCGGCCTGAGTGTGCAATTCGACCTCGACCTGTTCATGACCGGATACGACCTGTGGATCACCTACGGGGACGTCCCCGGCTGCGCGCACTACGACCTGGCGCATTCGACAGCCGAGAACACCGTCAGCGCAGCACTTCTGGTGTGGGAGAACGGCGAACTGTTCGCCGAGCACGACGGTACCGACCTCGCCGCGGCACTCGGGTCACCGCTGACGCGCCGGGTGCCGACCCGAACCGAAGGTGGGCTGGAGTTTGAGCGGTAACAGCGAATGGCGCGGCAGCGTGGAATTGGGTGCGCTGCTCGATGCGGCACGAAAGAAGTTGGAGTCCAACTGGCTTCGGGTCGGCGGCAACATCACCGTCGATCTGAGCGATGCTCCGGAGCTGTGGCGTCTGTGCAGCGCGATCTCTCGGTCCAATTCGAGTCTGCATTCTCGGGCGCGCAGCACCAGACTCGACCTGGAGCGATTCGACGCGTGGCTGAGCCATCCGCTCAACGGTGGCCTCGGACTGATCGACACCCTCACGTCGCAGGCCCCGTTGCAGGACAAGAAGCGGATCGCCGCCGACAAGGCTCAGGTGCGCGCCGATGCACTCGATCGGGCCAGGGATGTTCTCGGCGGCGGCACCGACCGAGAATGGATCGAACATTGGATCGCCTCGTTGCTCAACCAGGACGGCACCCTCGGTGGCCGGGTCGCCGTCGACGCGCTCGAGGTGGCCACGAAGGTCCTCGCGATGCTGCCGGTGGACGGGATGTCGCTCACCGAGCTGGCCGAACTCGCCTGCGGTGATACCAAGGCACTCTCGGCCGGCGGTGCCCCGAAACTTGTCCTCGATGCATTGTCGTTGCGCGAGAACGTCCCTCGGCCCGTCGATCCGGTCGGTATCAGGGCGTTGTGGGAGACCGCAGGTGTGTCGGTCGACGCGGTGTCCAGCCGGGTGCTGGTGCTCGGCTACCGCGTCGACGAGACCCATACCGTGGCAGGGTGGCTGAACGAGGCTGCCGACGAGGGCATCCCCTTCTCCGTCACCGTGGACATGCTCATGCGCGGGACGCTCACCAACAGTTCGGCCACGGTGTTCGTCTGCGAGAACGTGGCGGTTCTCGCCGCGGCAGCCCGCACTCTCGGGTCGAACTGCGCGAGCCTGATCTGCACGGACGGTCAGCCCTCCGCCGCGGTACACCGGCTGCTGGCCTCCCGCGCACCAGGCACCACGATTCGCTGGCGTGCCGACTTCGACTGGGCCGGAGTGCACATGGTGAAACGAGCACTCTCCCGGTACGACGCGGTGCCGTGGCGCATGGACGTCGACTCCTATCGACTTGCTCTCGACGCACGAAATTCCGAACCGCTGAAGGGCCATCCGACGGACAGTCCGTGGGACACGGAACTGGCTGCTGCTCTTCGTGGTTCGGGCCGGGCAGTCATGGAGGAACGACTCGTCCCGGATCTGTTGATGGATCTACGAGCCAGGGATTCGACCTAACGCAGCGGAACTCCGAGCAACGTGTCGACTGCATCGGCGAAGGCGGCGGGTGCACCCGCATCCGATCCGCCGCGCTCGACCGCGAAACTCGCCCACGCGTCGAGCGCATCGAGAGCCTTGGGGGTGTCCAGATCGTCGGCCAGATGCTGCCGCAACCGATTGATCACATCGTCGGCCGACGCTGCGCTCTCCAGCGCAGCGGCCCGACGCCACAGTGCGAGCCGGGTGTGAGCCCGTTCGAGAACCTCGTCGGACCACGGCCGATCCTGCCGGTAGTGCCCGGCCAGCAGACCGAGTCGCACGGCTGCGGGGTCGACGTTCTCGGCCCGGAGCTTGGAGACGAACACCAAATTGCCGCGGCTCTTGGACATCTTCTCGCCGTCGAGCCCGATCATGCCGGTGTGCACGTAGTGCCGCGCGAAACGCGGATCACCGGTCGCCGCCTCCGCGTGGGCGGCCGAGAATTCGTGGTGCGGGAAGATGAGATCGCTTCCGCCGCCCTGGATGTCGAAGCCGGTACCGATGCGGTTGAGCGCGATCGCCGCGCATTCGATGTGCCACCCGGGCCTGCCGGGACCCCACGGCGACGGCCACGACGGCTCGCCCGGCCGCACCGCGCGCCAGAGCAACGCATCGAGCGGATCCCGCTTACCGACCCGATCGGGGTCACCTCCGCGTTCGGCGAAGAACGTGTCCATCGTGGCGCGGTCGTAGCCGGACTCGTAACCGAACTGCTCCGTGGCATCGGCACGGAAGTACACATCCGGGTACTCGGCATCGTCGACGACGTACGCGGCACCGGACGCGACGAGCTTCTCCACGAGTTCGACGACCTCGTCGACGGACTCGACGGCGCCGATGTAGTCGCGCGGAGGGAGCACGCGCAGCGCTTCCATGTCGGCACGGAAGAGCTCGATCTCACGCGCTCCCAGATCGCGCCAGTCCTCACCGTCGCGGTCGGCGCGCTCGAACAGTGGGTCGTCGACATCGGTGACGTTCTGGACGTAATGCACGTCCATGCCCATGTCTCGCCACAGTCGGTTGATCAGGTCGAACGTCAGATACGTCGCTGCGTGTCCGAGGTGGGTGGCGTCGTACGGGGTAATTCCACAGACGTACATCCGAGCCGTCGAACCGGGGGTGACGGGTCGAACCTGACGGTCTGCGGTATCGAACAATCGAAGCGCTGGACCCTGTCCTGGAATTGTCGGGATCTCCGGGCTCGACCAAGAATGCATGCAACCGAGCCTATCCGAGCCCGATCAGAAGGCGGGCCAGGGTATGGGTCTGCTCGAGCGCGGCTCCGGCATGACCGGCCGCGCGATCAGCTCCTGCGCCCGGTCGAGAACCGCGACCGTTTCGGTGAGGGTGATCTTGTCGACCAGGCGTGGAGCGACGACCGCGTCGAACGTCTCGACGAACCGCACGACGTCGGTCATCAACGCGTCGTCCACCGCCTGGCCTGCCCACCCCCACAGCACCGTGCGCAGCTTGTTCTCGGCGTGCAGGCAGATGCCGTGATCGACTCCGTACACGTAGCCGTCCAGACCTTCGAGCGCGTGCCCGCCCTTGCGATCGGCGTTGTTGAGGATCACGTCGAGCACCGCCATCCGCTGCAGCCGCGGATCGTCGGCGTGGATCAGCGCGATCTCCTCGCCCTCGCCGTCGTACGCCTGCAGTACCGGAATCCAGCCCGCCGGTACGAGATCGGGACGGCAGATATCGACCAGGTCGACGCGTCCCTCGGCATGATCGTCGGGCGTGTCGATCCACTTCTGCACCATCCCGGGACCGAACGGCCCGTCGCGCAGAACCGTCGGCGGGATGACTCCCCAACCGAGGGCCTCGGAGATTTCGTAGGATGCCACTTCGCGGCCCGCGAGAGTGCCGTCCGGAAAATCCCACAGCGGAACCTCCCCGCGAACGGGTTTGTACACGCACCGCACGGCCGAGTCGCCCTCGCCCGCCTCGCACACCAGCGTGGCGTTGCTGGCCGACACCACGCGACCGACGATCGTCAGGTCGCCTGTCTCCATGGTTTCGCGGCCCTCGAACGGCGGCAGTTCGACGGTCAAGACTCGTCGACCTCGGTCACCGGTCCGAACGTCGCACCGCGGCGGTAGCCGTTGGTTCTGATGCAGACATGTCCCTCGGGGGCCAGTGGCTGTCCGCACAGCGGGCACGGCGCACGGCCGGCCGCGATGACGCGCTCGGACCGCACCGCGAACTCGCGGGCCTGCACCGGAGTGAGGAACACCCGGACGGCATCCGGGCCCTCGTCGGTGTCGTCGAGAACGACCGATTCGTCCACCTCGACTTCGCTGACGGCGAGAAGTTCCACCACGACGGCGTTGGCGTCGGCATCCCAGCCGAGTCCCATCGTTCCGACGCGGAACTCGGTGTCGATCGGGGTCAGCAACGGACTGGTGTCGACCGAATCGGCCTCCTCGGCCGGAACGTCCGCTCCGAACCGGCGGTGCACTTCCTCGAGTAGCAGCCCCATCCTGTCTGCGAGTACCTGGACCTGCTGCTTCTCCAGCGCAACGGACACCACGCGGGCGTCGTGCACCGCCTGGAGGAAGAACGTTCGGTCGCCCGGTTCCCCAACGGTCCCGGCAACGAAACGATCAGGGGTGCGAAAAACGTGTATGGCGCGCGGCATTGCACCTCCTAACGACTCGAACAGCTCCGCGAAGTGATTCTCGGAACTTTCATTATCGGCCACGGATCGACCGTGGACGGTATTGCTTGCCCTCCAGCCTGCCACCGATAGGGGTGTCAGCGCCGAAAGGGCGCTCTAGCTGCCTGCCCCACCACCGACGACCGCGTCGGAAGGGTCCGCATCGACCGATTCCGGCGTGGCGGGCTCCTCGGCTTTCGGCACGAACGCACTCAGATCGGACCCGGTGTCGTTGGTCCGTAGTACGAACGGCCGCGTCGAGGTGTAGCGGACGACGCTGATCGAGGCCGGGTCGGCGACTATCCGCTGAAAGGAATCGAGGTGGGCCCCCATGGCGTCCGAGAGCACCGACTTGATGACGTCACCGTGCGAGCACGCCACCCACAACACGTCGCGGCCGTGCTGCGCGGCCAACCGGGCGTCATGTTCACGCACGGCCTGCACCGCGCGTTGCTGCACCGTCGCCAAGCCCTCGCCCTCCGGGAACACCGCAGCCGACGGGTGCTGCTGCACCACCTTCCACAGCGGTTCCGCCAGCAACTCCTTGATCGTCCGGCCGGTCCACTGTCCGTAGTCGACCTCGACCAACCGGTCCTCGACCACCGGCGAGAGCCCGAGCTTGGCCGCCAACGGCTCCACTGTCTGCTCGCACCGCAGCAACGGCGAGCGCACGATCTCGGCCACGGGAAGCTCGCCGAGACGATCCGCCACCGCCTGCGCCTGCTCACGCCCCCGATCATCGAGCTCGACTCCCGCGCTCCGACCCGCGAGCGTGCCTGCGGTGTTCGACGTCGAGCGTCCGTGCCGAAGCAAGATGACTGTCATTGCATCGAGCCTAGCCAGTCTTGACCTCTGGGTCGTTCCGCAGGCTCCACTCCCGCACCACCAGGTCGTTCCGCAGGCTCCACTCCCGCACTCAGGTGGCCGACACGACCCCGCCGGCCAGCAGCCCGAGCACGACGACACCCAGCACGATGCGGTAACCGACGAACCAGTACAGCGAATGGTTCGCGACGAACTTCAACAACCAGGCGATCGAGGCGTAGCCGAGACCGAAGGCGACGATCGTGGCGACCAGCAGCTGCGGGCCGGACGCGGCCAGACCCGTGCCGACCGGCTCGAAGGCGTCGGGCAACGAGAAGAGACCGGAGGCGGTGACCGCCGGGATGGCAAGCAGGAACGAGAATCGTACAGCCGCTTCTCGTTCGAGTCCGAGAAACAGGCCGGCGCTGGTCGTCGCACCGGAACGGGACACTCCGGGGATCAACGCGAGGCACTGCGCCAGACCCATGACGATGCCGTCGCGGGTGGTCAGCTTCTCGATGGGACGTTCCTTGCGGCCGACCTTCTCGGCGATCGCGATGACGACGGCGAACGCGATCAACATGAACGCGATGAGGTACAGGTTCCTGGCACCGGTTCGGATCTGATCCTTGAACAGCAGGCCGAGAACGCCGATGGGGATGGTGGCGATGATCACGTACCACCCCATTCGGTAGTCGAGCCCGCGTTCGTTCTTGTGCTTCAGTCCGACGAACCAGGCCTTGACGATTCTGACGATGTCGCGCCAGAAGAACAGCAGCACAGCGGCTTCGGTGCCGAGCTGGGTCACCGCGGTGAAGGACGCGCCTGCGTCCTCGTTCCAGAACACGCTGGACATGATGCGCAGGTGCCCGGACGAGGAGATCGGCAGGAATTCGGTCAAGCCCTGCACCGCGCCGAGGATGATCGCCTGCAGCCACGTCATGTCGATCATGCGGGGCCACCCTCCGAGATCGGTGTCGATGGACTGTCCAGTGTCGATGCGCGGCCGCCGGCCTGCCCCCTGAATTCGCGATTCACGGGCACGACCGTACCCGGCGCGGCACGTACGCACCGAGCGGCGCGGCGCACTACTGTGCACTGGCGGCAGTGCAGTTCGACACCGACGATCACACGTAAAAGGACATTCGGCACATATGAAGCAGAGATCGGTCGGCACCAGCGGACTTCGAGTCTCGAGACTCGGCCTCGGCACCCTCGGATGGGGTAGCGGAACCGACGGTGACGACGCCGCAGCACAGTTGTCGGCGTTCGCCGAGGCCGGCGGCACGCTCGTCGACACGTCTCCGGCGTACGGCGACGGACGGGCACAACGAGTACTCGCCGAGTTGCTCGACGACGTCGTCCCGCGGCACGAATTGGTGATCAGCAGCGCAGCGGGCCTGAGTTCACGCTACGGCCGCTATCACGTGGATTGCTCGAGGCGCGGACTGCTCGGTCAACTCGACGCCACGCTGCGCGAACTGGGAACCGACTACCTGGACCTGTGGCAGGTCGCGACCTGGGACCCGATGACGCCGGTCGACGAGGTCGCCGCAACGCTGGACTACGCCGTGACCAGCGGACGGGTTCGCTACACCGGAGCCCGCGGATATCTCGGCTGGCAACTGGCGACGGCAGCGGGCGCAGCCGGTACCGGGCGCATCGTGGCCACTCAGGCGGAGTACTCACTGCTCGCGCGCGGAATCGAGGACGAGCTGGTTCCCGCCGCGCACCACCACGGCATCGGCATCCTCGCGGCGGTACCCCTGGCAGGCGGCGTCCTGACGGGCAAGTACCGCAGCGGAGTACCCGCGGACTCCCGCGGGGCCGACGAGCTGCACGCCGAGGCCGTGCACGCGTACCTGACCGATTCTGCCGTGGGCGTCGTCGACGCGGCCGTCACCGCTGCCGACGGTCTGGCCACCTCTCCCCTGGTGGTCGCACTCGCGTGGGCACGGGACCGACCGGGAGTGAGCAGCGCGATCGTGGGAGCGCGGGACCTCGCGCAGTTGATGGGCGCACTGATGGCCGAGGAACTCGAGCTGCCGCCAGCGATCGCGTCGGCCCTGGACGACGTCAGCGCCTGATCACGCACCAACATCGGACAGGCTAACCTTCCGTGGTGACCGTCAACCGTCTCGCCGCCGTGCTCCTCGTCGCCGGAGTCCTGGTCGCCTGCTCGGCGAACACCCCCGGCACCGCATCCTCGGACTCCATCGGCCCCCGCACTGCCGTCGTCGACGATCCGAATCCGGAACCCGTCGTCGACGATCCGGCGGAGGTACTCCCCGTGACCGTGACCGGATTCGACGGCGTCCCCGTCACGGTGACGGACAACAGCCGCATCGTCGCTGCCGACCAGTACGGCACGCTCGCCGAGACCGTCTTCGCACTCGGACTCGGGGACAACCTCGTTGGGCGTGACACCTCGGCTGCATTTCCCGCGGCCGAGAACGTGCCCGACGTCACCCCGACCGGCCATTCGCTGAGCGCCGAGGGAATTCTGGCACTGTCGCCGACCGTCGTACTGACCGATACCAGCATCGGTCCACGTGCCGTGCAGGATCAGATCCGAGCCGCGGGCATTCCGCTCGTGTACTTCGATCCCACGCGCACTCTGGCCGGCGTCGCCCCTCAGATCGAGGCCGTCGCAGCTGCCTTGGGTGTGCCCGACGCCGGTGCCGCACTCGCCGAACGAACGAACACCGAGATCTCGGCAGCGGAGAACGCCGCACCCGAGTCCTCGGAACCGCCGAAGATCGCGTTTCTGTACATGCGTGGCCCGGCGATCAAGATGCTCGCCGGACCCGGCTCGGGAGCGGACGCACTGATCGAGGCTCTCGGCGCCAGGGACGCCGGTGTCGAATCGGGTCTGACCGAACAGTTCGTGCCGGTCACCAGCGAGGCGTTGATCGCCGCGGCACCCGACGTCATTCTGATGATGACCAAGGGCCTGGAATCGATCGGCGGTATCGAGGGGCTCGAGCAGATCCCCGGAATCGCGCAGACACCGGCAGGCCGAGATCGCCGGGTGGTGGACATGGACGACGGCACCATCCTCAGTTTCGGCCCGAACACCGGAAAGGTGTTGGGCGCACTGTCGAAGGCCGTGTACGACCCCGCGTCATGACCGACCGCGCACTCGCCGCAACGCGCACGGGCCGAGGGCGGGTTCTTGCAACATTCGGAGCCCTGGTCGTGGCACTGGTGTGTCTGGCCCTGATCTCGGCCGTCGTGGGGCAGGTGCCGACGACACCGCTGGAAGTGTTGGGCAGCCTCGCGCATCGGGTGGGACTCGACATCGGCCCGATGCCCGCACACCCCAGTGGCGAGGTGACGTTGTGGCAGGTCCGATTCCCGCGCCTGACTCTGGCAATCGTCGTCGGCGCGTGTCTGGGGTGCGCGGGTGCGCTGCTCCAGGGGGTGTTCGCCAATCCGTTGGCCGAGCCGGGTGTCGTCGGGGTCTCCTCGGGCGCTGCCGTCGGTGCCAGCTCGGTCATCGTGCTCGGCGGCAGCTTCGCCGGAGTCTGGAGTGTGGCGTTCGCAGCATTCGTCGGCGGGCTCGTCACCACGATCGCCGTGTATTTCCTCGCCCGCAACGCAGGACGCACCGACGTGGTGACGCTCATCCTCACCGGCGTTGCAGTCAATGCATTCGCCGGCGGTGCCATCGCGTTCTTCACGTTCGTCGCCAGTCCCGCAGCCCGCGATCAGATCGTGTTCTGGCAACTGGGGTCACTCGCGGGCGCGACCTGGCAGTCGGTGGCCGTGGTCGGCCCGCTCGCACTGCTCGGAATCGGAGCTTCCCTGGCGATCGCGCGCCGACTCGACCTGCTTGCGCTCGGAGAGAACGTGGCACGCCATTTGGGAGTGAACGTCGAACGACTCAGACAGTTCGCCATCGTCGTCGTCGCCCTGCTCGTTGCGTCCGGCGTCGCCTTCACCGGAATCATTCTGTTCGTGGGGCTGGTGGTTCCGCACGCCGTGCGGATGGTGCTCGGTCCCGCCCATCGACTCCTCGTCCCGGCCAGCGCCCTCGCCGGCTCCGTCGTGCTGCTCGCTGCCGATCTCGTCACCCGCACCCTCGTCGCGAACGTCGATCTGCCGCTCGGCATGGTGACGTCACTGGCGGGTGCGCCGTTCTTCTTCTGGCTGCTCCGCCGTACCCGTGCTCGCCAGGGCGGCTGGGCGTGACGAAGCGAATCGGCACGGCACGCAACGACATCCCGGTCATCCCCGAACCGGGTTCGAATACCCTCGTCGCCCGCGGAGTCTCCGCTCGGCGCGGGGACGCGACGGTGTTGTCCGACGTCAACCTCGACGTGGTCGCCGGCGAGATACTGGCGCTGGTGGGCCCCAACGGCGCGGGCAAATCGACGCTGCTGTCGGTCATGGCGGGAGACACCGAGCCCAGCGCCGGGTCGGTTCTACTGGACGAGAAACCGCTGAACCGCCTCCGCACGGTCGACGTGGCCAGGCGGCGTGCGGTGCTTCCTCAGCAACACAGCGTCGGGTTCGCGTTCACGGCCGGCCAGATCGTTCGAATGGGTCGAGCCCCCTGGGTCGGTACGTCGGCTGCGCGCAACGACGACGACCGCGTCTCCGCAGCCATGTCCGCATGCGACGTAGCGGACTTCTCCGATCGACCGTTCGCGTCGCTCTCCGGTGGCGAGCAGGCCAGAGTTGCGCTGGCGCGCGTCATAGCCCAGGACACCGCGACGATCATGCTGGACGAGCCCACTGCCGCACTCGACCTGGGACATCAGGAGTCGGTCATGGCCGTGGTGCGCTCGCTCGCTGCCGCCGGCCGTGCCGTCGTTGTCGTGCTGCACGATCTCGGCCTCGCGGCGGCCTACGCCGACCGCGTCGCGATCCTGGACTCGGGTGAACTGGTCGCAACCGGTCCGCCGCGGGAGGTGCTCACCGCCGAGCGACTGGCCCGGGTCTACCGACATCCCGTCGACGTGTTCGACCATCCCGTGACGGGCGAACAACTGGTGGTTCCCCACCGTGTCAGAAACCCTCAAGCACGGAATTGACTCGGTTGAAGAAGGCTCGAACTGCGGTGGTGTCTCGCTGTGACGCATCGGACAGCTGCTGCGCATGGGCGACCGCGTCACGCACCACACCGACGATGCTGCGCTCATCCGTCAGATCGACCTCGGTGACCGAATGCTCGGCAACCGCTTCGACCTCGGACCGATCCGGTACCGGAGATTGCACATCTTGGCGGTATATCTCGACGTACAGGGTGCTTCGATGCACACGAAACGCGAACGCCCGACCGTCGTCGGTGCGTCCGAAGCCGTTCGGGTGCGTTCCCGCGTTCACTTCCTCGACGACGAAGTGTGTTTCCTCGGTTCCCACGTCCACTCCCATGTCGTGTACTCACCTCGCCCGATCACGCTACCGCCTGTTCGGGCGAGACCGAACGACAACCGATCCGGCGCGGTCGATTTCGCCGAGGTCGCTGCACGCTGGTACAGATGTGGCAACGCCTCCACAGGCAGCGTCTTCTCGAGGAAGTAGGTTCGGCCTCATGCGAACACCGTCGGCTCGTTCCGTTCGAGCGGCAGTCGCGTCCGCGCTCGCCGTCGTCACAGTCCTGTCGGTCGGCGGGTGTTCCAGCGACGACGAGAACGCCGACGACATCTCCGTCGACCCCCGACCGCCGGCCGAGTCCCCCGAAGCCACTGCCACCCCCGCCGGAACCGTCAGCGCATTCGCGCCCGTGGACGCCCTCACGTTCGACCCCGTCACCCGCACCCTCGTGGCGCTGACCGACGCATCGACAACCGTGACCCTGGCCCGCGACGGTGCCGCAGCGCAGACCCAGGTGGTCGATCTGGGCGCCACGGGAGCCGCACTCGTCGCCGGACGGGACTCGACAGTGTTGGTGCCCATGGACGGTTCTGTCGCGAGGATCTCCGTGGTGGACGGACAGCGGACCGCCCTGCCTGTCGACGGTGACGCGCTGTCCGCAGCGGACCTACCCGACGGCACGACAGCTGTCGGAGACGACACCGGAGCGGTCCGTGTACTCGACACGAACGGTGAGGTCACCACCACGGTCTCCGGCGGCAGCGTGACCTCGGCCGATGCTCTGGCCAGTACACCGAACGGGGTCTCGGTTCTCGATCGTCGTCAGACGTCGGTGACCGACCTGAATCTGGACGACGGCACCCTCGGAGTGGCCTTGCGCGCAGGCGAAGGTGCCGCGGAGATGACCAGCGACGAGTTCGGCCGCTTGCTGGTCACCGATTCGACGGGGACCGAGTTGCTCGTCTTCACCTCGCACGATCTGCTGATGCGGCAACGCTTTCCGGTCGGGTCGCAGCCGTGGGCGATCGCCTACGATGAGCAGTCCGGTGTCGTGTGGGTGACGCTGCCCGCTCTCAACGAGGTGGTCGGGTACACACTCGATACCGGAATTCCGGTCGAGGCCGAGCGGTTGCCCACTGTGCGGCAGCCGAATTCGGTTGCTGTCGACGCCGACACCGGCGACCTGTACGTGGGATCGGCAACCGGTGACGGACTGCAGCGCATCCCCGCTGCCGGTCGTTGACCCGCGTGGACGCGGGAGTGGAGCCTGCAGGAACGACCGATAGGGGATGAGGAGGCATATGAACGCTTATGACAATTCGGCACCGGGGCGCGCGAAGATGCCCGTCGGATGGGAAGTGTCTGCGTCCGACGATTGGGAGTACGTGCCGTTGCGGCTGCCGCCGGATGTGACCCGGGTGACGGCCTCGATGCGGCTGGCGATTCAGGCGGAGTTCGGCGGCTGGGAACTGTCGCGGGTTCGGCTGTACACCGATGGCAGCAGGCGTGTGTTGCTCAAACGCAAGAAGACCGCGCATCACATCCCCGAGCCCGGAATCTGAGCCCGTCGCAGTACTGTTCGACCGCACGATCGTTGACACCACCGCATGAGTTCGACCGAGCCAGATCGACCGGAGAGAAGACCGTGGGAGACCGCCTGTACCGAGTTCTGTTGCGCCTGATGTTCCTCGTGCCACCGGAGAGGATCCATCACCTGGCGTTTCGGGTGCTCCGCGTCGTCGCCGTCGTGCCGCCGCTCCGCTACCTGGCCGAGAAGGCGTTCGTGGTCGACGATCCACGACTTCGCTCGACGGTGTTCGGCGTCGAATTCCCGGCTCCGCTCGGCCTCGCGGCCGGGTTCGACAAGAATGCCGACGGAATCGACGCGTGGGGGCCGATCGGATTCGGTTTCGCCGAGATCGGCACCGTGACAGCGCAGAGCCAGCCGGGCAATCCGACGCCGCGATTGTTCCGGTTGCCTGCGGACCGCGCCATCGTCAACCGCATGGGGTTCAACAACTACGGTGCCGAGCACGCCGCCCAGCGTGTCCGCGCCAGGCGCACGGGCATCCCTATCGGTGCCAACATCGGCAAGACCAAGATCGTGGAGCCGGTGGATGCCGCCGCGGACTACACGGCCAGCGCCCGGCTTCTGGGCCCGTTGGCGGACTTCGTGGTCGTCAACGTCAGCTCCCCCAACACCCCTGGGCTACGTGACCTTCAGGCCGTCGAATCGCTGCGGCCGATCCTCGAGGCGGTTCAGTCCGTGGTGACGGTGCCGGTATTGGTCAAGATCGCCCCGGACCTGTCCGACGAGGACATCGACGCCGTGGCCGATCTGGCCGTCGAACTCGGTCTCGACGGGATCGTGGCCACCAACACGACGATCTCCCGCACCGGGCTGCGCACCGACGCCGACGTGGTCGCCGCAGCAGGAGCAGGTGGCCTGTCCGGTGCTCCGCTGGCAGACCGCTCGATCGAGGTGCTGCGACGTCTCTACCGCCGAGTGGGCACCCGGCTGACGCTGATTTCCGTCGGCGGAATCGAGACCGAGGCGCAGGCGTGGGAACGCATCACCGCGGGAGCGTCACTGGTGCAGGGCTACACCGGGTTCATCTACGGCGGCCCGCTGTGGATCAAGAACATTCACCGGGGACTGGCAACTCGGCTCGAGGAACACGGCTTCGCCACGATCACCGATGCGGTGGGCTCGGCGAACAAGCCCTGAACCGTCGGGTGTCGGAACCGGTGTTCCGACACCCGACGTTCGAGCTCAGGCCTCGTAGATGCCGGTGAGGACCGCACGACCGATGGCGTGCGAGAACAGGTTGAAGCCGAGGTAGGCCGGGGTGGCCGTCTCGTCCACTTCGAGCCGTTCGACGTCCACCGCGTGAACCACGATGAAGTAGCGGTGCGGGCCGTGGCCTGCGGGCGGAGCAGCACCGATGTAGCGGAACAGACCGGCGTCGTTCTTGAGCGTCACCGCGGTGCTGGGCACCCCGGTCCCGCCGTCGTCGCCTGCGCCCGACACCAGCGATGTCGTCTCGACGGGGATGTTCGCCACTGCCCAGTGCCAGAAGCCGGATGCTGTCGGCGCGTCGGGGTCGTAGACGGTGACAGCGAAGCTCTTGGTGCCCTCGGGGAATCCGGACCAGGACAGCTGCGGAGAGTTGTCGTGCCCACCGGCTCCCATGATTCCACTGACCTGCTGAGCGGCCAAGGTCTGGCCGTCCTCGACGTCCTCGGACGTCAACTCGAAGGATGGTAGGT
This sequence comes from Rhodococcus sp. 05-2254-2, assembly GCF_002259095.1. Classification (NCBI taxonomy): domain Bacteria; kingdom Bacillati; phylum Actinomycetota; class Actinomycetes; order Mycobacteriales; family Nocardiaceae; genus Rhodococcus; species Rhodococcus sp. 05-2254-2. The sequence goes on along the minus strand of NZ_NOZJ01000006.1, from coordinate 119,410 downwards.
CCGGAAGCGAGTCGTATGGGTTGTACGCCACGATGGTTCCTTTCGTATCAGCTGTGCAGCAAGAAGTGTTCGAGTACCTGTGTACCGAACTCCAACGATTCCACGGGTACTCGTTCGTCGATGCCGTGAAACAACGCCGCGAAATCCAGTTCCGGTGGCAACTTCAGCGGAGCGAAGCCGAAGCAGCGAATACCGATGCGCGCGAACGCTTTTGCGTCGGTTCCGCCGGACAGCATGTAGGGAACGGTTCGACCGTTCGGATCGTGTGCCAGGACTGCGTCGTTCATCGCGTCGACGAGATCGCCGTCGAACGTGGTCTCGTACGGTTCGAGTTTCGTGATCCATTCGCGTTCGACGTTCGGGCCGATCAACTCGTCGACCTCCTTCTCGAAGGCCGCCTGCCGCCCCGGCAGCACTCGGCAGTCCACCACTGCCGTCGCCGTCTGCGGAATCACGTTCGCCTTGTAGCCGGCCGAGAGCATCGTCGGGTTCGCGGTGTCGCGAAGGGTCGCTCCGACGATGCGGGCGATGCTGCCGAGTTTGAGCAGGGTGCCGTCGATGTCCGGTGACGTCGGGTCGAAATCGAGACCCGATTCCTCCGAGACCGCCTGCAGAAATTGCGAGACCGATTCGGTGAGCACCAGCGGAAACGTGTGATTGCCCAGTTTGGCCACTGCCTCGGCGAGGTACGTCACGGCGTTGTCGTCGTGCAGGAAGGATCCGTGTCCGGCGCGGGCCTTGGCCGTCAGCCGCATCCACGCCAGGCTCTTCTCCGCCGTCTCGACCATGTAGAGCCGCTTCTCGGTGCCGTCCGGACGAGCGACGGTGAGCGAGAACCCGCCGACCTCGCCGACCGCCTCGGTGACGCCCTCGAACAGATCGGGTCGGTTGTCGACCAACCAGTGCGATCCGTACTTACCGCCCGCCTCCTCGTCCGCCAGGAACGCGAACAGGATGTCGCGGGGTGGGACGGTTCCGTTGGACTTGAACTGGCGGGCCAGCGCGAGAGCCATGCCGACCATGTCCTTCATGTCCACCGCGCCTCGGCCCCACACGTAACCGTCCTCGACGGCCCCGGAGAACGGATGCACGCTCCAGTCGGCCGGTTCGGCCGGTACGACATCCAGGTGTCCGTGGACCAGCAGCGCGCCGCGAGAGGAGTCCGCTCCGCGCAGCCACGCGAACACGTTGCCTCGACCCGGGGCACCGGACTCGACGTACTCCGTCTCGTAGCCCACTTCCTCGAGCTTGCTCGCCACCCACTCGGCGCATTCCTTCTCGCCGACGGTCGTGTCGAGCTCCCCCGTGTTCGAGGTGTCGAACCGGATGAGGGAACTGACGAGATCCACGACTTCGTCGAGGGCAACGGTGGCGTCGATATCGGTTGTGTTTCCGGGATTGCTCACATCGTTGGGCACACGTCGTTCCTACCACCAGAATCGGCTCCGGGCACCATGAGAAACGGCCTCGAGCATGAACTGACGTGGGGATTTGGGTTATCGGGAACCCGTCGGATAATCTTACGCAGCACACAGCGGCCGGCTGTGAAAGCAACAAAAGAATATGCGGCAGAGGTCGCACTTGTCCGAGTGGCGGAATGGCAGACGCGCTAGCTTGAGGTGCTAGTGTCCTATTAACGGACGTGGGGGTTCAAGTCCCCCCTCGGACACCGTCTGAAAGATGTAGTCAGACAAAGATTTTCACAGATCTGAGTTGAGACAGACGAAACTGACCCTGATTCTTCGGAATCGGGGTCTTTTTCGTTCTGCACTCGCTTTCGTTCGGCTCGAAGGGGCCGATGCTAGGAGACCGACGATGGACGCGATCGACCCGACCGATCTCGAGACGTGCCTGCGCGTGCTGAAGCAGGCCGCAGAGCTGGACAAGAACCATCCGGATTCGATCGCTGTGCAGCGCGCATCCGGTGCCATGTTCAAAGATCTCAAGCGTGCCCGACGCGTCGCGGCGCGCAACGCCGTCAACGCGGCCGACCGTGCCGTCGTCGCCGCCACCGCAACCGGATCCCCGGACCGAATCGACGACGAGACCGCAGGACTGTCCCTGACCTCCCGCGCCGAGGGAGACATCGCAGGCACTCTGATCAAGGCTCGTCCCTGCTACATCTGCAAGCAGCGCTACACCCACGTCGACTCGTTCTATCACCAGCTGTGCCCGGAGTGCGCAACGCTCAATCGAGGCAAGCGCAACGCGCGAACCGATCTGTCCGGCCGGCGGGCGTTGCTGACCGGTGGTCGGGCGAAGATCGGGATGTACATCGCACTTCGACTGCTGCGCGACGGTGCCCACACGACCATCACCACCCGATTCCCCAACGATGCCGTGCGTCGCTTCGCCGCGATGGACGACAGTGACCAGTGGCTGCACCGTCTGCGCGTCGTCGGTATCGATCTTCGCGATCCGGCTCAGGTTGTGGCGCTCGCCGATTCGGTCGCGGCCGAGGGACCTCTGGACATTCTGATCAACAACGCCGCACAGACCGTCAAACGCTCCCCCGGTTCCTACAGCGCACTGGCCGATGCGGAAGCCGAACCGTTGCCCGCAGCCCTGACGGAAGGCGCAGGACCGGAGCGCATCACGTTCGGCAAGACCAGTGATGCGCACCCCGCGTCACTGGCGAGCTCGTTGCCCGCCACCGCGATCGGCGGCCGGTCGACTGCTGCCCTGAGCGCGGACGACGTGGCCTCGCTCGCCATGGTCGCCGGCTCGGTCACGGCCGAGAGAATCGAGAGCGGGCTCGCCATCGACGCCGGGGGTCTGGTGCCCGATCTCGCCGAGACCAACAGCTGGATCCACACCGTCGAGCAGGTCGACCCGGTGGAACTGCTCGAGGTGCAGCTCTGCAATTCCGTCGCACCCTTCATCCTGGTCTCGCGGCTACGCACCGCGATGGAGGCCTCGGACGCGCGGCGCAAGTACGTGGTCAACGTCTCGGCCATGGAAGGCCAGTTCGGCCGCGCGTACAAGGGGCCGGGCCATCCCCACACCAACATGGCCAAGGCCGCGCTGAACATGCTGACGCGCACCAGCGCGAAGGAGATGCTCGAGAGCGGGATCCTGATGACCGCCGTCGACACCGGCTGGATCACCGACGAACGGCCACACCCCACCAAGATGCGGCTCGCCGACGAAGGTTTCCACGCTCCACTCGACCTGGTCGACGGTGCCGCCCGGGTGTACGACCCGATCGTGCAGGGCGAACTCGGAGTCGATCTGCACGGCTCGTTCCTCAAGGACTACCAGCCGTCACCCTGGTGATTTTCGCGTGCGTGCCCCTCGGCGAACATGGGCTGCGATACTCGTAAGCCGAAGTCGTTGCGCGCGAGCGAACGGCCCTTCTTCACGCACCGATAGGCGGGCACCATGGGCGAGGACGTCGAGCGCCGTAAGTTCACCAGGCAGGACAGGCACGAGTTTCGGCAGAAGGTGCAGGACTGTCTCGATGCCCTGGCGATCATGTTGGCCGATGAGACCTTCCACGTCGGTGAACCGCAGATCGGCATGGAGATCGAGCTCAATCTCGTCGACGACGACATGGAACCGTCGATGGCCAACGCGGCGGTGCTCGACGCCATCGCCGATCCCGACTATCAAACCGAGCTCGGCCAGTTCAACATCGAGATCAACGTCGACCCTCGGCCACTGCGCGGTGCCTCGATCGCCGAGTTGGAGACCGACCTGCGCAGATCGCTGTATGCAGCGGACGAACGCGCCCGCACCTCGGGTAGTCGGCTCGCCATGATCGGCATGCTCCCGACTCTGGACGAGGAGCACTTCGAGCACCGGTGGCTCTCGGCGAATCCGCGCTACGACCTGCTCAATCAGCAGATCTTCGCCGCTCGGGGCGAGGACATCGAACTGAAGATCGGCGGAGTTCGACTGCCCGGTGCCGCTGCCGCCGAGGATCTCGACATCGTGACCGACACGATCCTGCCCGAGGCGGCCTGCACGTCGGTTCAGCTGCACCTGCAGGTGGCTCCGGACGAGTTCGCGTCGTATTGGAATGCAGCGCAAGCCCTTTCGGGTGTACAGGTGGCGCTCGCCGCCAACTCGCCGTTCTTCGCCGGACGCGCGCTGTGGCACGAGACTCGCATTCCGCTGTTCGAGCAGGCCACCGACACCAGGCCGCAGGAGCTCAAGAATCAGGGTGTCCGACCGCGGGTGTGGTTCGGCGAACGATGGATCACCTCGATCTTCGATCTGTTCGAGGAGAATTCACGCTACTTCCCTGCGTTGCTGCCGGTCTGCAGCGAGGAGGATCCCAAGGCTGCGCTGGCCGAGGGCAAGACACCGTCGCTGTCCGAACTGCGCATGCACAACGGAACCGTCTACCGGTGGAACCGGCCGATCTACGACCGGTCCGGCGACGGCCATCACATCAGGCTGGAGAATCGCGTTCTGCCGGCCGGACCGTCGGTGGTCGACACTCTCGCCGACGCGGCGTTCTACTACGGAACCGTCCGCGCGCTGGCCGATGCCGACCGCCCGCTGTGGTCGCAGATGTCGTTCGACGCCGCCGAGGAGAACGTGCACTCCGCGGCCCGCGGCGGGTTCGATTCGATGCTCTACTGGCCCGAGGTGGGCTGGGTGAGTCCGCAGGAACTGGTGTTGCGTCGGCTGCTGCCCCTGGCCGACGCCGGGCTGGCCGCCTACGGCGTGGACGCGGCGGTCCGCGACCGCTATCTGGGGGTGATCGAGGCGCGGTGCCTGGCCAAGCAGTCCGGCTCGGTGTGGCAGCGCAACGCCGTCGTCGCCCGCGAACGCGCCGGTGAGAAGCGCGATAGAGCGCTTGCGGGAATGCTCGGTGATTACGTCACCCTCATGAATGCCGGAGAACCCGTGCACACCTGGACGAACTGACGGCGCGTCGACTCGCCGGGGTGACCCGCGTTAGTGTCGCTGGTATGAATTCGCCTGCATCCGACTCCCCCGATCGCACTCACGACATCGTCGTCTACGGCGTCACCGGCTTCGTCGGGAAATTGACGGCGAAGTACCTCGCCGAGCATGCACCGGCAGACACCCGCATCGCCCTCGCCGGGCGCTCTACGGCGAGGGTGGAGGCCGCCAGGAAAGAACTGGGCTCCAGGGCTCAGCAGTGGTCCGTTCTCGAGGCCGACGCCACCGACCTCGCATCGCTCGAGGCCATGGCCCGATCGACCCGAGTCGTCATCACCACGGTCGGTCCCTACGCCAAGTACGGCTTGGAATTGGCAACGGCGTGCGCCGAGGCCGGGACGGATTACGTCGACCTAACCGGCGAGGTCCTGTTCGCTCGCGAGAGCATCGATACCAACCACGAAATCGCTCAGCGCACCGGGGCCCGCATCGTTCACTCGTGTGGCTTCGATTCCATCCCGTCCGACATCGGCGTACACGCGCTGTACGAGGCCGTTACCGCGGACAACGCCGGTGAGCTGACCGACACGACCCTGGTGGTCACGTCGATGTCCGGCGGGGTCAGCGGCGGCACCATCGACTCGCTGCGCGGGCAGATCGAGGCGATGAAGAAGGACAAGCGAGCCCGACGCATCGCCGCGCGGCCGTACTCCCTCAGTCCCGACCGGGGCCTCGAGCCGCAACTCGGCCGTCAGCTCGACACCGTGCTGATCGACGGCAAGAAGATCGACCCGAGCCTGCGTGGTTGGAAAGCCCCGTTCGTGATGGCCTCGTACAACACGCGAGTCGTCCGGCGCACCAATGCACTTCGCGACTGGGCCTACGGAAAGCAGTTCCGCTACAGCGAGGTGATGAGCGTTGGCTCGTCGTTCGCCAGCCCCGTCCTCGCCGGTGCTCTGTCTGCCGGGCTGTTCGTCGGCGTGTCCGCGATGACTGTGCTTCCGGCCAAGGTGCTCGACCGCATTCTGCCCAAGCCGGGCACCGGCCCCAGTGAAAAAGCCCGTGAGAAGGGACATTTCACGGTCGACCTGTACACCCTCACCACGTCGGGGGCTCGCTACCGGGCTCGCGTCAAAGCGTCGGGAGACCCCGGCTACAAGGCCACCGCGGTCATGCTGGCGGAGTCGGCACTCGCACTCGTGTACGGCGGCGACGCCTTGCCGAAGGCCTCAGGAGTTCTCACTCCCGCCACCGCGATCGGTGACGTCCTCGTCGATCGTCTCAATGCTGCCGGAATGGAGATCTGGGCCAAGCGGAACTGATCGACCGCGAACTACGACCGCGGGGAGGCCGAGGACAGCTCGGAGTAGAGCTCCTCGGCCTCTGCGGTCGAGTCGACCTGTGGCGGTGAGCCTTCCAACGGTTGGGTGGCGGACTCGCGCAGAAACCCGACCGCGACGAGGCCGATAACACCGCTCACGACGAGGTAGTACGCAGGGATCATCGGGCTACCCGTTGCGCTGACCAACGCAGAGGTGACCAGTGGCGTCGTACCACCGAAGATCGACACCGACAGATTGAACCCGATCGACAGCGCGGCGTAGCGAATTCGGGTGGGAAACAGGGCCGGTAGCGTCGACGCGCTCGGCGCCGCGAAACACGCCAGCACGAGACCGAGCAACAGGCACGCGATCAGCGGGCCGATCCACCCGCTCTCGCGGAGCAGCAGGAAGCAGGGCACGGCGAGAACGATCTGCCCGACAGCACCGAACACGAACACCGGTTTGCGGCCGATTCGATCGGTCAGCCTGCCGACACCCACGATGACGCTCACCACGACGACCATCGCCGACAGGACGAGCAAATCGGCGCTGAGCTGACTGCGGCCGACGACCTCGGTGAAGTACGTGGGTAGATACGACGTGACCATGTAGTTGGTCACGTTGTACAGCAACACGATTCCCGTGCAGATCAACAGAGCCCGCCAATGGTCGGTGAAGATCTTCCCGATCGATCTCCGACCGCTCTCCTGCGCCTTGACCTTGCTGTCGTGTTCGTCGAGTTGTTTGCGGAACGCAGGGGTGTCCTCCAGCTTCAGCCGCAGGTACAGCCCGATCAGACCCATCGGTCCTGCGACGAAGAACGGTATGCGCCAGCCCCATTCGACCATCGTGGCGTCGCCCAACACCGCGTTGAGGATCGTCACCAGGCCGGAGCCCATGGCATAACCGACGAAAGTGCCGAAGTCGAGCCAACTACCGAGAAAACCACGACGCTTGTCCGGGGAGTACTCGGCGATGAACGTCGTGGCACCGCCGTACTCGCCGCCGGTGGAGAACCCTTGGACCAGCCGCGCGACGAGTAGGAGAATCGGTGCCCAGATCCCGATGGTCGCGTAACTGGGGATGAGTCCGACGGCCAGCGTGCCGATCGCCATCATGATCATCGTCGCGGCGAGTACCTTCTGCCGCCCGATTCGGTCCCCCAGTGGTCCGAAGAACAAGCCTCCGAGTGGACGGACGACGAACGCTGCCGCGAACGTGGCGAACGTCGAGATGAGCTGCACTGCGGGCGTGGCGTCGGGGTAGAACACCTTGCCCAACGTCGCGGCCAGGTAGCCGTACACACCGAAGTCGAACCACTCCATCGTGTTGCCGAGAGCAGCGGCCGACACCGCGCGCTTGAGCATCGGCTGATCCACGACGGTGATGCTCTCCTGCGAGAGCGCCGGCTTCCTCCGCATTCGGTTCGTGAACGCGTCGCGTCGAAGAAGCTGGACGTGTCGATGTCCCCACCGCGTGTGCTGCGGGGTTGTCTCAGGCTCTCGGGCTACGGTCATTCCAGCAACGTTAGCCAGACAAACGATGTGATTTCAAACGACCGAACTCGGTCTACCGATGTTCCTCCAGGTGAACGGCAGGACGTCGAATGTGCCACACCACGTTGACAATTGGAGCAATTCGGCCAATCCGGACAGAGACTGTCGCGGGGCAACGACACCGATCGACGCACAGCTGGCAGGATGGACCCGTGCCGAACCACAACTACGGACTCACGGTGAGCTGGACGGGCAACCGCGGCGTCGGTACCACCGGTGCCGCCGCCTACGACCGCGATCACATCGTCTCGGCACCCGGCAAGCCCGACCTCCACGCGAGCTCCGATCCGAGCTTTCGCGGCAACCCCGAACGCTGGAATCCCGAGGAGATGCTCGTCGCCTCGCTGTCCAGTTGCCATATGCTGTGGTACCTCGGGCTCGCCGCCGCCTCGGGAGTGGTCGTCACCGACTACACCGACTCCCCCACCGGAGTGATGACCGAGCTATCCGACGGTTCGGGTCAGTTCGTCGAGGTCACCCTCGTTCCGGTCGTGACCGTCGTGGACCCGTCGATGGTGCCGCGCGCCGAGAAACTGCACGCATCGGCGTCTTCGAAGTGCTTCATCGCGCGATCGGTCAACTTCCCGGTGCGGCACACCCCGACGACGGAGGTGGCGTCGTGACCGTCCCCTTGATCGTCGACGTGGACACCGGAATCGACGATTCTCTCGCGTTGCTCTACTTGCTCGCCAGTGAGGATGCCGAGATCCTCGGCATCGCATCCACCGCGGGCAATGTGCCGGTGAACCAGGTTGCCGCGAACAATCTCGCCTGGCTCGACGTGTGCCGCGCGGGCGATGTCGAGGTCTCGCTCGGCGCACAGGTGCCCCTCGTCGCACCACTGATGACCACCGAGGACACCCACGGTCCGCAGGGCATCGGGTACGCGGAGCTTCCGGTGTCGACGCGGCCGCTGTCCGACCGGGACGCCACCACGATGTGGATCGAGCTGGTTCGTTCGCGGCCGGGCGAGATCACCGGATTGGTCACCGGTCCGCTGACCAATCTCGCGCTGGCGATCCGTCGGGATCCCGAGCTACCTCGACTGTTGAAGCGACTGGTGTTGATGGGCGGCGCATTTCAGCACCAGGGCAACACGACACCGACCAGCGAGTGGAACATCGCCGTCGACCCCGAGGCCGCCGCAGAAGTGTTCGCGGCCTTCTCCGGGCTACCGCCGGAACGCCGTCCCGTCGTCTGCGCGCTCGACATCACCGAGACCATCGAGATGACCCCCGAACACATCCGGCGTCTTGCCGAGCGCGCCGGAAGCGTTCCGGCCGAATCGATCTCGTCGAGCGATGCTCCGGGTGTTCGCTCGGCCGCGTCGAACCCGATCGTGCGGCACTTCTCCGACGCGGTGCGGTTCTACCTGGAATTCCATCGCGATCACGATCAAGGCTTCCTGGCGCACATGCACGATCCGTTTGCGGCCGCGCTCGCGCTCGACGCGGACATCGCCACCTACCGACACGCGAGCGTGGACGTCGAACTCGTCGGGACTCTCACGCGCGGAACGACAGTGGCCGATTGGCGCGGGATGTGGGGTCGAGAACCGAATGCCGCGATCGCGACTCGTACGGACCCGGAGGCATTCTTCGACCGCTTGATCGAGCGTGTCGGGGATCTCGCCGCCCGACTCTACCCCGCAATCCCGATCGCCGAGACAGATTCAGGAATCGAAGGCGTCGAGTAGTTCCTGCGCAGCCAGCGCGGCGGTCAGTGAACCGTCGCGCACCCGGGCCTCGACGTCGCCGCGAATCGCCTTGACGGAGGGATTTTGCGCCAGCCTTCGCAGCAGTTGATCGTTGACCATCGTCCACGTCCAATCGACCTGCTGCTTGCGACGCTTTTCCGCGAATTCGCCTGCGTCGCTGAGCACTTGCTGATGGCGTAGCACGGTGTCCCAGTACTCGTCCAGACCGGTGCCCTCGATGGCACTCATCGTCAACACCGGGGGCTTCCAGATCGCGTCGTGCGGATAGATCAGCCGCAGGGCGCCCGCCAACTCCCGGGCCGCGTTCTTCGCGTCGGTCGCGTGCTTGCCGTCGGCCTTGTTGACGGCCACCAGGTCGGCGAGTTCGAGAACGCCCTTCTTGATGCCCTGCAACTGATCTCCGGTGCGCGCAAGCGTCAGGAACGTGAAACAGTCGACCATGTTCGCGACCGTCACCTCGGACTGCCCGACGCCCACCGTCTCCACCAGAATGACGTCGAAGCCTGCTGCTTCGAGGAGCACGATCGTCTCCCGCGTCGCACGTGCGACCCCGCCCAGGGTTCCCGACGTCGGAGACGGCCGGATGTACGCGTTCTCCTGCACCGCGAGACGCGACATCCGGGTCTTGTCACCCAGGATGGAACCACCGGTCCGCGTCGACGACGGATCGACGGCCAGCACCGCGACTCGGTGCCCCTTCTCGATCAACCGCATTCCGAGCGCGTCGATGAAGGTCGATTTGCCGACCCCCGGCACGCCGGTGATGCCGACTCGATGGGAGCCACCGGCATCGGGCAGCACCCGCAGCAGCAATTGCTGAGCCAGGTCTCGATGATCCGATCGGGTCGACTCGACCAAGGTGATGGCACGCGCCAAACCGGATCGCTCGTTCGCTCGAACCGAGTCGGCCACCGCATCGATGTCGATGGTTCGGCCTCTCGGCGACGCTGCACCGGTCGTGGAACTCGTGTTGTCGTTCGGAGAACCCATGCTCAGGCGTTGGCCTCGCGTGGTGCGTGCCCGAGCGCAACGGACAGCTTCTCCACCAGGCCGATCGCTGCGTCGGCGATGACGGTGCCCGGAGGGAAGATCGCCGCAGCGCCCGCGGCGTACAGCTCGTCGAAATCGCCGGGTGGGATGACGCCACCGACGACGATCATGATGTCCTCGCGGCCGACATCGGCCAAGGCCTGTCGCAGCGCGGGCACCAGCGTCAGATGGCCTGCCGCCAGCGACGACACTCCGACGACGTGAACGTCGTTGTCGGCGGCCTGTCGGGCCACCTCCTCGGGGGTCTGGAACAGCGGGCCGACGTCCACGTCGAAGCCGATGTCCGCGAACGCCGTGGCGATGACCTTCTGACCACGGTCGTGCCCGTCCTGACCCATCTTGCACACCAGGACGCGAGGCCGACGGCCCTCGTCCTCGGCGAACTGCCCGACCAGCGTCGTGGCGCGGGTGATGTTCTCGGATTTGCCTGCCTCGTCGCGGTACACACCACTGATTGTCCGGATTTCGGCCTGATGGCGCCCGTAGACCTTCTCGAGCGCGTCGGAGATCTCGCCGACGGTGGCCATCTTGCGTGCCGCGTCGATGGCGAGGGCGAGCAGATTGTTCTCCATACCCGGCTGATCCGACGCCGCAGCTCTGGTCAGGTTCGCCAGGGCGGCCTCGACCTCGGCGGTGTCCCGCTCGGCCCGCAGCCGCTCGAGCTTCTCGATCTGCTCACGTCGAACCTTGGAGTTCTCGACCTTGAGCACCTCGATGGTGTCGGGCTCGTCGGGCACGTACTTGTTGACGCCCACCAGGGGCTGACGGCCGGAGTCGATACGCGCCTGGGTGCGGGCCGCCGCCTCCTCGATGCGTAGCTTGGGAATGCCCTCGCCGATGGCCTGAGCCATGCCGCCCGCTTCCTCGACCTCGGCGATGTGTGCCCGGGCCCGATTCGCGAGCTGATGAGTGAGCCACTCGACGTAGTGCGAGCCGCCCCACGGATCGATCGGGCGAACGGTGTTGGACTCCTGAGCGATGAGCAGCTGGGTGTTGCGGGCGATCCGCGCCGAGAAGTCCGTCGGCAGGGCGAGAGCCTCGTCGAGGGCGTTGGTGTGCAGCGACTGGGTGTGTCCCTGGGTTGCCGCCATCGCCTCCACACAGGTACGGGCGACGTTGTTGAACACGTCCTGTGCCGTCAACGACCAACCCGACGTCTGTGAATGAGTGCGCAGCGAACGGGATTTGGCGCTCTCGGGCTCGAACTGCTGGACGAGCTCGGCCCACAGCAGACGCCCGGCACGCAGCTTGGCGACCTCCATGAAGAAGTTCATTCCGATGGCCCAGAAGAACGACAGTCGCGGCGCGAACGTATCGATGTCCATGCCCGCATCCAGACCGGCCCGGATGTACTCGACACCGTCCGCGAGGGTGTACGCGAGTTCGAGATCGGCAGTGGCTCCGGCTTCTTGGATGTGGTAGCCGGAGATGGAGATCGAGTTGTACTTGGGCATCTTCTCGCTGGTGTACGCGAAGATGTCCGAGATGATGCGCATCGACGGCTTGGGCGGATAGATGTAGGTGTTGCGCACCATGAACTCTTTGAGAATGTCGTTCTGGATGGTGCCGGCGAGCTTCTCCGGCCCGACGCCCTGCTCCTCGGCGGCCGCGACGTACAGCGCCAGGATCGGCAGCACCGCACCGTTCATGGTCATCGAGACCGAGACGCTGCCCAGGTCGATGCCGTCGAACAGCTGACGCATGTCGTAGATGGAATCGATGGCCACACCGGCCATTCCGACGTCACCCTGTACTCGCGGGTGATCGGAGTCGTAGCCGCGGTGGGTGGCCAGGTCGAACGCAACCGACAGACCCTTCTGGCCGGCCGCGAGGTTTCGACGATAGAACGCGTTGGACTCGGCCGCGGTGGAGAAGCCCGCGTACTGACGAATGGTCCACGGCTGGTTGACGTACATCGTGGGATACGGCCCGCGAAGGAACGGCGGGGCACCCGGGTAGCTGTGCAGCGGGTAGCCCTCGGCCTCGGCGGCGGCGCGATCGGCCTCGGTGAACACCGGCTTGACGTCGATGCCCTCGGGGGTGGACCACACCACCTGCTCGGGTGTGTAGAAGTTGGCCTTCGCGCCCTTCTCCACGTGAGCGTTGACGTCCTCGGCCGACGGCGGCGGCGGAGTCGGCTCGTCGGGATCGACCAGTGGCACCTCGGCGAAACTGCCGATGGTGTGCGAGATTCTGCGCTCGTCGGTATTCACTTCAGGCTCGCTCATCTCAGGCTCCCAGGGTGTCGAGAAGTTCGGTCAGCACGGCGACGGCGTCGACCTTCGCGGTCAGGAATCCATCGGGACGCGAGTCACCCTCGACGCCGGTGAAGATCTTCTCGGGACCGGCGAGCAGCACCTGCGTGACGCCTGCTGCCCGCAGTGCCTCCACGGCAGTGGCGGCCTCGTCGACGTACCTCTTGTCGGTTCCACACACCACCGCTATGTGAGCTCCGGACGTCTCCACTGCCCCGGCAACAGCCTCGACGGTCAGCGGACCCGGGTTGACGGCCTCGATCCCGCCCGAGGCCAACAGATTCGACGCGAATGTCGTCCGGACGTTGTGTTCGGCAACGCTGCCCAGCGGTACCAGAAGCACGGTCGGCCGTGAATCATGCTGAGCCAGATGAGCATCCGAGCGATCCCGCAAAGCTTCGAAAGCCCTGGCGTACCTGTACACGGTTGCCGAATCCTGCGGCTCGGTCTGCTCCGGGGTCAGTGGTGCCTCGGCCAGGTTGGGAAACTCGTTGACGCCGGTCAGCGGGGTCACTCGGTGAGCGATGTCGGAATCGCGTTCGGCGCGGGTCTTCTCGATCGCGGCCACGAGCGAACCGTCGGCGACGGCGGCACGGAATCCGCCCGACGCTTCGACGGTCTGGAAGAACTCCCAGGCCTTCGCGGCGACCGCAGCGGTCAGTTCTTCGATGTACCAGGACCCGGCACCCGGATCCAGGACCCGTCCGAGATGCGCCTCTTCGAGCAGCAGCAGCTGGGTGTTCCGGGCGATGCGGGCCGCGAACGTCTTCGACACCCCGGCTGCGCCGCCATCGAGTGCCGCATCGAACGGGAGCACGGTCACCGCATCGGCGCCGCCGACTCCCGCGCCGAACGACGCCAGCGTGGTCCGCAGCATGTTCACCCACGGATCCCGCTGCGACATCATCGCCTCCGAGGTCACCGCGTGCTGAGGAGCGTCACCGGCGTCGGGGGCTCCGCAGACCTGCGCGATGCGCGCCCACAACGTGCGAGCGGCCCGGAACTTGGCGATGGTCTGGAACTGGTCGTCGGTGGCGGAGAATCGGAACTCGATCTGTCTCAGGGCATCCGAGATGCCGATACCGGCATCGGTCATGGACCGTAGGTACTCGAGGCCTGCGGCGATCGCAGAACCGAGCTCCTGCGCGTCGCCGCCTCCGAGATTGTGGAACACGGTGCCGTCGACGGTGATCGCACGAACCGTCTCGGTGCGACCGATCGATCCACGAACCAGTTCGAGTGCCTCGTCCATCTCGATCGACTCGGTTCCACCCAACGGCGCTGTGAGAGTGGCCACGCCGAGTCGGATGTCGACTGCGGCGCGATCGTCGATATCGGTCGAGTCGAGCACCCCGAACACTGCTGCAGCTGCTGCCCGAACATCCCCGCGCGCATCGAGCGTCAGCGGTGCGAGCTCGAGAAACACTCCACCGAGAACCTCCGGGAGCGCAGTCGGATCCACACCACCGGCGCCGACCGTCAACCACAGAGCGCTGGTGCCGTTGGAGAGGGAATCGAGTATCTGCGTGTTGAGGGTCGACGCGTCGTCGGCGCCGTCGCCGCGGACCGAACCGTGGCGGGTGCACACCTTCCAGCCGGCGTTGACGTCGCGGTGGGGGTCGCGGCCCCGCAGGTAGGGAAATTGCCCCGGCAGTGGACCTTCCGGGCGCTCGTCGAACGCGGTGTACAGCGGGGACACGGTGACCCCGTCGTACGTCGTCGAATCGAGTAGATGTTCGGCGTCGGCGGGCAGATCGGCCACCTCGACCCGACGAGATTTGGCCAGGACACCGGCCACTGCCTTCTGCCAGGCCGCATGAGCGCTGCGTGCGGCATCTTCGTGCGACGCGATGGACACGTGTGCTGCTCCCTCGGTTCGGCGGGTAGTCCTGCGCCCGACTTGAAGTGATGCTAACCCCACCGCCTTGCAGGTTATCGTGAGGATCACCTCACGTTCGGTAGGACGGCTCAGCTCTCGCACTCGCCGAAACAGCGAGGTGTCGTCTCGCGCCGGTACGCTTGCCTCTCGTGACCCGGCACCTGCGTGACGTTCGACTGATCGCGCTGCTGGCGGTTGTTGCCGTCTTCGCTCTCGTGGCGGTGTTCGCACCCCATCCGAGTGTCGAACAGATTCGCGAGTGGGGCGTCTCAGTCGGCCCGGCATTTCCGCTCGTGTTCTTCGGCGTGCACGCGATCGTGACCGTCGCACCCGTCCCGAGAACACTGTTCACGCTCAGCGCAGGAGTGCTGTTCGGGCCCCTGACCGGATTGGCGGTCACCATCGGCGCGTCGACGGTAAGTGCGATTCTGGCTCTGCTGTTGGTCCGCGCGATAGGTCGAGAAGCCGTGGCAGCGCGGATGTCGCACTCGGTCCTGGATTCGGTGGACGAGAGTCTGCGGCGGCGCGGATGGCTGGCCGTCGGCTCTCTACGCCTGATAGCGCCGGTGCCGTTCTCGGTGGTGAACTACGCGTGTGGTGTGTCGGCGGTTCGGCCCGTCCCGTTCGCGCTGGCGACGGCCGTCGGGATGCTGCCGGGCACTCTCGGAATCGTCGTGATCGGCGGAGCGATCGGGGGCGAGACACATCCGGCGCTGCTGGTGCTGTCCGCGGTCTGTATCGCGATCGGCCTCAGTGGGCTGGTCGTGGATTGGCGTCTGTCGCGCGGTTCGCGATCCGAGCCCACACCCGCGGGCAGTCGACAGGCCGGGAACCTTGATTCTGACTAATCAAGCCTTGAAGCTTGACTGGGTCACATCAACGATCTAGCCTTGTCCGATGTTCGTACTGACCGTGGACCAGCGCCGCAGTAGGCGCGATATCGATCGCGTACCCGAACTGCTCGATCGCTACCGCGACCACGAGCTGATCCGTCCCTTCGAGCGAACCGCAGGAGACGAAGTGCAAGCCGTCTGCGAGGAGGCCGCCATCGTCGTCTCGATCGCCCTCGAACTGGTATCCACCCCGCACTGGAGCGTGGGCATCGGCATCGGCTCCGTCGAACTCCCGCTGCCCGAGACCACGCGCGCCGGACGCGGACCGGCGTTCGAGGCAGCCCGGGACGCCGTGACCAGAGCCAAGAACGCACCGGCTGCACTCGCCGTCAGCGGCCCCGACGCCGCTGCCGCCGAGGATGCGGAGACCGCATCGACCCTGGTTGCGCTGCTCGTCGGCAGACGCTCGGACCAGGGCCGAGAAGCAGTCGAACTCATGGCTCGCGGGTTGTCGCAGACCGACGCGGCCGAACGACTGAAGATCAGCAAACAAGCCATGTCACAACGACTCTCGGTAGCCGGCTGGCACGTCGAGAACGCGGGCCGCACCCTGGCGACTCGCTTGCTCGACACCGCGAACACGACGGAAAGCCATCGGTCATGATCGTCGCCACCCTCGTGCTGCTGGCACTGACCGCAATCGCCGCTACGGTCCCGGCCGGCACCGGAATTCGACGATGGTTGCCCACCGCCGCCGCGTCGAGTCTGCTCGCGGCAGCGGCAGTCCTGGCCACTGTCGCCGGACCGGCCTACGGCCTCGGCCACGCCATCGGAGTGGTCCTGAGCGTCGTCGCTGCGGCACTGGGTGGAACAGCGATGGTACCCACCGTTTTTCGCGTCGCACGACGACGAAGCGACTCGACCGGAGAAGATCCGATCGAGCCGCTTCGTGGTGGACTGACCATCGGCATCCTCGAACGCGTGGCCGTTGCCGTGTCGATTCTCGCCGGTTGGCCGGAAGGGATCGCCATCGTGCTGGCAGTCAAGGGACTCGCGCGCTATCCCGAACTGCGCGAATCCCATGCCTCCGAACAGTTCATCATCGGCACCTTCGCCAGCGTGCTGTGGGCCCTGGCCGCTGCCGGCGTCGGAACCGCCCTGATCAGCTGATCAGGGCGGACCTCAGCGCTGTTCCGGCTCCGCCTCGGGCGACGCCGCCAGGGCACCGAGGTCCAACCCTTTGGACAGTTCGGGAGACGCAGCCAGCGACGTGTCGACCGGCTTGCGCGCCACTGCTTCTGCCGCCTTGACCGCCTCGGCGACCGCCGGATCGGCCTTGGTCTCGAACCATTCGGCGACCTCGTCGGAGTCGTCCTCCGGCTTGGGCTCGTTGCCCGCCGACTCGTTGGGCTCGTAGCGGAAGACACCGTCCTCCCCGGGCGCACCGAGTGTCTTGGCGAAGCCCTTGAGCGCATCGCCGAAATCGCTCGGAATCATCCACACCTTGTTCGCATCGCCCTGCGCCATCTGCGGCAGGGTCTGCATGTACTGGTACGCGAGCAACTCGGGGGTCGGCTTGCCGGCCTTGATGGCACCGAACACCTTCTCGATGGCTTTGGCCTGGCCCTGGGCCTCGAGATACTTCGCAGCTCGATCACCCTGCGCCCGCAGGATGCGTGACTGCCGCTCACCCTCGGCGGTGAGGATGGACGCTTGCTTGCCACCCTCGGCCGCGAGAATCCGACTCTGCTTGTCGCCCTCGGCGGTCTTGATCGCCGACTCACGATGGCCCTCGGCAGTGAGGATGGTCGCTCGCTTCTCGCGATCGGCCTTCATCTGCTTCTCCATCGATTCCTGGATCGAGGGCGGCGGATCGATGCTCTTGAGCTCCACTCGGGCCACTCGCAGACCCCAGCGGCCGGTCGCCTCGTCCAGCACGACGCGGAGTTGACCGTTGATCGAATCACGCGAGGTGAGCGTCTCCTCCAGCGTCATTCCGCCGACGACGTTACGCAGTGTGGTGGTCGTCAACTGCTCGACGCCGACGATGTAGTTGTTGATCTCGTACACGGCCGACTGCGGGTTCGTCACCTGGAAGTACACGACGGTGTCGATCGACACGGTCAGGTTGTCCTTGGTGATCACCGGCTGCGGGGGAAACGACACGACCCGCTCGCGCAGGTCGACCTTGGCGCGGATGCGGTCGACGAACGGCACGAGGAACGTGAGCTGTCCGGACACGGTGCGTGTGTAGCGGCCCAGCCGTTCGATGACGGCGGCCTCGGCTTGCGGGACGATCGAGATGGACTTGGCCATCAACACCGCAACGAACGCGACGATGACAGCCAGTGCGATGAGTGCTTCCACTTGGCTACGGTCCCTTCCATACGACGGCGGTAGCGCCGTCAATTTCCATCACGGTCACGGTGGTGCCAGGGGCATAGACCTCGGTCTCGTCGAGAGGACGAGCCGTCCACACCTCACCACCGAGCTTGATCTGGCCTTCGTGGGCAGTGACCTGTTCGAGAACGACCGCACTCTTGCCGGTGAGCGCCGCCATGCCCATCGGGGTATCGGGCGGATTCGCGAAGCGCCGCAACAGAATCGGTCTCAACCCGAGCACCAACGCCAGTGACAGGACACCGAAGACGATCGCATCGGCCCACACCGGGAAATCCGTCAGAGCAGAGACACCGGCAGTACCGAGCGCACCGCCGGCAATCATCAGAAGAAAGAAGTCGCCCGTCAGTGCCTCGGCACCGGCGAGCACCACTGCCGCTATGAGCCAAATGATCGCTGCCACAGCCTCCATACAATCACGAATCGGACAATTGCCGGTGCGTTGCTGGACAGAGCCCTACTCGGTCACGAAGTCGACCAATTGTTCGACGGCACCGATCAACGGTGCCTCGAGATCCCGAAAGCTCGACACCGACGAATACACCCGACGCCACCCCTCCCGGGGAGTACCCCACCCCAGCTCTCGGCAGATCCCGGTCTTCCAATCCTCGCCGCGCGGAATCTTCGGCCACGCAGCGATTCCCACGGCCGCCGGCTTCACCGCTTCCCAGACGTCGATGAACGGATGACCGGTGACCAACACGTGTTCGCCCAGCGACCTCGTCAACTTCGACTCCTTGGACCCGGTCACCAGATGATCCACCAGGACTCCGACGCGACGGCCGGGGCCAGGACCGAAATCGGCCAACCGCTCCCCCAGATTGTCCAGACCCTCCAGATGCTCGACGACCACTCCCTCCACCCGAAGATCGTGTCCCCACACACTTTCCACCAGGGCCGCGTCGTGCACGCCCTCGACCCAGATGCGGCTCGCACGGGCGGTGCGCGCGCGCAGTCCCTCGACTTTGGTGGAACCGGATGCGGAGCGCGTCTGTGCCGCCGCTGCCGGCGCAGGTTTGGGTCGAACCAGAGTCACCCGACGTCCGTCGATCAGGAATGCTGCCTCGCGCAGGGCGAACAGCCGCGTCGTACGGGCACCGTCCTCGAGACGGACGAAATCTCCGTCGTAGGTGCGCTCGAAGCCGACCACGGCACCGCAGTACCCGGTACCGGCGTCTTCGACAACCAATCCACGATCGGCCGACACCTCCGGTGCCGGAACCTTGCGCATGCGACTGTGCCCTCTGAGAATGTCTCCGCCGTACATGTCGTTCACGGCAACCAACGCTAGCGACACCGGCCTCTCCAGCACGGTTCGCCACGCCGACCTATGCTCGTGAGTCGTGTGTTCCTCTAGCGCAAGTCTCGCCCTGTGGGCCGGTTCCTGGCTGGCCGGTTCCAGCTCTCCCGACGACGTCATCGACGCGATGTCCGAGTGGGCTCCGATGCATCTCGTCGGTGCAGGTGATGTGGACGCAGCCAACGATTTCGGGCTGCAGTACCCCGGCTACGCCGAGGGAATAGCGGGCCTGCTGCACGCGATCAGAGCGGCCGCAACTGCGTCGACGCCCACGGCCGGGGACGATCGGATCAAGCTCGTTCTGCCCGCCCCCGGCGCGGTGAGCGGCCTCCCCGCCAACACCGACTTCTCCCGAGCTGCCCTGAACACCGGTCAAGCGGTGGTGATCGGTACCTCGGGCAACACCGGGATCGGGTTGGTACCCGTCGTGGAGGGGCCGGATGTGTTGCGCTGGACCGTCTACTCGATCGTCGTCCCCGAGCACGGTCATCGGGATCGGGGGTTGGGTGAGGCCGAGTACGAGATGCGTGAGGCCGTACGCGGTGCGGCCGACGCTCTCGCACGGATGCAGTCGCTACCCACCCGGACCCTCGACGCCGATCCGCGCACTCGTATCGCCGAGTTGATCGCCGACGCGGCACGGCATCGCTACCCCGCAGACATGTCCGACAGGGCGTTCCGCGTCCTCGAATCGGCGGATCGGGTGGCCGCCATTCTGACGGTCGCGGCGGGATCGGCTCCGTCGGAGGCACCGACCGCGACGGCAGCTGCAGCACGGGAAGAACTCGTTCGACCGCTCTGGGTTGCGGTGCGCACCGCACGCACCATCGCGGTCGCGACGAGCATCGCAGCGGCGATGCATTCCGCCTGACACCGCGCCCGGCCGCGGTGTCAGGCGGCAACGTTCACGACGTGGCAGCGGCGGGCCGGGAGGGCCTGGTGGGCTGCTCACAGCACCCGACGGCGCAGCGACTGCCGTCCAGTGTCGAGCCGTAGCCGGGCACACTGCCGAGACCGCGGCATCGGCCGCCGACTCGGTATTCGTCCACCAGCTCGCGGATCATCCGTGGAAAACGCGCGTCGGATCCGGGCGTGCCTGCGCGCGCGAAGGCCATACCGAGTTCGCGAGCCTTCTCCTCCGCTTCGGTGTCCAGATCCCACACGACCTCGAGATGGTCGGACACGAATCCGATCGGACACACGATCACGGCGTCCACGGACTTCTCCGACAGCGCTTCGAGGTGGTCGCAGATGTCGGGGTCGAGCCACGGCACCTGCGGGGGCCCGGAGCGGGACTGCCACACCAGGTCGTAGTCGTCGACACCCGACGCGGCTGCAACAAGCCTCGAGGCCTCGGCCACCTGACGGCTGTAGAGATGACCGCCGTCCTCGGGCGGGCCGGCATTGGCGTCGGCGGCCGAGGGAATGGAGTGTGCGGTGAACACCAGACGCGCACCGGCGCGGTGCTGCTCGGGCAGTGTGGCTCGCGCCGATGCGACGGCGTCGCTGAACGCGTCGACCATCAGCGGGTGGTCGTAGTACTGCCGAATCTTGAGCAGATGCGGCGCATCGTCACCGACGGCGGCGCGGGCCCGGGCGATGTCCTCGTGGTACTGCCTGCATCCGGAGTATCCGCCCCACGCGGAGGTGGGAAACACGAGTGCGTTCCTGATTCCGTCCGACTTCATGGTCGCGACGGTGTCCTCGATCATCGGATGCCAGTTGCGGTTTCCGAAGTAGATCGGCAGATCCACTCCAGCGGAATCGAATTCGACGCGGAGGGCGTCGATGATGTCTCGGTTGAGCCGGTTGATCGGCGAGACGCCCCCGAAGTGCATGTAATGCTCGACGACCGCGTCGAGCCGCTCGGGCGGCACTCCACGTCCGCGAGTGACGTTCTCCAGGAAAGGGCGTACGTCGGCGGGCTGTTCCGGCCCGCCGAACGAGAGCACCAACAATGCGTCGAAGTCTCCAGGGGTGGTCATGTGTCCATTGTGCCCCCGTCGCCGACCGGCCCCGGTGGGGGTCCGATCGGCGATCGAAACCTCTCGGTGGGCGAAACCACGTGCGGTTCCGCCCACCGCGGCGTCACATGTTCTCGGGGAGGTACGTGTTGTGGCTGGCTCCACCGTCGACGTACACGATGGATCCGGTGGTGCCGGGCAGCCAATCGGACAGCAGCGCGACGATCGACTTCGCGACGACGGTCGGATCGTTGACGTCCCAACCGATGGGAGCGGCGCCGTCCCAGTAGACGTTGAGCTGGTCCATCTTGGCGGCATCACCGGTCGCGGTACCCGCAATCGCCTTGGCGGCGAGAGTCCTGATCGGCCCTGCTGCAACAAGATTGGAGCGGATGCGCTTGGCTGCGCCCACTTCCCGTGCCACGTAACGGTTCACCGACTCGAGGGCGGCCTTCGCCACACCCATCCAGTTGTAGTACGGCATCGAGGTGCGCGGATCGAAGTCCATTCCGACGATGGAGCCACCCTCGTTCATGACCGGGAGCACGGCGCGCGCGAGCGACGCGTAACTCCACGCGGAGATCTCGAATGCCCTCGCGGCATCGGGTCCGGGGCCGTCGAGGAACGGCTTCGCATCGGGGCCCATGAGGGTGCGGGGCGCGAATGCGATCGAGTGCAGAACCCCGTCGATACCTTCCGGTGCCACTTCGCGTACGCGGTCGGCCAGCGCCGCGAGGTGCTCCTCGTTGGTGGCGTCGAGCTCGATCGCCGGGGGCACCTCCTTGGGCAGACGCTGCGCGATGCGGTCGATGAGTCGGAGTCGATCGAACCCGGTGATGATCACCTTGGCACCCTGCTCCTGCGCCATGGCTGCAGCGTGAAACGCGATCGAGGCGTCGGTGATGATGCCGGTGATGAGAATGGTCTTGCCTTCGAGCAATCCGCCCATAGTGCTGTATTCCTTTATTCGGAGGTGTACGTCTGTCGAAATCGTTGTGCGAGTAGGACTTCAGTGCCCCATGCCCATACCACCGTCGACGGGAATGACCGCACCGGACACGTACGACGAGTCAGGTCCGGCAAGGAAGCTCACCACTGCCGCAACGTCCTCGGGCTGACCGAGACGCTGGAGGGGGATGTATTCCTTCGCCTTGCCGCGCAAGTCGTCCGAGAGCTCTGCCGTCATGTCGGTTTCGATGAAACCCGGGGACACGACGTTCGCCGTGATGGAACGCGAACCCAGTTCCCTCGTGATCGATCGAGCCATTCCGATGACGCCCGCCTTGGACGCTGCGTAGTTGATCTGCCCCGGTCCGCCGGCCATGGCCACGACAGAACTCAGGAAGATCATCCGACCCCAGCGCGCGCGCAACATGGCTCGGTTGGCGCGCTTGGCGACGCGGAAGGCTCCGGTCAGGTTCGCGTCGATCACACGCTGGAACTGGTCCTCGGTCATACGCATCAGCAGCGTGTCGTCGGTGATGCCGGCGTTGGCCACGAGCACCTCGACCGGTCCCTGCTTCTCTTCGACCTCCTTGAAGGCCGCGTCCACCGAGGCGGAGTCGGTGACGTCGCAGACGACCCCGAACAGCCCGTCGGGAGCGCCGGAGCCACGGTGGGTGACGGCCACCTTGTGGCCGTCGGCTTGGAGTCGCTGGGCGATGGCAAGACCGATTCCCCGGTTACCTCCGGTGACGAGTACCGATCGCGCGATGAAGTCAGGTGTGGACATGCCTAGCAACCTATCTGTTCGTCCTGGAATGACAAAGCGAAACTTACTGGTGAGTAAGAACAACGATCACGGGAGACGTTGCCGCATCACCAATGCCGAACCGAGGCCAGCCGAGATGCACAGGACGCCGAGTATCAGCCACGGACGCGACGCGTCCCCGCGGGTGATCTCGAACCCGATCTGTTCCTCGAGGGTGTCGTAGACGTCTCTGAGATCCTCGAGCGACGACGCGGAGAAGAAGCTGCCGCCGGACAGATTCGCGATCTCCCGCAACGACGGATCGTCGACCGGTACGGGCACACGTTCGACGCCGTTCTCGTCCTCGATCTCGACGGAGCCGTAGCTCGTGCCGAACGAGATGGTGGAGATGGGCACGTTCTTGTCCTTGGCGGCACGCGCTGCGGTGTACCCGCCGCGGGGGTCGTCGAGGTTCTGCGGAACGGTCTGCTTACCGTCCGAGAGCAGCACGATGCGCGCAGGCGGCGCCGCGTCGCCGCCGCCGAGTATCGCGCCGAGAGTGTCGATCGACTGGAGCGAGGTGAAGATCGACTCGCCGGTGGCCGTTCGTTCGCTGAGTTGCAACCTGTCGATGGCGGATTTGGTGGCTTCGCGGTTGGCCGTGGGCGAGACCAGGACGGACGCCGTTCCGGCGAACGCGACCAACCCGAGATTGATGCCGGGCGTCAGACCGTCGGCGAAGGATTTGGCTGCTTCCTGCGCGGCTGCCAACCGAGTCGGCTCCACGTCGGTGGCCTCCATCGACAGCGACACGTCGATGACGAGCATGACGGTCGCTCGGTTCCGTGGCACCCGCTGGTCCGCCGTGGGACCGGCCAACGCGACGGTCAGGAACATCAGGCCGACCAGAACCAGTGCCGTCGGCAGGTGTCGCAGTCGATTGGGCCGATCCGGCGCAACGGACTCGAGCAGTTCCATGTTGGAGAACCGCAGCACGTGCTTCTGCTTGCGCCGCTGGATCACGACGTAGCCGACCGTCAGTGCGATGACGACGAGGAGAAAGCCCAGCCACCACGGCGAGGCGAAATCGGTCAGGCTCATCGCGGTGCCCGCGCTGTGTTGGTGAACCCGGACCCGATGGTGTGCCTGCGTGCGGTCACGAACCGTACGACGTCTGCGATCCAGTCACCGTCGGTGCGGAGCGTCAATCGGGGTGCGCCGCACCGACGTAGCGCCTTCTCGACGTCGTCGCGGTGTGCTGCAGCTGCGCGCGCGAAATCTGCACGCAGCCGAGGCGTGGTACTGAATTCGCGAGTGCGGCCGGATTCCGGATCGTGGAGAACCACGTCACCGACGTCGGGCAGTTCCAGATCACGTGGGTCGAGTACCTCGACGGCCAGCACGTCGTGTCGAGCGGAGATGGCCCGAAGCGACCGCTCCCAATCGATCGGCCCGAGGAAGTCGCTGATCACCACAGCCATTCCGCGGCGGCGTTCGGGCCGTCGCAGCGCTTCGATGGCGGCGCGCAGGTCACCGCGCACACCGTCGGCCGCAGCCGGCGTCGTGGCAATGGCACGGAGCATCGACTGAGTGTGCACGCGGCCGCCGCGTGCAGGAATGCGGTTGGTCTCGGAACCGGTGGCCACCACCGCGCCGATTCGATTACCGCCACCGCCGGACAGATGAGTGATGGCGGCCGAGGCCGCGACCGCGAGATCGCGCTTCTCGCACCCGGTGGTGCCGAAGTCGAGGCTGGCCGACAAGTCGACGACGAGCCAGGTCTCCAGCTCGCGGTCGGCCACGGACTGCCGCACGTGCGGATGCGTCGTACGCGCGGTGACCGACCAGTCCATCTGGCGGACGTCGTCGCCCGGCTGGTATTCCCTGGCGTCGCCCGGTTCCGAACCGGGACCGGGAATCAGCCCGAGATGATCGCCGTGCAGCACCCCGTCCAATCGGCGGCGGACGGTCAGCTCCAAGGTCCGCAGCGCGGCAGCCAGTTTCGGATCGCGCAGTTCACCCGATCGAAAGGACGGCGGACGAGACACGACGGCACGGGATGCGGTCACGGAAGCGGTGTCGGATCCGCTCACTGCCCCGGCGTACCGATCGCCGATCCGTCACCCGACGGCTCCTGCAACGACGGTGCCGGCTGACCGTACTGACCGCCCTGTGGCTGCTGAGGTCCGGGCTGCTGCTGAGGTCCGGGCTGCTGCGACGGAGGCATCTGGCCCTGCGCGGGAAACTGCCCCGGAGCGGGAAACTGGCCGGGATGCTGACCCTGGCTCGGGTAGGGGCCCTGTGGCTGACGTCCGTCGAAGTGCGGGGCGTCCGGACCGGCTCCGTTGCCCTGCGGCACCGGTACCGCCTGCGGTGACACCTGCGGCAACCCGACGGTCTGCAGCACCCGGGAGATGACCGTCTCCGGGGTCACCTCGTCGGCCAGAGCGTCGTAGGACAACACGAGACGGTGCCGGAGCACATCGGGGATGACCTCGAGAACGTCCTGGGGAACGACGTAGTCGCGACCACGGAGCAGAGCCAGTGCGCGGGAGGCGGCGATGATGCCGAGCGTCGCACGCGGCGATGCACCGTAGGCGATCCAGCTGGCCACGTCGTCCATGCCGAACTGCTCGGGAGTTCGAGTAGCAGAGATGACCCGGACCACGTAGTCGACGAGCGCATGGTGCACGAACACCGAGCTGGCCAGATTCTGCAGGCGAACCAATTCGACCGGGTCCAGGATCTGCTTGGGCTCGGGAGCCTTGATTCCCATGCGGTAGACGATCTCGCGCTCTTCCTCGACCGTCGGGTAGTCGACGACGATCTTGAACAGGAATCGGTCTCGCTGCGCTTCGGGAAGCGGGTACACACCTTCGTTCTCGATGGGGTTCTGCGTTGCCATCACCAGGAACGGATCCGGCATCGGGAACGTCTTGCCGCCGATGGTCACGTGTCGTTCTGCCATGACCTCGAGCAGAGCGGACTGAACCTTGGCCGGTGCACGGTTGATCTCGTCGGCCAGCACGAAGTTGGCCACGACGGGTCCGAGTTCGGTGTCGAACTCCTCACGACCCTGACGGTAGATTCGAGTGCCGACGAGGTCGGTGGGAACCAGGTCGGGTGTGAACTGAACTCGCGAGAACGAGCCACCGACCACACGTGCGAACGTCTCGACGGCAAGAGTCTTCGCGACGCCGGGAACACCCTCGAGCAACACGTGTCCGCGGGCGAGCAACCCCACCAGAATGCGCTCGACCAGCCGATCCTGACCGACGATCACGCGCTTGACCTCGTACACGGCTTTCTCGAGAAGCTGGACGTCCTCGGCCAAGGCCGGACTGTCCACCCGCTTCGGCTCCACACCCGGTGGATTCGACGTCTCGGACTCGACTCGCGTCGACCCCTCGTCGTTCGAAATCCGGCCGTCACGTGATGTCACCAAGAATTCACCGCTTTCAGTCGATCGTCGTCGGGCACGTTTCATACCGTCGCAATCAACTATTCCAGGTGTTCGGCACGCGCGCCGAAAGGCACCCCCGACGCGCGCGCCGGATCCGGGCTCAGGACACCATGCGCACGGCGTACGGCGTCATTCCGCTGTATCGCACGTCGGACACCTTGACCACCGAACCCGACTGCGGAGCTTCGAGCATCTTGCCGTCGCCGAGGTAGAGCGCGACGTGTTGGCTGGCGTTGGGTCCGTAGAAGATCATGTCGCCCCGCTTCATCTCCGAGGACGGCACCTGCTTGCCCGCTGTGTACTGGTAACCGGTGTAGTGCGGCAGCGAGATCCCCAGGCCCGCGAAGGCGTAGATCATCAGCCCCGAGCAATCGAAGCCGACCTTGTTGTAGTCGCCGTAGCTGTCCGCTACTCCGCCGTCCCTGATGCCCTTGGTCGGTCCGTTCTCGTCGCCGCCACCCCACGAGTACGGCACGCCGAGTTGACTCATGCCGCGGTCGATCGCCAATTCGACGGCTGCGCTTCCGGTCACCGACGGGGTCGTGGACGTCTTCGGTTTGGCGGGCGTCTTCGGCGTGGTGGGAGTGCTCGGCGTGGTCGGGGTGGTCGCGGTGGAACTGTCCGAGTCGGTCGATGAGCTCGAATCCTCGTCCACGTCCACGTGTGAGCGCTGGCCCTCGGCGATGGCCGCCGCGCGCTGTTGCGCCGCCAGGTTGGCCGATACTCGCGCCGCTGCCTGCACGGCAGCTTCCTTCGCTGCGGCCGTGGCGGCGGCGATGGCCGCGTCCTCGGCCGCCTTCTGCGCCTCCCAGGTGCCGTACGCCGCTCGCTGATCCTGCAGACCGGCGACGTTGCTGCGGGCGGCATCGAGTTCGGCCTGCGCCGAGTCACGCTGCGATTCGATCGTGGCCTTCCGGTCGGCCTCTGCCTGCAGCGCTGCCTGCGCCTCTGCGATGGCCTGCTCGGCCTCGGCCTTCTTGGCCTCGGCCTCCGACGCGGCCGCGTCGGCCTGCTGCTTGGATTCACGGGCCGCCGAATCGCGGTTCGCCTGCTCGGTACGGGCCCGCTGCAACCCGTCGAGTACCGCGTTCTGGCTGTTGGAGAGCACCTTGAGGACCTGGGCCCGGTCCAGCACATCGTCCGGTCCGCTGGATCCGAGGAACGACGCCATCGAGGCAACCCCGGAGCCCTGGGTGTAGCTGGATTTGGCGAACTCGTCGAACTTCTTCTGGGC
This sequence comes from Rhodococcus sp. 05-2254-2, assembly GCF_002259095.1. NCBI lineage: Bacteria > Bacillati > Actinomycetota > Actinomycetes > Mycobacteriales > Nocardiaceae > Rhodococcus > Rhodococcus sp. 05-2254-2. Next base: position 91,890 of record NZ_NOZJ01000006.1, on the reverse strand, counting down.
TGCCTGGATCTGGGTGCCCGCATCGGCGAGAGCCTGCTGCGCGGCACCGACGACGGCCGCAGCGACATCGGCCGCGTCACGCGCATTCTGCAGATCGACAAGGGCCTTGTTGACGCCTTCTCGCTTCGACGCAACCTCGTCGTCGAGTTGGGCGAGTTGCTGGTTGGCCGACGCGATCGCGTCGATCAGCTGGCCCACCTGGCCGAGGCTCGAATCGACGGCGCTGCCTGCGGCGGCGAGGTCGGTGTCCGAGGGGTTGGGCGGTGGCGGAGGTACCGCGGCGGCAACCCCGGGAAGGGTCGCCGTCAACGCGAGAACGAGGCCTGCGCCCACCAGCACGAATCGGGTACGGACGAGTGCACGGCGGTGAGTTCCGCGGACTTGACGTCGGCTCACAAATGTCTCCCTCGGGTCCGGCACTCACTCGGGTTCGCGTCGAACCGTCGTGCCGTCGAGGTGCTCTCCGTCCTCCACCCCGATCGCAGGTGACGGTGAGCGTTCTCGCCGGGCAGGAAAGAAACACGCAGCGATACGACAGGTGCGAACCACGTCAGTCACACCCGAAGCAGTGGCCTCCCGAGTTCCCCACGGATGACAACCGCCTTCTGCGACACTCCTTCCCCAGCAGTGCCAATGGCACCGTACGACACTTCGCACCCTAAGGAAACTCCAGTCACAAATGACACATTGGTAATTCCACCAGGCACAACGCCGTGAACTCGGGGTTTACCGGAAACAATTTTTCCGACTTTTTCGGACGACCTCACGGTCACGATCGCGACCGGGTCCGACAGTGCGGGTGTCGGTCACTCGAACGACACGCGCAGGAGAGTGCTCAGTCGCTGACGGGCTCGCTGTGAGCGTGATCCTTCGACTCCGAACGAGAGCGGTATCTGCGGACCTTGACGGCAGCGGTCAGGGTCGCGACCGCGGCGACGACGATGACCAGGCCGCCGGTGAGCAGGCCCCACGGCGTCTGGTCCTCGACGAGGGTGTCGACGAAGTTGTCCGCGGCGACGACGTGGTTGCCGGTATAGGTACGGTCCTGGCCTGCTTCGAGGGTCACCCGACTGATCGAGTCGCTGAACGTGCCCACCTGACCGGGACTGAGCACGAGAACCGTGCCGCCCTCGCGCGCTCCGACAGCGGTCGCGAGGTCTCGAAGTTGCGAGTCGTGGCGAGGTTCGGTCGGCACGATCACGATGCTCAGGTCGATGCCGTGGTCCTCGGCGCGCGCGACGGCCGCAGACAACCCGGCTTCTTCGTCGGCGGGGGCACTGACACCGGACTCGCGGACCGTGGCGACGATGCTGTCGACGTCCAGACCTGCCGGTATGTCGGTGGCAAGTGGGGAAACGGCGTGAATCGGCTCAGGCATCTCTCGTCCAGTCGGTAGGAACCAGTCGGATCGAACCCTACGTCACCGCCGCGCCCGTACCTGGTAGGCCCGCAGGTCCGACGCAACTACTGAGGTCGCCCTTCATTGCGCAGCCGGGAGCACTACGTGAGGATCGTCCTGTGGATCGGTCTCGCGACACCCACCGAGGACCGGACCGCAGGTTTTCACAGGACAAGCGTACTGTTAGACTTCCATCGAGACACCGACTGTGCGTCCGCCTCGAACTCTCGTTACCGAGATTCGAGGCCGAGGCCCGCAGCCGGAGCCTCGCTTCAACCGTCGACACAGCCCCGTCGGCGGTGTGCCTCATAGACGAGTGGAGCTGAAGTGACCGCAAGTAAAGATTCATTCGGTGCAAAGGGCACCCTCGAAGTCGGCGAGAACTCGTACGAGATCTTCCGACTGTCGGCTTTGCCCGGTGCCGAGAAGTTGCCCTACGCACTGAAGGTCCTCGCGGAGAACCTCCTTCGCACCGAGGACGGTGCGAACATCACCGCCGACCACATTCGTTCGATTGCCTCGTGGGATCCGTCCGCAGAGCCGAGCTTCGAAATCCAGTTCACCCCTGCACGCGTCATCATGCAGGACTTCACCGGTGTTCCGTGCATCGTCGACCTCGCCACCATGCGTGAAGCCGTCACCACCCTGGGCGGCGACCCCAACAAGGTCAACCCCCTCTCCCCCGCCGACATGGTCATCGACCACTCGGTCATCCTCGACGTCTTCGGCCGCGCCGACGCCCTCGAGCGCAACGTCGACCTCGAGTACGAGCGCAACGGTGAGCGCTACCAGTTCCTGCGTTGGGGACAGGGCGCATTCGACGACTTCAAGGTCGTCCCCCCGGGCATGGGCATCGTGCACCAGGTCAACATCGAGTACCTCGCACCGACGATCATGACCCGCAAGGGCCAGGCCTACCCCGACACCTGCGTCGGCACCGACTCGCACACCACGATGGTCAACGGCCTCGGTGTGTTGGGCTGGGGCGTCGGCGGCATCGAAGCAGAGGCGGCCATGCTCGGCCAGCCCGTCTCGATGCTCATCCCCCGCGTCGTCGGCTTCAAGCTCTCCGGTGAGATCCAGCCCGGCGTCACCGCGACCGACGTGGTGCTGACCGCAACCGAGATGCTGCGCAAGCACGGCGTCGTCGGCAAGTTCGTGGAGTTCTACGGCGAAGGCGTGGCCGAGGTTCCGCTGGCGAACCGCGCCACCCTGGGAAACATGAGCCCCGAGTTCGGTTCCACCGCAGCGATCTTCCCGATCGACGAGGAAACCATCAACTACCTGCGCCTGACCGGCCGCAGCGACGAGCAGCTCGCTCTCGTCGAGGCGTACGCCAAGGAACAGGGCATGTGGCACGACCCGAAGAACGAGGCCGTGTACTCCGAGTACATCGAACTCGACCTCAACACGGTCGTTCCGTCCATCGCAGGCCCGAAGCGCCCGCAGGACCGAATCCTGTTGTCCGAGTCCAAGGTTGCGTTCCGCAAGGACATCCACAACTACGTCGAGGAGAACCACCCCAAGCACGAGGGTGACAGCAAGCTCGACGAGGCCCTCGACGAATCGTTCCCGGCCAGCGACTCCGCGTCGCTGAGCTTCGCCGAAGAGGATTCCGTCGACGTTCGTTCTGCCGCATACGGTTCCGAGGGTCGTCCGAGCAAGCCGGTTCGCGTCACCACCGACGAGGCAGGCGAATTCGTGCTCGATCACGGTGCCGTCGTGGTCGCGGGCATCACCTCCTGCACCAACACCTCGAACCCGTCGGTCATGCTCGGCGCGGCACTGCTCGCCCGCAACGCCGTCGAGAAGGGCCTGTCCACCAAGCCCTGGGTCAAGACCAACATGGCACCCGGCTCGCAGGTCGTCACCGACTACTACGAGAAGGCCGGCCTCTGGCCGTACCTCGAGAAGCTCGGCTACTACCTCGGCGGTTACGGCTGCACCACGTGCATCGGCAACACCGGTCCCTTGCTCGAGCCGATCTCGAAGGCGATCAACGACAACGACCTCTCGGTCACCGCTGTGCTGTCGGGTAACCGCAACTTCGAGGGCCGCATCTCCCCCGACGTCAAGATGAACTACCTGGCCTCACCGCCGCTGGTCATCGCCTACGGCCTCGCGGGCACGATGGACTTCGACTTCGAGACCGACGCCCTCGGCGAGGATCACGAGGGCAACCCGGTGTTCCTGAAGGACATCTGGCCGTCCACGCAGGAGATCGAAGAGACCATCCAGTCCTCGATCAGCCGGGACATGTTCACCAAGTCCTACGACACCATCTTCGCCGGCGACAGCCGCTGGCAGAACCTCTCCACCCCCGAGGGCGATACGTTCGAGTGGGATCCCAACTCCACGTACGTGCGCAAGCCTCCGTACTTCGACGGCATGACGATGGATCCGGCTCCGGTCGAGGACATCAAGGGTGCACGCGTGCTGGCCCTGCTCGGCGATTCGGTCACCACCGACCACATCAGCCCGGCAGGCCCCATCAAGGCAGGCACGCCTGCCGCGCAGTACCTCGATTCGCACGGTGTCGAGCGCAAGGACTACAACTCGCTCGGTTCGCGTCGTGGAAACCACGAGGTCATGATTCGCGGAACGTTCGCGAACATTCGCCTGAAGAACCAGCTCCTCGACGATGTCTCGGGCGGCTACACCCGTGACTTCACGCAGGACGGTGGACCGCAGTCCTTCATCTACGACGCGTCGCAGAACTACCAGAAGGCCGGCATCCCGCTGGTCGTGCTGGGCGGCAAGGAGTACGGCAGCGGCTCCTCGCGCGACTGGGCGGCCAAGGGCACCTCGCTCCTCGGAGTCAAGGCCGTCATCACCGAATCGTTCGAGCGCATCCACCGCTCCAACCTCATCGGCATGGGCGTCGTTCCCCTGCAGTTCCCGGCCGGTGAGAGCGCAGCGTCGCTCAAGCTGGACGGCACCGAGACGTTCGACATCGTCGGCGTCGCGAAGCTGAACGAAGGCACCACCCCGAAGACGATGACCGTCATCGCCACCAAGGAAGACGGCTCCAAGGTCGAATTCGAGGCCGTGGTTCGCATCGACACCCCGGGTGAAGCGGACTACTACCGCAACGGCGGCATCCTGCAGTACGTGCTGCGCAACATGATCAGAGGCTGAGTGCGCGTCGTCTGACGTATGCCTCGAACGGCGATGGGCCCGGAACCGACAACGTGTTTCCGGGCCCATCGCCGTATCGGTCGAGGCCCTCATCGAAAGTAGGAAACCCACACGTGCCCAAGGTCAGCGAAGACCACCTGGCCGCCCGTCGAAGTGAAATCCTCGACGGCGCGCGCAAGTGCTTCGGCGAGTTCGGTTACGAGGGCGCGACGGTACGGCGCCTGGAAGAGGCCACCGGCCTGTCGCGCGGAGCCATCTTCCATCACTTCAAGGACAAGGACGGTCTCTTCCTCGCGCTGGCGCAGGAAGATGCCCGACGCATGGCAGAGGTCGCGTCCACCCAGGGTCTGGTGCAGGTCATGCGAGACATGTTGGCGCAACCCGAACAATTCGAGTGGCTCGGAACGCGGCTCGAGATCACCCGACGACTACGCACGGACGCGGACTTCCGGAGCAGCTGGGCCGAACGGTCTGCAGAGCTGACCGACGCGACGCTGGGGCGACTCGAGCGTCAGAAGACCGCAGGAAGACTGCGCGACGACATTCCCAACGACGTCCTCGCCGACTACCTGGATCTCGTGCTGGACGGCCTGGTGGCGCGCATCGCGTCGGGCCACGGTAGGTCCAACCTCTCGGCGATCCTGGACCTGGTCGAGGAGTCGGTTCGCAGGCAAGACCGATCGGAATGACTCTGGCGAGCGGGTCAGGCCAGCTGGATCAGTTCCAGGTACTCCTGCGACCAGTGGTCTTCGGTACCGTCGGGAAGCAGAATCACCCGCTCGGGTGAGAGCGCTTCGGCGGCACCGGGATCGTGCGTGACCAGCACGACGGCACCCTTGTAGCTGCGGAGTGCATCGAGGACCTGCTCGCGTGAGATCGGGTCGAGGTTGTTGGTCGGTTCGTCGAGCAGCAGCACGTTCGCCGCCGAAGAGACCAGGCCCGCAAGTGCCAGGCGGGTCTTCTCACCTCCCGACAGTGTCCCTGCAGGCTGGTCGAGCTGGGGGCCGGTGAACATGAAGGCTCCCAGGAGCGACCGCAGTTCCTGCTCGCCGGTGTCCGGAGCCGCGTGCCGGATGTTCTCCCAGACCGACGCGTGGTCGTCGAGGGTGTCGTGTTCCTGTGCGAAGTATCCGACGCGCATGCCGTGGCCGGGTTCGATCTCGCCGGTGTCGGCCTTCTCGGTTCCGGCGAGGATTCGCAGCAGCGTCGTCTTGCCTGCACCGTTGAGCCCGAGCACCACTACACGGCTGCCTCGGTCGATGGCCAGGTCGACGCCCGCGAAGATTTCCAGCGATCCGTACATCTTGGTGAGGTTCTTCGCCATCAGCGGCGTCTTGCCGCACGGTGCGGGCTCGGGGAAACGGATGTGCGCCACCTTGTCGGACACCCGCTCGGCGTCGAGGTTGGCGAGCAGCTTGTCCGCGCGCTTTGCCATGTTCTGTGCCGCAACGGCTTTCGTTGCCTTGGCCCCCATCTTGGCGGCCTGCACCCGTAGTGCGCCGGCCTTCTTCTCCGCGTTGGCGCGCTCACGGCGACGACGCTGCTCGTCCGTGGCGCGGGCGTCGAGGTACTTCTTCCAATTCATGTTGTAGATGTCGGCTTCGCCGCGCACTGCGTCGAGGAACCACACCCGGTTCACCACGTCTCCGAGCAGTTCGACATCGTGACTGATCACGATGAGTCCGCCCTCGTGGCTCTGCAGGAATCCGCGCAACCAGGTGATGGAATCGGCGTCGAGGTGGTTGGTGGGCTCGTCGAGCAGCAATGTGGTGTTCGAGCGTCCGCCACTGCCGTCGGACGCGGCGAACAGAATTCGAGCCAGTTCGACGCGTCGGCGCTGACCACCGGAGAGGGTCCGCAGCGGTTGACCGAGGATGCGGTCGGCCAGACCGAGGCTGTTGCAGATTCGGGCCGCCTCGCTCTCGGCCTCGTAGCCGCCGAGGGATGCGAACCGCTCTTCCAGTTCGCCGTACTTGCGCACGGCCTTGTCGAGCAGCGCCTCGTCTGCGACCTCGGCCATCAGTGCCTGCTGCTTCTCCATGCTGTGCAGGAGGGTGTCCAGGCCCCGGGCCGAGAGCACTCGATCCTTGGCCAGCACGTCGAGGTCGCCCTCTTTGGGATCCTGCGGAAGGTAGCCGAGCTCTCCGGTACGCACGACCTCGCCCGCGTACGGCTCACCCTCACCTGCCAGGATGCGCAGCGTGGTGGTCTTGCCTGCACCGTTGCGGCCCACCAACCCGATGCGGTCGCCTGCCTGTACGCGGAGCGCGGGCCCCTCGGTGGACAGAAGGGTCCGCACACCGGCACGAACTTCCAGGTCGGTGGCGGTGATCACGCGTGCGCTCCTAGCGATTGCCGAACAAGACCGTTGCCCGTCGACCGACGGGCGAACTCAGGTGTGCCGTCGAACGGCACAGCAAACCCCCATTTTAGCTCAGCATTCACGTGCCCTCACCCAGGAACGACGGTGACACCGGTAACGTCTGATCGATGACCGACGCCCCCGAAACCGTCAGCCCGTCCAGCGCGCCGATCCCCGACCTGGCCGGGCGCACCGCACTCGTCACCGGCGGCAGCCGAGGCATCGGCAAGGCCATCGCCGCGGAACTGCTCGCTCGCGGCGCGAACGTCGCCATCACCGCCCGCAAGCGCGAACCACTCGTTGCGGCGGCAGCAGAGCTCGGCGATTCCGTGCTCGCGATCGACGGCAACGCAGGCGACCCGGAGCACCGACGCACCGCGGTGGCGAGCACGGTGGAGACCTTCGGTTCGCTGGACATCCTGGTCAACAACACCGGTATCAATCCCGTCTACGGTTCGCTGATGGATGCCGACCTGGCGGGCGTGAGCAAGATCTTCGACACGAACGTGGTGGGGACTCTCGGCTTCGTCCAGCAGGCCTTCCATGCCTGGATGGGCGAGCACGGCGGCGCGGTCGTCAACATCGCGAGCGTGGCCGGCATCCGCTCGACCGGGGTGATCGCCGCGTACGGCGCATCCAAGGCCGCTCTGATCCGCCTCACCGAGGAGCTCGCCTGGCAGCTCGGTCCGAAAATTCGCGTCAATGCCGTGGCACCGGGCGTGGTGAAGACCAAATTCGCCGAGGCCCTCGTCGCCAACGGAGAAGACGCGGCGGCGGCCGGCTACCCGATGAAGCGTCTGGGAAACCCGGAGGACGTGGCTGCGTTGGTGGCCTTCCTGGTCTCGGACGCCTCCTCCTGGATCACCGGCGAGACCGTGCGCGTGGACGGTGGTTTGCTCGCCACCGGCGGAATGTGAACGATTTCTCGGCCGACGTCGCGGTCGTCGGACTCGGTCCAGCCGGACGGGCGGTCGCCCATCGATGTGCCGAAGCCGGACTCGATGTGATCGCAGTCGATCCACACCCGTCGCGCACGTGGACACCGACGTACTCCGCCTGGGCCGACGAGTTGCCGTCGTGGTTGCCCGAGACCGCGGTCGCCTCGACTGCACGCAAACCCGCGGTGTGGACCGATCACCAGCGGATCATCGACAGGACGTACTGCGTGCTGGACACTCCTGCACTGCAAGCGGCCTTGTCTGTCGACCTGGTGCGGGTGTTGGCCGCGACGGCTGTCGACGTCACCGGTTCGCGGGTGACGACCGCCGACGGCTCGATCGTCGATGCCCGTCACGTCGTCGACGCCCGTGGCACACTCGATTCGCGCGACCTCGCCCAGCAGACCGCCTACGGGATCGTCGTCGAACGCGACCGCGCCGAACCGATCCTCGAAGGGGCCGACGCGTGGTTCATGGACTGGCGCACCGACAACGGGGCTCGGCACGGTGAAGCCCCGAGTTTTCTGTACGCCGTGGCACTCGACGACGATCGAATCCTGCTCGAAGAGACCTGCTTGGTGGGCCGACCCCCGCTGGAACTCGCAGTTCTTCGGTCGCGGCTGCACCACCGTCTGACCCATCGCAACCTGGAACCGACCGGCAAGGAGGATGTCGAACGAGTCCGCTTCTCGGTCGAACCGCCGCCTCGGTCCCGACTGCACACCGGGCGAGGCGGTCCGGTGCTGTTCGGGTCTCGCTCGAATCTGATGCATCCCGCCACTGGGTACAGCGTCGCGGCGTCGCTGGCGTCGGCGGATCACCTCGTCGAGCGTTTCCGAGGTGGCGGTCGGTCGCGCGCGAACCGCCCGGTGCACGTCTGGACGGTCCAGAAACTTCGTAACCTCGGACTGCGCACGGCACTGGCTCTCGAACCCGAGATGGTCCCCCAGTTCTTCACCAGCTTCTTCTCGCTCCCGGTCGAACTGCAGCGCTCCTACCTATCGGGCCACGACGACGCCTTCGGGACGATGACCGCGATGCTGAAGATGTTTCCGACGCTTCCGGCGTCGGCCAGGCTCGCGATCGCGCGCACGATCGCGCGCTCGCCGGGCCGTGGCTGAGTTTCTCGCCAACGGTCGACACACGGGCGCCCGGTCGGCGATCATGGACAGATGCGCAGCATTTGGAAGGGCTCGATCGCTTTCGGACTGGTCAATGTTCCGGTGAAGGTCTACTCGGCCACCGAGCAGCACGACATTCGGTTCCATCAGGTGCATGCGAAGGACGGCGGTCGCATCAAGTACGACCGGATCTGTCAGGAATGCGGCAAGTCGGTGCAGTTCGCCGATATAGACAAGGCCTACGACTCGCCCGACGGTGAACGCGTCATTCTCACGGACGACGACTTCGACAAGCTGCCTGCGGCGGAGAAACACGAGATTCCGGTTCTCGAATTCGTGCCGACCGAGCAGATCGATCCGATCCTGTACGACAAGAGCTACTTCCTCGAGCCGGACTCTGCCTCACCGAAGGCCTATGTGCTGCTGCGCGAGACTCTCGAAGAAACAGAGCGCACCGCGTTGGTGCATTTCACTCTGCGACAGAAGACCCGCCTGGCCGCACTGCGTGTGCGCGACGACGTCCTGGTGATCCAGACACTGCTGTGGCCGGACGAAGTCAGGGCGGCTGAATTTCCTTCGCTCGAGGACGCGCCGTCCGCGCGCCCGCAGGAAGTGAAGATGGCGACGTCCCTCGTGGAAAGCATGTCCTCGGAATTTGATCCGACCGAGTACACGGACGACTATCAGACCGAACTGCGCAAGCTGATCGACGAGACGCTCGCCAACGGCGGTGAGAAGGTCATCCACACCGAAACGGAAAAAGACGACGACGGCGAGGACGCCGAGGTCGTCGATCTCGTGGCGGCCTTGCAGCGGAGCGTCGAGGCGGCAGGCAAGAACGCGAAGTCCGGGTCGGCCACATCGGCTCCGGCAAAGAAGGCACCCGCCAAGAAGGCAGCTGCGAAGAAGGCTCCGGCCAAGAAGGCGGCTGCGAAGAAAGCCTCGGCCAAGTCCGCCGACTCGAAAGCCGACGAAGCGAAGGGTGCGTAGGGGGCCGACTCGGGCCGTGCGTCAGACGGTGAAGCCGAGGGCCCTGAGCTGCTCGCGACCGTCGTCGGTGATCTTGTCCGGGCCCCATGGCGGCATCCAGACCCAGTTGATCTTGAGATCGGCAGCCAGTCCGCTGCGCACGAGCGCGCCGCGCGCCTGATCCTCGATGACGTCCGTCAACGGGCATGCCGCCGAGGTGAGCGTCATGTCGACGGTGACGATGTCGTCGGCGTCGATCTTGATGTCGTACACCAGTCCCAGATCGACGACATTGATTCCCAGCTCCGGATCGACGACATCGCGCATCGCTTCTTCGAGGTCCTCGAGCACCTTGATCTCGTCGGCGGTCAGTTCCACCGGCGTGGTCTCGGCTGTCACTGCCTGCGTCGTCTCTGTTGCTTCGGTCATGATTGCTGTCCTCCGGAAAGTGCCGACCGGGCGGTCTCGCCCGTCGTGGCTGTCGAATCTGCGTCCACTACTTGAACAACCGCGTCCTTGAAAGCCATCCATCCCAGCAGAGCGCATTTCACGCGAGCCGGGTATTTGGCCACACCGGCGAACGCAATGCCATCGCCGATGACGTCCTCGTCACCCTCGACGGTACCTCTGCTGCCGACCATGTCGCTGAACGCGTCGACCGTCTTCAGCGCGTCGGCCACGCTCAGGCCGACGACCTGATCGGTGAGAACGGACGTCGCTGCCTGACTGATCGAGCAACCCTGGCCGTCGTACGAGACGTCTGCAACGGCGCCATCCTCGATCTGAACACGCAGGGTGACCTCGTCGCCGCAGGTGGGGTTGACGTGATGTACCTCCGCGCCGAAGGGCTCACGCAGTCCACGGCCGTGCGGGTGCTTGTAGTGATCGAGGATCACTTCCTGATACATCTGTTCCATCCGCATCTAGAGCTGCCCTCCCCCGCCGTGGTCGTCGGAGCGAGCGGTTCCGAAGAACGTTTGCGCGCGGCGAATCGCCTGTGCGAGAACCTGCACTTCCTCGACCGTGTTGTACAGCGCGAACGAGGCGCGCGCTGTAGCAGCCACACCGAACCGTCGGTGCAGCGGCCACGCGCAGTGATGCCCGACGCGAATGGCGACGCCCTCGTCGTCCAGGATCTGTCCGAGGTCGTGGGCGTGAATGCCGTCGACCACGAACGACACTGCCGAACCGCGGTCGACGTTCTCGGTCGGGCCGATCACGCGAACACCGTCGATTTTGACGAACTCGGCGAGAGTTGCTGCGACCAAGGCCTTTTCGTGCGCGGCGATGACATCGATGCCGATGTTCTCCAGGTACCGCACAGCGGCACCGAGTCCGACGACCTGCGAGGTCATGGGAACCCCGGCCTCGAATCGTTGCGGAGGCGCGGCGTACGTCGTCTTCTCCATGGTGACGGTCTCGATCATCGAACCGCCGGTGATGAACGCAGGCATCGCCGCGAGGAGCGCCGCCTTGCCGTAGAGCACGCCCACTCCCGAGGGACCGAGCATCTTGTGACCCGAGAACGCGGCGTAGTCGACATCGAGCGCGTGAAAATCGACCTTCATGTGTGGCACCGACTGGCATGCGTCGAGAACGACGAGCGCACCGACCGCCCTGGCCCGACGCACCAACTCCTCGACCGGGGCCACCGCGCCGGTCACGTTGGATTGATGCGTGAAGGCGAGAACCTTGACGGCGGAAGACAATTCGAGCGAGTCGAGATCGATGCGTCCGTCGTCGGTCACGCCGTACCAGCGCAGCGTTGCACCGGTTCGAGCAGCAAGCTCTTGCCACGGAACGAGATTGGCGTGGTGCTCGAGTTCGGTGACGACGATCTCGTCGCCGGGACCGAGGTGACGATCGAATCGTTGATCGGCAAGCACGTACGTCACGAGGTTGAGCGACTCGGTCGCGTTCTTGGTGAACACGATCTCGTCGACATCCGCCCCGACGAACGACGCGATGGCCGCGCGCGCACCCTCGTAGGCGTCGGTGGCCTCTTCGGCCAACTGATGCGCCCCGCGATGCACAGCGGCGTTGCACGTGGTCAGGAACTCACGCTCGGCGTCGAGTACCTGCACGGGCCGCTGCGAAGTGGCACCGGAATCGAGGTACACCAACGGCTTCCCGTCGCGGACGGTGCGCGAGAGGATGGGGAAATCGCGACGAACCGTGGCGACATCGAACGATGTCGCCACCGCCGCAGCTGCGGGTGCAGCCATACTCATGCTCCGGTGGTCGCGGCCTGCGCGTAACCGGCGTATCCATTGGCTTCGAGCTCGTCGGCCAGCTCTGCACCGCCGGACTTCACGATTTCGCCGTTGACGAAGACGTGGACGAAGTCGGGTTTGATGTAGCGCAGGATGCGGGTGTAGTGCGTGATCAGCAGCACTCCGCCGTCTTCACGCTCCTTGTACTTGTTGACGCCCTCGGACACCACGCGCAGAGCATCGACGTCGAGGCCGGAGTCGGTCTCGTCGAGGATGGCGATCTTCGGCTTGAGCAGTCCCAGCTGGAGAATCTCGTGACGCTTCTTCTCGCCGCCGGAGAAGCCCTCGTTGACGTTGCGCTCGAGGAAGTTGGCCTCGATCTCCAATTCGCTCATGGCGGTCTTGGCTTCCTTGACCCAGTGCCGAAGCTTGGGGGCCTCACCGCGCACGGCGGTGGCGGCGGTACGCAGGAAGTTCGACATCGAGACGCCGGGCACCTCCACCGGGTACTGCATCGCCAGGAACAGGCCGGCACGGGCGCGCTCGTCGACACTCATCTCGAGCACGTCTTCACCGTCGAGGGTGATGGTGCCGGAGGTCACCGTGTACTTGGGGTGGCCCGCGATGGCGTAGGACAGCGTGGACTTGCCGGAACCGTTGGGCCCCATGATCGCGTGCGTCTCACCGGACTTCACGGTGAGGTCGACACCCTTGAGGATGTTGATGGGCTCCGCGGTCGAGTCGGAGTTGGCGACGCTGACGTGCAGATCGCGGATTTCGAGTGTGGACATCACAGTTCCTTTGTGCAGTCGAGAAAGGTTCGGGTGAGACCTACGCGCCGGCGACGGCGAGTTCGGTCTCGATGGCGGCGTCGAGACGCTCGCGTACGGCGGGGACCGGAATCTTGTCGATGATCTCGTGGAAGAAGCCCCGGACGACGAGTCGACGAGCAACCTCCTCCGAGATGCCACGAGCGCGCAGGTAGAACAGCTGCTCGTCGTCGAACCGGCCGGTGGCGCTGGCGTGGCCTGCTCCGACGATCTCCCCGGTCTCGATCTCGAGGTTCGGCACCGAGTCGGCGCGAGCGCCGTCGGTCAGGACCAGGTTCCGGTTGAGCTCGTAGGTCTCGGTGCCCTCGGCCTCGGCTCGGATCAGAACATCTCCGATCCACACGGTGTGCGCGTCGACGGTTCCGGGTCCGGTTTCGCCCTGCAGCGCGCCCTTGTACATCACATTGGACTTGCAGTGCGGTGCCGAGTGGTCGACGAGCAGTCGCTGCTCGAGGTGCTGGCCTGCGTCGGCGAAATACACACCGAGCATGTTCGCGTCGCCGCCGGGTGCGCTGTAGCGCACGGTCGGGCTGATGCGCACCAGGTCGCCGCCGAGACTGACGTTGTAGTGCCGCAGCACGGCGTCGCGTCCGAGCATCGCGTGGTGTGCTGCGACGTGCACGGCGTCGGACTGCCAGTCCTGGATCAGTACGACGTGCAACTGCGAGCTGTCGCCGAGAACGAACTCGACGTTCTCGGCGTACGTTCCGCTACCTCGCTGGTCGATCACGACGGTGGCGCGAGCGAACGTGCCGAGCCTGATCTGCACGTGGCCGTAGGCGACGTGGTCGACACCGGGACCGTCGACGGTGATCTCGATCGGATCGGCCACCTCGACCTCGTTCGGCACGGAGACGATCGTGGCCTCGGTGAACGCGGAGAAAGCCTGCGCAGCAATACGATCGGCCGGGACCCCGGCCTTGCCCAGTCGCTCGTCGTCGCGGCCGACGGTCTCCACGACCACCGACTCCGGGGCGCCGACGGTGACCCGAGCGGCCCCGTCGGCGACAGCGGAACCGTCGTGCAAGCCGCGCAGCCGACGCAGCGGCGTGAAACGCCACAGCTCGTCACGGCCGGACGGGATCTCGAACGCATTCACGTCGTAGGACGTGAACTGAGCGCCCTTGTTCTCGACGAGCTTCGACTTGTCTTCCTTGGCCGACTCTGGATTCTCGGATGCCACAGCACCCATGACTCCGGTGAGGGGGTTGTTCACTTATCCGACCGACCCTTCCATCTGCAGCTCGATGAGCCGGTTGAGCTCGAGCGCGTATTCCATCGGCAGTTCGCGAGCGATCGGCTCGACGAAGCCGCGCACGACCATCGCCATGGCCTCGTCCTCGGTCATGCCGCGGCTCATCAGGTAGAACAACTGATCGTCGCTGACCTTCGAGACGGTGGCCTCGTGGCCCATCGACACGTCGTCCTCGCGGATGTCGACGTACGGGTACGTGTCGGAACGACTGATCGTGTCGACGAGCAACGCGTCGCACTTGACCGTCGAGCGCGAGCCGTGTGCACCCTTGTTGATCTGGATCAGACCGCGGTACGACGTCCGGCCACCGCCGCGAGCGACGGACTTGCTGACGATGTTCGAGGACGTGTGCGGTGCCAGGTGCAGCATTTTCGAGCCGGTGTCCTGGTGCTGGTCCGGGCCTGCGAACGCGACCGAGAGAACCTCACCCTTGGCGTACTCACCGGTCATCCAGACGGCCGGGTACTTCATGGTGACCTTGGAGCCGATGTTGCCGTCGACCCACTCCATGGTTGCGCCCGCCTCGGCCTTGGCACGCTTGGTGACGAGGTTGTAGACGTTGTTCGACCAGTTCTGGATGGTCGTGTAGCGGCACCGACCACCCTTCTTGACGATGATCTCGACCACGGCGGAGTGCAGCGAATCCGACTTGTAGATCGGTGCGGTGCAGCCCTCGACGTAGTGCACGTAGGCACCCTCGTCGACGATGATCAGCGTGCGCTCGAACTGACCCATGTTCTCGGTGTTGATCCGGAAGTAGGCCTGCAGCGGGATGTCCACGTGGACGCCCGGCGGGATGTAGATGAAGGATCCACCGGACCACACCGCGGTGTTGAGTGCGGAGAACTTGTTGTCGCCTGCGGGGATGACGGTGCCGAAGTACTCCCGGAACAGCTCCGGCTGCTCCTTCAGGGCGGTGTCGGTGTCGAGGAACAACACTCCCTGGGCCTCGAGATCCTCACGGATCGAGTGGTAGACCACCTCGGACTCGTACTGGGCAGCGACACCGGAGACGAGGCGCTGCTTCTCCGCCTCGGGGATGCCGAGCTTGTCGTACGTGTTCTTGATGTCTTCCGGCAGGTCTTCCCACGTGGCAGCCTGCTTCTCGCTGGACCGCACGAAGTACTTGATGTTGTCGAAGTCGATGCCGTCGAGGTTGGAACCCCAGTTCGGCATCGGCTTGCGCTCGAACGTCTTGAGCGCTTTCAGGCGCGCCTCGAGCATCCACTCGGGCTCGCTCTTCTTCTGCGAGATGTCGCGAACGACGGCCTCGGAAAGACCGCGCTTGGCGCTCTCACCGGCTACGTCCGAGTCGGCCCAGCCGTATCCGTAGGTGCCGAGCGAGGCGATGGTCTCGTCCTGGGTCAGCGGCGCGGTGGGTGTCACCTGGTCTGGTGTGACGGTCATGCGGGCTCCTTCCGGAGGCGTGGGCGTTCTCCGACACGGGGCTGCGCGTCGGGAGTCTTCTTGTCGGAACTATCGGTGTTCGAATACCGCGTCGGTGACAGCGGTACGTGCGTCGTGCATGCGCAATTGCCGTTGGCGATGGTCGCCAAACGCTGCACGTGCGTGCCGAGGATCTCGGCAAACGCGATCTGCTCGGCCTCGCACAGCTCCGGAAACTCGGAGGCGACGTGCGACACCGGGCAGTGGTGCTGGCAGATCTGCACACCGTTGCCCACCTGACGGGTGGTGGCAGAAAAGCCCGCCGCGCTGAACGCGTCGGCGATTCGGTCGGCAGCGTCCTCCACGGCATGCGCATCGGAACCCGTGGCCGGCTCCACGTCGGCCACGATGGTGTTGACGCGTTGCCGCGCGAATGTCTCGATGGCCGCATCCCCGCCGATCTTGCGTAACTGCCGCATGGCGGCACCGGCAAGATCGTCGTAGGTGTGGCCGAGACGGTTGCGTCCGGCTGCAGTGAGCTGGAAGTGCTTCGCCGGTCGGCCGCGGCCCCGTTGCCGCGCACCTGCGGGGGTGGTGATGCGGGCCTCGCCCGCGTCGATGAGTGCGTCCAGGTGACGTCGGACACCCGCCGCGCTCAACCCCAGTCGAGTGCCGATGTCCGAGGCGGTGATGGGGCCTTCCTCGAGCAGCAGCGTGACCACAGCGCTCCGCGTCTGCCCCTCGGGCGCCGACGTGGGTCGCACCGACGAAACGCCTGCGCCGGAGGCCGACGACTCGACACTTCCCGGACGCACGAGCGAGCTCTCGGTTGTTTTCACAACACCAGTGTGACGGAATTGCTGTACTCGGTCCAGCAAGGGTGCCCTATGCGGGCGGCTCACCCAGCGCGGCGGCCGATGCGCATGTCGTCGGGTGGAGCACGGTGCAGGTGGTGAGCGAGTGCCCCGCTACGCTCCCACTGTGCCATCGACCGACAGTGAGCCCAGTTTCGAGAGCTCACCTTCTGCGGGCGGTCCCGGGTCTCCCCCGGTGTCCGGCACATCGAAGTCCACGCCGACTGCATTCGTCCACAGGTTCGTCGTGGCCCCGGCACGTCGAGTCATCGGCCTCGAGCCCACGCCTCCGGGCGGGGTGGTCGCCACCCTGCACGGAGACGAGCAGGAGGCACCGGGGCTGAATCCGGCGGAGACGAACCAGCTCAGGAACATCCGCCGTTTCGGTGCCGCGGGCGCACTGCTGATGGCGATCGGAGCACTCGGCGCAGGCGCGCAGCCGGTGCTGCAGAACCCGATCGCAGGCGTCCGACTTCTGAGCCTGCCGTCCCGGATGGCGACCACCGCACTGACCGTCACGATGACCGGAACCGTCATCGTGGTGCTCGCGTGGTTGCTGCTGGGAAGATTCGCGTTGGGACGCTTGCGATCGGGAGCGACCCCGCGGCGACTCACCCGCTCCCAGATGGACCGCACGTTGCTGCTGTGGATCCTGCCGTTGTGCGTGGCACCGCCGATGTTCTCGCGCGACGTCTACTCGTACCTGGCTCAGAGCGAGATCACCGCACGCGGACTCGACCCGTACGAGGTCGGTCCGGTCGATGCACTCGGGGCCGACAACGTACTGACCCGAACGGTTCCCAACATCTGGCGGGAGACCCCGGCACCCTACGGCCCACTGTTCCTGTGGATGGGGCGTGGCATCACGTACCTGACCGGCGAGAACATCGTCGCCGGCATCTTTCTGCATCGTCTGCTCGCACTGGCGGGCGTGGCGTTGATCGTCTGGTCGCTGCCCCGCCTCGCCCGACGCTGCGGGGTTGCGTCGGTGACGGCACTGTGGCTCGGTGCCGCGAACCCGTTGCTGCTGTTCCACCTGGTCGCCGGTATCCACAACGAGGCCCTGATGATCGGGCTCATGCTGGCCGGTACCGAACTGGCGCTTCGCGCGATCGAGCGCTCGGGTCCCCTCCGCAGCACCGATATTGCATTCCTCGTCGGCGGAGCAGGCCTGATCGCGCTGTCGTCTGCGATCAAGATTCCCTCGCTCATCGCACTCGGTTTCGTGGGGATGGCCCTGTCGAGGCGGTGGGGCGGGACCCTCAGATCCGTGGTGTACGCGGCAATCCTGCTCGGCTCGATCGCCGTCGCGGTCCAAGTCGCGGTGAGCCTGGGCAGTGGGCTCGGCTTCGGCTGGATCAACACTCTGGGGACCGCCGGCGTGGTGCGCAGCTGGATGTCGATTCCCACGATTCTCGGGCTGGGCACCGGATTCGTCGGTGTACTCCTCGGCCTCGGCGACCACACCACCGCCGTGTTGGGTCTCACTCGCCCGATCGCTGCCGTCGTCGCGGGAATCATCGTGGTCCGCATGCTGATCGCCGTTCTGCGCGGCCGGCTACATCCGGTCGGCGCACTCGGCGTCGCGCTCGGTGCCGTCGTCCTGTTGTTCCCCGTGGTCCAACCCTGGTACCTGCTGTGGGCGGTGATTCCGCTGGCGGCATGGGCCACCACTTCCTCGTTCCGGCGTCCGGCCATCGCCTTCTCGTCGTTGGTGAGTGTGATCCTGATGCCGAACGGCAGTGAGTACCAGCCGTTCCAGATCGTGCAGGCCGCAGTCATGACCATCCTGACGATCGCAGTGCTCTACCTGTTCACGCGAAACCGGATGCCGTGGCCCACCCGCACCGGACCACCGGCACGCGACCGCAGCGCAGACGAATACGCTGAGTCCTCGTGATCTCCGGGACGTCCGACGCGACGCAACCTGTCGTACAGCTGACCGACGTACGCAAGTCGTACGACGGTGTCAGTGCCGTCGACGGACTGAGCCTGAACATCGGCCCCGGCGAGGTTCTCGCACTGCTGGGCCCCAACGGTGCCGGAAAGACCACCACCGTCGAGATGTGCGAAGGATTCGTCGTCCCCGACGGCGGCTCGGTCCGAGTCCTCGGACTCGACCCCGTCGCGCAGTCGGCACAGCTGCGGCCACGCATCGGCGTCATGCTCCAGGGCGGAGGTGCATACCCTGGTTCCAAAGCCGGCGAGATGCTCCAACTCGTCGCCTCGTACTCCGCCGACCCCCTCGATCCGGCATGGCTGCTCGACTGCCTCGGCCTCACCTCGGCCGTCCGCACCCCGTACCGGCGGCTCTCCGGTGGGCAACAGCAGCGGCTCGCCCTGGCGTGCGCCATCGTCGGACGGCCCGAACTGGTGTTCCTGGACGAACCGACCGCCGGGCTCGACGCCCAGGCCCGGCTGCTCGTGTGGGAGCTGATCGACGCCCTGCGCCGCGACGGAGTCGGCGTTCTGCTCACGACACATCTGATGGACGAGGCCGAGCAGCTCGCAGACCGGCTGACGATCATCGACAACGGCCGCGTCGTCGCCTCGGGCACCCCCTCGGAGCTGACCAAGCAGGGTGCCGAGGGCCAGCTACGCTTCACCGCACCCCCTGGGCTCGAACTCTCCATGCTCGACGCGGCTCTTCCCCCGGGGTACGTACCGTCCGAACCGACGCCCGGTTCCTATGTGGTCGCCGGTGTGATCGAGCCGCAGATCCTGGTGATCGTCACGTCCTGGTGTGCACAGCAGGACGTGTTGGCGACCGAACTGCAGGTCGACCAGCGCCGCCTCGAGGACGTGTTCCTCGAACTGACCGGCAGAGAATTGAGGAAGTGACCGTGCGCAGAGAAGCCCGGCTCGCCGACAACCGATTCGAGACAGGTCTGTTCGCGCCTCGCCCGCAGCCCGCGTCGGCTGCACGTATGTTGCTCGCGCAGACCCGCCTCGAGCTGAAGTTGTTGCTGCGCAACGGTGAACAGTTGCTGCTGACGATGTTCATCCCGATCACGTTGCTGATCGGATTGACCCTGCTGCCCTTCGGCGAGCTCGGCGTCGACCGAGTTGCCCGAGTGGTCCCGGCCGTGATGATGGTTGCCATCATGTCGACGGCGTTCACCGGTCAGGCGATCGCCGTCGGCTTCGATCGCCGCTACGGCGCTCTCAAGCGGCTCGGGGCGACACCACTTCCGCGGTGGGGCATCATCGGCGGCAAATCCGCCGCCGTGGTGATCGTGGTGATCCTGCAGTCGATTCTGCTCGGCTCGATCGGCGTCGCTCTCGGATGGCGCCCGAGCGCGACGGGGCTGTTGCTCGGTGCCGTCATCATCGCTCTGGGAACCGTCACCTTCGCGTCCATGGGGTTGCTGCTGGGCGGCACCCTGCGCGCCGAGATCGTGCTGGCGCTGGCGAACATCGCCTGGTTCGTGATGCTGGGCGTCGGAAGCGCTGTGTTCGTCGACGACCAGATCCCCCAGGGACTGCAGAACGTGGCACGCATCGTTCCGTCCGGCGCACTGGGTGAGGCACTGAGCAGGGGTGTGGCGTCGTCGTTCGACGTGTTCGGTGTGGTCGTACTGCTGGTGTGGGCTGCGGTGTGCAGCACGCTCGCCGTCCGCACGTTCAAGTTCACCTGAGTCACGCTCGCTACCCAACGACGCTGTGTAGTTGATCGGCGTTTACCATCGTGGAGTGCCTTACCTCCCACGGAAGCTCTATGGCGTATTCCTGCGCGTCGTCGATCTCCTGCCACTGCCGTCGCTTCGCGTACAGCGAATTCTGGCTTTCATCGCGATCCTGACGCAGGGCGGCATCGCCGTCACCGGTGCAGTCGTTCGCGTCACCGGATCCGGTCTCGGTTGCCCCACCTGGCCGCAGTGCTTCCCCGGGAGCTTCACCCCCGTCGGAGTGTCCGAGGTGCCGATTCTGCATCAGGCCGTGGAGTTCGGTAACCGCCTGCTCACGTTCGTGGTCGTGCTCGCTGCTGCCGCTGTCGTCATCGCCGTCACCAGGGCGCGGCGTCGTCGCGGAGTGCTGTTCTTCGCGTGGCTGATGCCGCTCGGTACCGTCGTGCAGGCCGTGATCGGTGGATTCACCGTGCTGACCGGACTGCTGTGGTGGACCGTCGCCGTTCACCTCGTCGTCTCGATGGCGATGGTCTGGCTGGCCACGCTGCTGTACGCCAAGGTGGGCGAGAGCGATGCGGCATCGGAGTCGACGCCGACGGTGCCCGGTGCTCTGCGAGCGCTGACGGGACTGTCCGGGATCGCTCTGGCGGGTGTGCTGATCGCGGGCACCATGGTGACCGGAGCTGGTCCGCACGCAGGTGACAAGAGCATCGAGGAACCGGTACCGCGCCTCGGTATCGAGATCGTGACGCTGGTGCACGCGCACTCGCAGTTCCTGGTCGGCTACCTGGCGCTGCTCGTCGGACTGGCCTTCGCCCTGTATGCCGTTCGCGCACCCAAGACTGTCACGTTTCGACTCAATGTCCTGATCGTTCTGGTGTTGGCACAGTCTCTGATCGGATTGGTCCAGTACTTCACCGGGGTTCCAGCCGTACTCGTCGCCTTCCATGTGGCCGGTGCGGGCGCGTGTACCGCCGCCACCGCTGCCGTCTGGGCGGCCTGCCGAACTCGCGGCCCGGCCGCGACCGACAAGATCGAGACCGCCGAGGACGTCGCAGTTCACTCGTGACGATCGATCGATCTTCGAACAGGGTGGAGGGGCAGCCGACCTCCCCCTCAGATGGCCGACTGCCCCTCCACTGACTTCGACGCACCGGGTGCCCAGATGGTTCCCGCTGAATCGAACAAGTTTTGCGACTTTTCTCCGCTCAGACGATCGCCTGGTTACGCGCCTTCGGGAACTTCTTCTGATGGGCTACCCACCCGGCCATCTTCTCGTGGTGTCCGGGTGCCGGATTGACCGAACTGGTCAACTCGCGGTCCCATTCGGCCTCGGTCAACTGGTCGAGACCGTCGACGATCGCGCGGGCGATGGCGGTCGTCGCCACCACCTGGTCCCCCAGAACTCCGTCGGCACCGACCATGGTGAGCCGAGTCCCGGCGCGACCGACCGGCTGAATCACCACGTTGGCAGAGTTGCCGTGGTCGGCGAGGAAGCTCTTCACCGCCGCAAGCGTTCCCTTGGGAACGTCGTTCGACTCGTTCTTCTCGATGCCCGCACTGTCGATTTCGGTAGCCATGCCGACACGATACCGAGGCCGTTCGCAGTCCCCGCATCGACCCGTCCAGTCGTTACTGATCGGTAACTTCGCCCGCGTGCGTACATCGAGCGGATCGATGCCACCGGGTGCGACGCGCCGGTGTAGAACGGACTTCATGCGTGCCATTCGAATAGACAACACCGGCGGACCCGAGGTCATGAACGTCGTCGATGTTCCGATACCGACGCCAGGACCTGCTCAACTCCTGGTCAGGACGGACGCCATCGGCATCAACTACATCGATACGTACTTTCGGCGCGGCCTGTATCCGCGCGCACTCCCCTACGTTCCCGGCGACGAGGGGTCCGGAGTGATCGATCAGGTCGGGGCGGACGTCACGGACTTTGCTCCGGGAGCTCGCGTCGCCTGGGCCGCAGCACCCGGCAGCTACGCCGAATACGTCCTGGTGGACGCTTCCTCGGCCATCGCGGTTCCCGACGGTGTTCCTGCCGATCAGGCCGCCTCGGCGCTGCTCCAGGGCATGACTGCGCATTACCTGATCGAGTCCACCTATCCCGCCCAGCGGGGCGACACAGTGCTGGTACATGCAGGCGCAGGTGGCGTCGGACTGTTGTTGACGCAGATGGCGGTGGCGAAGGGCGTGAACGTGATCACCACGGTCTCCACGGATGCCAAGGCCGAGCGGTCGACGCAGGCCGGTGCCGCCCACGTGTTGCGCTACGAGGACGACATCGCCGCCCGCGTGCGTGAGATCACCGACGGTGAGGGTGTCCATGCGGTGTACGACGGCGTGGGTGCCGACACGTTCGAGGCAAGTCTTGCGTCGCTTCGGATCAGAGGGACTCTGGCTCTGTTCGGTGCCGCGAGCGGTCCCGTCCCGCCCATGGATCCGCAGCGCCTGAACGGCGCGGGCTCCCTGTTCCTGACCCGGCCCACGCTCGCACATCACATCCGAAACCGGGCCGAACTGGAGTGGCGCGCCGGAGATGTGTTCGCAGCGATGGCCAGCGGCGCTCTGACGGTCGAGATCGGTGCGCAGTACGCGCTGGAGGATGCTGCTCGGGCCCACATCGATTTGGAGTCACGCAAGACGATGGGGTCCATCGTGCTGGTTCCCTGACGCCGACTGTGCCGGACGGCTCGCTCAGGAAAGGATCTGAGCGAGCGTCTGCCAGCCGAGAACGGAGTCGACGGCCAAGCCGCAGAACACCAGTGCCAGGTATTCGTTCGAGAGAATGAACAGCTTGAGCGGCTTGACCGGTGTTCCCGCACGCACGCCTGCGTAGAGACGGTGGGCCACGACGAGGAACCACACTCCCGACGCCACAGCGACGGCTGCGTAGACGATGCCCGAGCCCGGGGCCAACGCGAGCGTTGCGGCAACGGTGGCCCACGCGTAGAGCACGATGTGCTTGGTGACCTTCGTTTCCGAGGCGACAGCAGGCAGCATCGGCACGTTGGCGGCCTGGTAGTCCTCCTTGTAGCGGAGCATGAGTGCCCAGGTGTGCGGCGGCGTCCACAGGAAGATCACCAGGAACATCACCAGCGCCTGCCACCCGATCGTGCCGGTCACGGCGGACCAACCGATCATCACCGGCATACATCCGGCCGCGCCGCCCCACACCACGTTCTGCGAGGTGCGCCGTTTGAGCACGAGCGTGTAGACGAAAATGTAGAAGCAGATCGTCACGACGGCGAGCACACCGCTGAGCAGATTCGTGGTGGCCCACAGCCAGAAGAACGAGAACACACCCAGGACGAGCCCGAAGATCAGGGCGTGCGAGACGGGCATGGCACCGCGCGCGAGCGGGCGCTTCTCGGTGCGCTTCATCACCTTGTCGATGTCTGCGTCGACGACCATGTTCAGAGTGTTGGCGCTGGCTGCGGCCAGCATTCCGCCGAAGAGTGTGGTGAGGATCAGCCAGGGATCGACGTTTCCTCGGTCGGCCAGCAGCATCGCCGGAATGGTCGTGACGAGGAGGAGTTCGATGACCCGGGGCTTCGTGAGCGCGACATACGCAAGAAAGAGTGCGAGTGCTCTGCGCGGGGCGGACGTCGCCGGCGCGGCCTGCGTGGGCTCACCCTCGTCGTCTGCTCCGAATCCGGGGCCGCCGGCGAAACCGTGTCCGCCCGGCTGCTGCCCAATTCGCACTGCGTCTCCTCGCACGACTGTCGTTCTCTGGCGCTCGGCCACTTGCTCGCATGCCACCGGCACGCGGGTTGACTCTTCATGGCGACACTTCGGCGCCTTCGCGCACGCGCCGACCCCCGCGTTCACTATCGCGGCAGCCGACGAACGTACGCCTACTACGACCGATGGTAGACGGCTGGGTTTGCACCTCCAATTCGCAGGGCACCCAAAGTGAGGAATACGTCGCCTACGAGTAACCCGCGCGCAATCGCCCGGGGGAAGGCACGACAGTAGGGTCGGACGGAACTAGGCTGGTGGGGGACGTCCTTCGGCACCGACTGCGCGCGCGCTCCACCCAGGCGCATTGCAGCGGACGCCGAGCGACGATTCCTCGGAGCCACAACTCGAACGAATGTCAGGAGATTTCTGCTCGTGTCGATCACAGACGATATTGACGTCCTCACCACGGCGCACCACCCGAGCGACTGGACGGACCTGGACACCCGAGCGGTCGACACCGTTCGTGTTCTGGCAGCGGACGCAGTGCAGAAGGTCGGCAACGGCCACCCCGGAACCGCGATGAGCCTGGCCCCTCTCGCCTACACCCTCTTTCAGCGCACCATGCGCCACGATCCCACCGACACGCACTGGATCGGCCGCGACCGATTCGTCCTCTCGTGCGGTCACTCGAGCCTGACGCTCTACCTGCAGCTCTACTTGGGCGGCTTCGGACTCGAGCTCGCCGACATCGAGGCGCTGCGCACCTACAAGTCCAAGACTCCCGGGCACCCCGAGTTCCGCCACACCGACGGCGTCGAGATCACCACCGGCCCGCTCGGTCAGGGACTCGCCTCCGCCGTGGGTATGGCCATGGCGGCGCGCCGCGAGCGTGGCCTGTTCGATCCCGAGCCCGCACTCGGCGAGAGTCCGTTCGACCACTTCATCTACGTGATCGCCTCCGACGGCGACATCGAAGAAGGCGTCACGTCCGAGGCGTCGTCGCTGGCCGGTACGCAGCAGCTCGGCAACCTGATCCTGTTCTACGACGACAACAAGATCTCGATCGAGCACTCCACCGACATCGCCCTGTCCGAGAACACGGCCGCGCGCTACGAGGCCTACGGCTGGCACGTGCAGGTGGTCGAGGGCGGTGAGAACGTGACTGCCATCGAAGAGGCCGTCGAGGCTGCCAAGGCTGTCACCGACAAGCCGTCGATCATCGTCCTGCGCACCATCATCGGTTTCCCGGCCCCCACCATGATGAACACCGGTGCTGTTCACGGTGCCGCACTGGGCGACGAGGAGATCGCAAAGGTCAAGCAGGCACTCGATTTCGACCCCGCCAAGACGTTCGAGGTCACCGACGAGGTCATCGGCCACACCCGCAAGCTGCAGGAACGCGGCCGTAAGGCTCACGCCGAGTGGACCGTCGAATTCGACGCCTGGGCCGCGCGCGAGCCCGAGCGCAAGAAGCTACTGGACCGCCTGACCCAGGGCACGTTGCCCGAGAACTGGACCGACGTTCTGCCCACCTGGGAGCCCGGCAGCAAAGCCGTCGCGACACGAGCGGCGTCGGGCGAGGTCCTCAACGCCGTCGGACCTGTCCTCCCGGAGCTGTGGGGCGGCTCCGCCGACCTGGCCGGCAGCAACAACACCACGATGAAGGGTGCGAAGTCCTTCGGCCCCACGTCGATCTCCACCGACGACTGGGACGCCGAGCCGTACGGCCGCACGCTGCACTTCGGCATCCGTGAGCACGCGATGGGTGCCATCCTGTCCGGCATCGTCATGCACGGCCCGACCCGCGCATACGGCGGAACGTTCATGCAGTTCAGCGACTACATGCGGCCGGCAGTTCGACTCGCGTCGTTGATGGACATCGACCCCATCTACGTGTGGACGCACGACTCCATCGGCCTCGGCGAGGACGGACCGACGCACCAGCCGGTCGAGCATCTCGCGGCGCTGCGGGCGATTCCGAACCTGTCGGTGGTTCGCCCCGGTGACGCCAACGAAACCGCATTCGCATGGCAGGCCGTGCTGGCCAAGTCCAGCAGCAGCGGACCCGTCGGTCTCGCGCTGACGCGTCAGGGCATCCCGATTCTCGAGGGCACCAGCTACGAGGGCGTCTCGAAGGGTGGATACATTCTCGTCGAGTCGTCCAAGGCGACCCCGGACGTCGTCCTGATCGGCACCGGCTCCGAGCTGCAGTACGCCGTGGAGGCGCAGAAGCAGCTCGAGGCGCAGGGCATCGCCGCCCGCGTCGTCTCGATGCCGTGCGTCGAGTGGTTCGAGAGCCAGGATCAGAACTACCGCGATCAGGTGATCCCGCCCACCGTCAAGGCCCGGGTGTCGATCGAGGCCGGCATCGCGATGCCGTGGTGGAAGATCGTCGGTGGCTTCGGCGAGATCATCTCGCTCGAGCACTACGGCGAATCTGCCGACGCTGCAACACTTTTCCGCGAGTTCGGCTTCACGGCCGAGGCCGTCACCGCAGCCGCACAGCGCTCCATCACCAATGTGAAGGGATAATTCATGACCCAGAACAAGAATCTTGCAGAGCTCTCCGCCGCCGGCATCTCGGTATGGCTGGACGACCTGTCCCGCGACCGCATCCGCTCGGGCAACCTCCAGGACCTGATCGACACCAAGAGCGTCGTCGGAGTGACCACCAACCCGTCGATCTTCCAGGCAGCCCTGAGCACGGGCGAGGCCTACGACGAGCAGGTGACCAAGCTCGCCGGTGAAGGTGCCGACGTCGAGACCACGATCCGCACGGTCACCACGGACGACGTCCGGGAAGCATGCGACATCCTGATGCCTCAGTACGAGGCGAGTGCAGGCGTCGACGGCCGGGTGTCGATCGAGGTCGATCCCCGCATGGCCCACGACGCCGACAAGACGTACGAGCAGGCCGTCGAGCTGTGGAAGATCGTCGACCGCCCGAACCTGCTCATCAAGATTCCGGCCACCGAGGCCGGAATTCCCGCAATCGCCAAGGTGATCGGCGAGGGCATCAGCGTCAACGTCACGCTGATCTTCTCCGTCGAGCGCTACGAGCTGGTGATGAACGCGTACCTCGAGGGTCTCGAGAAGGCCCGCGCGGCCGGTCACGACCTCGACAAGATCCACTCGGTCGCGTCGTTCTTCGTCTCCCGCGTGGACAGCGAGATCGATTCCCGACTCGATGCGATCGGCACTCCCGATGCCGAGGCGCTCAAGGGCAAGGCCGCGCTGGCCAATGCTCGTCTCGCATACGTGGCGTACCAGCAGATCTTCGAGGTCGCTCCTCGGTTCCGCGAGCTCGTCGGCAGTGGCGCACGTCCGCAGCGTCCGCTGTGGGCCTCGACCGGCGTCAAGTCCGACGCCTACCCCGACACCATGTACGTCACCGAGCTCGTCTCGCCGAACACGGTGAACACGATGCCGGAGAAGACCATGGACGCGGTTGCCGATCACGGCGAGATCGTCGGCGACACGGTCTCGGGCAAGGGACCGGAATCCCAGGAGATCTTCGACCGCATCTCGGCACTCGGTATCGACATCTCCGATGTCTTCCTGACGTTGGAGAACGAAGGCGTCCAGAAGTTCGAGGCTGCCTGGAACGAGTTGCTCGAGGCCACCGGCGAACAGCTTCGCCAAGCAGGTCAGAAGAGCTGACCGACTGTGCCCACCGCAGAAACCGAACCTCTCCACTCCGCGGACTGGCGCAACCCTCTCCGCGACGCCCGAGACAAGCGGCTCCCCCGTATCGCGGGCCCGTGCAGCATGGTCATCTTCGGGGTGACCGGCGATCTCGCGCGTAAGAAGCTCATGCCTGCGGTGTACGACCTGGCGAACCGGGGGCTGCTACCCCCCGGTTTCGCCCTGGTCGGATTTGCCCGACGGGAGTGGCAGAACCAGGACTTCGCCAAGATCGTGCACGACTCCGTGCGCGATCACGCGCGAACACCGTTCAGCGAGGAGGTGTGGAACACCCTCGCCGAAGGATTCCGGTTCGTCCAAGGCTCTTTCGACGACGACGCCGCGTTCGACGAGCTGTCACGGACGCTGACCGAACTCGACGAGACCCGCGGCACCGGCGGGAATCACGCCTTCTATCTGTCCATTCCGCCGAGCGCGTTCCCGGTCGTCCTCGAGCAGCTGTCGCGCTCGGGCCTGGCGCAGAGCAAGGACGGCAATTGGCGACGCGTCGTCATCGAGAAGCCGTTCGGACACGATCTGCAGAGCGCGAAAGAGCTCAACGCGGTCGTGAACCGAGTGTTCCCCGAGGACACCGTGTTCCGCATCGACCACTACCTCGGCAAGGAGACGGTGCAGAACATCCTGGCGCTGCGCTTCGCCAACCAGCTGTTCGATCCGATCTGGAATGCGCACTACGTCGACCATGTTCAGATCACGATGGCCGAGGACATCGGATTGGGCGGTCGAGCCGGGTATTACGACGGAATCGGTGCCGCCCGCGACGTCATCCAAAACCACCTTCTGCAGCTTCTCGCCATCACTGCGATGGAGGAGCCGGTCAGCTTCAACCCCAAGGAGCTGCAATCGGAGAAGATCAAGGTGCTCTCGGCCACCAAACTCGCCGAGCCACTCGACCGAACCTCGGCGCGCGGTCAGTATTCCGCGGGGTGGCAGGGCAGCCAGAAGGTGAAGGGCCTCAAGGAGGAAGAGGGCTTCGACTCCGAGTCGAACACCGAAACCTACGCCGCCATCACCCTGGAGGTGGATACGCGGCGCTGGGGTGGGGTGCCGTTCTACCTTCGAACCGGCAAGGCACTCGGGCGTCGAGTCACCGAGATCGCGATGGTGTTCAAGCGCGCTCCACACCTGCCGTTCGACGCCACCATGACCGAGGAACTCGGCCAGAATGCCCTGGTGATCCGGGTCCAGCCCGACGAGGGTGTGACGATGCGGTTCGGCTCCAAGGTGCCGGGATCGAGCATGCAGGTGCGCGACGTCAGCATGGACTTCAGCTACGGCCAAGCGTTCACCGAATCCTCGCCCGAGGCGTACGAACGCCTCATCCTCGACGTGCTGCTCGGTGAGCCGTCGCTGTTCCCGGTCAATGCCGAAGTGGAACTGTCGTGGAAGATCCTCGATCCCATTCTGGAATTCTGGGCTTCCGGCGGCACCGCGGAACCGTACGAAGCCGGTACCTGGGGGCCTTCCTCGGGTGACGAGATGATGCACCGCACCGGACGCGAATGGAGAAGACCGTGATTGTCGACATCCCCGCCACGACGACGGCCGAGGTCGGCAAGAAGTTGGTGGAGGTGCGCGAAGCAGGCGGTGCGGTGACCATCGGCCGGGTGCTGACACTGATCGTCGCCAGCCGTGATCCGGCCAAGGCCGAACGGGCGATCGACGCAGCGAACGAGGCCAGCCGCGAGCACCCGTGCCGCGTCATCGTGCTCATCCACGGAGACCGATCCGCCGAATCGAGCCTCGACGCACAGATCCGGGTGGGCGGAGACGCCGGTGCATCGGAGGTCGTCGTGTTGCGCCTGAACGGCGAACTCGCCGATCACGAACACAGTGTGGTGATCCCGTTCCTGCTGCCCGATACTCCGATCGTGGCGTGGTGGCCGGACGAGGCACCGACCGTTCCGGCGAAAGATCCGCTGGGGCGCTTGGCAATTCGGCGGATCACCGATGCCACGAACTCGCCCGACACCACGGCGACGATCAAGGGTCGGCTCAGCAGCTACACCGAGGGCGACACCGATCTCTCCTGGAGTCGCATCACGTACTGGCGCGGCCTGTTGGCCACCGCGCTCGACCAGGCTCCGTTCGAGGCGGTCGTCTCGGCCACGGTGTCCGGACTGGCCGAAGAACCCGCACTCGACATCCTGGCAGGTTGGCTGGCCGCCAAACTCGACGTGCCGGTCCACCGCCGTGCGGGTGAGCTGAAGGTGGAGCTGATCAGAGAGAACAGCAGCATCTCGCTGACGCGTCCGCAGACCGGCAAGACCGCAACCCTGCGACGCACCGGTCAGCCCGACGCGGAGGTCGCACTGGCGCGTCGCAACACGCGCGAGTGCCTCGCCGAGGAACTGCGCAGACTCGACACGGATGAGATCTACGAACTCGCCCTGCACGGACTGTCGAAAGTGAGCTATGAGTAAGACATCGGTACTCCAGTACTTGGACGCGCAGGCCCTGGTCGACGCTGCACGATCTCGCTTCGTCGACGTGGTCACGGCCGCGCAGGCCGAGCGCGGCTTCGCATCGGTGGTGCTCACCGGCGGCGGCACCGGAATCGCGCTGCTGCAAGCGCTACGTGAGGACTCCGGATCGATCGACTGGGGCAAAGTCGACATCTACTTCGGCGACGAACGCTTCCTACCCTCGGGTGATCCCGAACGCAACGAGGTCCAGGCCTCGGAGGCGCTGCTCGATCACGTCGATGTCCACCCGGATCGGGTGTTCCGGATGGCCGCATCGGACGGACCGCACGGAAGCGACCCCGAGGTGGCCGCGGCAACGTACGCACAGATCCTGCATTCCGGATCGGAGGGTGAGCCGACGCCCCGGTTCGACGTCCATCTCCTCGGTATGGGCGGCGAAGGCCATATCAATTCACTCTTCCCCCACACCGATGCAGTGCGTGAACAGCACCGCTTCGTCGTGGCGGTCGAGGACTCCCCCAAGCCCCCGCCGGTGCGCATCACACTGACACTGCCTGCGGTTCGCCGCGCACAGCACGTGTGGTTGCTCGTCTCGGGAGCGAACAAGGCCGACGCCGTCGCCGCTGCGGTGGGCGGAGCCGATTCCGACGACGTCCCGTCGGCAGGCGCGCTGGGCACCGAATCGACGGTCTGGTTCCTCGATGCCGGCGCAGCGTCCAAGCTGGACACCGTCTGATCCCACCCGACTAATCGGGGTCGGCAGCGTCGGGGTCACATCCCGGCCGCTCGCAGTCGTAGTCGCCGACGCCCCGGGCATATCCTGATATCGAACGACCGATCCGCCTACTGCTCCCGCGGTAGGCGGATCCGTCTCTCCAGGTATCGATCGAACTACTGCACTGCGTCATACCTCGTTGGACGCGATCGACCGACAACCGGTTCCTCGCCCCTCGTGCGTGGCTAACCGCTGTTGCGCAGCGCCGTCGCGAGACCGTTCATCGTCAGCAGAATTCCTCGCTTGACCCGTTCGTCGTCGTCACCGTTGCGGTATCGACGCAGCATCTCGACCTGCATCTGATTGAGCGGCTCCAGGTACGGGAAGCGATTGTGCACCGAGCGCTCCAGCGACGGGTTGTCTTCGAGCAGGCGACTGTGACCGGTGATCTTCAGGTACATCCGCACCGTCGTGGCATGTTCGGCTTCGATCATCCCGAAGATCCGCGCGCGCAGGTCTGCGTCGGGAACCAACTCCGCGTACCGAGCCGCGATGCCCAGATCCGATTTGGCCATGACCTGCGCGAGGTTGGACAGAACGGTCTGGAAGAACGGCCACTTTCGGTACAGCTCGGTCAGCACCTCGAGCTTGGAATCGTCGTCGCCGACCCACTCCTCGAATGCCGAACCGGTGCCGTACCAGCCGGGCAGCATC
This sequence comes from Rhodococcus sp. 05-2254-2, assembly GCF_002259095.1. Lineage (NCBI taxonomy): Bacteria > Bacillati > Actinomycetota > Actinomycetes > Mycobacteriales > Nocardiaceae > Rhodococcus > Rhodococcus sp. 05-2254-2. The sequence continues at coordinate 60,543 of NZ_NOZJ01000006.1, read as the reverse complement.
ACCCGGCACTGACTCCACGACATCACCCAAGGAATGGCACGCAGGTCGTACACCGAGTTCGTCGGCTTTCTCGATGCCGGACGGGAGCCGATGTTCAGCTCACCGACCTCGGCGACCGGTGTGGACGTTCGGAAGTACTCGACGAAACCGGGCTCCTCGTGCACCAGCCGGCCGTAGGCCGCACGCGCCTTCGCGGCGAGGTCGTCCAGGATGTCGTATGCGGCTTCTGCGCCGTCTCCGAGACCCTCCACATCCAGCAGAGTCGATTCGAGAGTTCCCGCGACCAGAGACTCGAGATTTCGGCGCGCCATGGACGGCTCGGCGTATTTGGCCGCGATGATCTCGCCCTGCTCGGTGAGCCGCAACGAACCCTGTACCACTCCGGGCGGCTGCGCCAGGATCGCGTCGTAGCTGGGACCGCCGCCGCGGCCGACCGTACCGCCGCGACCGTGGAAGAGCCGCAAGCGAATACCCGTCTTGCGTGAGGCCTCGAGTAGATCCAACTCGGCGCGGTACAGCGCCCAGTTCGCCGCGAGGTATCCACCGTCCTTGTTCGAGTCCGAATACCCCAGCATGACTTCCTGGTTCATGCCGCGCCCGGCCACCAGCGCGCGGTAGATCGGAACGTCGAGCGTGGCGAGCAGGGTCGCGGCGCCCTGCTGCAGATCCTCGATGGTCTCGAACAGTGGCACGACACCCACTGTCGACGTCGGTGCCGAGCCGTCGGTGCCGGGGTCGAAGATTCCTGCTTCCTTGAGCAGCAACGCCGCTTCGAGCATGTCACTGACCGACTGACACATGCTGATGATGTAGTTCTGGATGGTGTCGGGGCCGAGGTGATCGATGGCCTCTTTGGCGGCCCTGACGATGCCCAGTTCCTTGGTGGCGAGTTCACTGAGCTGCGCGTTGGGGCCGACGAGCGGCCGCCTGGTCGCAAGTTCCTGCGACAGAACCGAGACCCGCTCGTCCTCCCCGAGGGACATATAATCGGAGTGGACACCGGCCCAGGCCAACAGCTCGGCGACCACCTCTTCGTGGGTCTCGGAGTTCTGCCTCATGTCCAACGCCTGCAGATGGAATCCGAACGTCTCGACCGACTGCCGAAGCCGCAGCAGACGATCGTCGGCGATCAATGCATCCCCGTCGGCGCGTAGAGCCCGATCGATCACGTCGAGGTCGTCGAGAACGTCTTGCGGACCGGCGTACTTCTCCGCACCTAGGTCGATCCCGGAGACCGGCACCGCGTCGAGCACAGCCCGGGCGGTGGCCGTGAGCCGCGCCCGGATACCGGCGACGGCGACGCGATACGGCTCGTCCGATCGACGGTCGTCCGGCTCGGTCGATGCGCCGGCCAGAGCCTCGAGATCCTCGGTGACATCCACCAGACGCGCGGACATCGACAATTCCTTCTCCAGCGCGACCAATTCGTCGAGGTAATGCTCGAACGCCACGTATCCCGCTTGATGGGTCGCGGTGTGGACCACCTCTGCGGTCACGTTCGGATTGCCGTCGCGGTCGCCGCCGATCCAGGAACCGGGCCGGAGAATGGGGCGCGGCAGTAGATCCTCCTCGGGCCACCGTGCCCGCAGCGCTGCCCGCACGTCGGCGTTCAACGCCGGCATGACATCGAACAGGGAGGACTCGAAATACCGGAGGCCGACCTCGATCTCGTCCTGAATCCTCAACCGTGACAACCGAATCAGAGCCGTCTCCCACAGGGTCAGTACCTGCCTGCGGATCTGTACGTCGATGGCGGCCAGTTCCTTCGCCGCAGTGGCGGCCTTGCCCTCACGTGCCGCAGCGGCGACATCGCGGCGCCGCATCAGCTCGGTGATTTTCGACTGCACATCGAACACGGTGCGTCGACGTGTTTCGGTGGGGTGCGCGGTGATCACCGGCGCGACCAACGCATCCGTCAGGGCCGCGGCCACCTGCTCGCGCGACGGTGCTGCGGCATCGATCTTGAGCCAGGTGGCGTCGAGACTGCTGTTCTGTGGCGGGTCCTCGCGGTCGAGGTGAATCGCTCGACGACGTTCGCGGTGTAGATCCTCGGCAAGATTGGCCAGCAGCGAGAAGTGACTGAACGCGCGAATCAGTGGAACTGCCTGTGCCACTTCGACGTCGGTGTAACGTCCGACGGAATCGTCGCGTTCTATCTCCGACCTGCGTACCGCGAAGGATTCGACGCGAGCCGACTCGATCAGCTCGAAGACGTCGTCGCCCTCGTGCTCGCGAATGATCTCACCCAGGATGCCGCCGAGATAGCGGATGTCCTCACGGAGAGGCTCTGTCAACTCCCGACCCTGAGCTGTCGGTGGGACGAAGGCTGGGGAACCGACTGACTCGTAGGAGGATTCGCTCATCCACCCAGTATCGTCGCTCCGTCACCAACTCGCACTCGGAGCCGAATCCGATCAGGTGTACTTGATCTCCAGGCCGATACCGAGGATGGCGATGAGCCAGATGATGCCGGTGAAGACCGTGAGGCGATCGAGGTTCTTCTCGACGACGGTGGAACCGGAGAGGCTGGACTGCACTCCGCCACCGAACAGGCTGGACAATCCGCCGCCCTTGCCGCGATGCAGCAGGATCAGCAAGATCAGTGCCAGGCTGGTGACGACCAGCAGAATATCCAGAAACAGATCCATGTCCACCTCAAACTCGATTCGATGCCTTCAGCAGCCTACCTGGCCCCGCGAACGGCTTCGGACACCCCGCCGAAGCGAGGTGTCCGAAAACCGTCCGATACAGCGTTGCCGATGGCCGATCAGGGCAGGGGTCCACCTGCGGCGATGGCCGACAACGTGGCGAACTCGTCCGCCTTGAGCGAAGCGCCACCGACGAGGGCACCGTCGACGTCGGGCTGTCCGACGATCTCACCGACGTTCTTCGCGTTGACCGAGCCGCCGTACAGCACGCGCACGCCCGCGGCGACCTCGTCCGAGGACAGCGCCTTCAATTCCTCACGAATGGCACCGCACACTTCCTGAGCGTCCGACGCCGACGCGACCCGGCCGGTACCGATGGCCCATACCGGCTCGTAGGCGATGACGACCTTGGAGATGTCGTCGGCCGACAGTCCTTCGAGTGACCCTCGCAGCTGTGCCACGTTGTAGGCCACGTGCTCGCCGGCCTCACGGATGTTCAGACCCTCGCCGATGCACACGATCGGAGTGAGGCCGTTCTTCAGGGCCGCCTTCGTCTTGGCGAGCACGACGGCGTCGTCCTCGCTGTGCAGCGTGCGTCGCTCGGAGTGACCGACGACGACGAAGGTGCACCCCAGCTTGGCCAGCATCGATCCGCTGATCTCGCCGGTGAAGGCACCCTTGTCCTCGGACGAGACGTCCTGCGCACCGTAGGTGAGCAGCAGTTTGTCGCCCTCGACCAGGGTCTGCACGCTGCGGATGTCGGTGAACGGCGGGATCACCGTCACGTCGACCTTGTCGAAGTACTTCTCGGGCAACGAGAATGCGATCTTCTGCACCAGCGAGATGGCCTCGAGGTGGTTGAGGTTCATCTTCCAGTTGCCCGCGATGAGCGGCTTACGTGCCATGCGTTACGCCTCCAGGACGGATAGGCCGGGGAGCTGCTTGCCTTCGAGGTATTCGAGGGATGCACCGCCGCCGGTGGAGATGTGCGAGAAACCGTCGTCGGGCAGTCCGAGGGTGCGTACCGCAGCGGCCGAGTCGCCGCCACCGACGACGCTGAACGCGCCCTTCTCGGTGGCTCCGATGATCGCTTCGGCGATACCCTTGGTGCCGGCCGAGAACTTGTCGAACTCGAACACTCCGGCCGGTCCGTTCCAGAAGACGGTCTTGGCATTCGAGAGAACGACGGCGAAGCGGCTGACCGAATCGGGTCCGATGTCGAGGCCCATCCAGCCGTCCGGAATCTCGGATGCCTTCACGGTCTTCGCCTCGGCGTCCGCCGCGAACTTGTCTCCGACGACGATGTCGACGGGCAGGTGGATCACGTCACCGAAACGCTCGAGCAGGTCCTTGCAGACCCCGATCTGATCCTCCTGCAACAACGAGTTGCCGACCGAATATCCCTGCGCGGCAAGGAAAGTGAACGCCATGCCGCCGCCGATGACCAGGGTGTCGACCTTGGGGGCCAACGCCTCGATGACGCCGAGCTTGTCCGAGACCTTGGAGCCGCCGAGCACCACCGCGTACGGACGCGCGGCGTCCTCGGTGAGCTTGGCCAGTACCTCGACCTCGGCCGCGACGAGAGTGCCCGCGTAGTGGGGCAGCAACTGCGCCACGTCGTAGACCGATGCCTGCTTGCGGTGCACGACGCCGAATCCGTCGGAGACGAAGGCCGCGTCGTCGCCGGCCAGAGCAACGAGCTCACGAGCCAGAGCAGCTCGCTCGGATTCGTCCTTGCTGGTCTCGCGCGGATCGAAGCGAATGTTCTCGAGCAGCAGCACGTCGCCGTCGGTCAGACCCTCGGCCCGAGCCTCGGCGTCCTGACCCACCACGTCGCCCGCGAGCTGAACGTGGCGTCCGAGCAGTTCGCCGAGCTTCGCTGCGACCGGAGCCAGGCTGTACTTCGCGTCGGGCTTGCCGTCGGGACGACCGAGGTGCGCGGTCACGATGACTTTGGCACCCGCCTCGACCAGTGCCCGGAGAGTCGGGATCGACGCCTGAATGCGGCCGGGGTCGGTGATCGTGCCGTCCTCGAGCGGGACATTGAGGTCCGATCGCACGAGGACGCCACGGCCTTCGACACCGGCATCGAGCAGATCCTGCAGTGTCTTGACAGCCATCGGTGTCAGAGGGACTTGCCGACGAGACCGATGAGGTCGGCGAGGCGGTTGGAGTAGCCCCACTCGTTGTCGTACCAGGAGACGATCTTGACCTGATCGTCGATGACCTTCGTCAGCGGCGCATCGAAGATCGACGAGTGCGGGTCGGTGACGATGTCCGAGGAGACGATCGGATCGGTGTTGTACTTCAGGATGCCCTTGAGGGGGCCCTCGGCTGCGGCCTTCATGGCGGCGTTGATGTCGTCGGCGCTTGCCTTCTTCTTCAACAGCGCAGTCAGGTCGGTGACCGAGCCGGTGGGGATCGGTACCCGAAGCGCGTAGCCGTCGAGCTTGCCGAGCAGCTGCGGGAGAACCAGGCCGATGGCCTTGGCCGCGCCGGTGCCGGTCGGGACCACGTTCAGGGCTGCAGCGCGGGCGCGACGCAGATCGCTGTGCGGGCCGTCCTGCAGGTTCTGGTCCTGCGTGTACGCGTGAATGGTGGTCATCAGACCCGAGACGATGCCGAACTCGTCGTCGAGAACCTTGGCGATGGGGCCGAGGCAGTTGGTGGTGCACGACGCGTTGGAGATGATGTTCTGGCTGCCGTCGTACTTGTCGTCGTTGACGCCCATCACGATGGTGATGTCCTCGCCCTTGGCGGGCGCGGAGATGATGACCTTCTTGGCACCGGCATCGATGTGGCCCTGTGCCTTGGCAGCGTCGGTGAAGATGCCGGTGGACTCGACGACGACGTCGACACCCAGGTCACCCCACGGAAGTGCGGACGGGCCCTCACGCAGCGACAGCGCCTTGATCTTCTGGCCACCGACGACGATGGTGTCCTCGCCCTCGAGCGAGACATCGTGCGGCAAGCGACCCAGGATCGAGTCGTACTTGAGCAGGTGTGCGAGCGATGCGTTGTCGGTCAGGTCGTTGACAGCAACGATTTCGATGTCGGTGGTACCGAGCGCCTTCTGCGCATCGACAGCCCTGAAGAAGTTACGCCCGATGCGGCCGAAGCCGTTGACGCCTACCCGGATCGTCACTGTTCGCTCCTAAAAGTTGTGAAAACAGATGTCTGATTGTGCCTGCGTGCGGGGTGCCACACGCGGTTCCCACCCTAGTGTGCGCGCAGGCAGAGCGCGCGCATCACGTGATCGGGCCGGTCATGCCTCGTCGAGCAACTCGGCGGTGACGGCGGACTCGGTGTCCGGAATTCCGGTTTCCTTCGCCTTGCGGTCGGCCATGGACAGCAGGCGTCGAATTCGGCCTGCCACAGCGTCCTTGGTCATCGGCGGGTCGGCCAACTGGCCGAGTTCTTCGAGCGACGCCTGGCGATGCTGTACCCGGAGCGAGCCCGCGGCGGCCAGATGATCCGGCACGTCCTCGCCGAGGATGTGCAGGGCCCGCTCGACGCGCGCTGCGGCGGCGACGGCGGCCCTGGCCGAGCGGCGCAGGTTGGCGTCGTCGAAGTTGGCGAGCCGGTTCGCGGTTGCCCTGACCTCGCGTCGCATCCGTCGTTCTTCCCAGATCAACCGGGTGTCCTGTGCGCCCATGCGGGTGAGCAGTGCCCCGATCGCCTCGCCGTCGCGGACGACCACTCGATCGGTGCCGCGGACCTCGCGTGCCTTGGCGGCCACGCCGAGGCGTCGAGCGGCTCCGACGAGCGCGAGAGCTGCCTCGGGACCCGGGCAGCTGATCTCCAGAGCCGAGGATCGACCCGGTTCGGTGAGTGAACCGTGCGCCAGGAATGCGCCCCGCCATGCCGCCTCGGAGTCCCCCACCGTGCCGCCGACCACCTGGGCGGGCAGGCCGCGAACCGGGCGACCGCGCAGGTCCAACAGGCCGGTCTGCCGCGCCAGTGCCTCGCCGTCCTTGGCCACGCGCACCACGTAGCGAGAGGTCTTGCGGAGCCCGCCTGCTCCGAGCATGTGCACGTCGGAGGAGTAGCCGTACAGCTCGAAGATCTCCCGACGCAGCCGTCTCGCAATGGACCCGAGATCCACCTCTGCCTCGACCACCACGCGGCCTGCCACGATGTGCAGTCCGCCGGCGAATCGCAGGAGTGCGGACACCTCGGCCTTGCGGCAACTGACCTGACTGACGGTGAGCCTGCTCAGCTCGTCCTTGACCTCCGCTGTCATGGCCACGAAGTGATCCCCTCTCTGCGTGCGGTAGTCGGTGCGGTGCCGTCGGTGGACGACACGATGGAACCGAGAGCCGCAGCAAGCTTGCCGTAATGATGTGCGTGGGTGCCGTTTTCGGCAACGTCGACGTAGACGACCTCGGCACCGAGCCGGGCCGCTGCCCGCGCCACGTGCTCGCGGTTGCTGCCTTCCGGGACCGAGGCGGAATCGACCAACACGTAGTCGATTCCCAAATCCGGTGCGTGTTGGGAGAGTACGTGGACATGGCGCTCGGCGGAGAATCCGGTGGTCTCCCCCAGCTCCGGTGCCAGGTTCAACACCAGTACCTTCGGCGCGCTCGTGCGAGCGAGCGCGGCGAGCTGATCGGGCACCAACACGTGCGGGATGACGCTGGAGAACCACGATCCCGGTCCGAGCACCACGAGGTCGGCCTTATCGATCGCAGCGAGTGCATCCGCCGAGGCAGGCGGTTCGGGTGGCAACAGTCGAACGCGGCGAACTTTGCCAGGAGTCGTCGCCACCGCAACCTGTCCGCGAATGACGCGGCTCACACGTGGGTCGTCCTCCAGACCGGAGACATCGGCCTCGATGTCGAGTGCGATCGGCGACATCGGAAGCACCCGTCCGTCGATTCCGAGCATCCGCACCATCTCGTCGAGTGCGGCGATCGGATCGCCCAGTACCTCGGTGAGGCCGGCGAGGATGAGGTTGCCCACCGAATGTCCGGCCAGAGCGCCCGTGCCGCCGAAGCGGTGCTGCAGGACGTCCGTCCAGAGCTGCGTCCTCTCGTCCGATCGTGCCAGCGCAGCCAGTGCCATGCGCAGGTCTCCGGGCGGAATGACGCCGAGCTCGGCCCGCAGACGCCCCGAGGATCCCCCGTCGTCGGCGACCGTGACGATGGCGGTGACGTCGGGACCGAGCAGCCGGGCCGCCGACAGCGTGGCGTACAGGCCGTGCCCGCCGCCGAGCGCGACGATCCTGGGGCCCGCTGTCGGTACTTCGGTGTCGACCTCGCTCATTCGCGACCCAGATCCCGATGCAGCACGCGCACCGACACATCACCCTGGTCGGCGAGAATTGCCGCCAGTGCCTCGGTCATCGCGACACTTCGATGCTTCCCTCCGGTGCAGCCAACGGCCACCGTCATGTACCTCTTGCCTTCCCGCACGTATCCCTCGATGGTCAGATTCAGCAGGTGCGTGTACGTCTGCAGGTAATCGCGTGCCCCGTCCTGCCCCAACACGTAGTCGCGAACGTCCGCGTCCTGGCCGGTGTGTTCGCGCAGCTCGGGCACCCAATGTGGGTTGGGCAGAAAGCGCACGTCGCAGACCAGGTCGGCGTCCATCGGCAGGCCGTACTTGAAGCCGAACGACTGCACGGTGACGCCCACTCCTGTGGTCTCGGCCGCGCCGAACACCGTCTCGATCTTGCGCCGGAGTTGATGCACGGACAGGGACGTGGTGTCCACCGTGAGATCCGCAGCTGCCTTGACCTGAGCGAGTCGCAACCGTTCGGCGGTGATGCCCTCGGTCAGCGTTCCGTCCTGACCGTCGTTCTGCAGGGGATGGCTACGCCGGTTGGACTCGAATCGACGGATCAGCACGGCGTCGGACGCGTCAAGGAAGAGCACTCTGTTGCGCACGCCCTTGGAGTCGAGTTCTTTCACCACCCAGCCCAGATCGCCGGTGAACAGGCGGCTTCGGACGTCCATCACCAGTGCCAGTCGCTCGATTCTGGGCTTGGACTCGCGTCCGAGATCGACCATCTTGGAGATGAGCTCCGGCGGTAGATTGTCGGCGACGTACCAGCCGAGATCCTCGAGAATCTTGGCCGCAGTGCGCAATCCTGCACCGGACACCCCGGTGACCAACGCCACCTCGATCTCGTCGTGCTGCGACTCCCCCTCGATGGACTGCTCGAGGTGTTCTTCGGACGGTGGATGTCTCTGTGTCTGGTGTTCGCTCACTACGAAGCCTGTCCCGCCGATTCCACACGCGGTGCGATCGCATGTTCCGCCGTGTTCTCGCCCGATGTCGTTGCACTTGCGTTGCCATCATCGCCTACATCGGCGTCGTCCGTGTCGGAACCCAGCGCGGCCAGCACCGACTTGGCCGTGGTCTCTCCGATTCCCGGAACCTCGACGATCTCCGCGACCGTTGCACGCTTGAGGTTGGCGACCGAACCGAAGTGTGCCACCAGCGCCGTTCGACGCGACTCGCCGAGTCCGCGAACCGAATCCAGAGCCGAGGCCGTCATGCGTCGCGATCGCTTGCTGCGATGGAACGTGATCGCGAACCGGTGCGCTTCGTCGCGGACCCGTTGGAGCAGGTAGAGCGACTCGCTCGTACGCGGAAGGATCACCGGATCCTCCTCCCCCGGAACCCATACCTCCTCCAGCCGCTTCGCCAGACCGACCACGGCCACGTCGGTCACGCCGAGCTCGTCCAGCACGGCCGCGGCAGCGGCCACCTGAGGGGCACCGCCGTCGACGACGAACAGATTGGGTGGATACGCGAATTTGCGCGGTCTGCCGGTCTGTGGATCCAACGCCGCTTCGGGGGCGAGATCGCCTCCGGTCCCCTCGGCCGAACCGTCCGCGGAGTGCCGTAGGAACCGGCGACGGGTCACCTCGGCGATGCTCGCCACGTCGTCGGAGTGCCCGTCGCCTGCCGCTTCCTTGATCGCGTAGTGGCGGTAGTCGCTCTTGCGGGGCAATCCGTCCTCGAAGACGACGAGCGAGGCCACCACATCGGTTCCCTGCACGTGGGAGATATCGATGCACTCGATGCGCAGCGGTGCCGAGTCCAGATCGAGTGCCTCCTGAATACCCTGCAGCGCAGCCGATCTCGATGTGAAGTCGCCCGCGCGCTTGAGCTTGTGCTGCTGCAGGGCTTCCTTGGCGTTGCGTTCGACGGTCTCGGCCAACGCCTTCTTGTCGCCGCGCTGGGGAACACGCAGAGTCACGTTCGAGCCCCGAAGTTCACTGAGCCAGGCCTGAACCTCGTCGGCGTTGTCCGGCAGGACCGGAACCAGCACTTCCCTCGGGACGGCGTTGGAACCACCGTCGTCACCGCCCGGTGCCTGTGCGGACAGGGCGGCCTGCTCGCCGTAGAACTGCGTCAGGAACTGCTCGACCAGAGCGGGCAGATCGGCCTCGTCCTGGCGTTCGATCACCTCTCCTGCCTTCTCCACCACCCAGCCGCGCTGCCCGCGCACGCGGCCGCCTCGGACGTGGAAGACCTGAACGGCAGCTTCGAGGGCGTCGGTGGCGAAGGCGACGAGATCGGCGTCGGTGCCGTCGCCGAGCACCACCGCCTGCTTCTCCAATGCCCGACGCAGCGCACCGACGTCGTCTCGCAGACGTGCGGCGGTCTCGAAATCCAGGTCCTCGGATGCAGCCTGCATCTTCTTCTCGAGCTGACGAACGAGCTTGTCCGTCTTTCCGGCCAAGAAGTCACAGAAATCCTCGACGGTGCGCCGATGCTCGTCGGCGCTGACCCGTCCGACGCACGGTGCCGAGCACTTGTCGATGTAGCCCAGCAGGCAGGGCCGGCCGATCTGATTGTGGCGCTTGAACACTCCGGTCGAGCACGTGCGCGCGGGAAATACTCGCAGCAACAGATCCAGCGTCTCGCGAATGGCCCACGCGTGCGCGTAGGGGCCGAAATAGCGGACACCCTTGCGCCGGGGTCCGCGGTAGACGAACAACCGAGGAAACTCCTCGTTCATCGTCACCGCGAGCATCGGATAGCTCTTGTCGTCGCGGTAGCGGACGTTGAACCGTGGATCGAATTCCTTGATCCAGTTGTACTCGAGCTGGAGGGCCTCGACTTCGGTGGTCACCACGGTCCACTCCACCGATGCCGCGGTGGTGACCATCTGGCGAGTACGCGGATGCAGCGAGGCTATGTCTGCGAAGTAGGAATTGAGTCGACTGCGGAGGCTCTTGGCCTTTCCCACGTAGACGACGCGGCCGTGCGGATCGCGAAATTTGTACACCCCCGGCTCCACCGGGATGGTTCCGGTGGCCGGGCGGTAGGTAGCGGGGTCGGACACGGCATCCACGTTAGCCGTCGGGTCCGACGTTCTCCGCATCCGCAGCTCAGCCGCGGTGCGGAGGTAGGACGTCAGTCCCGATCGACCGGGATGTCCGGAACGGAGGCGGCGGGCGCGTACGTGCGTTCGAGAGTGCGGAACTTTCGTACGGCCGCGACCGCATGGTCACGATCGTTGGACTGGATGGCCATCACGTTGATGAACTCGTCGTCGGGAATGTCGATCCTGGCCCACATCGCTCCTTCGGGGAAGGACAGACCACGCACCAGATCCCATTCGATCAGACGCTCCGACAACAGGTTCCGCACCGCGACACCTGCAGGCCCGACGCGAATGCGCGGGCGCGTCAGCACGAGCGCCAGGCCTCCCAGAAGAAGTCCGATACCTGCCATCGCCAGTTGGTCCGCGGTTCTGAAGTACACCCCGGTCGGCGAGACCCTCAGCAGGACGGCGACGGTCGAATGCGCCACCACGAGCAACACCGCCGTCGCGATGGCGTAACGAGCCGACTTGCGCGACTTCACCACCATGTCCCACTCGGTGGACGGTGCGCTGCCGGTCACGTGAACTCCTGATTCGTCCAGGGTTGGCGTAGGTGTTTGAGAGTCAGCGCTGTGTCGATCGCGGCCGCCGTGGCCTGCGCGCCCTTGTCCTCGAACGAACCGGGCAACCCTGCGCGATCGAGCGCCTGCTGCTCGTCGTTGGTGGTGAGCACACCGTTGGTGACCGGAGTGCCCTCGTCGAGCGAGACGCGCGTCAGACCGGCCGTGACGGCGTCGCACACGTACTCGAAATGCGGTGTGCCACCGCGGATGACGACGCCGAGTGCGACGACGGCGTCGTGGTTGCGGGCCAACGCCTGCGCGACGACGGGCAGTTCGATGGCTCCGGCGACACGGATGACCGTGACGTCCTCGATCCCCGCCGACTCGGCTTTGCGAAGTGCACCGTCGAGCAACGCCTGGGAGATCTTCTGGTGCCATTGACCGGCCACGATCGCCAGCTTGAGATCACTCGCGCCTGCCAGCTGCAGGGTGGGTTCGCCTTCGCCGCTCATGATGTGGCCCCATTCTCGTGGGCGGGAGTGGAGCCTGCGGAATGACCATTTTCGAAGTCGTCGAGCCCGGTGAGGTCGTGGCCCATGCGGTCGCGCTTGGTGCGCAGGTAGGTGAGGTTCTCGGCGTTGGCGCGCAACGGCATCGGCACTCGCTCGGTCACGTGCAGTCCGTAGCCGTCGAGTCCCACTCGTTTGGCGGGGTTGTTGGTCAGCAGCCGCATCGAGGACACGCCGAGGTCGACGAGGATCTGGGCACCGATTCCGTAGTCGCGCGAGTCGGCGGGGAGTCCGAGCTGCAGGTTGGCGTCGACGGTGTCGGAGCCTGCGTCCTGGAGTTGGTAGGCCTGGAGCTTGTGCAGCAGACCGATGCCGCGACCTTCGTGTCCGCGCATGTACAGCACGATGCCGCGGTCCTCGGCGGCGACCATTTCCAGCGCCGCGTCCAGCTGTGGTCCGCAGTCGCAGCGCAGTGATCCGAACACGTCGCCGGTGAGGCATTCGGAGTGCACCCGAACGAGCACGTCGTTGCCGTCTCCGTCGGGGCCCGCGATGTCGCCGCGCACGAGCGCGACGTGCTCGACCTCGTCGTAGATGCTCTGGTAGCCGACGGCGCGGAAGGTGCCGTGGCTGGTGGGGATTCGGGCGTCGGCGACGCGGACGACGTGCTTCTCGTGCTTGCGACGCCAGGCGATGAGGTCGGCGATGGAGATGAGAGCGAGGTCGTGTTCGTCGGCGAAGACGCGCAGTTCGTCTGTCTGGGCCATCGCGCCCTCGTCCTTCTGACTGACGATTTCGCAGATGACGCCCGCAGGCCTCAGGTCTGCCATGCGCGCGAGGTCGACGGCCGCCTCGGTGTGGCCGGGGCGACGCAGCACTCCGCCGTCCTTGGCGCGCAGGGGTACGACGTGGCCCGGCCGGGTGAAGTCGTTGGCTCCGGTGTCGGGATCGGCGAGCAGTCGCATGGTGGCCGCCCGGTCGGATGCCGAGATTCCGGTGCCGATGCCTTCGCGGGCGTCGACGGTGACGGTGTACGCGGTGCCGTGCTTGTCCTGATTGGTGGCGAACATCGGTGGCAGGCCGAGCCGGTCGCAGTCCTCACCGGAGAGCGGAACGCAGAGGTAACCGGAGGTGTAGCGGACCATGAAGGCGACCAGTTCCGGTGTGGCCTTCTCGGCGGCGAAGATGAGGTCGCCTTCGTTCTCGCGGTCCTCGTCGTCGACGACCACCACTGCTTTGCCCGCAGCGATGTCCGCAACTGCGCGCTCGATACTGTCGAACCTGGTCACCACGGTGTGCTCCATACGTCTCGGGCCTGGCTCAGCGCCCTGGAAATTCTCCGATGCACCATCGATTGCGTGCACGTCAACAGTACTTACTGTGCGTCGATCGTCTGCAGCCGCTCCACGTACTTGGCGATGACGTCGACTTCGAGGTTGACCGGCGTTCCGACCTCGGCCGTGCCGAGAGTGGTCAGGTCGAGGGTGGTGGGGATCAGGGAGATCTCGAACCAGTGCGCACCGTCGTCGGTGCCGAGTCCGGAGACGGTGAGCGAGACGCCGTCGACGGTGATCGAGCCCTTCTCTACGACGTAGCGTGCGACCGAGGTGGGCAGTGCGATGCGTACGACCGTCCAGTTCTCCGACGGGGACCGGCTAATGATGGTCCCGGTGCCGTCCACATGGCCCTGCACCAGGTGCCCACCGAGACGGCTGCCGAGCGCGGCTGCCCGCTCGAGGTTGACGCGGCTGCCCACATCGAGGGCGCCGAGGCTCGAGCGGTTCAGAGTTTCCTGCATGACGTCGGCGGTGAATCCGCCGTCGGGCAGCACCTCGACGACGGTCAGGCAGACCCCGTTCACGGCGATGGAGTCGCCGTGGCCTGCATCGGAGGTCACCACCGGTCCGCGGACGGTGAACCGCGCGGCGTCGGGAAGTTCGTCCTTGGCCACGATCTCGCCGAGCTCTTCGACAATTCCGGTGAACATCTACTTCGCTCCTTCGGGCACGACGCCGATCAGAATGTCGTTGCCGATCATGGTGACTGTCTCCGTGCGGAACCGAATTGCGTCGGCAATTGTTCCGATACCCGCATTCTCCACCGCTGCGGGCCCGCTGCCCAACACGGCCGGCGCGACGTACGCCACGACGCGGTCCACGAGCCCGGCGGCGAGGAACGCCCCGGCCAACGTCGGACCGCCTTCGAGCTGGATGTCGGTGTGCTCGTGCAGAGCATCGATGACGGCGGCGGGATCGTGTGTGTCCAGGAACACGGTGGGTGCGTCGGATCCACGGATTGCCGCGGTCGGGGGTGTCGGCCGCGATCCGACGACAACGCGCACCGGTTGGTGGGGTGCGAGGGTTCCGTCGGGACGTCGTGCGGTCAGGCGCGGGTCGTCGGCCAGTACGGTGCCGGTTCCCACCACGATGGCGTCGAGCTTGGCCCGTTCGGCGTGGACGTGCGCCCGGGACTGCGGTCCGGTGATCCACTGGCTCGTGCCGTCCGCCGCCGCGCTACGGCCGTCCAGGGTGGCGGCATACTTCCACGTCACGTGCGGCCGCCCGGTGCGTTGCTTGTGCAACCAGGCTCGCAGCGGCCCCTGCCGCACCTCGGTCTCGCCGGTCCCCTGTTCGACGCGAATGCCCGCCGCTCGCAGGGCTGACCCGCCGCCCGATGCGAGCGGATTCGGATCTGCGACGGCATGCACGACTGCGGCGATGCCCGCATCGATCAGGGCCTGTGAGCACGGTCCGGTGCGGCCGGTGTGGTTGCAGGGTTCGAGGGTCACCACCGCGGTACCGCCGCGAGCTCGGTCCCCGGCCTCGGCCAGCGCGACGATCTCGGCGTGTGGCCCGCCGGGCGGGCGAGTCGAACCGATGCCGACGACGATGCCGTCGGCATCGAGGATCACCGCGCCGACCGGGGGGTTGGGACTGCTGATGCCCCGGGCGGCTTCGGATGCCTCGACGGCGAGGGCCATGGCGTCCGCGACGGACAGTGCTGCGCCCTGGCCGTTCATTACGACAGGTGATGTGATGCGCGGGCGGCGCGGGCACGGAGGTCGCGCACGGCGACCGCGGGGTCGGCGGTGTTGTAGACCGCCGATCCGGCCACGAAACAGTCGATACCGGCCTCCGCGGCCTGCTCGATCGTATCGGAGTTGATGCCGCCGTCGATTTCCACTATCAGCCGGAGATCACCGGAATCGACAAGTGCCCGAACAGCTTTCGCCTTGGAGAGCACCTCGGGCATGAACGACTGTCCGCCGAAGCCCGGCTCCACGCTCATCACCAGCAGGGTGTCGAAGTCGCGCAGGATCTCGAGGTACGGCTCGATGGGTGTTCCCGGCTTGATGGACAGGCCTGCTTTCGCGCCCGCGGCGCGGATGTCGCGTGCCACTGCGGACGGGTCGTCGGTTGCCTCGGCGTGGAAGGTGACGTTGTACGCCCCGGCCTCGGCGTAGGGCGGAGCCCAGCGGGCCGGGTCCTCGATCATCAGGTGGCAGTCGAGGGGGATGTTCGTCGCCTTCAGCAAGCTCTCCACGACCGGCAGACCCAGGGTGAGGTTCGGCACGAAGTGCGCGTCCATGACGTCGACGTGCAGCCAGTCGGCTCCGGCCACCGCCTCGGCTTCGGCAGCCAGACGAGCGAAATCAGCGGACAGGATCGAGGGGGCAATCATCGGGGAAACCACGATTGACGAGCCTAGCCCAGCCGGTATCGTTCGCCCATGACCACCATGGATTACGCGGCGACGGTGATCGCCGAGTTGCCCGAGGTCACCGAGGGTGTTCGGTACGGCCATCCGGCATGGTCGGTGGGCAAGAACGTCTTCGCGTGGATTCGGCCGTTCAGCAAGGCCGATCTGAAGCGGTTCGGCAGCGAGATCCCGCCCAGCGGGCCGATCCTCGCGGTCCGCACCGCTGATCCGAACGAAAAGGAAGCCATCCTCGCCGCCCACCCGCGGGCGTGCTTCACCATCCCGCATTTCGACGGGTTCGCCGCCGTTCTGGTCGACATCGACAACACCGGCGACGACGAACTGCGAGAACTGATCGTCGACGGCTGGCTGGTCTACGCCCCGAAGGATGTGGCCGAGACGTTCCTGGCCGGCGACTGATCACATCGGTTTGCTGGTCACATCGGTTTACGCAGCGCCGCCATGAACATCGCGTCCGTACCGTGTCGGTGCGGCCACAGTTGCACCGACGTGCCGTCTCCGAGTTGTGGGACACCCGGCACCAGCTCACGGGTATCGAGCGGCTCGACGCCGTAGCGGCGGATCGCGTCGGCGACGACGGCCGTGGTTTCGGACAGATGCGGCGAGCAGGTCGAGTACAGCACCACTCCACCGGGGCGAACCAGCTCTATTGCTGCTGCCAGCAGTTCTTTCTGCAGAGTCACGAGCGCCGCCACATCGGAAGGTTGTCGACGCCAGCGTGCTTCGGGCCTGCGTCGCAGGGCACCGAGTCCGGTGCACGGCGCATCGACGAGCACTCGGTCGTAGCCGCCGTCGAGTCCGGACGCTCGACCGTCGACGGTGTGCACCGTCACCGGAAGATCTTTCGTCGTCTTCGACACCAGATCGGCTCGGTGCGGGGTCGGTTCGACGGCGTCGACCGTGGCACCGTCGATTTCGGCGATGGCACCGATCAGGGCAGCTTTACCGCCCGGTCCGGCGCACAGGTCCAGCCACCGGCCACCGTCCTCGCCGACCAGCGGTGCCAGGGTGAGCGCCCGGCCGACGAGTTGACTGCCTTCGTCCTGCACTCCGGCCAACCCGTCACGGACGGCGTCGATCTTGCCGGGATCACCGCCGTCGAGGTGCACGGCATACGGCGAATAGGGCCCCTCTTCTCCCCCGGTGATCAGCGCCAGTTCTTCGGCAGAGATCTCTCCGGGCCGGGCGACCAGGTGCACCGAGGGGCGCGCGTCGTCGGCCTCGAGGACGGCGGCGAGTTCACCGGCGTCGGCACCGAGTGCATCGGCGAAGGCCTGCGCGATCCAGTTGGGATGCGCGTACTCGAACGCGAGGTGGCCGACGGGATCGACCCCCGCCTCGGGCGCAAGTTCGTCGACCCACTGCGCCGCCGTGCGTTCGGACACGCGCCGCAACACGGCGTTGACGAAACCGGCTTTGCCGGAACCGAATTCGGACCGAGCCAGGTCCACCGACGTGGCGACGGCGGCGTGAGGAGCCACCCGTGTACGCAGCAGTTGATACGAGCCGAGCCGCAGAATGTCGAGTAGTGGTCCGTCGATCTCGGCGGCGGGCCGACCGGCGGCGTGGGCGATCACCGCGTCGAGCACACCACGAGCTCGGGACGCGCCGTACGCGAGTTCGGTGGCCAGTGCCGCGTCGCGTGAGTCGAGCTTGCGCTCTCGCAGCAAACCGGGCAGCACCAGGTTGGCGTAGGCATCCCGCTCGCGCACGGCCTTCAGCACGTCCCTGGCCGCGCGACGGGCCGGGTCGATCGCGTCGACGGCACGGGGTCCCCCGCCCTGCGGGGGCCGGTTTCCCTTCGGACCACGCGCACCGGGCGACTTCTTGGTGGTCTTTCGGGCCGGACTCGACTCGCGCTTTCGAGGCCTGTCGGGTTCTGTCATCGCGCTACCGCCGTATCGTCCAGCCGAGCGCCGCGCGCCCAGTCGAGTGCCTTCATGAGCTTCTTGCCCTGCGGTTGAACTTCGCCGAGAACCACTGCCGTCGTACCTGTTCCGATGTGCACCCCGGACTTGCGCACCTCGATCGAACCCGGCGCGAGCGTGTCCTCGGAGTGCTGAACCGGTGAGATCTTGACGCGGAGTTCACCGATCGTGGTCCATGCGCCCGGTGCGGGGGTCACCGATCTGATGTGCCGATCGACGAATGCAGCAGACCGCGTCCAGTCGATGCGTGCGGCGTCGACGCTGACCTTGCTCGCGTAGGAGATCCCGTCCTCGGGCTGCGGATGCGCCGATGCCGTCCCGTCCTCGATCGCGTCGAGGGTGGCAGCGAGTAGGTCTGCTCCGCTCGACGCCAGCCGGGTGAGCAGGTCCCCCGTCGTGTCGGTTGCGCGTACCCGCTCGGTGACGACGCCGAGTACCGGGCCGGTGTCCATTCCCGCGTCGAGCAGGAAGGTGGAGGCACCGGTGATCTCGTCGCCTGCGGCGATGGCGGCCTGTACCGGCGCGGCACCTCGCCATGCGGGCAGCAACGAGAAGTGCAGATTGATCCAGCCGAAGCGAGGGATGTCCAGCACCGGCTGCGGCAGCAGTGCCCCGTACGCGACCACCGGACACACGTCGGGTGCGAGTTCGGTGAGCTGTGAGACGAAATCCGGATCCGCGGGCTTCGCGGGTGTGAACACGGGGATTCCGTGCTCGTCGGCCAGCTGCCCAACCGGTGACCGCATCGTCTTGCGACCTCTACCGGCAGCGGCGTCGGGCCGAGTCACCACGGCGATCACCTCGTGGCGTTCGGACTCGAGCAGTGCCCGCAGCGACGGGACCGCGGGCTCCGGTGTACCGGCAAAGACGACGCGCACTCGAGCAACTCCCTGGGATGGACGAAAGGATCTCGGGTGTCCATCCTAGGGAGTCACGAGCACTGCGGACGATTCCGCACCTGCCGGTCACGGCGCGTCGGGGGCGTCGACCGTGTCGTCGGGATCTCGATAGGTCGAACCGTCCTCGGCGAGTATCCGATACAGCGACCTGCGGGCTTCGGTGAGAATCTCGGCGGCCTGCTCCACCTGTTTCGGTGTGCCCACTCCGGCGACCTGACCGGCTGCGCCCATCAACTGGCCGATCAGCGCCCGAAGATCCCGGGCGTCGACTCCGACGGACTCTGCCACGTCGTCCCACGGGCTGCCCAGGTCGGCACGATGGGCCTCGATGTGCGTTCGACCCTCGTCGGTCAGTGCAGCGGTTTTGCGGCCGGCCACCTTGTCGATGAGGACCAGGCCCTCGTCTTCGAGTTGCGACAGGGCCGGATAGATGGAGCCAGGACTCGGCTTCCAGGTGCCGTTGCTCTTCTCGGCGATCTGCTGGATCAGTTCGTATCCGTGCATCGGACGTTCCTCGAGCAGCAGGAGGATTGCAGCGCGCACGTCCCCGCGACGCCCTCGCCCTCCCCGACCGCGACCTCGACCGAAATCTGCGTTCGGCCCGAAACCACCGGGACCGAAACCGGGGCGCATGCCTTCCGGTCCCCGTCCGAACGGCCCACCGGCACCGTGCCTGCTCCGTTCACCGTGACCTCTCCTGCCGCGGCCGCGCTCTC
Source organism: Rhodococcus sp. 05-2254-2 (assembly GCF_002259095.1). NCBI lineage: Bacteria > Bacillati > Actinomycetota > Actinomycetes > Mycobacteriales > Nocardiaceae > Rhodococcus > Rhodococcus sp. 05-2254-2. Next base: position 41,276 of record NZ_NOZJ01000006.1, on the reverse strand, counting down.
GTGGACCGTGATCGTCCGACGGGCCGCGGTCCTCACTCTGCGCGACCCACATCTGGAACGGCGCGCCACGCATGTGTCGACGTGCTCCTGCGCGACGTCCGAATTCGTGTGCGAAACCTTCGAATGCGTAATTCATGTCGTACTCCTTAGTATCGATTGACACATCGACGATATATCGACAATAGATCTTTGGTAAGGTCCAGAGGCAACCTCTACGTTTCCGACTCCGAGGAACGCGCCCTGGACGGCTCTCGCTCGCTAGGATGACGCGGTCGGTACGAGCTCTCGTCCAACGGACCGAAACAGCGGCCGGCTCTACCGCGCTCGCGCAACCACGCTCGCGCACCAACGAGGGAGGCCGTGTGGCCGGATCGACGAGGCGATGCGTGACCGTCGTGCTCGGATGCGTCCTCGCCATCGTCCTGCTCGCCGGCTCCAACGTTCTCGGCCAACGAACCTCCGTACTGATCGACGACATCGCACAGCTCGCGGGAGGTATCACGGCGACGATCGTCTGCTGGCGGACGGCGTCGAGAAGAACGGGCACCGAACGGCAGTGGCGCGTTCTGATGGCCGCCGGAATGGCCTGCTGGAGTGCAGGCATGGCGGTCTGGGCCTTCTATCGATCCGCTCTCGGCATGCCGCTGCCGACCGCGTCCGTCGCCGACGTCGGATTCTTTCTCTTCCCGATCCTCGCCGTGCCTGCCCTGCTGGCCTTCGTCGGCCCGTCGCCCTGGCGGGCTGCCTCCAGTGCACGCCATGTCTGGGTGATGTCGTTGCTCGACGGGGCCGTCGTCGTCGGGTCGCTCTTCGTTCTCTCCTGGGCAACCGTGCTCGGCGCGGTCGTGCATTCGTCGGAATCCGACTCGATCGAGTTCCTGGTGGCGATCATGTACCCCATCACCGACCTGGTACTCGTGGCCATGATCGTGCTGCTCGCCGTGATCCCGAGGATCGCCGCGCGATATCGGACGCAGCTCACCCTGCTCGGCGCCGGAATCCTGATGATGGCGATATCCGACAGCATCTACGCGTATCTCATCGCCACGGGTGCGGACTTCATGCCGGTTCTGACCGACGGCGGATTCATCGCAGGCACAGCGCTCATCGCTCTCGCGGCTGCTGCCCCGAGGACCGTGGACGACAACCCGGCACCGCGTGACTCGTCGACACACAGCTCGTCGCTGTACGGATCGTCGCTGCACGAATCGAAGCCCACCGAGTCGGACTGCACCGAGGCCGTCACCGGCGCGAGAACGCAATTGCTGTTGCCGTACGCACTCATGGGTGCGATCGGGATCGTGTTGGCGATACTGCGTGTGCAGACCGGGGAGCTGGACTCGACCGTGGTGGTACTCGGGGTTGCAGTGGTGTTGCTCTCACTCGTTCGCCAGGTGATCACCCTGGTTCAGAACGACAATCTGCTGCGAAGCCTGACTCGGGCGCAGGCCGAGTTGACGTACCGCGCGCATCACGACGGGTTGACCGGATTGCTCAACCGGTCGTCGTTCGACGAGCACCTTCGAGCGGCGGTGCACGACGCCCGAGCGGGCCGGGGCCGCGCCGTCCTGCTGCTCATCGACCTCGACGACTTCAAGAGCGTCAACGACAGATTCGGACACGGCGGCGGCGACCGACTACTGGTCGAACTCGCACGCCGCCTCGAGCGATGCGTCGTGGACGGAGTTGTGGCGCGCTTCGGCGGCGACGAGTTCACCGCCCTGGTGTACGCCGACCTCGATGCCGGTCGCGCGACGGCGGTCCGCATCGCCGAGACGATGCGGACCGCCCACGAGATCGACGGCCATTCGGTGTCGGTCGGCGTGTGCGTGGGCGTGGTGCAGATCGGTCAGCTCGACCGCACACCCCACGACACCACGACCGTGGCCGGCTCCGACACCGCCGACGAGGACGAGCTGATGCGGCTGGCCGATCGAGCGATGTACGAGGCCAAACGCGAGGGCAAGGCCGGTATCTACGCCTACGACACCGCGGGTGCACTCACCGCGGTGCCGAGCACCTCAGATCAGGCGACCCTGGGGACCAGGCCGAAAATGGTTGCAGGTGAACCGGATCCGGCTCGGTTGATCGGGCCGCCGACCAGAACGTAGGCACCCGTGGTCGGAATCGACTCCAGATTGGTCAGGTTCTCCAGACTGATCCGACGCCGGTCGTAGAGCTTGACCGACACCGGATAGGTGTCGTCGTTGCCCAGATCGGGTCCGAAGGTGTCGGTGCCGAGGGCACCTCTGTCGGCTAGCCTGCCCGTGTCGATCAACCACTGCGCTGCTTCCGGAGAGAACCCGGGTTGGTGCGTCACACCGTCCGCGTCCGCGTTGGCGTACGCATCGGTCCCCCAGCGTGACGCCCATCCCGTCCACAGAACGACAGCCGCCCCTGGTGGAATGGCACCGTTGACTGCTTCCCAGTTCTGCAGGTCGGCCACGGTCACGGCGTAGTCGGCGTCGGCCGCCGCCCGATCACGAATGTCGATCTTCACCGCGGGCAGAAACAGATCCTCCGGATCGAGCTGGTCGGCGGTCAGGCCACCTTCCTGGAAGTGCGCGGGTGCGCCCCAGTGCGTGCCGGTATGCTCGCCCTCCTTGACGTACTGGAGGTAGAAGCCGTCGTCTGCGACGGTGAACGCCGTCTCGAGCGAGAATTCGGGATCGCCGGGAAAGATCGGAGTGAGCGCCGGATCGTTGATGTGCGACAGGGACACGATCCGGAGCATTCGATCCAACGGAACGGCCGGTGTCGGTGGCTGCGCCGAGCCGGTACCCGGCAGGGCGTCGGCGGTGGCAGGTGCGGCCAGACGGGCACCGATCACCACTGCCAAACCTGTTATCGCACGGCGAAAGAGCTGCCTTCTCTTCATGTCCCCGACCCACCTTTCATCGGCGCCCCGTGCGCCGCCCCGAGGCAACCCTAGGCCACGTCGAGCCGGGACGGCGGAATCAGCCGATTCGAATCGGGTCTATCTGGACCCGCACTCCGCCGCCGAGTTTCTTGGCACTGCGCGATGCCTGCGCGGTGGCCAGTGCCCGCGCCAACGCCGCCCCGGTGCTGCGCGGCACGCGTATCAACAACCGCTGCACATCACCGGGAAGTGCGTCCTCACCGCCGCCCGCCGGCGCCCGTTGGCCGTCCGGCAGATCGACCGGTCCGAGTATTTCCACCGACTCGGGCAGATCTGCGCTCTCCACCAGCGCGGTGATCGCATCGGTGGTTCCGTCGACGGCCGCAACGTGCACGGCAGGCGGGAACCGTACCTCCACTCGCTCGTCCAACTGACTTCTGGCGTGCCACAGCGGGTCCCAGCGAACCAGTGCCTGCACCGTGGGTATCTCGGACTCGGCGACGACGACCACTCGGCCGCCTGCCGTGCCCGGCCGAACCAAAGCCGCGGCGGTCATCCACCGACGCAGTGTCTCCTCGGCCGCGCGCAGGTCTGCCCGGCCGAGCAGGGCCCAGCCGTCCAGCAAGAGGGCCGCACCGTATCCACCGTCGACCGTCGGCTCGGCACCGACGGTGGACACGACGAGACCGGCACCGGGTCGGACGGCGTCGAGCACGGCGGCGCCTCCCGAGTTGTGAACCGGTACTCCGGGAAATGCCCGTCCGAGTTCCTCGGCGGTACGGCCCGCGCCGATCACGACCGCACGCAGGTTGCGCGATCCGCATGCCGTGCACCGATGCGCGGTGTCTGCGATTCCGCACCACGAGCACGTCGGACTCCCTGCTCCGTCGCTCCCCGGGGCCGACGGAAGCGCCAACGGACCGTTGCACCGGCGACACCGAGCCGGATGTCGACACTTCGCGCACGCCAGTGACGGCACGTAGCCCCCGCGCGGAACCTGAATCAGCACAGGCGAATCCGCCTTCAGTGCGGCCCGAGCCGCCTCGAACGCGATCGCGGGCAACCGGGCGACACGGGCTGCCGGATCCCGCGCGAGCGCATGGTCCGAGTCGGCCAAGGCCACCACGTGGGGTTGACGCTCACGGACAAGCTCACGAGGAGCCACCAGGTCGTGTGCCCAACCGGAATCCACGAGAGCTTCCGCCTCCGCAGTCCGCGCATGTCCGCCGATGACCACCGCGGCTGCGGACACGTGCGCTCGCAGCAACGCCACTTCTCGGGCATGCGGATACGGCGAACGGGGCTCGGCGAAACTGTCGTCACCATCGTCCCAGATGGCGATCATGCCGAGAGTGGACACCGGAGCGAACACGGCGCTGCGCGTCCCCACCACGACGACCGGGCCCGATCGCAGACCACGCAACCATTGCCGATACCGCTTCGCCGGGCCCAATCCGGCCGACAGCGCCACCACCCGGTCGGCACCGAGCAGAGCCGTGCAGGCCGTCTCCAGACGATCGAGGTCTCGCTGATCGGGCACCACGACCACCGCGGACCGACCGCCGGCCACGGTCACGGCGGCGGCCTCCGCCAACCGCACCGGCCACAGCTCACCGGGCAACGCCTGCCATACCGCGCGCGGTATGCGTCCCGACGCCAACGCCTCGAGGAAGTTCGAGCCATGGGTGTACGCCGACCAGGCGGCCCGGTCGATGTCGGGCTCGGCCGGGGGCTCGACGACGGGTGTCTGTTCCGCCTCGACTCGGGCGTGGCGAGCCGGGATCGCCAGCCGCAGCACGTCCGCCCTGGTGCCGGCGTATCGATCGGCCACCGCCACGGCGAGTTCCGCGATCTCAGGGGTCAGAACCTGCTCCGCCGACACCACCCGATCGAGCCAGCCGAGCTTGCCGGAGTGTTCGGTCTCGGCCAGTCTGGCCAGCACGAAACCGTCGACCAGCCGGCCTGCGAACCGCACCCGAACTCGGACACCCGGCTGAGCATCACTGCTCACCTCTTCGGGAACGAGGTAGTCGAACTCGCGGTCGAGATGCGGCAGCGGCAACATCGGGAGAATGCGCGCGATCGGAAGATCCGACGCCGCCACCCGCGCTACGCCCGCCACCGCACCTCCTCCTCGATTCTCACCCCACACTCGATGTCGGAGCACCCAGCCGGTGCGAGCAGGGTACGTGCAGAACGGTCGAAACCGAACTCAGAGTCCGGCAGCCTCCCGGAGCTTGCCGGCGCGGTCGGTGGACTCCCACGGTAGATCGATGTCGGTGCGGCCGAAGTGACCGTACGCCGCGGTGGGCGCGTAGATCGGTCGCAGCAGGTCCAGATCACGAATGATGGCACCGGGACGCAGGTCGAACACCTCGCTGATCGCCGCCTGGATACGCGCGGGATCGGTCTTCTCGGTGCCGAACGTCTCGACGAACAACCCGACCGGTGCCGCCTTGCCGATGGCGTACGCCACCTGGACCTCGATGCGATCGGCGAGACCGGCGGCGACAGCGTTCTTAGCGACCCAGCGCATCGCGTACGCAGCACTGCGGTCGACCTTGGACGGGTCCTTGCCGGAGAACGCACCACCACCGTGGCGTGCCATACCGCCGTAGGTGTCGACGATGATCTTGCGACCGGTCAGCCCGGCGTCGCCCATCGGTCCGCCGAGCACGAATTTTCCGGTGGGATTGACCAACAGACGCACGTCGGACGTGTCCAGTGTCGGCACGTCCAACTCGGCGAGCACCGAGCCGAGCACCTTCTCCCGAATGTCCGGAGTGAGCAGGTTGTCGAGGTCGATGTCGGCTGCGTGCTGAGTCGAGATCACGACGGTGTCGAGGCGAACGGCGTTGTCACCGTCGTATTCGATAGTCACCTGTGTCTTGCCGTCCGGACGCAGATACGGCAGCACTCCGCTCTTGCGAACCTCGGTCAGTCGCCGAGAGAGCCGGTGCGCCAACGCGATCGGCAGCGGCATCAGCTCGGGAGTGTCGGTGTTGGCGTAGCCGAACATCAACCCCTGGTCCCCCGCGCCCTGACGGTCGATCTCGTCGTCGGACAGTCCCTCGACCCGGGCCTCGTGCGAGTGATCGACGCCCTGAGCGATCTCGGGCGACTGCGCGCCGATCGCGACGTTGACACCGCACGAATTTCCGTCGAACCCCTTGGCCGACGAGTCGTACCCGATCTCGAGCACCTTCTCGCGCACGATCTTGGGGATGTCGGCGTATGCGGTGGTGTTGACCTCACCCGCGACATGCACCTGGCCGGTGGTGACCAGGGTCTCCACGGCCACCCGAGCACGCGGATCCTCCGTCAGCAGAGCATCGAGAATGGAATCGCTGATGGCGTCACAGATCTTGTCGGGGTGACCCTCTGTGACGGACTCGCTGGTGAAAAGCCGACTACCGGACTTGCTCACGGACTTCCTCTCGACGCATGTTCCTGCCCGACCCGACGCCTCGCGCCGGTCGGGCACTCCACGAAAATTGACGTTCCCTCGGTGTTATCGCCCCTGCCGGAGCCGCGCAAACCTCTACGGCACTACACGTGGTGCCCAGCACGGTAGCCGGTACGACATCGATCGTGCACTCTCGGCATCGTCACGGATTCGACTTCGGTCGAGTACTCCGCGCATCGAGCATCTGCGCCACCGAATCCAGCACGCGGCTCGCGAGAAGTGCTTTGGAGCCCTCGCCGAGCGCCGCCTCGGAACCGTCGGAACCGAGCAGCCAGCCGTCGTTGTGGTCGACCTCGAACGCCTTGCCGTCCCCGACAGCGTTGACCACGAGCAGGTCGCAGCCCTTGCGTTCGAGCTTGGCCCGCGCGTACGTCAGCACGTCGCCGTCCGCGTCCCCGGTCTCGGCGGCGAATCCGACGATGACCGTCGACGGTTCGAGCTCACCGTCGCGGCGAGCCGACACGAGGCCGGCGAGTATGTCGTCGTTGCGGACCAGCGGGATCGACGACGGCTCGTCGGCCCCCTTCTTGATCTTGCTGCCCGCGATGGACTCCGGGCGGAAGTCGGCGACCGCGGCCGCCATCACCACGGCGTCGACACCGACGGCAAGTTTGCGAACGGCCTCCTGCATGTCCGACGCAGTCTTGACGTGCACCACGTCGACCGCGGCCGGAGCGTCGAGGTCACTGGTGTACCCGGCGACCAACGTCACCTGGGCTCCTCGTTGCGCTGCCACTCGGGCGAGCGCATATCCCTGCTTGCCCGAGCTTCGGTTGCCCAGAAAACGAACCGGATCGAGAGGCTCGCGAGTGCCCCCGGCAGAGACCAGAACACGGCGTCCTTCGAGATCCCGAGGGAGCGCATCCCCTCGCTCGGTCACCAGCATGGAGAGCGCGAAGATCTCGTCCGGCTCCGGCAGCCGACCCGATCCGGTGTCTCGCCCGGTCAGACGGCCCGATGCCGGCTCGATCACGTGTGTTCCGCGAGAACGAAGGGTCGCGACGTTGGCGACCGTGGCGGGGTGCTCCCACATCTCGGTGTGCATCGCCGGAGCCAGGACCACCGGGCACCGCGCCGTGAGCAGGGTGGCCGTCAGAAGATCGTCTGCACGTCCCCCGGCGATGCGGGCCATGAGGTCCGCGGTGGCGGGGACGACGACGACGAGGTCTGCCTCCTGACCCAGGCGCACATGCGGAACCTCCGGCACGTCCGCGAACACCCCGGTGTGTACCGGTTGGCCGGACAACGCCTCGAATGTCGCACGCCCGACGAACTCCAGGGCGGATGCGGTCGGAATCACCCGGACCTGGTGCCCGCTCTCGGTGAAACTACGGATGAGCGAACAACTCTTGTAGGCGGCGATACCTCCGCCGACTCCGACGACAACGTGCAAGTCAGATGTCCTCTGTGAGGTTCTTATTCGCCTTCGGTGTGCTCGAGCAGGTCCGCGTGGATCTCGCGAAGAGCGATCGACAGCGGCTTCTCCTGCAGACCCGGCTCGACCAGCGGTCCCACGTACTCGAGGATGCCGTCACCGAGCTGGTTGTAGTAGTCGTTGATCTGGCGGGCACGCTTGGCTGCGTAGATCACGAGGGCGTACTTGGACGAGGTGCGGGCGAGCAGCTCGTCGATGGGCGGATTGGTGATGCCGAGCGGCGTGTCGTAGGCCGGCAGAGCGCTGCGTCCGTCGAAGTCGGAAACGGCCGCTGAAATGCTGCTCACTGATGATCTCCTGAAATTGCATCGTTGGTGCTACGAACTAGCTGGTCGGGGCCTCGTGCGCCGTGAAACTGGTCAGCTGTTGCCGACCGACGACCTACCGACCAACAAGGATACCAACTGTTCGCACGAATGGTCGACATCGGTATTGACAACCACCGTGTCGAACTCGTCCTGTGCGGCCAGTTCCACCCGTGCGGTCTCCAATCTCCGCTCGGTGGCCGCGCTCTCCTCGGTCGCGCGCCCGACCAGACGAGAGACGAGGTCGTCCCACGTCGGTGGAGCCATGAACACCAGCATCGCCTCGGGCTTGGACACCCGCACGGCACGGGCACCGGCCAGATCGAGCTCGAGCAACACCGGGCTACCCGCCTCCAATGCGGCCTCCACGGGTGCGGCCGGAGTCCCCGACCGCTGCAGACCACCGTGAATGCTCGCCCACTCGAGCAACTCGTCGTCGGCGATCATCCGATCGAACTCATCGGCCGACACGAAGTGGTAATCCTGACCGTCCACCTCACCGGGCCGCGGTGCTCGCGTCGTGACCGACACGCTGAACACCAGCTCGGGCAGCGCAGCACGCACGAGCCGAACGACACTGGACTTGCCGACGCCGGAGGGGCCGGACAACACCACCAACCGGCCGCGCTCGATCTCCGGGACCGAAGTCGCCGCAGTGTCACTCACCGTCGTCAGGCCTCGAAATCGAACTTCGTCAACAGCGCCTTGCGCTGCCGATCTCCGAGACCGCGCAGTCGACGGGTGGGCGCGATCTCCAATTCCGTCATCAGCTCCGCGGCCTTGACCTTGCCCACCTTCGGCAGGGCCTCGAGCAACGCGGAGACCTTCATCTTTCCGAGAATCTCGTCCGTCTCGGCATCCGTGAGCACCTGCTTGAGATCGGTGCCCCCGCGCTTGAGGCGCTCCTTGAGCTCGGCGCGCGCTTTCCTGGCGATCGCTGCCTTCTCGAGGGCAGCGGCACGCTGCTCGGGCGTCAACTGGGGAAGGGCCACTGTCGGTTCCTCCGTCTTCTCGTTCTGGGCGATACGACGTGCACGATCGCTGTCGGCACGTCGACCATCGATGTTCCACTGCCACGGACCACGTTCATCGGCGCTCCGCACCGGAGATCCGCACTGTTCGTCGGCAGCGCTAGCGACCGTACCGACGACTGCCGCTCACCGCTAACCCGACCCCGAATGCCGGAGCGCGGCAGCGTCGACTATGCGAGACCGGCTTCGATCTCGTCGCGCAACCGCGTCGCCGCGTCGCGCAATGCCGTCACCGACGGGCCTACCGCCAGGACACCCCGAGAGGAGTTGGGAAGCAACAGCTCACGCGAATCGCGGAAGATCTCCGCGAGATCTGCAACCGTTGCTCCCTGCGCTCCCAGACCCGGCGCGAGGATGGGTCCGGTGTAGTTCGACAGGTCGAGACCGTGATCACGAGTGGCACCGACGACCAAGCCCACCGTGTCGGCGTCGACGCGGTTGCGCTTCCCCGCCGCGTCGACGATCGACTGAGCCACCGTCTCGCCGTCCGAGGTCGCCGCCTGCTGCAGGGCCGAGCCCTCCGCATTCGAGGTCCGAGCCAGCACGAACAGACCGCGCCGGTGTCGCACCGCTCGATCGACGGTCTCCCCCAGTGAATCGAAGCCCAGGTACGGCGACACCGTCACAGCATCCGAGGACAACGGAGAATCGGGTTCCAGCCAGGCCTGCGCGTACGCATCCATCGTGGTTCCGATGTCGCCGCGCTTCGCATCGGAGATCACCAGGGTGCCCGCATCCCGAAGAACACTCACAGTGCGTTCGAGCACCGCATACCCGGCAGATCCGTACGCCTCGAAGAACGCCACCTGAGGCTTGACGATGGCCACCTCGCCGACGAACGCCTCGACGCACAGCTCGGCGAACACCTCGAGACCGTCCGCCGAGCGAGGCAGGCCCCACGCCTCGAGCAGCGCCGGGTGCGGATCGATTCCGACACACAGTCGACCACGGGCCGCAACCGCGGCGCGCAACCGATCCGACCACGTGTGATGACTCATTGCTTTCCCCGCTCTCCCTGACCTACCTCAGCCTTCGAGACCCTGCTTCAGACCGGCGTGCAGGTCCTGCAACGAGCGAACACCGATTCCTCCGGCGATGCCGGCTTCGATGCCCTGCACCGCTGCCGACGCACCCTGCACCGTGGTGATGCACGGAATGTTCTGCGCCACTGCCGCGCTGCGGATCTCGTATCCGTCGACGCGGGGGCCGGAGTTGCCGTACGGGGTGTTGATCACCATGGCGATGTCACCGGCGAGAATCCGGTCGACGATGGTCCGCTCCCCTGCGGGCACGTCCTCACCGGACTGCTTGTAGACCTGTTCGCATTTGATTCCGTTGCGCCGCAACACATCTGCGGTTCCTTCGGTCGCCAGGATCGTGAAGCCCAGATCCGCCAGTCGCTTCACCGGGAAGATCAGTGATCGCTTGTCCTTGTTGGCCACCGATACGAACACCGCGCCACCCGCAGGCAACGAGCCGTACGCCGCAGTCTGACTCTTGGCGAACGCGGTACCGAAATCGAAGTCGATTCCCATCACCTCACCGGTGGACTTCATCTCCGGGCTCAGCAAGGTGTCCACTCCGGTCCCGTCCGCGCGGCGGAACCGGTTGAAGGGCAACACCGCTTCCTTGACGGCGATCGGGGATCCGGCCGGGACGGTGCCACCGTCTCCGGTCTCGGGCAGGATTCCCGCGGTCCGGAGTTCGGCGATGCTCTCCCCGAGCATCACGCGAGCGCAGGCCTTCGCGAGCTGAACTGCCGTCGCCTTGGACACGAACGGAACCGTGCGGCTCGCGCGAGGATTGGCTTCGAGGACGTACAGGATGTCGTCCTTGAGTGCGTACTGCACGTTGAGCAGACCGCGTACGCCGATGCCCTTCGCGAGCGCCTCGGTGGACCGTCGGACGTTCTCGATGTCGGTCTTGCCCAGCGTGATCGGCGGCAACGCACAGGCCGAGTCGCCGGAGTGGATACCGGCCTCCTCGATGTGTTCCATGATGCCGCCGATGTAGACCTCGGTGCCGTCGCACAGTGCGTCGACGTCGATTTCGACTGCGTCTTCGAGGAACCGGTCGACCAGCACCGGACGGTCGTCCGAGATCTCCGTCGCGTTGGAGATGTACGTGGCCAGCGATGCCTCGTCGTACACGATCTCCATGCCGCGTCCGCCGAGCACGTAGGACGGGCGCACCAGCACCGGGTAACCGATTCCGGCGGCGATCTCACGGGCTCCGTCGAACGTCGTTGCGGTGCCGTACTTCGCTGCCGGCAGTCCGGCTGCGTCGAGCACCTTGCCGAACTCGCCCCGGTCCTCGGCGAGATCGATGGCCTCGGGCGACGTTCCGACGATCGGGACGCCCGCGGCCTTCAGTCGCTTGGCGAGTCCGAGCGGGGTCTGACCGCCGAGCTGGACGATGACGCCTCGCACCGTGCCCGACGCGGCCTCGGCCCGGTACACCTCGAGGACGTCCTCGAAGGTCAGTGGCTCGAAGTACAGGCGGTCGGCGGTGTCGTAGTCGGTGGAGACGGTTTCCGGGTTGCAGTTGACCATCACCGTCTCGTACCCGGCCTCGGACAGTGTCTGCGCCGCGTGCACACAGCTGTAGTCGAATTCGATGCCCTGACCGATGCGGTTGGGACCCGAGCCCAGGATGAGCACCTTGGGGCGGTCCGGCTGCGGGGCCACCTCGGATTCGGCGTCGGGGTCGAGTTCGTAGGTGCCGTAGTGGTACGGCGTCTTGGCCTCGAACTCGGCGGCGCAGGTGTCGACCGTCTTGTAGACCGGATGCACACCGAGCTCGGTACGCAGCGCACGCACACCGTCCTCACCGCCGAGTTCGGGACGCAGAGCGGCGATCTGTCGGTCGGACAGTCCGTGGTACTTCGCCTGACGCAGCAGCGCCCCGTCGAATTCGGCCGCCTCGCGGACCTGGACGCCGAGTTCGTGGATCTGCTGGAACTGATCGAGGAACCAGGGGTCGATCTTGGTGGCCTCGAAGAGCTGCTCGAGGGTGGCGCCCATCGCGAAGGCCTTCTCGATCCCGTACATCCGACCGTCCTGAGGAACGGACAGGTCCTTCAGCAGAGCGTCGAGGCTCTCGGCCTCGACCTCGGGGCCGGTCCAGTACCCCGCGCGCTTGGTTTCGAGCGAGCGCATCACCTTGCCGAATGCCTCGGTGAAGTTGCGGCCAATGGACATCGCTTCACCGACGGACTTCATCGTCGTGGTCAGCGTGCCGTCGGCACCGGGGAACTTCTCGAACGCGAACCGCGGTGCCTTGACGACCACGTAGTCCAGGGTCGGCTCGAAGCAGGCCGGGGTCTCGCGGGTGATGTCGTTGACGATCTCGTCGAGGGTGTAGCCGATGGCCAGCTTGGCGGCCATCTTCGCGATCGGGTAACCGGTTGCCTTCGATGCCAGTGCCGACGAGCGCGACACGCGGGGGTTCATCTCGATGACGACGAGGCGGCCGTCCGCCGGATCCATCGCGAACTGGATGTTGCAGCCACCGGTGTCGACGCCCACCTCACGCAGGATGTCGATGGAGAGGTCGCGCATCTTCTGGTATTCGCGGTCGGTCAGCGTCATGGCCGGGGCGACGGTCACCGAGTCGCCGGTGTGCACGCCCACTGGGTCTACGTTCTCGATGGAGCACACGATGACCACGTTGTCGCGGCCGTCGCGCATGAGCTCGAGCTCGTATTCCTTCCAGCCGAGGATGGACTCCTCGATGAGGACGTTCGCCGTGGGCGAGGCGGCCAGCCCGCCGCCGGCGATCCGGGTCAGATCCTCGTCGTTGTAGGCCAGTCCCGAACCCAGACCACCCATCGTGAACGACGGCCGGACGACGACCGGGAAGCCGAGCTCGGCAACGGTCTCGCGCACCTCGTCCATCGTGTAACAGACGGCCGATTTGGCGGATTCGCCACCGACCTTGGCCACGATGTCCTTGAACTTCTGGCGATCCTCGCCGCGCTGGATGGCGTCGAAGTCGGCACCGATCAGCTCGACACCGTACTTGGTGAGAATGCCCTGATCGTGCAGTGCGACAGCGGCATTGAGTGCTGTCTGCCCACCGAGCGTGGCGAGCACGGCCTGGATGGGGTGACCCTGCTCGGCCTCGCGGGCGAAGATCTTCTCGATGAACTCCGCGGTGATCGGCTCGACGTAGGTGGCGTCGGCGAACTCGGGGTCGGTCATGATCGTCGCGGGGTTGGAGTTGACGAGGCTGACGCGCAGTCCCTCCTCGCGCAGCACTCGGCAGGCCTGGGTGCCGGAGTAGTCGAACTCACAGGCCTGACCGATGACGATCGGGCCGGATCCGATGACCAGGACGTGGTTCAGGTCTGTGCGGCGTGGCATTACTTCTTCTCCTGAAGGACGCTGGTGAAACGGTCGAAGAGGTAGGCGGCATCGTGTGGACCGGCCGCGGCCTCGGGGTGGTACTGCACGGAGAAGGCGCTACCGCTGATCAGTTCGACGCCTTCGACGGTGCCGTCGTTGGCGCAGGTGTGGCTGATGCGGGCACGGCCGAAGTCGGTGTCGAACTCCTCGCCCGCTTCGCCCTCGAGTGCGAATCCGTGATTCTGCGCGGTGATCGCGATGCGTCCGGTGGTGTGCTCGATGACCGGGATGTTCATGCCGCGGTGGCCGAACTTCATCTTGTAGGTGCCACGGCCCAGTGCCCGCCCGAAGATCTGATTTCCGAAGCAGATACCGAACAGCGGCAGCTCACGTTCGAGTACCTGCCTGGTCAACGCGACGCTGGTGTCCGCCGTGGCCGGATCGCCTGGTCCGTTGGAGAGGAAGACACCGTCCGGGTTCAGTTCCAGAACCTGCTCGATGGTGGTGTTCGACGGCACCACGTGCACGCGGATACCGCGCTCGGCGAACATCCGCGGAGTGTTGGTCTTGATACCGAGATCGACTGCGACGACGGTGAACCGAGCATCACCGGACGGCTCGATGGTGTAGCCGGCTCCGGTGGTCACTTCACCGGCGAGGTCGGCACCGAGCATGGACGGCTGACCGACCACCTGCTCGAGCATCTCCTCCGAGGTGCCGAGTGCGTCGCCGGAGAACACTCCCGCTCGCATCGATCCGCGGGTGCGCAGGTGCCGTACCAGGGCGCGTGTGTCGATTCCGGCGATGCCGACGACGTTCTGGGCCTCGAGCTGATCCTGCAGAGTTCCGGTCGCGCGCCAACTCGAGGTGCGGCGCGCCGGATCTCGAACGACGTATCCGGCGACCCAGATCTTGTTGGGATCCTGGGCGCTGGCGGCTTCACCGTCCTCCTGGTTCCAGCCGGTGTTGCCGATCTGCGGCGCGGTCGCGACGACGATCTGTCGGTGATAGCTCGGGTCGGTCAGTGTCTCCTGGTACCCGGTCATTCCGGTACAGAACACGGCCTCGCCGAGGGTGCGCCCCTGTGCGCCGAATGTGGTGCCGCGGAATGTCCGGCCGTCCTCCAGAACAAGAACTGCGCTGCTCACGCGGTTTCCTCCTTGGTTTCTCCGGTGGAACTCGCTGTCCACACCGGGTAGATCTGCTTGTCGTCGGCCCGGAAGCCGGTGTCTATCTCGGTCCCCGTCGGGAGCTCCCAACGAATGACCAGAAGCCCGTCCTTGGTCATGACCTTGCCCGCCAACCCGCGCTCGGTGCGGATCGCACGAATCGATTCCGCTGGAATCCAGATGGGAGATTCACCGTCTCGATCGAGCAGAATGCCCTTCTCGTATCGCGACAGTTCGCCGGTGGCGCGATGGCCGATGTCGCCGACGGCGATACGGTCCTGCCAGCTCGGCGCGATGGTGCTGCCGACGTACAGGCCGGTGGCCGGCTCGATGTGAGTGGCACCCAGATTTTCGGGCACGGCCGGGAACTCACCGATTCGGTCTTCCTGACGCTTCTGCCGTCCTCGCCAACCCCAGAAGATCAGGGCGATCATCAGCGCCCAGAACAGGACGAATCCGATGACGATGAGAACTCTGTCCACGGCTCTACTCTCCCGCTCTGTTCGCCACGACTCCGTCGCGGACGGTGATTCGTCCGCGCAACACCGTCGTGGTCACCTTCGAGGAGAAGGTCATGTCCTCGAACGGCGTGTTGTGTGCGACGCTGGCCAGCTTCTTGCCCGAGACCGTCCAGCTCGAATTCGCATCCACCAGCGTCAGATTGGCGATCTCACCGACCTCGATGGGTCGACCCTGATCGGCCAGTCCGACGATTTCGGCGGGACGCTCGCTCATCACCCGCGCCACGCCGCGCCAATCGAGCAGGCCCGGGGTCACCATCGTGTCGACGACGATCGACAGTGCGGTTTCTAGCCCGAGCATCCCGGGACGGGCGATCGAGAACTCACAGCACTTGTCCTGTTCGGCATGCGGCGCGTGATCGGTTGCCACACAATCGATCACACCGTCGGCCAGGCCTCTGCGCAGGGCGTCGACGTCGGACTTCTCGCGCAGCGGCGGGTTCACCTTGTTGATCGCGTCGTACGTCTCGAGCCGTGAGTCGTCCAGCAGCAGGTGATGCGGGGTGACCTCGGCAGTGACCGAAATGCCCTGTCCGCGTGCCCATTTCATCAGTTCGACGGTGCCCGCGGTGGACGCGTGGCAGATGTGCACCCGCGCACCCGCATCACGGGCCAGCAGGGCGTCCCGTGCCACGATCGATTCCTCGGCCGCACGCGGCCAACCGGCCAGTCCGAGCCGCGCCGCAGTGGGGCCCTCGTGGGCGACGGCACCGACGGTGAGCCTGGGCTCCTCGGCGTGCTGAGCGATTAGGACACCGAGCGAACTCGAGTATTCCAACGCCCGACGCATGATCAGTGGATCGTCGACGCAGTGGCCGTCGTCCGAGAACATCTTCACCCGGCCGATTCCCGCTGCCATCGTGGCCATCTCGGCGAGCTGCTTGCCCTTCAAACCGACCGTGATCGCACCGACCGGGTGGACGTCGACGAGGCCGACTTCCTGCCCCCGACGCCAGACGTGATCGGTGACCACCACCGAGTCGGCAACCGGATCGGTGTTCGCCATCGCGAACACCGCGGTGTAGCCGCCCAGAGCCGCTGCCGCCGAACCGGATTCGATCGTTTCGGTGTCCTCGCGGCCGGGTTCGCGCAGGTGCGTGTGCATGTCGACGAATCCGGGCAGCAGAATCTGGCCGCGGGCATCGACCACCTCGGCTCCGTCGGCGTCGAGGTCAGCACCGATTCCGGCGATCTCTTCGCCGGTGATCAGAACATCGGTCTCGGGGCCCTCGCCGTACAGCAGCACGCCGCGGAGCAGGACGGAGGTCGCAGGTGCGTTCACGATGCACCCCCGTCCGAACCGACCAGCAATCGGAACAGCACCGCCATCCGCACGTGAACTCCATTCGTAACCTGTTGCAGAACTGCAGTTTTCGGAGAATCCGCCACCGAGGACGCGATCTCCATACCGCGGAGCATCGGACCCGGGTGCAGGACGACGGCGTGCTCGGGCAGCAGGTCGAGGCGGCGCTGCGAGAGCCCGTACGTGATCGAGTATTCACGAGCGGAGGGGAAGAACCCGCCGTTCATTCGCTCGGCCTGCACTCTGAGCATCAGCACCGCGTCCAGACCGGGCAGTTCGGCGTCGATATCGTGCGAGACCCGCACCGGCCAGCCGGTCACTCCGACGGGCAGCAGCGTCGGTGGTGCGATCAGCACCACTTCGGCACCGAGCGTGGCCAGGAGGATCGCATTCGAGCGCGCCACCCGGCTGTGCAGGATGTCGCCGACGATCGCCACCCGACGGCCCGCGATGTCCCCGAGTCGTTGACGAACCGTCAGGGCGTCGAGCAGGGCCTGGGTGGGGTGTTCGTGGGTACCGTCGCCTGCGTTGATCACCGCAGGACCCCCTCCAGCTCCTTGATCGGCGGTCCATTGTGCGATCTGGTGTGCAGCACCCGATGCCGGGTGTCGGACGATCAGGGCGTCGGCTCCTGCGGCGCGCAACGTCATCGCGGTGTCGCGGAGCGACTCCCCCTTCGACACCGACGAGCTGCTGGCGCTGACGTTGATGACATCGGCGCTCATCCACTTGCCTGCGACCTCGAACGAGACGCGGGTGCGCGTCGAGTTCTCGAAGAACACCGTCATGATGGTGCGTCCGCGCAGTGTCGGTAGTTTCTTGACCTCGCGGCCGAGAAGCGCCTGCTCGAATCGTTCGGCTTCGTCGAGAATCTCGGTGGCCGATTCGGCCGTCAGGTCGGCGACCGAGAGCAAGTGCTTCATCGAGCGGATCCTCCCTCGGACAGGCTCACGCCGTCGCGGCCGTCGTGTTCGGAGAGCAGCACCGACACGTCCTCGGTGCGCGCTGTGGGGACGTTCTTGCCGACGTAGTCCGCACGAAGCGGAAGTTCGCGATGGCCGCGGTCGATGAGGACCGCCAGCTGCACCGCGCGGGGGCGACCGAGGTCACGCAGTGCGTCGAGCGCGGACCGTACGGTTCGCCCGGAGAACAGTACGTCGTCGACCAGTACGACCAGTGCGTCGTCGACGCCGCCTGTGGGCACCGAGGTGCGCTCGAGTGGTCGGTGCGGCTTGTTCCGCAGATCGTCGCGGTAGAGAGTGATGTCGAGGGACCCGAGCGGAGGCCGCACGCCCGAAAATGCCTCGATACGTTCTGCGAGTCGTTCCGCCAGCGTGGTCCCGCGCGTGGGGATGCCCAGTAGCACCACGCGCGGCGAGTCCGCGGCGTCGAGGGCCGTCTTCTCGATGATCTGATGGGCCATGCGGGAGATGGTGCGTCCCACATCGGCCGAGGACAGCAATTCGCGAACGGCGGGGTTCGCGGACGAGCTTTCGGGCGCAGGCAAACTACGACCTCCTTCTCCGCCTCTCTGGACGGATCGTTAAAGGATGTCTGACAAGAACTGCGTAGAGCCTAGCAACGCTCTGCGAACCGAGACCAGCAGGCTCGCAGAGCGTTCGGTCACACGTGCGTCGACCGTGCTATCACTGCTCGGCGTCGACCGACGCTTCACCGGACGCATCGGACTGTGTACGACTCGAGACGGCCGCGGCCGCGGCGCGTACCTGCGGCGCGACCAGGACGATCTGACCCAGCACGCCGTTGACGAAGCCGGGCGAATCGTCGGTGGACAGCTGTTTGGCCAGCTCGACGGCTTCGTCGACGGCGACGACCGGTGGCACGTCGGTGGCGTGGAACAACTCCCATACCGCAACGCGCAGGATGGCTCTGTCCACCGCAGGCAGACGGGTGAGCGTCCAGTCCTTGAGGTGATCGGCGATCACGCCGTCGAGTCGATCGAGATTCTCGGCGACGCCCTCGACCAAGGTGGAGGTGTAATCACTGACGGGAGCGATCGTGTCGTCGCCGCGTGCGAGTTCGATGCGCTCGGTGGTCAGGTTCACCGGGTCGACGTTGCGCGCCTCCGCCTCGAACAGAAAATCCACCGCCCGCTTGCGGGCCTTGTGACGCGCACCCAGCTTCTTCGCACCGGGGGCACCGTTCTGCGAGGCGGAGGATGTCGACTTCTTCGATGACACGTTAGGAGTTCACACGCCCGAGGTAGTTTCCGTCACGTGAGTCGACCTTGAGCTTGTCGCCGGTGTTGATGAACAGCGGCACCGAGATCTCGGCTCCGGTCTCGAGGGTCGCCGGCTTTGTGCCGCCAGTGGAGCGATCGCCCTGCAGGCCTGGATCGGTGTGCTTGACCTCGAGCTCGACGGTGACGGGAAGCTCGACGTACAGCGGAACGCCCTCGTGCATGGCGACCTGAACGCGGAGGTTCTCGAGCAGGAAGCGTGCGCCGTCACCGACGGTGGCCTCACCGATCGAGAGCTGGTCGTATGTGTCGGCGTCCATGAACACATAGTCGCTGCCGTCGTGGTAGAGGTACGTCATGTCGCGGCGGTCGACCGTTGCGGTCTCGACCTTCACACCGGCGTTGAACGTCTTGTCGACGACCTTGCCCGAGAGCACGTTCTTGAGCTTGGTCCGCACGAATGCGGGTCCCTTACCGGGCTTGACGTGCTGGAATTCGATGATCGACCACAGCTGGTTCTCCAGGTTGAGAACCAGTCCGTTCTTGAAATCGCTGGTGGAAGCCACTTGCTTCGCGTCTCCTCAATCGTTTGTGCGCGTGACGCGCCGTCGGTCACGTGCGGGATTCGCTCCCGCCCGCGCGCTAGACGGACGTGAGTTCCTTGCTTGTCAGGGTGAGCAGTTCCGGACCCCCGTCGCGAACGACGAGTGTGTCCTCGATCCGAACGCCGCCGCGACCGGAGAAGTAGACACCCGGCTCGACGGTGACCGCTGCACCGCTCAGCAGTGTACCGGTGCTCGTCTTCGCGATTCCCGGCGCTTCGTGGATTTCCAGGCCGACGCCATGGCCGAGCCCGTGGAGGAAGTACTCCCCGTACCCTGCGTCCTCGATCACCGAGCGTGACGCGGCGTCGACCGAGGCGGTGGTCACTCCCGGTGCCAGGGCTTCGCGACCGGCAGTCTGCGACCGCTGCACCAGCTCGTACAGATCGCGCTGCCACTGCGCGGGACTACCGATGACGAAGGTTCGAGTCATGTCCGAGTGGTAGCCGCCGACGAGTGCACCGAAGTCGAGCTTGACGAAGTCGCCGTCGGCCAACACTGCATCGGTGGGCCGGTGGTGCGGGACCGCCGAGTTGGCACCCGCCGCAACGATGGTCTCGAACGAGATGGCATCGGCACCGTGGTCGAGCATCGCCGATTCCAGCTCGCGGGCCACCTCACGTTCGGTCCGGCCTGCTCGGATACCGCACCCACCGATCAATCGAGCCAGGGCTTCGTCGGCGGCGCGGCAGGCGTCCCGGAGCAACCCCACCTCGAACTCGTCCTTGACCATGCGCAACGACTCCACGACACCCGGTGCACGCACCAACTCCGCAGCACCGTCGAGCTCGGACCACGCGCGATGGGCGTCGACGGTCACCACGTGACTCTCGAAACCGATCCGCCCACCGCTACCCGACACGCCCGATCGAAGCAGGTGTATCGCCGACGCCCGGTCGATCTCGGCCCGCAGATCCGGCACCTGCTCGGCCACCTGGGTGACGTACCGACCGTCTGTGCAGATCACCGTCCGATCCTCGTCACCGGCCGAATCGGCCACCGAGACCAGTAGCGCCGCGTTGGACCCGGTGAATCCCGTCAGATATCGCACGTTGAGAAGATCGGTGATCAGCATCGAATCGAGTCCGTCGGCGGCCAACAGTTCTCGTAGGGCACCACGACGGGCACCGAAATCGGCAGGCATGAGCCCGACATTACCGGTCGCTCCCCAGGCTCCCCCTCCCTCGACCGGCTCGTCGAACTTGTGGGCCCCGACACACAAACTTCGACGTGCGGATATGCTGTGCCGCATGACTGGGTGGGCAGTGCGTGGCATAAGTATGGGATTGGTCAACGTCGTCGTTCGACTGCTGCTGGGGGCAGCAGTGTCGATGTGGCCGCTGAGCGGATCGGCACTGCGCTGGGTGGCATACGCCCTCGTGCTGCTCGTCATCATCGTGTGGGCCGGCATCGATGGAATCCGCGACCGGCGCAAGCATCCCGACCCCGAGGACGGCGAGGACCTCACCATGGTCTGGCTCAAAGCCGCTGTGGTCGGTGGACTCCTTGGTGGTCTCCTGAGCTGGATCGTCGACTTCTTCGTCGACTTCAGCCTGGGGCAGAACGGTCTGGTCTTCGAGCTCACGTCCGGAGCCGCGTTCACGATTCTCACCATCTTCATCGGCGCCAGCGTCGCGGTGTTCGTGGGACGACAGATCGTCAACCGCGAGGCCAAGAAGAAGTTGGCCACCTCGGACGCCGAACGCGCGCACGACCGCCAGCTGGTCAACGCCGGCCAGGAGAACCGTTCGGGTCAGGCAGAGGCGACGCGGACCGAACCCACGCCGACCGAAACGCAGTGGGCTCCCGAGCACGGCGACGCCGACACCGAGGTGTTCTCGGCAGTGGACGCGGACGGCAAGCCGCGGCTGGACAAGCGCGGCCGCCACGGCAGCGCCGACGGTTCCTGACTCCCCTACATCGACCAACGGGCGGTGATCGACGCTGTATGCGTCGATCACCGCCCGTTGTCGTCAGGCCCCGAGACGGGCCGACGGCGTCACAACATGATGGCCGACCCACCTGCGGCCGGGGCCTCGCGGCCGACCGCGGAGAATGCGGCGACGAGCAGTGCCGGATCCGGACCTTCGAGCCGTCCGGGCTTGGCCAAACCGTCCAGAACCACGAACCGCAGCAGCCCGGCCCGGTTCTTCTTGTCCGTCTGCATGCCCTTGAGCAGATCCGAGAACGCATGCTCGTCGTAGGTGACCGGCAAGCCGACCGATTCGAGAATCGAACGGTGGCGGTCGGCAGTGGCGTCGTCCAGGCGTCCGGCCAAACGTCCCAGCTCGGCCGCGAACACCAGACCGACCGACACCGCGGCACCGTGACGCCACCGGTACTGCTCCCGCCGCTCTATGGCGTGCGCAAGCGTGTGCCCGTAGTTCAGGATCTCGCGCAGGTTCGACTCACGCAGATCTGCCGCCACGACCTTCGCCTTGACCTCGACGGAGCGCCGGATCAACTCCGGTAGCACGTCGCCGGTCGGATCCAGCGCCGCGGCAGGATCGGCTTCGATGATGTCCAAAATCTTCGGATCGGCGATGAATCCGGTCTTGATCACCTCGGCCAGGCCCGAGACGATCTCGTTCTTCGGCACGGTCTCCAGGGTCGCCAGATCGATCAACACGGCAGCCGGTTCGTGGAAAGAGCCGACGAGGTTCTTGCCGGCATCGGTGTTGATGCCGGTCTTGCCGCCCACGGCCGCGTCGACCATGGCCAGCAGCGTCGTCGGGACGTGGACGATACGAACTCCGCGCATCCAGGTCGCGGCCACGAATCCGGCCAGGTCCGTCGCCGCGCCGCCGCCCAGACTGACGATGGCGTCGCTGCGAGTGAGACCGATTCGGCCGAGAACCTCCCAGCAGAACCCGGCCACGGCCAGATCCTTGCCGTCCTCGGCGTCCGGAATCTCGATGCGATGGGCGTCGATTCCCTTGTCCGCCAGAGCCGCTCGCACTGCTTCCGCGGTCTCTGCCAGCGGAGGCTGGTGGAAGATCGCCACGGTGGCCGTTCCGGCGAGCTGGTCGACGAGATCCGTCAACAGACCTCGGCCGATGATCACCGGGTACGGGTTGGCAGTCTCGACCTGGACGCGCACTGGCTCTGTCATCGAATCACCTTCATCTACTGGGGGTTTTTCTCGTTCGCATCGCGCCCGGGAACTGGGGCGATGGCGGTCAGCTTCGACACCAACTGGCCCACGACCCGAGCGGGGCTGCGGCTGTCGGTGCGCACTCGCACCGTGGCCACCGATCGATAGAGAGGTCGCCGATGGCGCATCAGTTCCTGGTACTTCGCACGCGGATCAGGACCGGCGAGCAACGGCCGAACCGTGTTCGCACCGGTACGCCGAAGCCCTTCGGCCACACTGATTTCCAGGTACACCACGGTGTGCCCGGACAGTAGGGAGCGGGTCGCGGGCGACAGCACAGCACCACCACCGAGGGAGACGATCCCGTCGTGCGAGGCCAGAGCACCGGCGACTATCCGCTCCTCGATCTGCCGGAAGGCCGGCTCGCCGTCGTGCGAGAAGATATCGGCGATCGTACGACCGGTGTCTCGCTCGATGGCTACATCGGTGTCGAACAGGTCCAGGTCGAGAGCCTGTGCCAGCCGTCGACCGATCGTCGACTTACCTGCTCCCGGCGGTCCGACGAGGACCGCGTACGGGGTCATCGTGGAGGTCGGGCGGCGGTGCCCTTCACGTAGTGGTCGACGTTGCTCGTCGTCTCCGCCAGCGAGTCCCCACCGAACTTCTCCAACGCTGCCTGCGCGACGACCAGGGCAACCATCGTCTCGGCCACGACACCGGCAGCCGGAACAGCGCAGACGTCCGAGCGCTGATGAATGGCCACGGCCTCGTCGCCGGTCGTCATGTCGACCGTTGCCAACGCGCGCGGAACCGTCGAGATGGGCTTCATCGCCGCCCGCACTCGCAGTGCCTCACCGTTGGTCATACCGCCCTCGATGCCGCCTGCCCGGTTGGTCGAGCGCAACACACCGTCCGGACCGGGCTTGATCTCGTCGTGAGCGACGCTTCCGCGTCGACGCGCGGTCTCGAAGCCGTCCCCGATCTCGACCCCCTTGATGGCCTGGATTCCCATCAGTGCCGCGGCGAGTCTTGCGTCGAGCTTGCGTTCTCCGGAGACGAACGACCCGAGGCCGACGGGCAGACCGTGCACCACGACCTCGACGACGCCGCCGAGGGTGTCACCGTCCTTCTTCGCTGCTTCGATCTCGGCGATCATCGATTCTTCGGCGGCCTTGTCGAAGGCGCGAACCGGGGATGCGTCGATCGCGTCGAGGTCCGCGCCTGCGGGCGGCGGCCCGACATAGGGGTCGGATGCCCCGATGGAGATCACATGGGACACCACATCGACTCCGAACGCCTGCTTCAGGAACAGGCGGGCGACCGTGCCGATGGCGACTCGGGCGGCGGTCTCACGCGCGCTGGCGCGTTCGAGCACGGGGCGAGCGTCGTCGAAGCCGTACTTGAGCATCCCGGAGAAGTCGGCGTGGCCGGGCCGGGGCCGTGTCAACGGAGAGTTGCGCGCGAGATCCGCGAGCACTGCCTCGTCGACGGGATCGGCCGACATCACCTGCTCCCACTTGGGCCACTCGGTGTTGCCGACCTCGATCGCGACCGGACCACCCATCGTGCGTCCGTGTCGGACACCGCCGGTGAGGGTCACTTTGTCGGCCTCGAACTTCATGCGGGCACCTCGGCCGTAGCCGAGGCGACGGCGAGCGAGTTGAGAGGCAATGTCGTCCGAGGTCACCTCTACTCCCGCGACCATTCCTTCGAGAATGGCGACGAGAGCGGGTCCGTGGGATTCTCCGGCAGTTATCCAGCGCAGCACTCGAACATCTTTTCACGCCAGGGACGCCGCGGATGCCAGCAGGGTGGCCGCGCACATGGACGGGCCGTGCGGGATGCGGGCTCGCCGGTGCCCCAACGCCGCGGCGATCGCCCCCACCACGGCAGTTGCCACCGGTGCCGACAGCGCGGCGATCGCCCATCCTCCCCCGCCGCCGACGCACGCGATCGAGCCGACCGACCAGGCGAGTTTGACGTCCCCCGCTCCGAATGCCGCGGGCGCGAGGAGGTGAACGACGAGATAGATCGCGAACAACAGAGCACCGCCCAGCAGTGCCCCCGGCGAACCGGTGAACACGAGCGCGATCGTCACCACGACCGCCCCGGGGACGGTCAAGGCGTTCGGCAACCGGCGTCGCTGCAGGTCGACCGCGCTGAGTGCGGCGAACCACCACGTCGTCACGCACAACGGAACCGCGTACTCGGTACCGCCGAAACGCCACCAGACCCATCCGGTACCGATCGCAGACAACAGCGGCAGGAGCCGAGGACTCCATCGGACCAAACAGCGGCGCATCGCCAGCCCCACAACGGCACCGACCACGACCGCACCACACACGACAATCATGACCGAAGGCTTGCACCACGGCAGCGATCGTCTGTGACGAAAGCCCAGGTGGAACATTGCCCTGTGGACAACTCGCGGCCTGTGGACAACTCGCGGCCCGTGGGCTACCGCCGGCTCGAACTCACAATGCGGTGAACAGTGCGTCCCGCATGATCGCTCGCGGAGCGGGCCTGCCGGTGAACTGTTCCACTTGCCCGTACGCCTGATTGAGCAGCATCGACAATCCGCTGATGACGGTTCCACCGGCCGCGTCCACGGCAGTTGCCAGGGGCGTCGGCCATGGATCGTAGATGGCGTCGAGGACCAGGGGCGCCTGGGCGAGATCCGACGCGATGTCCGCGGCCCCGGCCGCGGGCACGGTGCTGACGAGCACAGCGGACGCCGCTGCGACGGTGGCGAGCCGAGGGTCGGTCATGTCCGCGAACTCCGCGCGCATCCCCGCGGCGACGGCGCAGTCCAGTGTGTCTCGGGCTCGGTCGGCCGACCGCGCGACGACAGTGACCGCAGTCGCTCCGAGTCCGGCCAGCGCCACGATCGCCGGCCTCGACGTTCCTCCTGCGCCGACCACCGTCACGGTGCGACCGGACAGGTCCTCGATTCCGGCGTCGCGCAGTGCACCGACTATCCCATCGACGTCCGTGCAATCGGCGCGCCAGCCCGACTCGGTGCGCACCAGGGTGTTCGCCGAGCCGGCCAGAACTGCCCGCGCGGTGCGCTCGGTCGCGTACGCCAGAGCCGCGACCTTGCCCGGCATGGTGACCGAGACACCGACCCATTCGGGGCCGAAACCGTCGAGCAGGCCGGGCAGCTGCTCTCCGGTGCAGTCGATGCGCTCGTAGGTCCAGTCGGCGAGGCCGAGCGCGCGGTACGCGGCACAGTGCAGCACCGGCGACTTCGAGTGTTCGACAGGGCTTCCGAGTACAGCGGCGCGCACGTCAGCGGCCGCTGTCGAGGAAGCCACCCTCGACCTTGGTGATGTTGGCCAGGTGTTCCTCGTAGCTGCGGGTGAACAGGGTTTCGCCCGCCTGGTTGATGGTCACGAAGTACAGCCAGTCACCGTCGGCGGGCATCTCGACCGCCTGCACCGCACCGATACTCGGCGAGGAGATCGGGGTTGCCGGCAGCCCTTCGCTGGCATAGGTGTTCCACGGGGTGACGCGGGCGCGGTCGGCGTCGGTGGTGGCCACCTCGGTCGTATCGAGCGAGTAGTTGACCGTCGAGTCGAACTCGAGCTTCTGCGGCACCGCGAGCCGATTGAGGATCACCCGGGCCACCTTGCTGAAGTCCTGCGGCAGCGACTCCCGCTCGACGAGCGACGCGGCGACGAGGGTGTCGTACGGAGTCAGCCCGGAGTTGGCACCCGCGGTGAGGATTCCGGTGTCCTCGTAGCGGGTCGCGCTCTCGGACACCAGCTGCTTCAGAATGTCGGTCGGAGCCGCGCTGGGATCGAAGTCCCAGGTTCCTGCGGCGATCAGGCCTTCGAGCTGGCGATCGCGGTCCGGGACTCCCTCGACGCGATCGGTGGCCCAGTCGGGCACGCCCAAGGCGGCCGGGTCGTCCACGGCTCCGGCCACGTTGAGGTCGTCGTAGCTCACGCAGGTGGGGGTTCCACTGCCGGTTCGGTCCACGCAGCTGGCCTCGGAGATCAGGGTGTAGATGCCCTTCTTGACGGCACCGGTGTTCACGTCGCGCGCGTCGTGCAGCTGACGGCCCTCCGAGATCACCATGTTGCCCACCCGGGACGCGGGGTCGACGAGTTCGTTCACGGCCTGCGAGGCAGGCACGTTGCTGGCGAGCAGATAGAAACCGGGTTGAACCGAGGTGATGGCGTTGTTCAGGAGCGCCGCTTCGAGGAAGGCTCCCGAACTGGCGACCACACCCTTGTCCGCTGCCTGGGTACCGATCTGTTGCGCGGTGTCGTTGGGATGAACCTGAATCACCACGCCGTCCCCCGGTGAGCCCGCGGTGAAGTCGGCGTTCGGTGTCGTGCGATTGCCGAACTTGTTCACCGCGAAATACGCTCCTCCCGCGACTGCCACGACCAGTACGAGCCCGAGTACCAGAGCGATCAGGCGGCCGCGGCGCTTGCGGCTGGAGGCAGCTCGGTCCTTCCGGGTCGCGGCACGGCTGCGGCCGACCTCCTGTGGCAACGCTCCGCGCTCGGCCTCGTGCTCCCGATCTGCGTCACGAGAGGACCGGGGATGCGGCTCCTGATGCTGCGGCGGGCCGTGCACAGTGCGGTGGAACTCGCTGCCCTCGTCCACGCGATAGCCGATCGGGTCGGTGTGCGCCTCGTCCGAGCGCGCATCTCGCCGGTCCCGATCGGACCCTTTGTAGTTCACTCGTCGACCTCCGTCGATCCTGAATTGTTCGCTGCACGATCCGATACGGCACGGCGCTCGTCGAGCCAGCCCTGCAGTATCGCGACCGCCGCAGCCTGATCGATCACCGATCGTTGGTTCTTGGCTCGCACTCCACTGTCCCGTAGCGCGCGCGATGCACTCACGGTAGTCAGTCGCTCGTCGGCCATCCGAATCGGCACATCACCCAGTCGCCGGTGCAGGGAGCGGCCGAATTTCTCGGCTGCGTCGACGGCGTTGCCGCGCTCTCCGCGCAGCGTCCGAGGAAGCCCGATGACGATCTCGACGGCCTCGTATTCGGCGACGATCTTCGCCACCCGCGCCACGTCCGGGGCGTCGGGACCCTTGATCTTCGATCGCGGCACGGTCTCGACCGGCGTGGCGAGTACACCGTCGGGATCGCTCGAGGCGATACCGATGCGCACACTGCCGACGTCGATGCCGATACGACGGCCGCGGCCGGGATCGTCGACTCCTGGCCGATCGGGGCCGCGCCCCTGAGCTACCACGATCGTCAGTGGGTGGTGAGTTCGGTCAATCGAGCCCGGGCTGCGTCGATACCGGCTGGAATTCCGGCGACGTCCGATCCCGAACCCTGAGCCAACTCGGGCTTGCCGCCGCCTCGGCCACCGATACTCGGACCGAAGGCCGCCACCAGATCGCCTGCCGCGATGCCTGCATCCTGAGCTGCCTTGTTGGTCGAGACCACGAACGGGACCTTGCCGTTCACGGTGCCGAACAGCACCACCACGGCCGGGTCCGCGCCCAGCCGGCCTCGGATATCGGTGACCAAGGTGCGCAAGTCGTTGCCGCCGACGCCGTCCGGTGCCTGCGCGATGACCGCTCGCACGTCGCCGAATCGCTCGGCCTTGCCGACGAACTCACCTGCCGAGGCCAGCACTGCGGCGGCCTTGACCGCGTCGAGTTCCTTCTCCGCGACCCGCAGACGCTCGACCAGGGTCTCGATGCGGGTCGGAACCTCCTCGGACGGCACCTTCAGCGAGGACGCGATGCCGGCCAGCAGCGCGCGTTCCTTGGCGAGATAGCGGTACGAGTCGAGGCCGACGAAGGCTTCGACTCGGCGCACTCCCGAGCCCACGGACGATTCACCGAGAATGGTGACCGGGCCGATCTGCGACGAGTGCTGCACGTGCGTACCACCGCACAGTTCCATCGAGAACGGTCCGCCGATCTCGACGACGCGCACTTCGTCGCCGTAGTTCTCACCGAACAGGGCCATGGCGCCCATCTTCTTGGCACTGTCGAGGTCGGTGACCATGGTGTTGACCGCGAAGTCCGAGCCCACCGCGTCGTTGGCGACGTTCTCGATGTCGTCGCGCTGCGCCTCCGAGAGCGCGCCCTGCCACGAGAAGTCGAATCGCAGGTAGCCGGGCTTGTTGAGCGATCCGGCCTGCGTCGCGTTCGGCCCGAGCACCTGTCGCAGTGCCGCGTGCACCATGTGGGTACCCGAGTGGCCCTGAGTCGCGCCCTTGCGCCACGCGTGGTCGACGTCGACGTGCACGGTGTCGCCCTCGGTGATCTGACCCGACTCGACCACCGACTTGTGCGTCCAGAGCTTCTTGGCGATCTTCTGCACGTCGTTGACCTTGACGCCGAGGCCGGGTGCAGTGATCGTGCCGATGTCGGCGATCTGGCCACCGGACTCGGCGTAGAGCGGGCTGCGGTCGAGGATGATCTCCACCGAGTCTCCCGCAACCGCGGTCGGGACGCGGACGCCGTTGGAGATCAGGGCCAATACCGTTGCCTCGGAGCCGAGTTCGTCGAATCCGGTGAACTCGGTCGGCGAACCGTCGACGAAATCCTTGTAGACCGTGAGGTCTGCGTGTGCGTGCTTGCGGGCACGGGCGTCGTCCTTGGCCCGGTTGCGCTGCTCGGCCATCAGCGAGCGGAAACCGTCCTCGTCCACCGACAGGCCGGCCTCGGCGGCCATCTCGAGCGTCAGATCGATCGGGAAACCGTAGGTGTCGTGCAGCGCGAATGCCTCGGCACCGCCGATCTTCTTCGCACCCGACGCCTTGACTGCCTCCGCTGCGCCCTCGAACAGCCGAGAACCCGAGGTGAGGGTCTTGAGGAACGCCGTCTCCTCCCCCACTGCGACGGTCAGAATGCGATCGAAGTCGGTGACCAGATTCGGGTACGACTCGGTCATAGTGTCTCGTACGACGGTGACGAACTGCGCCATGGTCTCGTCGGGTGCGCCGAGCAGGCGTGCCGATCGGACGATGCGGCGCAGCAATCGGCGCAGCACGTAGCCGCGACCGTCGTTGCCGGGATTGACTCCGTCGGAGATCAGCAGCGCGGCGGTCCGGGCGTGATCGGCGATGACTCGGAAACGCACGTCGTCGTCGTGGTTGGCACCGTAGGCGCGTCCCGAGAGTTCCTCGGCCTTGGCGATCACCGGTCGGACGAGGTCGGTCTCGTAGACGTTGTCCACGCCCTGCAGCAGGAAGGCGACGCGCTCGACGCCCATGCCGGTGTCGATGTTCTGCTTCGGCAGCGGACCGAGGATCTCGAAGTCGTCCTTGCTGATTCCCTTGCCGCGTTCGTTCTGCATGAACACGAGGTTCCAGATCTCGATGTACCGATCCTCGTCGGCCTCGGGACCGCCCTCGGCACCGAACTCGGGTCCTCGGTCGTAGTAGATCTCCGAGCACGGGCCACAGGGTCCGGGAATGCCCATGGACCAGTAGTTGTCGGCCATTCCTCGGCGCTGAATTCGCTCGTCGGGCAGGCCTGCGATCTCCTTCCAAAGCTCGATCGCCTCGTCGTCGTCGAGATACGCGGTGGCCCAGATGCGCTCGGGATCGAACCCGTATCCGCCGTCCTCGACGCTGTCGGTCAACAGAGACCAGGCGTGCCGAATGGCGTCTCGCTTGAAGTAGTCGCCGAACGAGAAGTTTCCTGCCATCTGGAAGAACGTGTTGTGGCGGGTGGTGATACCGACGTTCTCGATGTCGAGGGTGCGCACGCACTTCTGGACGCTCGTCGCCGTCTTGTACGGCGGTGTCTGCTGACCGAGGAAGAACGGCACGAACGGAACCATGCCCGCATTGACGAACAGCAGATTGGGGTCGTCGAGGATCAACGACGCACTGGGTACTTCGGTGTGTCCCGCCTTCACGAAATGGTCGAGGAAACGCCTGCGGATCTCATGGGTCTGCACGGATACAGGTTAGCGTCGTCGGACCCCGCACCGACTCGAGGGCCTATCGGCCTCGGATGATGCGGCGCAGTTTCCCGACCCTGGTCGCGATTTCCCGCTCGGCACCGTGCTCGGTGGGCTCGTAGTAGTTCACGCCCACCAGTTCGTCCGGCGGATACTGCTGCCCCAGTACGCCGCCAGGACTGCTGTGCGGGTACCGATACCCGACGGCGTTCCCCAGCCCTTGAGCGCCCTTGTAGTGGCCGTCGCGCAGATGCGGCGGCACCGATCCCGACTTGCCTGCAGCCACGTCGGCCATGGCAGCACCGAGTGCGCCGATCACGGCACCGGATTTGGGCGCAGTGGCCAGATGAATCGTCGCCTGCGCCAGCGCCAACCGTGCCTCGGGCATACCGATCATCTGCACGGCGCTGGCAGCGGCCGTCGCGGTCTGCAGTGCCGTGGGGTCGGCCATCCCGATGTCCTCGCTGGCGTGCACCACGAGACGTCTCGCGATGAACCGCGCGTCCTCGCCTGCCGTGATCATCCGCGCCAGATAGTGCAGGGCGGCGTCGACGTCGGACCCTCTGATCGACTTGATGAACGCGCTGATGACGTCGTAGTGCTGATCTCCGTCGCGGTCGTAACGCACGGCGGCCTTGTCGACACTGGCCTCGACCGTCGCGAGGTCGAGCATCCCGTCGGTTGCAGCGCCCGCTGCCGCCTCGAGTGCCGTCAACGCCCGTCGGGCGTCGCCGGCCGCGAGACGCACCAGGTGATCCATCGCGTCGTCGGCGATGGTCACCGCACCGTCCAGTCCGCGCGGATCGTTGGCGGCGCGAGTGAGCAACAACTCGATGTCCTCGGATGCCAGCGGCTGCAACTGCAGAACCAACGACCGGGACAGCAGCGGCGACACCACCGAGAACGACGGGTTCTCCGTGGTCGCAGCCACCAACAACACGATCCGATTCTCGACGGCAGCGAGCAGTGCATCCTGCTGCGTCTTGGAGAATCGGTGCACCTCGTCGATGAACAGCACCGTCTGCTCGCCCGAGAGCAGTCGGCGGCGCGCGAGTTCGATGACGTTGCGTACTTCCTTGACACCGGCCGAGAGAGCCGACAGCGCCTCGAACTTGCGTCCGGTAGCCCCCGAGATCAGCGACGCCAGCGTCGTCTTACCGGTTCCCGGTGGACCGTAGAGCATCACCGAGGACGCACCGGAGCCCTCGACCAGCCGGCGCAGCGGTGCGCCCGGAGCCAACAGATGAGACTGCCCCACCACCTCGTCGAGGCTCGTCGGACGCATACGCACCGCCAGAGGTGCGTCGGGCCTGACGTAGGTGGACGTGGGACGGGACTCGGCGATCATCGCCTCCGGGGGCGCAGGCGCGTCGAACAGTCCGTCGCCCAACTCGTCGCTTCCCGAGATGTCCCCGCCGGAGAAGTCACTACCGATGCCGCCGCTCACCCGTCGAACGCTACCGATGCGACCGGCGGATGCGCGAACGACGTCTTCCTCAGCGCTCCCACTTGGTGCGCAGAGCGGTGGCGACCGACGTCGCGTAGTCGGCGATGTCGGTCTCACCGACGCGCGCGGCACTGTCTGCCAGCGTCGTCCACCGCGAGATCAGTGCCTGCGACCGCGGAACCGACAGGTGATGAGCACGCGCCGCTGCGATGCGAGTGTGGTCGTCGGGCAGGAACCAGTAGGTGCTCAGCCACACCCAGATCAGACGCGCGTCGAGAATCTTGCTCGCCAGCGTGGTGTCGTCGGCCAACGCTGGCCAGATCCCCACCACTTCCGAGCGCCACGCGTCGATCATCGCCTGCTCGCGATCGTGTGAGAGCTCGAAGCTGCACAGGCAACCGGGGAACGACGCCAACGCGTAGGTGATGTCGAGGGTGGCGTCACGAAATCCGCCCCACTCGTAGTCGAGGAACCGCACGCCTTCGTCGTTGACGATGATGTTGTCGGGACACAGGTCTGACGGGCTGAAGGCGCGGAAGGCACCGTGCGCGAACAGTCGCCCGCTGCGAGAGACTCGATCGAGAATGGCATCCGGAGTCGTTCCGACGCCCAGAAGATCGGTCAGCAGGCCGGGGACCTCGGCAAGAGCGTCGGGTATCTGGGCGGAGATCCCGTCGGTGGAGTCGGGTTGTCCCACCCGTCGCAGCAGAGCGGCGAAATCGTCCTCACGGCCGACGGTGGCGGCGTGCATGCGGCCGAGCGCCTGCGCCATGGCCATCAAGGAATTGGTCACCGCGGCTTCGTCCGAGTTGCGCAGCAGAGCAGTGATGGGACTGGCGTCGCCGAGATCGCTGAGCACCAGCAACCTCGCGTCGAGGTCGTATGCGTGCAGCTCGGGTCCGGGCCTGCTGTCCGTGGCCAGAGCGTTGGCGAACTGGTACGACGCCGCCTCGCGCAGGAAGGCGCTGGAACCGGAGACGTCGGCGAGCTCGGCATGCAGTTCCGATTCGGCGGGCAGCTCCCGGACCTGCTTGATCACCAGGGTGCGGGGCAGCTGAAACGGGTTCTCGGACACTCTGACTCGCAACACGATCGCTTGACCGCTACCCCCCAGATTCACCGGGTCGATCAACGTCACCGGAGCTCCGGTGCGTTTGGTGAGGAGTCGCTGGGCTGCTGCTACTACCTCTGATACAGGGTCTGCCAGTGTTGCGGTCATCGATATCCAAGCTACCCGTTCGGTGTGTTCTGCTGTGCCGTCTCGGTGACTACGAATGGGAAACGATTGTCCGTTTTGCGGCTTTTCGCACGTTGCATTCGTAGATTCGACCAGATGGTCGGTTACCCCCGAGCCACCGAATTATGCCGGGTTCGCTACTGCGGTGCAACGTCCACCGATACGGCGATGGTGCTCTCCTCCGCTTCGGTGTAGATCACCCCGCGCAGGGGCGGCACGTCGGCGTAGTCACGTCCCCACGCCACGGTCGCGTATCGCTCGTCGACCAGCTGATCGTTGGTGGGATCGAACGCGAGCCACCGATCGTTCGGCATCCACACCGCAGCCCACGCGTGGGTCGCGTCGACACCGATCATCCGTTCCTTGCCGGGCGGAGGTTCGGTTGCGAGGTATCCCGACACGTACCGGGCCGCCAGACCCTGGGACCGCAAGCACGCGATCGCAAGGCGAGCGAAGTCCTGACACACTCCCGACCTCGCGGCGAGGACGTCGACAACGGTGGTCGAGACCGTCGTCGAGCCGGAAAGATAGCGAAAGTCGGTGAAGATCCGATGCGTCAGATCGACGACGACGTCCGCGAGGGGACGACCGGGCCAGAAGCTGGGGGCCGCGTAGGCGCGCACCTCGTCGGTTATCTCCGGAGTCGGCAGATCGAGAGCGAACTCCACGGCCGACGCGCGGGCCGGATCCGCAGGCACGCTCGCATCGAACAGCGCCATCCGAGCCGACTCCCAGGATGCCGTCGCCGGCCACGACGTCGTCTCGTCCGCCGGACGAGGATAGACCTCCACCAGCGAATCCGCCGTGACCACCAGCTTCTCGTGGTCGTGCGTGACGTGGAAGTACACGTCCTCGTTGCCGTAGACGTCCACGCCGAAGGATTGATCGGTGGGAGCCGGCTCCACCGTGACCGACTTCTCCAGACAGTGCTGCCCGTCCATGTCGCGGGGCGCGAGGAATCCGCGCCCGTAGGACGAGGTCACGCGGTCGGAATACGTGTAGGTGGTGATGTGCTTGATTCGGTACCGACGACTCATCACCGCACTCCGTTCGCAGTTCGGATGTTGGCGCTGCCCCACAGCGGCTGCGTGCCACCGGGCAACGACATGTGCGTGGCGAGGACGACGCGGGACAATTCCTCCAGCGAGTCGTGGATGCCGTCCACCAGCTCGAGCAACTCCACTCGCCTGCCGTTCGCATCGACCGATTCCAGATCGCCCGGGTCGACGCGCCGCAACCGCACCCGCATCTGCTCGACGAGCTGCTCGGGCCGCGACGTACCCGAGGCGTCGGGCAACGAACCCAGGTCGTCCCGCAGCCGATCGAGCTGGTAGACCAACGCTCGCGGGTTGCCCTCGTCGAACAACAACAGTTGCGCGACGGCAGCCGGACGCGCGCGCCCGCTGTTGCGTCTGCGGTAGATCACCGAGGACTCGGCCGCGGACAGCACCGAATCGATGACCGCTTGTTCGGTGGAGGGCGTGAGAGCGTGGCTCAGCGTGGCCGAGAGCAGCGCAGTCAGCTGCAGACCACGCTCGATCCGTTTGCCTGCATCCATCAGGTACCAGCCCGCGTCTCGCACCATCGATTCCGATGCCAAGCCGGCCAGCGCAAGCAACCCGCGCAGCACACTCGACTGCGACGACGCCAATTGCGCGCCGTTGTGAACCGGCGACTCGGCCAGCTCCTCGAGCGCGGTGTCGATGCGGTTCAGCACCGCCCAGGTGTCGTTCGAGAGCTGGTCGCGCACCGCGCGCGCCGCTTGCTGCATCCGATCCACCGATTGGGCCAGCGAACCCGGACGTCCCGTCGAGAGCATCAGCGAGCGCATTTCCACGCTCGCATCACCGCGGTTCTTCTCGTCGAGGAATCCCGGCCAGGTGCGCGAGACCTTCGTGACCGCTTCGAGAAGAATCGGCAGACTTTCGCTGCCTTCGAGCCAGGGCATCGATCGATAGTCCTGATTGCGTTCGCGCGCAGCGATGAGCAATCGAGTCATGTCCTCGGCACGCTCGCTGTAGCGGCCGAACCAGAACAGGTCGCCGAGCACACGCGGGGAACTGACGACATCGACGTTGGACGCGGCGTACTGCGGCAACTCCTCCACCGTGGCGGGCGGGGTGTGCGGAGCGGAGTCGGCCGGGGTGACCCGTTCCACCGACTTGACCCACACATCCTTCGACGCCACCGTGATGAGCGGTTCGGTGACCGGTGCGGTGAGCACCACCTGCCCCAGTCCGCCGCGCATCGGCGTGTACCCGCCCCGCTGCGCAACCGTGAACAGCCGCATCCCCACCTGCGCCGGCGCCACCGACAACTGCGAACCCGAGCCGCCGTCGATCGACGAACCGACCGGAGCCAACGAGAACTCGGGGACTTCCTGCCCGGTCCACTTCCACGGCTCGGCGAGAATTCGCTTCCACAGCTCCTCCGCGGCGACGTCGGTGAGATCGTGCCCCACCACCGTGCGACGTGAGGTGGTCGAGCGCAGCACCAGCGAACGCATCCGGCTTCCGATGTGCGAGAGCTGATCCGGGTCGCCACCCCAGTAGGTCTGTACCGAACCGAGAATCAGATCCTCGTCCAGCAGGGCACGACTCAACGCCGGAAGCAACGGAAGCAGAGCCGGGTTCTCGAGCACACCGCTACCGAGCGTGTTCACCACGCTCACGGCCCCGCGCCGCAGCACTTCGACCAGACCGACGACTCCCAGATGCGAATCCGGGCGCAGATCGAGTGGGTCGGCGAACTCGGCGTCGACTCGGCGCAGCACCACATCGACCCGGCGCAGCTTGCCGAGCGACCGCATCCACAGACAGCCGTCGCGGACCACGAGATCGGCATTCTCCACTAGAGGAAAGCCGAGAACCGTTGCGAGATAAGCCTGATCGAATGCCGTCTCGGAGTGCGAACCGGGACTGAGCACCACCACGACCGGATTCTCGGCCGATGCGGGTGCCGCATCGCGAAGAGCCAGACGAACCGCCCGAGCGAACGTGGACAGCGGCCTGGGATTGCTGGCCTGGAACAACTCCGGCATCGCGCGCGACATCACCCGACGATCGGCGAGCGCATAGCCCACTCCCGACGGTGCCTGCGTGCGGTCGGCGACGACCCGGAAGTCGCCGTCGGAACCTCGGGCGACATCGGCGGCATGCATGAACAGCTGATGCGGCCCCGGAATGGTGATCGCATGCGCCGTCCGCAGATAGCCCGGGTTGCCGAAGACCAACTCCGGTGGAATCAACCCCCGACGAACGGTTTCCTGGGCACCGTAGATGTCGGTGAGCATCGCATCGAGCAACATCGACCGCTGAACCAAACCTGCTTCCAGACGGTCCCACTCGTCGGCCGCGACGACCAACGGAACACTGTCCAACCCCCACCGAACAGCACTGGGCAACGCCTCGCTGCCACCCGACGGAATCGGGTTGTAGGTGATGCCGTGGTCGTCGACCAAACGGCTCACCCGCGACTGCAACGTCTGCATGGCACCCGAGCCGGCCTCACGCATACCGTCGACCAACTCCGCCCAGTGCGGACGGACGGCGTCGTCGGCATCGAGCATCTCGTCGAACCGATCGACACGACCGGTCACGGCCTCACGCCGACCGCGATACGCCAGCCACGGCGACCCGGCACCACTCGAAACGTCGTCGTTCCTGCCGGCCCCACTCGAAACGTCGTCGTTCCTGCCGGCACCACTCGAAACATCGTCGTTCCTGCCGGCTCCACTCAGGGTGGTATCCACGGGCACCATCGAGCCGTTGTTCCTTCCGTCGGTCGATCACACTCCGCCGCCGGGTGACTCCGCTGCCTGCGGAACCACCCGATACGCGTCGGACCGAGATCGCTACCGGTCGACTCGTTCTCCTGTGCAGTCGCGCGTCAGGACGTGATGACTCCGGTCCGGCGCAGGTCGAGCATGCCGGGCGCGGACACATCGATCGCTTGGCGAGCGTGCATCTCGAGCAATCTTGCTACGTCCACCTTGCCCGAGGTGAACCCGCCCTCCTCGAAGCGGCCGTTACGGCGCGCTTCGGCTTCCACGGAGTTGACCGGCGGTCCCTCGTACGAGCGACCGCCCGGGTGCACCACGTGGTACGAGCACCCGCCGACCGCACGTCCGGTCTGCATTTCCACCAGATCGAAACGCAGCGGACTCTGCACGTCGATCGTCGGGTGCAGAGCACTCGGCGGCTGCCAAGCGCGGTAACGCACACCGGCGACCTGCACGTCCTGACGCTCGGTCCGCAACATCGGCACCGGCACCCCGTTGCACGTCACCATGTAGCGGCCCGCGTCGGCTCCGGCGACCTGAACCTGGATTCGTTCCACCGAAGAGTCCACGTACCGAGCGGTGCCCGAGGACGTCGATTCTTCGCCGAGAGTGTTCCATGGCTCGATCGCACCCCGCAGCTCGATCTCGGCGTCACCGACCACGGTGGTACCGATTCGGGGGAATCTGAACTCGGTGAACGGATCGAGCCAGCTGGTGTCGAAATCGATGCCGTGCTCGCGGAGGTCCTCGACGACACGACCGATATCGTTGATGACGAAGTGCGGCAACATGTACCGACCGTGCAGATTGGCACCGTGCCGGATGAGAGGTGCCTTCAGCGGGGTGTCCCAGAACCGCGAGACCATCGATCGCACGAGCAGCGACTGCACCATCGCCATCTGATGGTGCGGCGGCATCTCGAACCCGCGCAGTTCGAGCAGTCCCAGTCGTCCGCGAGTGGAATCGGGACTGTAGAGCTTGTCGATGCAGAACTCGGCGCGGTGCGTGTTGCCGGTGATGTCGGTGAGCAGGTGCCGCAGCGCTCGGTCGACGACCCAGGGCGACGCCGATCGGTCGGCCCCGGTCAGTCGCTCGATCTCGCTGAATGCGACCTCGAGCTCGTAGAGCGATTCCTCGCGTCCCTCGTCGGCGCGAGGAGCCTGCGACGTGGTGCCGATGAAGCGGCCCGAGAACAGGTACGACAGCGACGGGTGCCGCTGCCAGTGCGTCAGCAGCGAGACCAACAGGTCCGGTCGACGCAGAACGGGTGAATCCACCGGCGTCACGCCGCCGAGGGTGATGTGGTTTCCACCGCCCGTTCCACGAGTGGTGCCGTCGTTGTCGAATCCCTCTGTGCTCAAACGGGACTGACGCGCCTCGAGGTAGAGACGCTCCATCAGATCGTTCTGTTCCGCCCACGAGGAGGTCGGTTGCACGTTGACCTCGATCACACCGGGATCCGGTGTGACGGTGAGGGTTTGGATACGCGGATCGGACGGCGGACCGTAGCCCTCGATCACGACGGGCGTGTCGATGGTCGACGCCGCCTGCTCGACCCGCGAGACGAGATCGACGAAGTCGTCCAACCGATCCATCGGCGGCATGAACACGTGCAGGACGCCGTCGCGAACCTCGGCGACCAGTGCGGTGACGGCGGTGCCGCCCACCCCGGACGTCTCGTTCACCAACTGCGCGTAACGCGACTCGGCCGGGTTCACCGCACGCGGCGGTTGCTGGGTCAGCTGCGGTGTGGGCAGATCCGGCTTGGGCGCGGTGGGGTCTGCCGGGTTCTCGACGGGACCGCCGTCCCAGGAGATCGCGCGAAGTGGCAGCCGCAGGCCCGCGGGAGAATCGCCCTCCAGCAACACTATTCGGCCGCGGCGCAACTTCCAGTCCGAGCTCTCCCAGCCGGAGCCGTCCTCGGTGCGCGAGATGGGCAGAACGAATGCCGCAGGCTCGTCGGTACTGGCATCGAGCCGTTCGAG
Organism: Rhodococcus sp. 05-2254-2; assembly: GCF_002259095.1. Taxonomy (NCBI): domain Bacteria; kingdom Bacillati; phylum Actinomycetota; class Actinomycetes; order Mycobacteriales; family Nocardiaceae; genus Rhodococcus; species Rhodococcus sp. 05-2254-2. The sequence goes on along the minus strand of NZ_NOZJ01000006.1, from coordinate 2,594 downwards.
CAGTTTCTTTCTGGCATCCGCGGAATCGGCTCCCGGTTCGAGATCCTCGTCGTCGGCGGGCGGATCACCGTAGGGCTGGCGAACCAGGTCCAACAGTTTCACCAACGGGTCCTCGTAGGCGGGACGCGCCTGTGAGGCGGGCAGTCCGAGCGCCTTGACCAACTCGTCGATCAATGCCTGCGACGCCGAATTGTCCACCGGATCCGGGCGCAGGTCCTCGGCCAACCAGGGATCGGCGATCAGATCGGAGTCGTGCCACAGAGCTTGACCGTCGGTACGCCAGAACAGTCCCACCTGCCACCGCGGCAGAGGTTCGCCGGGGTACCACTTGCCCTGGCTGCGCTGCACCAGACCGTCCGGTGCGTAGATGGTGCGAAGCCGTTCGGCGAGCACACTTGCCAGCTTGCGCTTGTGCGGACCGTCGGCAGTGGTGTTCCACTCGGGCGCTTCCTGATTCTCGATCGCGACGAACGTGGGCTCGCCGCCGACGGTCAACCGAATGTCCTGATCGAGCATCCGCTCGTCGATCTTCTCGGCTGTGGCCTTGATCGATTCCCACTGCTCGGCGGTGTACGGCAACGTCGTTCGCGGATCCTCGTGGACGCGGACGACGGTGTTCGAGAAGTCGAGTTCGGCCTTGCACTTGCTCGTCGCACCGGAGATGGCGGCGGCCGTCGACGGGTGCGGTGTGGCCGACAGTGGAATGTGGCCCTCGCCGGCGAACAGACCCGATGTCGGGTCCATCCCGACCCAGCCCGCACCGGGGAGGTAGACCTCGGTCCAGGCATGGAGATCGGTGAAGTCCTCCACCGGCCCGGACGGGCCGTCCAGCGACTTTACGTCGGAGGACAACTGAACCAGGTAACCCGAGACGAACCGCGCTGCCAGACCCATCTGACGCAGTACCGACACCAGCAACCACGCCGAGTCGCGGCACGACCCGACGGCGGACGTCAGAGTCAGATCGGGGGTCTGCACTCCGGGTTCCATGCGCACGGAGTACCCGACGTCGCCCATGACGGCTTGGTTTGCCATCACGAGAAAATCGATGGTGCGCAACGACTCTCCGCGTTCGGTGACAGCCGCCTGCAGCTTCTCCACCCAGGCCGAGACCACCGGTCCCGGTCCGGATCCGGCCTTGCCCTCGTCCACCGGCCGTAGATACGGCTCGAGGTCGGGCAGGTCGTGCTCTTCGTACGCGAAGCCGTAGTGCTCGGCCCATTCCTCGACGAAGAAGTCGAGGGGATTGATGGACGCCATGTCCGCGACGAGTCCGACGGTGATCGACAGGTGATCGGTTCGCTCGGGGAAGACCACCCGAGCGAGGAAGTTTCCGAACACGTCCTGCTGCCAATTGACGAAATGCTCCGCCGGCTCGATCTTCAGCGAGTACGCCTCGATGGGAGTGCGCGAATGCGGTGCCGGTCGCAGCCGAATTTCGTGCGGAAAGATCTTGACGGTGCGGTCGAATCGGTAGCTGGTGCGGTGTTCGAGTGCAACCTTGATGCCCACGGCGAGCCCCTCGTGATAGTCCCGGTATGGGTAGAACACCCAACCCTAGTAGGACCGGGCCCGGTGCGCTCGGCGAGAAATCGTGTCCGAAATGTACCGACCGGGCAGGTGTGTAGTGCTTGACACCCTCTTCGTGGTGGGGTTCGCTCGGCGAGAATCGAGTATTCGTTCGACGCACGCCACACTTTGCAACCAAAGGGAATCTCGTGAGTGACAATCCACCCAACGGACCGCAGTACGGCTCCGATCCGAACCAACCCCAGTACCCCACGAATCCAGCGTCCGGTTACCCGCCGCCCGGCAACTACCCACCACCCGGCAGCTACCCGCCCCCGGGCAACTACCCACCGCCGCCGGTAGGCGGAAACGCCGGATTCGGACTGGGCTCGCAGTTGCCCGGCGGCGCGCAGCCCGGCAGCCTCGGATCGCGTTTCGCGGCGCGCTTCCTGGACTTGCTCATTCTCGCGCTCGTCCAGATCATCCTGTACTTGATTCTCCCCAGCGGGTTCTTCGGAACTTTCCTGATGGGCCTCGCGACTGCGCTCCTCGGCTTCGCGTACTTCACGCTGCTCGAGTCCTCCCGCGGCCAGACTCTGGGCAAGCAGCTCCTCGGCCTGCGCACCCTCGGCGCAACAGGCGGATTGCCCACTCAGGCCGAGGCGGCCAAGCGCAATGCCTTCCTGCTGCTCAACATCGTGCCGGTCGTCGGCAGCTTCCTGGTGATCGTGGCGTACATCGTCGTTGCGGTGACCATCAACTCCAGCCCGACCAAACAGGGCAAGCACGACGAGATCGCCGGCGGAACCCAGGTCATCAGCGTCTCGTAACAACCTGTCCACGCACGAGCGGACCTCCGACATCAGGCGGAGGCCCGCTCGTCTGCGTTCACAGTGTTTCGGGGTCTCGGTGCTCCGAACCACCCCACGCGTCCCGACCACAGACCAGGAGAACGACGTGAACGACGATCCGACCGACGAACCGCGGCCCGGCCAGGGATCCGATCCCGGCCGACCCGAAACGCCGAACACTCCCCCGCCGAACACGGGAGACACCCCGCCGCCTGCCGGCGGTCAGTACCCGCC
>NZ_NOZJ01000019.1:0-541469 GCF_002259095.1 Rhodococcus sp. 05-2254-2 | reverse complement strand
GTGGACCTTGTCCACCGCTGCCTCACCGGACGGAATCTCCGCAACCGCGAGACGTTTACGAAGATCGGCCAATTTACCCGCAGTGGTATGGATATCGGGGGCTTCGGCCGACCCGTGTGCAGTGGAATCCTGGACGCTGGTCATGGGGAACCACTTTAACTGCGAGTGTGATCTGCGCCCCGACCGAGGGTGGTCGGCGACAGGCCGTCGGCCTGTCGGCGAGCCCATATGCTGGTGCGCATGTGGACAAACCTCGATCGGCCACCACTGGACGTCCGCGCGCTTCGTCGGGCACTGGTGGACGGCCCGCAGGCCTCGTGGTCCCGGCTGGACGTGGTGGCGGAGACCGGTTCGACCAATGCCGACCTGATCGCGGGGGTTGCGAATTACGCAGACCGGACGGCATTGATCGCCGAACACCAGGACAGCGGACGTGGCAGGCATGCGCGACCGTTCTCCGGCGCGCCTCGGTCGCAGATCCTCGTGTCGATGCTGCTGAAGTTCCCGGGAATCGATCCCGCCGTGCTCGGGTGGGTGTCGCTCATGACCGGAATCGCTCTGGTCGACGCGTTGCGCACCGTCGGTGAAGTGGACGCTCGGCTGAAATGGCCCAACGACGTCCTCATCGGAGGCAAGAAGGTCTCGGGCATCCTGGCCGAGGTCGCCGCGCACGGACCGTCGCCCACTGTCGTCATCGGGCTCGGGGTGAACGTGACGATGACCGTCGACGAGTTGCCGGTACCCACGGCGACGTCATTGGCGCTGGAGGGGGCCGCGGTTCTCGACCGCGACACGTTGGTTCGGGCGATTCTGCGGGGGATGGCCGCCGAGGTGGACTCGTGGCGGGACTCGAACTGGAACACCGACGCCCTCGCCCACCGGTACCGGGAGAGGTGCGGCACGATCGGGCAGCGTGTGCGAGTCGATCTGCCCGGCGGCGACGAGAAGGTCGGAACCGCGGTCGACGTCGACGAGCACGGCCGGATCGTGATCGAGGTCGAGCACCCCGGGTCCGATCACCCGTCGGTGCTGGCCGTGGCCGCCGGTGATGTCACTCATCTGCGACCTCTCGCGTGAGACCATATCGACTCGACGGAAGTCGTAGCGAGTAGTCAGGAGTGCACGTGGGTTATCCACAGGACGCGTTGGCCGACGAGGAAGAGCTCCTGCTTCATCATCACCCCCACTGGAAGATGCTCGTCCTGCCGTCGGTCACGTTCGTTCTCGTCACGGGCCTGGCAGGCGTCGGGCTGGGGGCCGCGAGTGCACGCCTCGAATCGACCGCTGCGAACGCCGCCATGATCGCCACAGCGGTGCTGTGGGCGGCGATCGTCGTGTGGCGGTGCCTGGTGCCGCTGATCAGCTGGAAGTGCACGCATTTCATCGTCACCGATCGACGAGTGTTGATCAGACAGGGTGTGCTCACCCATTCCGGCATCGACATTCCGATGAGCCGAATCAGCAATGTGCAGTTTCGACACGGACTGATCGACCGGATGTTGCGGACCGGCACGCTGATCATCGCCTCGGCATCGGACGACCCACTCGAGTTCGACGACATTCCGCACGTGCAACGCGTCCATTCGCTGCTCTACCAGCAAGTATTCGACTCGATGGAGTACCGTCGCGAACCCGTGCACGGCCGGGAAGCGGCGTTCGAGCCGACACCCGAGGATTCGGCCGGCGAGTCCAAGCCCGGTTGGCGAGCCGGTAAACGCAGGTAACACAGGCTGTTCTCACCTTCGAACCGTAGGGTGACCGATGTGACCGACGTGCTGCTTGCCGAAGACGACGAAGCCATTGCTGCACCCCTGTCCCGAGCGCTCGGGCGCGAGGGCTACACGGTGACCGTCGAACAGACCGGCCCCGCCACCCTTCAGCGTGCGCTGGACGGAAAATTCGACCTGTTGATACTCGACCTCGGCCTGCCGGGGATGGACGGCCTCGAAGTGTGTCGGCAGGTGCGTGCCAACCGATCCGAGGTTGCCGTACTCATGCTCACCGCACGCACCGACGAGGTCGACTTCGTGGTCGGTCTCGACGCCGGCGCCGACGACTACGTCGGTAAGCCCTTCCGGCTCGCCGAGCTCATGGCCCGCGTACGGGCGTTGCTCCGCCGCCGTGGTGCCGGGGAGGATTCCCCGATCGAGGTCGGTGCGATTCGTCTCGAGCCCGCTGCCCGACGCGTCCTGGTCGGTGGCACCGAGATATCTCTCGCCAACAAGGAATACGAGCTGCTCAAGGTCCTGCTCGACCATGCGGGCCAGGTCGTCTCTCGCGAAGTGATCCTGCGTGAGGTCTGGGGCGACGCAGAGTTGCGCGGATCGAAGACTCTGGACATGCACATGTCCTGGCTGCGTCGCAAGATCGGCGACGAAGGGCCGGTGGCCGAGCGTCGCATCGCCACGGTGCGCGGCGTCGGCTTCCGTATCAACAGCGACTAGCGGTCGATGCGGCGTCGAATTCTGGTCTCGATTCTCGCCGTCGTCGTGATGACGGCGTTGCTGCTCGGTTTGCCCCTGATGTACACCGCGTGGTTGTGGGTGGAGGATTTCACCCGCAACGACCTGCAGGCACGCCTGGATCGAATGGCAGCGGAGATCATCTCGCAGGAAGGGTCTGCGGGGCTGATCGAGGGTCAACTCGACATCGGCTCGCTCCGGTTGGCGATCCCGCAGGGCGGCCGGCTCGTGGTCATCTATCCGACTCCGGAGGATGCCGCCTCGCGCGCGGACATCGGGCAGTCGTCCGTGCCTCGCCCGCTGGTGGAATCGCTGTCGATGGGTACCTCGGGTTCGCTTCGCCTCGAAGTGCCGTCCGACGACATGCGGTCCCTTCAGCGCCAAGCGCTGGGAGCGGTGACGCTCGTCGTTCTCGCATCTGCGATGGCAGGCACCGTCGTGGCCGTCGTGACGGCCAAGCGCCTGGCCGACCCGCTGCAGGATGTGGCGCGGCGAGCTGCTCGCCTGGCCGAGGGCGACTTCAGGCCGGATCCACGACGGCACGGCATCGCCGAACTCGATCGGGTCTCGGAGGTTCTGGACTCGGCCACCGTCGAGATCGCCGGACGGCTGCAGCGTGAGCACACGTTGGTTGCCGATGTCTCGCATCAGCTTCGCAGTCGCCTGACCGCTGTCCGTCTACGCCTGGACGAAATTTCCACACACCCGGACCCGGCGGTGGTAGACGAGGCCAACGAGGCGATGGACCAGGTGGATCGGCTGACCCTTGCCATAGACGAGCTCGTTCGATCCTCTCGTAGTGACGGCGCGGCCGACGCGCACGAGGTCTCGGTCGTCGAGGAACTGACAGGAACCATCGTCGAATGGCAGCGAAACTTCGAGGACGTGGGTCGTACCCTGGCGATCAAGGGCGACGCGGATCTGAAGGCCTCGGTGACCGGATCGCGCTTGCGCGAAGCGGTCTCGGTGCTGATCGACAATTCCCTGGTGCACGGAGAGGGAGCGTGCACGGTGGCGGTTCGAGCCGTCTCGGCCGTCGAGAGCACGGAGGGACGCCGCGAAAGACTTGTCTGCGTCGAGGTCTCGGACGAGGGGCCAGGGGTGAACAACGAACTTGCTCCGCACATCTTCGACCGCGGATTCTCGGGAGCCGGCTCCACCGGTGTCGGGCTCGCACTGGCCCGGGCGCTGATCGAGGCGGACGGCGGACGTCTGGAACTGCAGCGACGCCGCCCGGCACTCTTCTCGGTGTTTCTGCCTGCGTGGCGGGAACCGTCGCCTGCGGTGCCTCGGCGCGAACCGCGCTGAGCATCCCAGGGTCGGTGCATCTCAGCGTTGGTGCATCTCAGGGTTGGTCGAGTGCGTCCGCTGCGTCGGTCGGATCCTCGTTGCGTTCGGCGTCCACTTCCAGGATCGTGCGCGCGTTGTCCTCGGGGAACGCGAAGCGGCGTAGTGCCCAGAACCGGAATGCCATCTGCAACAGGTTGCCGATGACGTAGTTGAGGACGAAGTCGATGATGACCACGGTCGTCAGGGATTCGCTGGTATCGCGGATGTCGAAGACGTTGTTCGCGATCCACAGCGGACCGGCTGCGATGAGCACACCGATACCGCTGATCGCGAAGAAGAGCAGTGCCTCGTGGTGCCGCTCGCGTCCGCCGCGGTGTTTGAAGGCCCACTCACGGTTGAGGAAGTAGCTGAGCAGGGTGGCGAGGACACCCGAGATGATCTTGGCGATCACCGGCTTCTGCTCGAGCACCGTCAGGCTGAGCGAATAGAAGATGACGAGGTCGAAGACCATCGTCGTGCCACCCACGATGGCGAACTTGATCAGCTCACTGTGCCGAATCGCGAGGTCCCGAAGGGGCGTGGGTAAGCGCTGGAGCACGCTTGCGATCGTCGGCACAACGGTGAAGTCTACGAAACACATTCCGGTTCCGCCGAACCGAGGCTCCGATCATCAGGGTTTCCACAGGTCCTCGCCGAGTCCGCCGTCTCGAGTGAGACTGCCGGTTCGGACCGAATGCGTGCGACATGACACCATGGTGAGCCGTGACAGGTACCGAACCGCGCCCCACTGCTGCGCGCCCGTCGTCGACCGGAATGCCCGTGGTGACGATGATCGGCGGCGGTCAGCTCGCCCGCATGACTCATCAGTCCGCGATCGAACTCGGACAGACTCTTCGCGTTCTCGCCGCCGGTGCCGACGAGCCGGCAGCTCAGGTCAGCCCCGACGTCGTCTTCGGCCACCACGGCGACCTCGATGCGCTGCGCACTGCCGCGACCGGATCCAATGCGCTCACCTTCGACCACGAGCAGGTGCCCACCGCGCACCTGGAGACACTCGTGGCAGAAGGGGTCAACGTACAACCGCCGCCGAGCGCGTTGATCTTCGCCCAGGACAAATTGCGCATGCGTCGCAAGCTCGCCGAACTGGGCGCGCCCGGTCCCGCCTACGCGGAGGTCTCGTGGGCGCAGGACGCGATCGCGTTCGGCGACGAGCACGGTTGGCCGGTGGTACTCAAGGCAGTGCGCGGCGGCTACGACGGACGTGGAGTCTGGATGCCCGCAGACGCCGAGGAAGCCGAGGAGATCGTCACCGCACAACTCGACCTGGGTGTACCGCTCATGGTGGAGGAGAAGGTGGCCATGCGCCGTGAGCTGTCGGCGATGGTGGCACGATCGCCGTTCGGCCAGGGAGCTGCATGGCCCGTGGTGCAGACAGTGCAGCGCAACGGCCAGTGCGCGGTGGTGCTGGCACCGGCTCCCGACCTCGACGAGGACGTGGCCACGTTCGCAGGCAGGCTTGCCCTCGACATCGCAGGTGCGCTCGGCGTGGTCGGAGACCTCGCGGTCGAACTGTTCGAGACCACCTCCGGCAAGCTCCTGGTCAACGAACTGGCCATGCGACCCCACAACTCCGGGCACTGGACCATGGACGGGTGCCGCACCTCGCAGTTCGAGCAGCACCTGCGTGCGGTCCTCGACTACCCGCTCGGTGACACCGATCCACTCGCTCCGCTGACGGTCATGGCCAACATTCTGGGCGCGCCGCAGGCCCCCGAGATGACGATGGACGAGCGGCTGCATCACCTGTTCGCCCGAATGCCCGATGCGAAGGTGCATCTGTACGGCAAGGGCGAGCGCAAGGATCGCAAGATCGGACACGTGAACATCCTGGGCGCGCAATCGGGTTCGCTCGCCGACCCCGCCTACGTGGCCTCGGTGCGCGAGCGAGCCGAGCGCGCAGCGCACTGGATGTCGCACGCCGAATGGACCGACGGATGGGACCCGCACGATGACTGACAACACGATCGACTCAGGCCCATCCGTCGGCCTGATCATGGGCAGCGACTCCGACTGGCCGACGATGGAAGCCGCGGCACAAGCGCTCGCGGAGTTCGGAATTCGCTTCGAGGTCGGCGTCGTGTCCGCGCACCGCACCCCGCAGCGCATGCTCGACTACGCCCGCGAGGCCGCAGGTCGGGGGATCCGCGTGATCATCGCCGGGGCCGGGGGAGCGGCCCACCTGCCCGGCATGGTCGCGTCGGCCACGCCGTTGCCGGTCATCGGCGTGCCGGTGCCGCTGAAGTACCTCGACGGTATGGACTCGCTGCTCTCGATCGTTCAGATGCCCGCCGGAGTCCCCGTGGCCACGGTCTCCATCGGCGGTGCACGCAACGCAGGGTTGCTCGCGGTACGGATTCTCGGTGCCTCCGATCCGGCTCTGCAAGAACGGATGTCCGCGTTCCAGGCCTCACTCGAGGCCATGGTGCTCGAGAAGGACAAAGCTCTGCGCACCACTCTGCTCGGGTGAGCGCAGCCGTGTCACGAAGCGAGCAGATCCGGCGCGCCGGTCGCGGTAGTCGGCAGTCCATGCTGGTGACGCGGCTGGCGCTGTTCTATGCCCGACTCTGGCGCGGCACGGCGCGCTTCGACGACGAATTCTCCCTGTTCGTGTGCACCGGTCTGCGTGGCGGATTCGGCCGCGGCGGAACGACATTCGGCGGTGCCTACCTGACGAAGGGCAACACCGCCCGTCGGGTACTGCGACACGAGGCCGTACATGCAGACCAATGGGCGAACTTCGGGCTCACCTTCCCGTTCCGCTACCTCGCCGAAGAAGCGCGACATCGGGGCCCGGCGAACAAGTACGAGATCGAGGCCGGACTCGCCGACGGCGGCTACCGTCAGCCTGGCTGACCAAAAGTGCCGGTGACCTTCTCGGTCTCGGCGCGCCGCTGCGACTTACCCTCGTCCGGATGTGCCACCTGAACCAGTGACGCCCCCACGACGAGTACCGAGAGCAGACCGTCGATCAGCTCGTCGGCTGTGGTCCAGGACGCGCTGGACATGACCCGGTCCGAGGCCGTCCAGGCCCGTGCGTCGGCTCGCTCACGAGCGGCCGCGAGAACCTCGTCCACCGAGCGTCCGTCCAGCGCCGCGGCTGAGCTCCCAGAACCCGCGCTCCCGGAACCTGCGACCCTGAACTGATCGCCGTGCACCCGCACCGATGTCGCGTAGTCGGTCATCCCGATCGGCAGATCGGGGACCGCCTTGCCGAAGGCGTCGAGCGAGAAGGCCAGCACCTCTTCTGTGTCGGGAGCCTCGTCGAGCCGATCACCCGACACCATCGCGACGTCCGCGGAGTCGTCGGCCCCGAGGATCACCTCGCCGCCTGCCCACCAGATTCCGAGCAGCGCCGCAGCCGTCTGCCAGTGCGCGGGCAACAGCACACTCACCCTGCCACCCACCTCGAAGCCGAACTCGTCGCGCAACAGATTGGCGGTCTTGGCCGCCCAGTTCGCGAGGGTCACCGCCGACACCTCGACCCGCTCACCGGTCGCGTCGTCGTAGAACGTGATGCGCGGACCGGCCGGATCGGCGGCGAGAATCGGGTCGAGCAGGGTCTGAGTCAGATTCGAAGCCACCCCACGACCCTAGATGACGCTCGACGACTCCGATTCACACGCTCTGAGCGAACGCCGATCAGTTGACGCACATCGGGCCGACGGAACCGGCGTCGATCGGAGCAGCCGGTGCCTCGGGAACCGCCGTACCCGACTCGGGAGCAACGGTTTCCGCCGTCGCGGCCTGACCCGAGCCCGGCCCCGCGTAGTCGTTCGCGAGGACCACCCGAACGGTATCTGCCGACAGGGTGTCGTCCGCGGTGATCTGCAGTCCGCCGAGCGCTGCCGAGACGGCGCGCGCGGCATCGCTGTCCACATCGGCAGCCTGGATGCGGCTCGCCGAGATCGACGCGCCCTCGTAGTTTCCGATGGTGCCGTCGACGTACCCCAACGCCGTCAACGAACCGGCGACACCGTTGGCCAGCCCGTCGATACCGCTGTCGTTCGCGACGTCGACGGTCACCGTCGACGGATCGACAGCCGGCGCGTCCGAATCCTCGGCGTTGGCCTCCGCCGAATTACCGTCGGCGAGCAGGCCTGCGACGTACTTCTTCACCGCAGCGGGATCGACCTGCACGATCGATTCGCCGTAGTCGGTCGTCGCATTGATGTCGACTGCCGGAATCGTCTCGAACTTGACCTTGCCGCCGGCGAGATCCTGCAGGCGAGTGGCGAACTGCAGAATGTCCCAGTCGGAATCGAGAGTCACCGATCGCTGCACCGCGGTGCTGAGTTGGCCCAGTTTGCCGGGGTTGCTCAGCGTCTTGGCGCTGAGCACACTCCGCACGAGCGAGGCCATGAACACCTGCTGGCGCACGATGCGGTCCAGATCTCCGCGCGGAAGATCGTGCCGCTGTCGGACGAAACTCAGAGCCTGCGAACCGGAGAGATTCTGCTCGCCCGCGGGGAAGTTCGCACCCGACAGTGGTTCTTGCACAGGGTTGTTCAGGCACACCTCGACACCGCCGACGGCATCGGTCAGCAGCACGAAGCCGAGCAGCCCCACCTCGGCATAGTGATCGACGGTGATGCCGGTGAGGTTGGCGACCGAATCGATGAGGGCCTCTCGGCCGGCCTCGGTCGCCTGGGATTCGGCATCGGCGTCCGTCACCCCTTGCTCGACCAATTCGAGTCGCTTGTTCTCCTTGGTCGCGCCGTACGCGGCGTTGATCTTGGACATGCCGATACCGGGTACCTCGACGTACGAGTCCCGCGGAATGGAAATTGCGGTGGCCGACGAACCGTCGTTCGGAACTCGGATCAACACGATCGTGTCGGTGTTGGACGCCACCTCTTCGCCGGCATTGAGGGATGCGAGTTCGGCGGGGGACAACGCATTGCCGTGGGCATCGGTACGACTGTCCGTGCCGACCATCAGAATGTCGACGGCACCGTCGGCGGCTCCGCCGAGACCGAGACCACCCGCGGTGGCGATATTGGAGCGCAGGCTGTCGACACTGCGCCACGCGAAACCGGTCACCAGCAGGACGAGAATCGAGAACACTGCGACCGCGACGTGGGTCGCGGGCCAGCGGGTACTGCCGACCCGAGGGACCCTGCCGTCGGATCCGGGTCGCTCGACGCCACCGCGAGGGGTTCGCCGATCGGGACGACGGGATCTGGTCGGGCGTTCGCTGGGAGCGCCATGTCTGCGTTCTCCGGTGCGGAGTTCTCCGCGGTGCTCGTCGTCGACGTATCGGTGGGCGGCGCCCTCGCGCTCGCTGGAGCGTCCCGAGGTGCGCGCTCGGGGATCGTCGGATCGCCGGGGAGCGCTCCGCCTCGGCGGGGGAGTGCGCTCACCTCCGGGCGTGCCTGGATCTCGTGGCACCGTGACGACCCTCTCTCGTTTCCGGCCGGCCTGAAACCTGCCTACTTCGTTGTTCTCCCCCCCCGCCGTTCGAAGGTTACTTGTCACCGGTCGCTGCCTCGCCGAAGCGAACGCGGCGTGCCACACTTGGCAACCGTGAATGCGATCGTGGTGACCGGTGCACACGGCCAGTTGGGCCGCCGAGTGATGTCTCTGGCCGCCGAACGAGGTGACGGAGTCGAGGTGTTCGGATATTCGTCCGCCGACCTGGACATCACCGACCCCGACGCCGTGAACGCCGCGGTGAGCGCGGGGGCAACGGTGATCAACTGCGCTGCCTACACCGCCGTCGATGCCGCCGAGACCGACGAGGACAGGGCGTCGGCGGTCAACGCGGACGGCCCTCGAAATCTCGCGCGCGCCTGCGGGCGTGTCGGAGCCCGGTTGATCCACGTCTCCACCGATTATGTGTTCGACGGCACAGCAACCGAACCGTACGAGGTCGATGCGAAGACCGCACCGCAGTCGGCGTACGGACGCACCAAGCTCGCAGGCGAGCTCGCTGTGCACGAGGAGCTGCCCGAGGCCGTGGTCGTGCGGACCGCCTGGGTGTACGACAACACCGGCAAGAATTTCGTGACCACGATGCGCCGACTCGAAGGCGAGCGCGAAACGATCTCCGTGGTGAACGATCAGATCGGTTCGCCCACGTTCGCCCTGGATCTGGCGTCGGGCCTGCTCGAGATCGAAGCCGACCCTGCTGTGCGCGGACGAACGCTGCACTTCACCAATGCGGGGCAGGCCAGCTGGTTCGACCTCGCACGCGCGGTGTTCGCGGGGATCGGTGCCGATCCCGAGCGAGTCGAGCCGTGCTCGAGCGCCGAGTACGTGGTTCCGGCCCCTCGGCCCGCGTACTCGGTGCTCTCACCGACGGCGTGGGTCGATGCCGGCCTGACCCCGGCGCGGCCGTGGTCGGATGCGTTGACAGCAGCCTTGACGCAGTCGACATGAGGGTTCGACGCGAGATCGGGCTAGTCTTGCCCGCGTGAGTTCCGAGCTGGCCGTGGTGACGGTGACCTATTCACCCGGCGAATACCTTGACCAGTTCCTGACGTCTCTACGTGAGGCGACGACGCGTCCCCTTCGGGTGATCATGGCGGACAACGGCTCGGTCGACGGCGCGCCCGAGGCAGCGGAGGTCGCGTTCGAGGAAGCAGAGTTGCTGCGAACCGGCGCGAACATCGGCTACGGCGCAGCGGTCAATCGCGCGGTGGCCGAGATCGACCCCGACATCGAGTTCGTCGTCGTGGCCAATCCGGACGTGCGGTGGCATCCCGGATCGCTCGACGGTCTGCTCGACGCAGCGGCGCGGTGGCCACGGGCAGGTGCCCTCGGACCGCTCATTCGCGAGCCGGACGGCTCGCGGTACCCGTCGGCACGGTCGGTACCCGATCTCACGTCCGGTGCGGGCCACGCGGTGCTCGGCAAGCTCTGGCCGACGAACCCGTGGACTCGGCGGTATCGCCAGGAGAACGAGACCGTCAGCGAGCGGCCGGTGGGGTGGCTGTCGGGATCCTGTCTGCTGCTGCGGCGTTCGGCGTTCGATTCGATCGGCGGATTCGACTCGCGCTACTTCATGTACATGGAGGACGTGGATCTCGGCGACCGTCTGGGCAGAGCGGGCTGGCACAACGTCTACGTTCCCGACGTCGAGGTGACCCACTCGAAAGGCCATGCGGCAGGACGGCATCCGGAAGTGATGTTGCCCGCACATCACACCAGTGCGTACCGCTTCCAGGCCGATCGACACGACCGAACGTGGCAGGCTCCCTTACGATGGGCCCTGCGTGGCGGTCTCGGTCTTCGTTCGAAGATCGTTGTGGCCTCGGCGCTTCGGGCGCGAGCAGTTGACGGACGAGAATCGGACGAGAGAACAGAGGCTGGACATGCCGGATAGTCCCACATCGGTCGCCGCACGTACCGACGCAGTCATTCTGGTCGGCGGCAAGGGAACTCGGCTCCGGCCGCTGACACTCTCGGCACCCAAGCCGATGCTCCCCACCGCAGGCCTGCCGTTCCTCACGCACCTGCTGGCGCGCATCAAGGCCGCGGGTATCGAGCACGTCGTCCTCGGAACGTCGTTCAAAGCCGAAGTGTTCGAGCAGCATTTCGGGGACGGGTCCTCGATGGGCATCGACCTCGAGTACGTGTTCGAGACCGAGCCGCTGGGTACCGGTGGCGGCATCAGGAACGTCCTGCCGCGCCTGCGCGCGGACAACGTCATGGTCTTCAACGGCGACGTCCTCGGCGGCACCGATCTGACCGCGGTCCTCGACACGCACCGGAACACCGATGCCGATGTCACGTTGCACCTGGTTCGTGTCGGCGACCCGCGCGCGTTCGGCTGCGTGCCGACCGACGAATCCGGCCGAGTGACAGCGTTTCTCGAAAAGACGCAGGATCCGCCGACCGATCAGATCAACGCCGGGTGCTACGTCTTCAAGCGCGAGATCATCGAGTCCATTCCGGCCGGCCGTCCGGTGTCGGTGGAGCGAGAAGTGTTCCCGGCCTTGCTCGCCGAGGGCAAGAAGGTCTACGGACACGTCGACAGTGCGTACTGGCGCGACATGGGAACACCCGAGGACTTCGTCAAGGGCTCGGCCGATCTGGTTCGCGGCATCGCGCCGTCGCCTGCGCTGCACGGGGACCGCGGCGAATCGCTGGTACATCCGAGCGCGGGAGTGGCACCGGGCGCACTGCTGATCGGTGGAACCGTCGTCGGACGCGGTGCCGAGATCGGAGCGGGTGCCCGCCTCGACGGAGCCGTCGTGTTCGACGGTGCCGTCGTCGAAGCGGGTGCCGTCGTCGAGCGATCGATTCTCGGCTTCGGTGCTCGTATCGGACCCCGCGCTCTGGTGCGCGACGCGGTCATCGGCGACGGTGCCGACATCGGAGCCCGCTGCGAGTTGCTCCGCGGCGCGCGCGTGTGGCCAGGCGTCAAGTTGCCCGACGGTGGAGTCCGCTTCTCCACCGACGTCTGACCCAGGCGGTCCCTACCGGCGACGCGCGGCGAGCGAGACGAGGTGGTCGATCGTCTCGCGCTCCGCGTCGTCGGGCAGAGCATCGACCGGCCACCAGCGCAGATCCGTCGATTCCTCGCTGCGGACTGCTCGCGCTCCGTCCGGGGCTCGGACCAGGAACCTCAGGTCGAGGTGCCGCGTCGGCTTACCGAGCGAGCAGGTGATCGGATGCGTGTGCGCGGAGAGCATGATCGGGTCGACCGTCAGATCGGCGATCCCGGATTCCTCGGTGGCCTCCCGTAGCGCTGCGTCGACAACCGTGCTGTCCGACGGTTCGCAGTGGCCGCCGAGTTGAATCCACCGACCGACCTTCGGATGCAGGGTCAGCAGCACATGGGTACCCGACGTGTCGAGCACCAACGAGGACGCGGTGAAATGGCCGGCCTCGTTGGCCCGCAGGCAGGCGTCCGGGTTGCTGTCGAGAAACGCCAGCATCGTGTGTCGAAGCGACTCGTCGTTCGAATCGGAGGGTGCCCATCGGTCGAGTGTCGTGGCGACCGAGTGCCACAGTGTGGACGCCGACACGTCAGAGCTCCACCAGTGACGACCCGGGAACCACCGGATCCCTGACGGTCAGCGATTCGCTGGGATGCCCGATTGCGATGGCTCCCATGGCTTTCCAATCCGCGCGCAGGCCGAGTTCGGCGCGCACGGTATCGGCGGCGAAGATGGTGGAACCGATCCAGCAGCTGCCCAGTTCACGCACCGCGAGGGCGACGAGCAACCCCTGCACGGCCGCACCGACAGCCACGGTGAACATCGTGTCCTCCGCGGTTCGACGCCTCTCGTCGGGGTACGAGTGCGCGCCGTCGGGCACGCAGAACGGGATCACGATTTCCGGGGCGTCGAACAAGATGTCGCCGCGGCTCAGTCTCGCCGCGATCCGCTCCTCGCTCAGCCCGTCGCCGGCCAGGTCGGCTCGCCATTGCTCACGCATCGTCTCGAGCAGTCGACGCCGGACGGCAGGGGTTCTGACCCAGACGAATCGAACCGGACGGGTGTGGTGCGGGGCCGGGGCGGTGAGGGCATCGGCAACGGCCGCTCGAACGGCGTCGGGATCGACCGGTTCGTCGGTGAACGACCGCACCGAGCGTCGGCGCAGCAGCGCCTCGCGTCGACCGCGATCGAGTGCCTCGGCGGTACCGAGCCAGAACAGGTCGTCCTCGCCGCCGCGCAGAAGCGTCGCCGCGGTGGAACCGTCGTCGACGGGGGTCAGTCCGCGCACGACCGCGATCGGAACTCCGCCGAGCTTTCCCTTCACCAGATCGCCTGCGGCCGCGAGCTCGTCGGCGATCGCGACCTCGGTGACCACGAGCTCGTTTCCCTGACCGTCCTCGGCTCCGGCATACGCGTGGACGACGCCCAGGCCCGCCGCACCGATGGCGGCGTCGGTCTGGCCGATCCGCCACGCCCGTCCCATCGTGTCGGTGACGACCACGGCGACCGTCACCCCCAGCAGTGCGCCGAGGGCAGTGCGGAGCGCGGCGGCACTGGCGTCGGGGTTCTCGGGCAGCAGTGCCAGTTCGCCTCCGTCGACGTTGGAGCCGTCGATTCCCGACGCGGCCTGCACGATGCCGAGTCGGTTCTCGGTGATGAGGGTTCGGCCCTTGCGTGCGACGATGCGCACTGCTTCCTGTTCCACGAGGACTCTGCGGGCGGCGTCTCGCTCGTCCGCATCGCGAGGTGCCTGCACAAGACGGCCCTCGACCTTCGAGATGATCTTGCTGGTGACGATCAGGATGTCTCCGTCACGCAACCACGGCGCTCGGTCCGCAACGGTCGCGGCCAGATCGTCGCCCGGCCGGAACTCGGGGAGGCCGGTGACCGGCAGTATCTCGATCGAGCCGCCCGGAGCGTGATCCTCGGGTGCCGACCGGAGCGAGTCGGTATCGCGAGTGTCGGTCACAGGTCGAGTCCGGCTGCGCGCAGAGCGGTTCGGGCCATGACCGCTGTGGTCTCGGGGTCGGTCATCAGCAACGGAACAGACTGCACGTCCACCCCGTCGACGACCGCCGTATCGGTGGTGTGCACCAGCCATGCGTCGAGAATGCCGGTACCGCTTCGGCTTCCGTAGTGACGGCCCACCGCCTGCGCCGTGGTCTCGACTCCGATGACGGACAGGCACTCGTCGGCCATGCCGCGCAACGGCTTACCGTCGACGACGGGGGAGAGGCCGACCACTTTGGCGGCCGTCGTGCGAAGCGCCCCGCGGATACCCGGCACCGCGAGGATCGCACCGACGCTCACCACCGGGTTGGACGGAGCTAGGACGACGGCGTCGGCCTCGGTGATCGCCTCGACGACTCCCGGTGCCGGAGTTGCCTGTTCGGCTCCGATGTTGGCGAAGCTGTGGGTCGGAATCTGTGCGCGGTACCGAACCCACCACTCCTGGAAGTGAATTGCGCGCTGCTGCTCCCCGGTCGGGTCGTCCGGATCGGTGACGACGACATGGGTCTCGGAGCGGTCGTCGGTGACGGGCAGGAGCCGAACTCCGGGTTGCCAACGGTTGCACAGCGCTTCGGTGACGGCGGACAGCGGAAAGCCGGTGCGCAGCATACGACTGCGGATCAGGTGTGTGGCGATGTCGCGGTCGCCGAGTCCGAACCAGTCGGGATCGGCACCGTAGGCTGCCAACTCGTCCCGAGCGTTCCAGGTCTCCGCGATGCGCCCCCAGCCTCGCTCGGTGTCGATTCCTCCGCCGAGGGTGTACATGCACGTGTCGAGATCCGGGCAGATGCGAAGACCGTGCATCCACACGTCGTCACCGACGTTGACCACGGCGGTGATCTCGTGCTCGGGCTCGTCGCCGAACAAGGTTTTCAGGCCCTGCAGAAACCGAGCGCCACCGACGCCACCGACCAGAACAGTAACTTTCACAACATGCGAGCCTAGTGGGGTTGCGGTGGTGCGGGGTGAGCGCCCACCCGTGGGCCGACGTCCGCGGGGACTGTTTGTGACCGGGAGAACCGATGCGACACGCACGGGACGGGCTTCGATCCGGGGAGAGCGCCGATTTCGGGCATGTGATGGTATTGGATTTGTGCGATCGGCTTGACCGCGACACACCTGGACGTGTCTAATCACAGGTATGTCATTCAGTGTTCGCAACACGAGTTCGATTGCAGCGAACCTGGTTTCGAACACTCGTTCCCTTCCTGTTCGTCCCTGACTGGACGTCGAGTAGAGGTCGAGAGTCGGATCGGCACGTTGGACCAGCTCGATCGAATACCGGCGCGGGGCAAGGTATTCGAGAACACGAGGACCGAAAGTATCTGCGCTACCACAGGTGAGGAGGCGGAAGCGATGTATGACCAGCACGTGACACGTGATCAGCGGGGCGGACCCACTGCACATCTCAGCGCTGTCGACGACGCGCCGCAAACCGAGTCCGGCATCGGCGCAGATTCGAGCGTCTCGATCGACGCGGGTTCTGCGTACGTCGGCCGAACGGACGAGTCCGACAACGAGGTCGATGTCGTCGACGCCGAACTGGACTCGGATTCCGACACAGAGCTCGATTCCGATTCCGACATCGACTCGATGCCGTTCGTCGCCGAGTCGGTTCCCCCGGCCAAGCCGTTCCTCAGTCTCGTCGCGGGTTTCGACGAGATGTTCGAGGAGATCGAGGATCAGTGGCAGGAGCGCGCTCTGTGTGCGCAGACCGATCCCGAGGCCTTCTTCCCGGAGAAGGGTGGCTCCACCCGCGAGGCGAAGCGCATCTGCCTCGGCTGTGAGGTCAAGGACGAGTGCCTCGAGTACGCGCTCGCCAACGACGAGCGGTTCGGTATCTGGGGCGGTTTGTCCGAGCGCGAGCGTCGCAGGCTCAAGCGCGGAATCGGCTGAGCGGTTCCGTTCGGTCTCGGTGATCGGAACCGCACGGATCGTTCATACCCCGGCCGGGTCGACCTCGTCGGGATCAATGCCGAGGTACGTGGCCACTTGCTCCACCAGAACCTCGAACAACAGATCTTCCAAGTCCTCCGGGTGCTTCGCCCGCCGCTCGAGCGGCCGCCGGAACAGCACCACCCTGGCACGTGTCGTCTCTCCGCGCTTGTCGATGCCTGCTGGTACTAGTCGCGAGAGCGGTACCGGACCCTCTGCCACCACCTCGGGTGGCCACGTCACCGATTCCGGGTCCAACGCCCTGATCTTGGGTACCTCGTCCACGGCGATGTCGAGCTTCGAGAGCTTCTCGTGCCATCGATGATCGATCCGCGCGAACGCTTCGAGTACCAGCCGGTCGAACTTCTCCGCTCGTGAGCGCCTGGCCGGGATGTCCTCGGGCAGAACCGGTCCGCGGACGCCGCGTCCGTGCCGGGCCACGGACCGAGAGGTGATCCTGCGCGCGGATGAGAATCGAGGCATAGGGGGAGGTTATCGCGCTCGTCCGGTGTGTCGGTCGTTCGGTCGGTTGCACCCACCGGATACTCTGCACTCGTGAGATCACTGCGTGGCTGCTGCAGGCCTGGTTGCAACCGTTCTGCCGTTGCGACGCTCACATACGTCTACTCCGATTCCACCGCGGTCGTCGGGCCGCTGGCCACAGTCGACGAACCGCATTCCTGGGATCTGTGCGAGGTGCACGCGTCGACCACCACCGCTCCCAAGGGCTGGGAACTGGTGCGCTACGAAGGCGGCTACTCGACGTCGAGCCCCGACGAGGACGACCTGACGGCTCTGGCCGAGGCCGTCCGCGAGGCCGGCCGCGGCGATCGCGTCCGGTCCGAGGACCGCGAGAGCTCCGACCGCTCGAGCTCACGGCCGTCCGACACCGAACGCCGATCCGCTCCGGCCGTCCGAACGGGCAGGCGCGGGCACCTTCGAGTTCTTCCCGACCCCACGTCCTGAGCAGCCCGAGCACACCGAGTGTGGTGTGCGTCGGTCCGACTGGCCGGTCCGTCTGCCGTCTGGCAAGGTTCGACGAGCAGGACCGAAACGGACAGCTGCGGTATGCCGATACTCGGTGTGGATCGCACCGCTACCGACGCTCGATTCCGACGCCGATGTGCGGCGTCGTCAAGAACGATCACCAGGAGAATCTTCGTGGCCCGAACCGCAGAGTCCGTCAACGCCGTCATCAAGGCCTACGACGTCCGTGGCGTCGTAGGTGAACAGATCGACGAGGCGTTCGTGCGTGACGTCGGTGCATCGTTCGCGCGACTGGTTCGCGACGAGGTAGGGGCCGCGCGCTCGGTCGTCATCGGCCACGACATGCGTGATTCCTCGCCCGCACTGTCACGGGCGTTCGCCGACGGCGTCACCGCTCAGGGCCTCGACGTGATGCACATCGGGCTGGCGTCGACCGACCAGCTCTACTTCGCCTCCGGCATGCTCGATTGCCCGGGAGCGATGTTCACCGCCAGTCACAATCCGGCGAAGTACAACGGGATCAAGCTCTGCCGCGCCGGTGCCAAGCCAGTGGGCCAGGACACCGGCCTGGCCACGGTCAAAGCCGAATTGGTGGACGGGGTACCGGAGTTCGACGGGCCGTCCGGAACAGCGACATCGCGAGATGTGCTCGACGAATACGCGCAGTTCGTCCGAGACCTGGTCGATCTGTCGGGAATCGGATCCATGAAGATCGCCGTCGACGCCGGAAACGGAATGGGCGGTCACACGGTGCCCGCGGTGTTCGGGCCGTTGCCGGTGACGATCGAGCCGCTGTTCTTCGAGCTCGACGGCAGCTTTCCCAATCACGAGGCAAATCCGCTCGATCCGGCGAACCTGGTGGATCTGCAGCGTTTCGTCGTCGAGACCGGTGCCGACATCGGACTCGCCTTCGACGGCGACGCGGATCGGTGCTTCGTCGTCGACGAGAAGGGCGACCCGGTCTCGCCGTCCGCAGTCACCTGCCTGGTGGCCGAGCGGGAACTGGCCAAGGAACCGGGCGCGGTGGTCATCCACAATCTGATCACCTCACGCGCGGTTCCGGAATTGGTCGCCGAGCTCGGTGGCACACCGGTTCGTACCCGAGTGGGGCACTCCTTCATCAAGCAGCAGATGGCCGACACCGGGGCGATCTTCGGCGGTGAGCACTCCGCGCACTACTACTTCCGTGACTTCTGGGGTGCAGACTCCGGCATGCTCGCCGCGCTGCACGTTCTCGCCGCACTCGGGGCACAGGACCGTCCGCTGTCGGAAATGATGGCCAGCTACGAGACCTACAGTGCATCGGGCGAGATCAACTCGACCGTCGACGACGCCGCCGAACGCACCGAGGCGGTCCTGGCGGCATTCGCCGATCGGACTGCAGGCATCGACCGACTCGATGGGGTGACGGTCGATCTTGCCGACGGTGCCTGGTTCAACCTCCGAGCCTCGAACACCGAACCACTGCTGCGGCTGAACGTCGAAGCACGCACCGAAGCGGACGTCGATGCGCTTTCGACAGAGATATTGAGCATCGTTCGCGCCGGACTGGAATAGTGGTTACCGAGGGTTCATGAGTGGGTATACAGCGGTTTCGCGCAGGGTGACGTAAGGGGAGGTGTCGCAGCCATGACGGCAGTGTCGTCTCTGGTCGATCTCGACGATTCGGATGCTCTCATCACAGCCGATCGTGAGGGCTCCTTGCGTAGCGCAGCGCTGGCGGGCGCGCAGGTGCGCGCCGTCGCGACCGCGGTCGACGAGTCGGTCCTGGAGCGGTTGGCCGATCTGCGTCCCCGAAGTGTGGTGATCGTGACCGGCGACGGGCGGAGCAGCCGGGCGGCGTCGCTACTCGTCGCCGCGCTCGGTGATCGCCTCGGGGTGCCCCTGGTCCGAAGCACCGGAACCCCGCCGTGGATCGGCCCACTCGATGTGGTGGTGGTGGCGGGCGACGACGCCGGGGATCCGCGACTGGCCGAGTCGGTGGACGCGGCAGCCCGGCGTGGGGCCGAAGTCGTCGTGGTCGCCCCGGAGGAGGGGCCCTTGCGCGCCGTCCGGGGAGCCAGAGTCATGTGGCTTCCGCCGCGAATCGCAGTTCGTGACCACAATGCTCTGATGCGCTACCTCGCGGCCTTCGTGGCCGTACTCGGGGCGGTTGCCGGCGGATCGTGGAAGACGTTGCTGCCCAATTTGTCTCGACTTGCGGATCTGCTCGACGCGGAAGCGGTACGAAACAGCCCGTCCAACGAGATGTTCCACAATCCGGCCAAGGCCCTCGCAAGTGGGTTGAACGGTCGGCGGGTGGTGCTGACCGGGGCCAGTCCCGCCGCAGTGGAGGTGGCTCGGCACGGCAGCGAGGTGCTGCTGCGGGTGGCGGGTGTCGTCGTCGGTGCGGGGGAGTTGGGCGACGTCATTGCCGCGTCCATCCGGGCGTCGGTTGTCGAATCGTCGCGCACACCACAGACATTCGACTCGTTCTTTCACGACGAGCAGCTCGACGGGCCGCCACCGGCGTTGCCGATGCGCGTCGTCGTCGTGGCCTCGGACGCCGATCGGGCGATGACCGAACGACGAATTGCCGGTGTTCCGGAATCGGAGTTGTTGCTCGCCGATTCGAGTGAAGCGCTGTTCGGCGGCGACCGCGCGAGATCCGAATTCGACAACCCCGCTCCGGCACCGGATCCGGATAGACTCTCGGTGCTCGACACGATGTCCGTGTTGGCGACGCGGTTGGACACCACTGCCGCGTATCTGCTGTTGATGGGCGGTAGCTAGTGCAGCTCTTGCGAGGCGCGGTTCGGTCCTACGCATGGGGTTCGCGAACAGCACTGGCTCGGATTCAAGGCCGGCCGGTGCCGTCCGATCATCCCGAGGCCGAGATCTGGCTCGGAGCTCATCCGGCCGACTCCGCGCACGTGGTGCACGAGGGTGGCAGTACGCCACTGCTCACGCTGATCGACGGAGATCCGGGTACTCACCTGGGCGGCTCCGCGCAGCATTTCGAGTCTCGTCTGCCGTATCTGCTGAAACTGCTTGCCGCAGAAGAGCCGTTGTCTCTGCAGGCGCATCCCAGCAGTGCTCAGGCCCGTGAAGGCTTCGCTCGCGAGAATGCCGCGGGTGTCCCCATCGATTCACCGGTACGGAACTACCGGGATCCGAACCACAAGCCCGAACTGATCGTCGCGCTCACGGAGTTCGAGGCGTTGGCGGGCTTCCGGCGGCCCACCGACACCGTCGAACTGCTCGACGCGTTGGCCGTCCCCGCCTTGGGCGGGTATCGAACCCTGCTGGCCGCTCAGCCCGATGCTTCCGGTCTGCGCACGGTGTTCACCTCGTGGATCACGTTGCCGGGGCAGGCATTGGACGACATTCTGCCTGCGGTCGCCCAGGGGTGCATCGACTATCTTTCCGGTCCCGCACGCTCGGACGGTGGACGATTCGCCGCCGAGGCCAGAACTCTGCTCGAGCTGGGGGAGTCGTATCCCGGTGACGCCGGAGTGCTCGCGGCGCTGCTGCTCAATCGGGTTACGTTGACTCCCGGCCAGGGCCTGTACCTCGACGCCGGAAACCTGCATGCGTACCTGCGCGGGACGGGCGTGGAGATCATGGCGAACTCCGACAACGTGTTGCGCGGAGGACTGACACCCAAGCACGTCGATGTCCCGGAACTGCTGCGCGTGTTGGATTTCGAGCCGGCCGATCTTTCTCCCATCACCCCGGGTGCCGACGATCGACCGACCTACCTGTATTCCACGCCTGCACCCGAATTCGCGCTGAGCCGGACTGCGGTGGCGGCGGGGGAGACGGTCGCCGTGCCCGGCTCCGGCCCGAGAATCCTGCTGTGCACGAGTGGCACCGTCGTGGCCGCCACGAAGGGCACCCAGTTCGGGCTGACGGTGCCGCAGGGCAGCTCTGCCTGGATACCCGCTGCAGACGAATCCGTCACCGTGACCGCCGAGTCGGGCGAGGCCGAGGTCTTCGTGGCCTCCGTCGGACGCGTCTAGATCGGGCAATTCGGTCATCGTTGCGCCGCTTGCGGTTTCGGACTGCGTAATTGTGCGAACGGTCCGCCCGGAGGCAATAGTCTGATGCCACAGTGAATCGAAGTGACGGATGAGTTCGGTGATCCGTCGACAGATGTGAAGTGGCGATACGGAGACCCGATGACCAGAGCAGACCGGCCCGCGAAGACCCCACGCACGACGGGTTGGTTCCGGACCAAATCGATCGAGCAGTCGATCCAGGACACCGACGAACCGGACACGAAGCTTCGGAAAGAACTCGGATCCTGGGATCTGACCGTGTTCGGTGTCGCCGTCGCCGTCGGTGCCGGCATCTTCACTCTGACCGCGCGGACCGCCGGAAACGTAGCGGGACCGGCAGTGTCGTTGGCCTTCGTGCTCGCGGCGATCGCCTGTGGCCTCGCGGCGCTGTGTTACGCGGAGTTCGCGTCGACGGTGCCCGTGGCCGGAAGTGCGTACACGTTCTCGTACGCGGCGTTCGGTGAGTTCATCGCCTGGATCATCGGATGGGATCTCATCCTCGAGTTCGGCCTCGCAGCCGCGGTGGTCGCGAAGGCGTGGTCGCTCTATCTGGGCGATCTGCTCGGTACGGCCGCTCCGGTCCTCGAGATCGGTTCACTGAACTTCGATTGGGGTGCACTGCTGATCGTGGTGGTCCTGACGGTGCTCATCGCATCGGGCACCAAGTTGTCCTCGCGGGTGTCGCTCGTCATCACCGCGATCAAGGTGATCGTCGTGCTGTTCGTCGTCGTACTCGGAGCCTTCTACATCAAGGTCGCCAACTACGACCCCTACATTCCGCCGTCGGAACCGGGATCCACCGGCGAGGGACAGCATCAATCTCTGCTCTCGTACGTCACCGGAGCGGGAGGCAGCACGTTCGGTTGGTACGGACTGCTGGCCGCGGCGTCCCTGGTGTTCTTCGCATTCATCGGATTCGACGTGGTGGCGACGACCGCCGAAGAGACCAAGGAACCGCAGAAGGCACTTCCCCGCGGAATCCTCGGGTCGCTCGCGATCGTCACCGTGCTGTACGTGGCCGTCACTCTGGTTCTGACCGGGATGGTCAAGTACACGGATCTGGCCGGTGACAGTTCCACGCTGGCGACCGCGTTCGAGCTGAACGGGCTGACCTGGGCCAAGAACATCATCTCGTTCGGCGCACTCGCCGGACTGACGACCGTGGTGATGGTGTTGATGCTCGGACAGACCCGGGTGCTGTTCGCGATGTCGCGAGACGGACTGGTGCCGCGTGCATTGGCGCACACCGGAAAGAAGGGCACGCCGGTCCGGACGACGATTCTGGTCGGTGTCATCGTCGGCCTGCTCGCCGCTTTCGTTCCGCTCGGCACGCTGGAGGAGATGGTGAACATCGGCACGCTGTTCGCGTTCGTGCTGGTCTCTGCTGGGGTTCTGGTACTACGCCGAACTCGACCCGACCTCGAGCGTGGGTTCCGCGTTCCCTGGGTTCCCCTTGTGCCGATCCTCGCGGTCCTCGCGTGCCTGTGGTTGATGCTGAACCTGTCGGTCGAAACATGGCTGCGCTTCCTGGTCTGGATGGCCGCCGGTGTCGTCATCTACGTCGTGTACAGCAGGCGGCACTCGGTGATGGGACTGCGGGAAGCCGAGAAGGCTCGTATCGACAGGTCGGAGCACTGACCCCGGCATCGGCGACGCGGATATACCGACTCACGTCCCAACCAGGGACTTTCCGCGCAATTTAGATAGCGTCACATCAAACCGCTGGAATGTTATACCCTCGAAAACAGACTTGGAGGACTCAAAAAGTTCGATGAGAGGGTGTTGCAACAGTGAGTGTGGACGGCCGAATTCCTTCGTTGGAGGGTTCGGGTGTCGCTTTCGGGGGGCGCGATTCGAAGGCCAGTGAGCGGTCGGTTCGCTGGCCGGACAACAAACGATATCTATGGATGCTGGGGCTGCTGGCCCCGGCGTCGGCATTGCTGCCGTCGCAGCTGGTCTACTGGACGGGCATACCGCTGTTCTGGTGGAGCGGCGTGCTGGTGTTCTTCGTGATCATTCCGGTGATCGACGTGATCGCAGGCGAGGACGGGCACAATCCGGACGCTTCGGCCAGTGAAAAGCTGCAGAACGACCGGTACTACCGGTGGTGTACGTACCTCTTCCTGCCCGTTCAGTTCGTCGGGCTCTTCGTCGCCTGCTGGATGTGGGCGTACGGCGATCTGAGCGTGGTGGACAAGATCGGCCTCGCGGTCACAGTCGGTCTGGTGGCAGGTACCGGCATCAACGCGGCCCACGAACTGGGCCACCGCATCGAGCAGCACGAGCGGTGGCTGGCCAAGATCGCCCTGTCTCAGACGCTGTACGGACACTTCTTCGTCGAACACAATCGCGGACACCACGTTCGAGTGGCGACGCCCGACGACCCCGCGAGCGCACGACTGGGCGAGAGCGTGTGGAGCTTCGTGCCGCGCAGCACGATTCTCGGCCTCGGCTCCGCATGGAAGCTCGAGTCGCAGCGACTTCGGCGCAAAGGCCGCTCGGTCGCAAGCCCGACCAATGCCCTGCTGCACACATGGCTGCTCAGCCTGGTGCTGTTCGGCGCGCTGTTGATCGTGTTCGGCTGGTCCATCGCGCCGTACCTGCTGTTGCAGGCCGTCGTCGGATTCGTGCTGCTCGAGATGGTGAACTACGTGGAGCACTACGCCCTGCTCCGGGAAACCAACGATCGCGGCAGATACGTTCGGTGCTCGCCCCGCCACAGCTGGAACAGCGACAGGATCTGCACCAACATATTTCTGTACCACTTGCAGCGACACAGCGACCACCACGCCAATCCAGGCAAGCGTTACCAGACCCTGCTCTCTTGCGACGATGCTCCGCAGCTCCCTGCCGGCTACGCCTCGATGGTGATGCTCGCCGCAATTCCGCCGCTGTGGCGTCGGGTCATGGATCCGCGGGTACTGGCGCACTACCAGGGAGATATCACCCGAGCGAACATCCTGCCCCGCAAACGGGCTCGAATCCTGGCGCGAGCCGGACGAAACGGATAGCGCGGGTTCTCGACAATCGGTCGCCGGCGACAGGCTCCACCTCTGCACTTCCGGGCAGTCGGAGCCCGAAGCGTGCGGACCCGATAGCCTGGACGGCAGACACTCAGTCAACAGGAGAGGCAAGATGACGACCTCAGTTACGTCAGGATCGGCACTCACCGTGGAACACCGCGGTGGAATCGACTTCAAGGTCGCGGACCTGTCCCTCGCGGAATTCGGCCGCAAGGAAATTCGGCTCGCCGAGCACGAGATGCCCGGTCTGATCGCGCTGCGTCGCGAATACGCCGACGTACAGCCGCTCAAGGGAGCGCGAGTTTCGGGATCGCTGCACATGACCGTGCAGACCGCGGTGCTGATCGAGACGTTGGTTGCGCTCGGAGCCGAGGTGCGGTGGGCGTCGTGCAACATCTTCTCCACCCAGGATCACGCAGCAGCGGCCGTCGTCGTCGGACCGTACGGCACCGTCGAGGAGCCCAAGGGCGTCCCGGTGTTCGCGTGGAAGGGCGAGAGCCTCGAAGAGTACTGGTGGGCGGCGGAGCAGATGCTCACCTGGCCCGATCAGCCCGCCAACATGATTCTCGACGACGGTGGCGACGCCACGATGCTGGTACTGCGCGGCGCGCAGTTCGAGAAGGCAGGCGTGGTTCCGCCGACCGACGACGATCACGATTCGGACGAGTACAAGGTGTTCCTCGGCCTGCTGCGTCGTTCGCTCGAGGCATCGAAGTCCAAGTGGACCGAGGTTGCCGAGTCCGTGCAGGGCGTCACCGAGGAGACCACCACCGGCGTGCTGCGGCTGTACCAGTTCGCAGCTGCGGGTGAGCTCACGTTCCCCGCCATCAACGTCAACGACTCGGTGACCAAGAGCAAGTTCGACAACAAGTACGGCACCCGCCACTCGCTGATCGACGGCATCAACCGCGGCACCGACGTCCTCATCGGTGGCAAGGCCGTTCTGGTCTGTGGCTACGGCGACGTGGGCAAGGGCTGCGCCGAGGCGCTCAAGGGCCAGGGTGCACGTGTGACCGTCACCGAGGCCGACCCGATCAACGCCCTGCAGGCGCTCATGGACGGCTTCGACGTGCGCACGGTCGAGGAGTTCATCGAGCAGGCCGACATCGTGATCACCTCGACGGGCAACCTGTCGATCATCACGTTCGAGCACATGCGCAAGATGAAGCACCAGGCCATCCTGGGCAACATCGGCCACTTCGACAACGAGATCGACATGGCCGGTCTGGAGAAGGCCCCCGATGTCACGCGGATCAACATCAAGCCGCAGGTCGACGAGTACCAGTTCAAGGACGGGCACTCGATCATCGTGCTGTCCGAGGGGCGTCTGCTCAATCTCGGCAACGCCACGGGCCACCCGTCGTTCGTCATGAGCAACAGCTTCTCCAACCAGGTCATCGCTCAGATCGAGCTGTGGACCAAGCCGGACGAGTACGACAACGAGGTCTACCGCCTGCCCAAGCACCTGGACGAGAAGGTCGCGCGAATCCACGTCGAAGCGCTCGGCGGCTCGATCACCAAGCTCACCAAGGAGCAGGCCGAGTACATCGGCGTCGACGTCGAGGGCCCGTACAAGCCCGAGCACTACCGCTACTGACCGCACCGTCAGTGGGAAAACTGTTCGTCATCGAAGGAGTCGACGGAGCGGGCAAGAACACGCTCGCCCGTCGGCTCGTTTCGGCGTGGGAACGCCAGGGCCTGTCGGTCGAGCGCATCGGGTTTCCCCGGTACGACCGGTCGGTGCACGCCGATCTGGCGGCCGAGGCGTTGCACGGCGAGCACGGTGACACCGCGGGCAGCGTGCACGCGATGGCCCTGTTGTTCGCGCTCGATCGCCGGGACGCGGGCGACGAGATCCGAAAGTTGCTCCTGGACAACGACATCGTTCTCCTCGATCGGTACGTGGCATCCAATGCCGCCTACACCGCGGCTCGGCTGGAGCAGTCCGCGGACGGCGAGGCCGTCGAATGGATCAGGTCGCTCGAATTCGACCGATTCGCCGTGCCCGTTCCCGATGTCCAGATTCTGCTCGACGTCCCGGTGGCGCTCGCCGCCGAGCGTGCGGCGGCCCGTGAGATTGCGGATGTCGCTCGAACCCGGGACGCCTACGAGAGGGACGGCTCATTGCAGAGCCGAACCTCGGCTGCGTACGGCAGGCTCGCGGCCTCGCACTGGGTGTCACCGTGGCGAGTCGTCACCGCCGACGTCGATCCCGATCGACTCGCCGCCGACATGTTCAATCAGCCATCAGGCGTTCGGAAAGTGACACCATAGGACCATGAAGCCTCGGATTCTGGTTGTGGACGACGATTCGGCTCTGGCGGAGATGCTCACCATCGTGTTGCGCGGTGAGGGGTTCGAGCCTTTCGTGGTCGGCGACGGTACCCAAGCACTGGCGGCCGTGCGCGAGAACCGGCCGGATCTGGTGCTGCTGGATCTGATGCTTCCCGGCATGAACGGCATCGACGTCTGCCGCGTCCTGCGTGCCGACTCGGGCGTGCCGATCGTCATGCTGACGGCCAAGACCGACACCGTCGATGTCGTACTGGGTCTGGAGTCCGGTGCGGACGACTACATCATGAAGCCCTTCAAGCCGAAGGAACTGGTCGCTCGTGTTCGTGCGCGCTTGCGCAGGACCGAAGACGAACCCGCCGAACTGCTGTCCATCGCGGACATCGTCATCGACGTGCCCGCCCACAAGGTCAGTCGCGGTGACGAACTCGTCTCCCTCACCCCGCTCGAATTCGATCTGCTGGTGGCACTGGCGCGCAAGCCACGTCAGGTGTTCACCCGAGAGGTGTTGCTCGAACAGGTCTGGGGCTACCGCCACGCGGCCGACACCCGGTTGGTCAACGTGCACGTGCAGCGTCTGCGCGCCAAGGTCGAGAAGGATCCGGAGAACCCCGAGGTGGTGTTGACCGTGAGGGGGGTCGGCTACAAGGCCGGACCGCCGTGATCCGTTTCTCCCATTCTCGGCGGCGAATCAACGGCAAGTTCTCTCCCGTACTGCGTTGGTTTCGTTCGCTGAGTACGTCGCTGGGCCATGCCTGGCGTCGATCACTGCAGCTGCGCGTCGTCGTGTCGACGCTGACCCTGTCCCTGGTGGTCATCCTCATCCTCGGGGTCGTGCTGACCTCTCAGATCACCGATCGGCTGCTCGAAGCGAAGCTGTCCGCAGCCACCGAGGAACTCGACCGCTCACGGACCACCGTCGAGGGCAACCTCGCCGGAGCCGACGACTCGAGCGGGCTCGCGACGCGCCTCGAACGAGCCAGGGCGGCGCTGACCAACCAGGACCTGGACGCCGCGTCGACCACCGGGTCTGCGGGATCGTTCGATCCGGTCCTGATCGTGGAAGGCGACGCCACCCGCGCGGAGGCCTCGGTGGGCCCGGTCGATCAGATCCCGAACAGCCTGCGCGACTTCGTCAAGAAGGGCCTGATCAGCTCGCAGTACGCGACGGTGACCGACAGTGACGGCGGGTACTCCGGCTCGGCGCTGATCATGGGATCGCCCACCGGATCCGACATCTCGGCCCTGCAGCTCTATCTCATCTTCCCGTTGGCCAGCGAGGATCGCACGCTCTCGCTCGTGCGCGGCACGTTGTTCATCGGCGCGGTGGTGCTGCTGGTGCTGCTCGCGGCGATCGCGATGCTCGTCGCACGTCAGGTGGTTCTGCCCATTCGTTCGGCGTCGAGGATCGCGGTGCGGTTCGCCGACGGCAGGCTCAAGGAGCGCATGCCGGTCCGCGGCGAGGACGACATGGCCAGACTCGCTATGTCCTTCAACGAGATGGCCGAGAGTCTGTCCAAACAGATCACCCAGCTCGAGGAATTCGGTAACCTCCAGCGCCGATTCACCTCCGACGTCAGCCACGAACTGCGCACCCCGCTGACCACCGTCCGGATGGCCGCAGACCTCATCCACGACGCCAGCGACGACCTCGAGCCTGCACTCAAGCGATCCTCGGAGCTGCTGGTCAACGAGCTCGACCGGTTCGAGACCCTGCTCGGCGACCTGCTCGAGATCAGCCGCCACGACGCGGGCGTGGCCGAGCTGGCCGCCGAACAGCTCGACCTGCGAATGTGCGCCCGAGCGGCAGTGTCGACCGTGCGGCACCTGGCGCGCGAGACCGGCACCGAAGTGATCGTCGACATGCCCGAAACGGCAGTCATCGCCGAGGTCGACCCCCGACGAGTGGAACGGATTCTGCGCAATCTGCTGGCCAACGCACTCGACCACGGCGAAGGCAAGCCGGTCCTGCTGCGGCTGCGCTCGGACGCCGACGCAGCCGCATTCGTCGTGCGCGATCAAGGAGTCGGTCTGCGGCCAGGCGAAGAGAAGCTGGTGTTCAACCGGTTCTGGCGCTCGGATCCCTCCCGCGTTCGACGGTCCGGGGGCACCGGCCTGGGGCTGGCGATCAGCGTCGAGGACGCCCGCTTGCACGACGGTAAGCTCGAGGCGTGGGGAGCACTGGGCGAAGGCGCATGCTTCCGACTCACTCTGCCGCTCGTGCGCGGGCACAAGGTGATCGGATCCCCACTGCCCCTCAAACCCAGTACCAAGAAGTTCGCACAAGGACAGCCGATTCCCGCGATCACCGCAGCCAAGACAGCCACGTCGGAGCCCGCGACGTGATCTTCTCGTGCCGTCGCACCCGAGTGCTGGCGATGTGCGCGCTCGTCGTCGCCCTCGTGGGCGGCTGCGCCAGCCTGCCCGAGTCGTCCAGCCCCCAGGCCATCGGCACCCTGACCGCCGGTGCCGTTCCCACCAGCGCCCCGGCCCCCGAGCCGGGACGTGAGCCCGATCGACTACTGGACGACTTCTTCGAGGCCAGCGCCGTCTCGGCCAACAGACACCAGGCCGCCCGGCAGTTTCTCACCGAGGAGGCGTCGGGAACCTGGGACGACGGCGCGCGGACGGTCGTGGCGGATCGAATCGACACCCTGTCCGGTCCACGAACCGCAGATACCGCGCAGTTCACGATCCGCTCGGCGACGGCCGGGATGCTGGCCTCGGGCGGCGAGTACCAGGCCGGATCGGACACCTTCGACGCTGCGATCGAGATGGCACGGGTGGACGGTCAGTGGCGGATCTCGAAACTGCCGCCCGGTGTCGTCATCGATCGATCCGCTTTTCTGAACACTTATCAGCAGCGATCGCTCTACTTCGTCGATCCGCTCGGTGGCGTACTCGTGCCCGATGTGCGGTGGACCAGCGGATCTCAGGACCAGCTCGCCAACCAGCTCGTACAGCTGCTCATCGACGGCCCCAAGTCCGCACTGTCGGCCGCGGTGAGCAACGAACTGTCCGACGACGTGAGTATTCGCGGGCCCATCACCAAGGCCGATGGTCAGACCTCACAGGTGGGGGTGGGACTCGGTGGTATCAGAATCGATTTCGGCGGCCTGCAGAACAAAGGTGATCGCGATCGCGAACTGCTTGCCGCGCAAGTGATCTGGACCCTGGCCTCGGCCGAGGTGGCCGGGCCCTACGTGCTGCTCGCCGACGGTCAACCGATCGACACGACCAAGCCCGACGGGTGGACGACCGCAGGCGTGGACTCGTTCGATCCGCTGGGCAGTACCGGCGACGGTGTCGGACTGCACGCACTCGCGTCCGGCACATTGCTTCGCGTCGACGAGGCGGAGACCACGCCCGCTCCCGGGTACTTCGGGCAGGCCCGCAATCTGCGCTCGGTGGCCCTGTCCAACGACGGCACGCTCGTGGCAGGAGTTGCGGACACCGGACGGCCCGCCCCTGCGCCGTCGAGCACGCTCATGGTCGGCAGCTACGACGGCGGCGCGTTTCCCGTGGCCGAGGGACAATCGATCACTCGACCCACCTGGGGAGCCGACGACAACGCAGCCTGGGCGGTGATCGACGGCACCAACGTCATCCGGGCCGCCCGCGATCCCTCCACCGGCCAGGTGTCGGTGGTACCCGTCGAGGCCACCGCCGTCACGACACTCGGCAACCGGATCACCGAACTGCGACTGGCCCGCGACGGCGTGCGAGCTGCGCTCATCGTCGACGGCGTCGTGTACGTGGCAACGGTGGTGCGCGAGCCCTCGGGTGTGTACTCCCTCACCGAGCCGAGGGCCGTGGCCATCGGACTCGGTAGCGACGCCACGAGTTTGGACTGGAGCACCGGCGACACCATCGTGATCGCGCGGGTCGCGACCGACTCCCCGGTGGTCCAGGTGAGCGTCGACGGATCCCGGATGGATCCGTTGCCGTCACGCAACCTGACCACCCCGGTGTTGGCGGTCGATGCCTCGCCGGAAACGGAGTACGTGGCCGATGCACGGGCCGTGTTCGCCCTCAACAACTCCGATCCGGTCGGCGACCGGTACTGGCGTGAGGTCACCGGTCTGGCCGGCGTGAAAGCTGTGCCCATTCTGCCCGGCTGACGTCGGTCGCAGATCTCTGTCGGTGGGCCGGGGCAGACTCCGCATCCATGCGGACGCTCTTCGATCTGGTTCTGCCCCTCGAGTGCGCCGGGTGCGGTGTGCCGGGGGAGCACTGGTGCGGAGGGTGTTCTCTGGCCCTGTTCGTCCCGCCCGTTGCCGTTCGGCCACGAGTCGATCCCGGTGTGCCCTGCTGGTCCCTGGGTACGTACAGCGGGCCGCGCCGCAGTGGTGTGATCGCGCTGAAGGAGCGAGGTCGGCGGTCGGTGGCCCGGCCTTTCGGGCGAGCGCTCGCCGAGGCCGTCGGACATCTACGCGACGCGGGTGAGATCGATCCACCGGAGCTGAGTTCGCTGATTCTGATCTGCGCGCCCTCTCGGGCTCGTGCGGCGCGGGCTCGTGGAGGCGATCCCGTTCTGCGATGCGCTCGAATCGCCGCCGAGCAGTTGGCACCCGAGCGTGTGCTCGTTCCCGAGTTGCTCCGCATGACCGGTGGAGTACGTGATTCGGTCGGACTGTCGGCGGGACAACGACAGCACAACGTGGCAGGGCGGATCGAGGCCGTCGGGCTGGCTCGTTCGCACGCCGACGCACGCGTGACGCCATCGGCGGAATTCACCGTTCTGCTGATCGACGACGTCGTCACCACCGGTGCCACGTTGGCCGAATGTGCAAGAGTGCTAACCGATTTCGGAGTCCCGGTAGCCGGAGCGCTGGTGGTGGCGAGTGCGTGACGGCGGAGGGGAAGGACACGCCGACAACCAATTCGGGGTGAACGGTGGCACACGAGTCGATGACCGACTAACGTCGCGGACACGCACCGACTGGACCAGATGTGAGGTGATGCCCCGGACTTTGATGCCGGAAGGTTCCCCATTCGGCATGCACACTTGCCGCGTCCAACAGTGGGCGTGGCCGATATCGGGAGGTACGCGTGACGACCCCTTCACAAGCCTCGGTTTTCTTCGACGAGAAGCCCTCGGAAGAACCCGCCAAGAGCAATGCGGACGTCGTGGTCAAGGGCCGCAACGTCGAGATACCGGATCACTTCCGGATATACGTCTCCGAGAAACTGGCTCGCCTCGAGCGCTTCGATCCCTCCATCTACCTGTTCGACGTCGAACTGCAGCACGAACGAAATCGCCGCCAGGCCAAGGCATGTCAACGCGTGGAGATCACCGCGAAGGGCAAGGGCCCGGTCGTTCGAGCCGAAGCGTGCGCCGACAGTTTCTATGCCGCACTCGAAGCGGTGACGTCGAAACTCGAGAGCAGACTCCGGCGCACCAAGGACCGTCGCAAGGTTCACTACGGCGAGAAGCGGCCCGTGTCCGTTGCCGAGGCCACTGCCGAACTCGCCGAGGACGACACGCTGGCACTCGACCCCGACACGAAACTCGACACCTTCGAGGACGACCAGAGCGGCCCGGGGCACATCGTGCGGACGAAGACCCACTCGGCCGCACCGATGAGCGTCGACGACGCACTGTACGAAATGGAACTCGTGGGCCACGATTTCTTCCTGTTCCACGACAGCGCAACCGATCGCCCCTCGGTCGTGTACCGACGGCACGCCTTCGATTACGGCTTGATCAGACTCACCTGACCGGACCGATCGGGACGGTTCGACACGTTCGCCGTCCGTGAAATCTTTTCACCGCTGCAGGCTCGACGCCGGAGACTCGATCCCCACGTCGGGCCTGCAGTGCTGTGTCGGTGTTGTCCGAATGGCCGACCGGCGATCTCCGACGACCGATAGTCGGGCTGCCGGGTTCACAGCGACACCGCCTACCATGGACGCGTTCGGGTTACCCGCCGCGCAGATGTCGTGGTGAAGAACCCGTGAGCTCGTGCAGTATGCAGTGTTGTTCGTACCAGTACCAGTACCCGTGAACCGAGGATCGAGGACGAGAAAGCCCGTGCCGTCGCTGTCGTTTTCCAAGCTGCTCCGTGTCGGTGAAGGTCGCATGGTCAAGCGGCTCAAGAGCATCGCCGACCACGTCTCGACCCTGTCTTCGGACGTCGAGAGCCTCTCCGACGACGAACTGCGCGGCAAGACCGCGGAGTTCAAGGAGCGGTACTCCGCAGGCGAGACCCTGGATCAGCTCCTGCCCGAGGCCTTCGCCGTGGCCCGTGAGGCGTCCTGGAGAGTGCTGTCGCAGCGGCACTTCGACGTACAGGTCATGGGCGGTGCCGCTCTGCACTTCGGCAACATCGCCGAGATGAAGACCGGTGAGGGCAAGACACTGACGTGTGTTCTCCCGGCTTACCTCAATGCCATCTCCGGCGAGGGTGTGCACGTGGTGACGGTCAACGACTACCTCGCCAAGCGCGACTCGGAGTGGATGGGCCGCGTGCACCGCTTCCTCGGTCTCTCGGTCGACGTGATCCTCTCCGGCATGACCCCGGTGGAACGCCGCGCCGCGTACGCCGCGGACATCACTTACGGCACCAACAACGAGTTCGGTTTCGACTACCTGCGCGACAACATGACGCACTCGCTCGACGACCTGGTGCAGCGCGGCCACAACTTCGCCGTCGTCGACGAGGTCGACTCGATCCTCATCGACGAGGCCCGTACACCGCTGATCATCTCGGGACCGGCCGACGCGTCGAGCAAGTGGTACGGAGAGTTCGCCCGTATCGCGCCGATGCTCAAGGTCGACACCCACTACGAGGTCGACATCCGCAAGCGGACCATCGGTGTGCACGAGGCAGGCGTCGAACTGGTCGAGGATCAGCTCGGCATCGACAATCTGTACGAGGCCGCCAACTCACCGCTGGTGAACTACCTCAACAACGCGATCAAGGCCAAAGAGCTCTACACCAAGGACAAGGACTACATCGTTCGCGACGGCGAGGTCATCATCGTCGACGAGTTCACCGGCCGCATCCTGGTGGGACGCCGCTACAACGAGGGCATGCACCAGGCGATCGAGGCCAAGGAGAAGGTGGAGATCAAGGCCGAGAACCAGACTCTGGCCACGATCACGCTGCAGAACTACTTCCGCCTCTACGACAAGCTCTCCGGCATGACCGGTACCGCCGAGACCGAGGCCGCCGAGCTCCACCAGATCTACGGTCTGGGCGTCATTCCGATTCCGACGAACCGTCCGATGGTTCGAGTGGACAACGGCGACCTGATCTACAAGACCGAAGAGGCCAAGTTCGACGCGGTCGTCGACGACGTCGTCGAGCGGCACGGCAAGGGCCAGCCGGTCCTCATCGGCACGACGAGCGTCGAGCGCTCGGAGTACCTGTCGAAGCAGTTCACCAAGCGCGGCGTCGCACACAACGTGTTGAACGCGAAGTTCCACGAGCAGGAAGCGACGATCATCGCCGAGGCGGGCCGGCAGGGCGCGGTGACCGTCGCGACCAACATGGCCGGACGTGGTACCGACGTCGTGCTCGGCGGCAACCCGGACATCCTCGCCGACCTGAAGCTCCGGAAGCAGGGCTTGGACCCGGTCGAGACCCCCGAGGAATACGAGGCCGCCTGGGAGCCTGCGCTGGAAGAGGTCAAGGCGCAGGTCAAGGCCGATGCCGATACCGTGCGCGAGGCCGGTGGGCTGTACGTCCTCGGTACCGAACGGCACGATTCGCGCCGCATCGACAACCAGCTGCGAGGCCGCTCCGGTCGTCAGGGTGACCCGGGCGAATCGCGTTTCTACCTCTCTCTCGGCGACGAGTTGATGCGTCGATTCAACGGCGGCGCACTCGAATCGATCATGACTCGGCTCAACCTGCCCGACGACGTCCCGATCGAAGCCAAGATGGTGTCCAAGGCCATCAAGAGTGCTCAGACGCAGGTGGAGCAGCAGAACTTCGAGATCCGCAAGAACGTTCTCAAGTACGACGAGGTGATGAACCAGCAGCGCACCGTCATCTACGAGGAGCGCCGCCGCATCCTCGAAGGTGCGGACATGGAGGGCCAGGTCGAGGGCATGATCACCGACGTGATCACCGCCTACGTCGACGGTGCCACCGTCGAGGGCTACGTCGAGGACTGGGATCTGGAACAGCTCTGGACCGCGCTGAAGACTCTCTACCCGGTGGGAATCGACCACAAGGTCCTCTCCGGCGAGAACGAGGACGGCGAGAAGGGCGACCTGACCCGCGACGAATTGCGTGAGGCGCTGCTCGAGGACGCGCGATCGGCGTACGCCAAGCGCGAGGCCGAGATCGACGGTATCGCCGGCGAGAACGGAATGCGCGAACTCGAGCGTCGAGTTCTGCTGTCGGTTCTCGACCGCAAGTGGCGCGAGCACCTCTACGAGATGGACTACCTCAAGGAAGGCATCGGCCTGCGCGCGATGGCGCAGCGCGACCCGCTGGTCGAATACCAGCGTGAGGGCTACGACATGTTCCAGGGCATGCTCGACGGCCTGAAGGAGGAGTCGGTCGGCTTCCTGTTCAACCTGCAGGTCGAGGCCACACCGGCTCCGGCAGGTCCGGCAGCCTCTGCAGGTCTCGCAGTGGCTCCTGGACTGTCCTCTCCGGTGGGCTCCGGCCGCCCGGCAGCGACACCCGCCGCAGCACCTGCACCGACGGCACCTGCACCGACGGCACCTGCACCGACGGCTCCCGCACCCACCGCTCCGGCACCTACTGCTCCTGCGGTGCCCTCGGCGCTGCGGGCGAAGGGTCTCGACGAGCAGGAAGACCAGAGACTGACCTTCTCCGGTCCGGCCGAGGGCGGCGGCACTGCCGTTCGTCGATCCGGGCCGACCCCGACCGGCAGCGAGTCCGCGGCCGAGGGCACCCGCCGCGAGCGTCGCGAGGCGGCGAGAACTCAGAGCAAGGCCCCCAAGAAGGCAGCTCGCTCCAAGCGCAAGAGGTAGTACACGACGGTCGCGTCGCCGCGGGGCGACGCGACCCTCACCCCACTCGCAACGACGTGACCGTCCACCCGGGGCGGCGCGGGTCGATGGCGAGCTCGATTCGGCCCGCGAAGGCGAACATACGTGGGCCGCGAGTGTACGAGCCGAAGATCTCCGCCGAGACATCCGACTGATACGCCACATGCACTCGACGCACTGCGGCGAAACCGAGTCGCCTTCCTGGCGGTGGGTTTCGCACTATGGTCCGCACCAGGTCGATCATCGAGGCGGTGAACAACGGCGACAGCTGGTCTGCGCTGCGTCGACGATCGATCACCTCGATCATCATGCGCATCGCCCGGTCGGCACTCGAGCGCGCATCGGCGGGCACCGTCGGCCGGCCGGGAGGCTCGATGCGCCGTCGAGAACGGTTGCTGCGCACGGAGGGTCGGTGTCGGGCGGGCGGCGAATCGGTGATCGCCGCTGGATCCCACGTGTGCACGGCACCGGAGCTGAGCGGCGGCTCGAACGGAGCGGCACGCGAGAGAAAGCAATGATGTTCGGCGCGGAGTTGCGAGCCCGGGGCCGAGGTGTCCGCGATGTGCGGCGGGTCGTTCGATTCGATGACGCTCACACCGACATTGACGGTCCGAGCGCGCGTTCGGTTCCCGTCGAAACCCGGGAACAACACGCGACACGGTCCTCGAACGACCCCGAGAGCGACATTCGTCCGCCACGTACTCTAGGTTCGAGCACACTGCGCGCTCGGCCACAGGAATCGGCGCGTACTTCACGCGAGGACGGGGACTGGAACACGCGATGGCGACCAGGCTGACAGCGCAGGATGCGTCGTTCTATTTTCTCGAGGCCAGTAGCAGCCCGATGCACCTCGGGTCGCTCGCCATCTTCCGGACTCCGCGCAGTGGATTCAGCTACGACCGTCTGCTGTCGTTGGTCGAGCAACGCCTGGCATTGGTTCCCCGGTACCGGCAGAAGGTGCGTGAGGTCGCCTTCGGGCTGGCCAGGCCGGTGTGGGTCGACGACGCGGATTTCGACATCACCTACCACATCCGCCGTTCGGCACTACCCAAGCCGGGTTCGGACGATCAGCTGCACGATCTGATCGCGCGGCTGACCTCGCGCCCACTCGATCGCACCCGTCCGCTGTGGGAGATGTACCTGGTCGAGGGGTTGTCGAAGAATCGTTTCGCCGTCTTCACCAAGTCTCACTCGGCGCTGGTCGACGGTGAACACGCGCTCGACATCGGTCAGGTCATACTCGATGCCAGCAAGAATCCGCCGCCGATGGCCGAGGAACTCTGGATGCCCGCGCGCGAGCCCAAGGATTCGGCGTTGGTCATCGATGCTCTCACCGACTTGGTGGTACGTCCGGGGGAGAGCGTCGAGGCACTGCGCGGCGCGGTCCACGGCGCTGCCGGTGTCGCGGGTGGGGCCCTGCGGGCCGCAGCGAAGGTCGCGGCCGTGCTGCGCACCGCGACCCAGAGCGCGCCGTCGAGTCCGCTGAACGCCCCGATCTCGCGAAACCGCAGATTCGCGGTGGCCAAGACCGAGCTCGCCGACTATCGCAGAGTGCACAACAGGTTCGGCTGCTCGATCAACGACGTGGTGCTCGCTGTCGTCACCGGGGCACTGCGCAATTGGTTGCTCTCCCGAGGCGAGCCCGTCACGGCGTCCTCCACGGTGCGGGCCATGGTGCCCATGTCGGTGTACGTCTCGGTCGATCGGGTCGGTTTCGGAGATGCGGCCGATCGGCCGATCGATGCGACGGAGGAAGATCGCAGCGAGGTCTCGTCGTTTCTAGTCGACCTGCCCGTCGGTGAATCCAATGCCGTGGTGCGGCTCTCGCACATTGCGCACGCCACCGAGGCCCACTCCAAGCAGAGTCGCGGCGTCACCGCTCAGACCTTGATGCGCATCTCCGGATTCGCGCCTGCGAGCCTGCACGCGATGGGCGCGCGAGCGGGTAGTCGGCTGTCCCAGCGGGTGTTCAATCTGATCGTCACCAATGCCCCCGGACCACAGTTCCCGCTGTATGTGGGCGGTGCGCGCATGCTCGAGATGTATCCGGTGTCGCCGCTGTTCGAGAACCAGGCGATGAGCATCGGGCTGACGTCCTACGACGGCTACGTGTTCTTCGGGCTCAATGCAGATCGAGGTGCCATGCCCGATGTGGACGTCGTCACGGCGCTTCTGCACGAGGCGCTGGAAGAGTTGGTCGACGCGAGTAACGAATCGAGAGTGTGAGGTCTTCTGTCATGCGTGTCTACGTTCCGGCGACGCTGGAGTTCTTGAAAGTGCTGTCGGCGGAGGGCGAGTTCAGCCCGGTCTCGCGCACGGCCTTCGCGGTGACACCGAGACTGCGTGAGGCCTATTCGTCCGGCGACGACGAGGAGCTCTCCGAGGTGGCGATGGGGGAGGCCGCCCGGGCCTCTCTGCGCTTGATCGCCGCAGCAGTCGACGACGAGACCGACACCGGGACAGTCGCCGAAGGGGTGGTGTATCGGAGGGCGGTGATCGCGGCCGATGTCGACGATCCCACTCTGCGTCCCGATCTGGACGACGCCGTCGTCCGCCTCAAAGAGCCGTTGCGGATGGATCAGGTCGCGTCGGTCCACGTCGATCTCGAAGGTGCCGAATCGGCGGTCGCCAAGGCCGTCGCCGCGGTCGATGCCGCGGACATGGGAGACGAGGATGCGGAGTTCGTGCTGGGAGATGCCGAGGATCACACGCTCGCGTGGTACGCCCCGCAAGAGTTGTCGTTTCTGCTCGAACTGCTGTGATTCCGTCGTGTTCGTTCGCGCACGATTCACACCGACACAGGTGTTCCCGAACCCGAACCTACGGTAGCGTAACCTCGATGACCGCAAGCGGTTCAGTATCTCGATCGAGGGGATGGAACACCCGATGGATCTGAAGAAGTGGCTGGAGGCTCCGGCGGCCGGAGTATCGGCCCCCAAGCGTCCGAGACTGAACATGGTGCGTGGTGCCTTCACCCGCATCACCACCCCCTTGTTGCCCGACGACTACCTTCATCTCGCGAATCCTCTGTGGTCGGCACGCGAACTCCGCGGCCGCATCGTGCGAGTGGAGAAGGAGACCGCCACGGCGGTGACCCTGGTGATTCAGCCGGGTTGGGGCTTCAATTTCGACTACCGGCCCGGTCAGTACATCGGGATCGGGTTGCACCTCGGCGGGCGATGGCACTGGCGGTCGTACTCGTTGACCTCCCCGCCGAACTGGGAAGACAAGCTGATCTCCATCACCGTCAAGGCGATGCCGGAAGGCTTCCTCTCCTCGCATCTGGTCGGCGGTGTGCCGCAGGGGACCATCGTTCGGCTGGCCGCCCCGAAGGGCAATTTCGCGCTGCCCGTGCCGCCGCCGAACAAGATCCTGTTCGTCACGGCCGGTAGCGGCATCACCCCGATCATCTCGATGCTGCGGGCCCTGGATCGCCACGGCGACATGCCCGACACCGTGCACATCCACTCGGCACCGACCGAGGACGAAGTCATGTTCGCGGCCGAGATCGCTGCGCTCGAGAAATCGCATCCGAACTTCACCTCGCATGTGCAGCTGACACGATCGGACGGCAAGTTCGCACTCGCCTCGCTCGACGAGCTCTACCCCGACTGGCGCACGCGCGACACCTGGGCGTGTGGACCGGCAGCACTGCTCGAGGAGATCGAGAAGACCTGGAAGCGAGAGGGAATCGAGGACCGGCTTCATCTGGAGCGGTTCGAGATCTCGCGCGCCGATACCTCCGGTGCCGGCGGCACCGTCACGTTCTCCAAGTCGGACAAGAAGACCACTGTCGACGGCGCGACCAGTCTGCTCGAAGCAGGCGAGAACGTCGGAGTTCAGATGCCGTTCGGCTGCCGGATGGGTATCTGCCAGACATGTGTGGTGCCGTTGACTTCGGGGCATGTGATCGACCTGCGTTCCGGTAAGGAACACAGCGAGGGCGACCGCGTCCAGACGTGCATTTCCGCAGCTGCGGGCGACTGCACACTGGAACTGTAGGTCTGTTTCTCGCACACTGCCTTCTCAGACTGTTCGGTTACGCTTACGTAGGTTGCCCACGTCGAAACCCGATATTTCGGGCACTGCACTCAACTGTTGGAGGACCCGGTGGCCATCACCGACATCAAAGAGTTCGCTCATCTCAGCGAAGCGGACATGGAAGCG
The DNA here is from genome assembly GCF_002259095.1 of Rhodococcus sp. 05-2254-2. Taxonomy (NCBI): domain Bacteria; kingdom Bacillati; phylum Actinomycetota; class Actinomycetes; order Mycobacteriales; family Nocardiaceae; genus Rhodococcus; species Rhodococcus sp. 05-2254-2. The sequence goes on along the minus strand of NZ_NOZJ01000019.1, from coordinate 501,845 downwards.
TTCGGTCGCGAACTGGATTCGATTCGTCGAGACGTCGAAGACAGCCGTGGCGAGCGCGATGCCGCATACATCCGTCGGACCATCAGACTGCAGAGGTTGCTGGAGCTCGGCGGCCGCGCGGTGCTGCTCGGCAGCAAGTATCGGCCGGCGTGGATCGCCGGCACAGCGATGCTCAGTGTCGCCAAGATCATCGAGAACATGGAGCTCGGTCACAATGTGATGCACGGGCAATGGGACTGGATGAACGATCCGGAGATCCATTCCACCTCGTGGGAGTGGGACCAGACCGGGCCGTCCGAGCAGTGGAAGCGAGCCCACAACTACTCGCACCACACCTACACCAACATCGTCGGCATGGACGACGACATCGGCTTCGGCATTCTGCGCATGACCCGCGACGAGCCGTGGAAGCCGATCAATCTCGTTCAGCCGCTTGCCAACATCGTGCTGGCCACCACCTTCGAGTGGGGCATCGCGCTGCACGATTACGACGCGCAGAAGCAGCTGGACGGCGAGGACCAGAAGGGTCTGCTGAAGTCTCCGGCGAGCCGAGCCTTCGCGCGCAAGATCGCCAAGCAGGTCGGCAAGGATTTCGTCCTGTTCCCGGCACTGTCCGGCCCGGCGTGGAAGTCCACGTTGACCGCCAACGCGACGGCCAACCTGGTCCGTAATCTGTGGGCCTACGCGGTGATCTTCTGCGGTCACTTCCCCGACGGCGCCGAGAAGTTCACGATCGGGCAGTTCGAGACCGAGACACGCCCCGAGTGGTACCTGCGTCAGATGCTGGGTAGTGCCAATTTCGAGGCCGGTCCGGTCATGGCCTTCATGAGCGGCAACCTCTGCTACCAGATCGAGCACCACATGTTCCCGGATCTGCCGAGCAACAGGTACTCGGAGATCGCCGAGAAGGTGCACGCTCTGTGCGAGAAGTACGATCTGCCGTACACCACAGGATCACTCGGCAAGCAGTACTTGCTGGCGCTGCGGACCATCCACAAGCTGTCGCTGCCCGACTCGTGGCTGCGCGCCACGTCCGACAACGCTCCCGAGACGTCGTCCGAGCGACGATGGCGGGAGGGCGATTCGCCTACCGTCCACGCGCTTCGAATCGATCCGCTCACCGGGCAGCGCCGAGGTCTGCGTTCGGCAATGCAAGAGGCACGCGTGAGCTTGCGCAACGCCAAGAAGGAAGCCAAGCGTCAGGCCAAGAGCCTGCGTCGCTCGGGTGACCGCGTTTCGTTGTGAATCGTCACACAGATTTCGGCCACTAACCTACGGAACCGTAACTTACGATACGGTAGGTGATGGAATTGCACATGGCCTGATAACGCGAGCTGTGTGTTCACGACTGCCAGGAGGTTGTATCCCATGGCGATTACGGACGTCAAAGAATACGCGCATCTGACCGATGCCGACATCGAGGCGTTGGGCCACGAGCTCGACTCCATCCGACGTGACATCGAAGCGTCCCGCGGCGAACGCGATGCCCGGTACGTCAAGAACACGATCCGCCTGCAGCGATCCCTCGACATCGGTGGCCGGGCCGTGCTTTTCGCCAGCCGCAAGCGTCCCGCTTGGCTGGTCGGCACCGCCATGCTCGGGGTCGCGAAGATCATCGAGAACATGGAGCTCGGCCACAACGTCATGCACGGCCAGTGGGACTGGATGAACGACCCGGAGATCCACTCCACGTCGTGGGAGTGGGACAACACGGGCCCGTCGGCTCACTGGAAGCAGACGCACAACTACATCCACCACAAGTACACCAACGTGCTCGGCATGGACGACGACGTCGGCTACGGTCTGCTCCGCGTCACCCGCGATCAGCGGTGGAAGCCCTTCAACATCGGCAACCCCGTCTACAACCTGCTGCTGCAGTTGTTCTTCGAGTACGGAGTGGCGCTTCAGCACCTCGAACTGGGCAAGGTCGCCAAGGGTCGAGTGCCCCGCGAGGAATTCGAGCAGAAGCGGCGCGAGGTGCTCGAGAAGGTCGGCAAGCAGATCGGCAAGGACTACATCCTGCACCCGTTGCTGACCGGACCTGCCTGGAAGAGCACGTTGACGGCGAACATCGTCGCCAACATGATCCGCAACGTGTGGACCAACACCGTCATCTTCTGTGGCCACTTCCCGGACGGTGCGGAGAAGTTCACCAAGTCCGACATGGAGGGTGAGACGCAGGGGCAGTGGTACCTGCGTCAGATGCTCGGCAGCGCGAACTTCAATGCCGGTCCCGTCATGGAGTTCATGAGCGGCAACCTCTGCTACCAGATCGAGCACCACCTGTTCCCGGACCTCCCCAGCAACCGCCTGCGGGAGATCAAGGTTCGGGTGCTCGAACTGGCGGAGAAGTACGACCTGCCGTACACGACCGGTTCGATCGTTCACCAGTACTTCCTGTCCTGGAGAACCATCGCGAAGCTGTCGCTGCCGAACAAGTACCTGAGGGCGACCAGCGACGACGCCCCCGAGACTGCGTCCGAGCGTAGGTGGGCCGACGCGCCGGCGGGCCTGTTCACCGTCGATCCCGAAACCGGCAAGCGTCGTGGTTTGCGCACCGCCATCGCAGAAACGAAGAAGCGCAAGGGAATTCGCAGGCTGGTCGGTAAGGCCGCGTAAGTCCTGCACCGAATTGGAGCCTGGTGGCAACCGACCCCGAGCGGGTGGTTGCTACCAGGCTTCGTTCGTTCGAACGGCTTCGAGCAGGAGGCGCACCGCAGCAACACGTCGAGCTGCGTCTCCGGTGAGGGAGTCGAGGGCGCACTCGGGATCGGCGGGCGGGCCGAGGTGCGTGCATCCTCGGGGGCAGTTCTCGATCGTGTCGGCCAGGTCGGAGAACGCTGCGACGACGTTTTCGGGGGAGATGTGCGCCAGTCCGAACGACCGGATCCCGGGAGTATCCACCACCCAGCCGCCGCCGGGAAGCGGTAGCGCCACCGACTGTGTCGAGGTGTGGCGGCCCTTGCCGACGCCCGAAACCACCCCCGTGGCGCGATAGGCGTCGGGCACCAGCCGGTTGACGAGCGTGGACTTTCCGACGCCCGAGTGTCCGATGAGCGCGGTCACCGAGTTCGTCAGCATCGAGGTCAGCTCCGTGAGGTCCTCGGACTGGCCCGCCAGCACCACCGGTACGTCGAGATCGGAAAAGGCGGCGGTGAATTCTTCGGGGTCGGCCAGATCGCTCTTGGTCAGGCACAGAACGGGTTCGAGTCCGCCGACGTACGCCGCCACGAGTGCTCGTTCGACGAAGCCGGTGCGAGGAGGTGGATCGGCGAGCGCGGCGACGATGAGCAGCCGGTCGGCATTGGCCACCACGACGCGCTCGAACGGGTCGGTGTCGTCCGCGGTGCGACGCAACACCGTCCGCCGCTCGGCCACGCGCACGATGCGAGCCAGAGTGTCGACCTTGCCCGACAGATCTCCGACGATACCGACCTCGTCTCCCACCACGATCGGAGTTCGGCCCAGCTCGCGGGCGCGCATCGTCACGACCGGCCGTGCCGGGTCACCGTCGAGCACGCATCCCCAGCGGCCGCGGTCGACGGACACGACCATGCCTGCTTCTGCGTCGTTGTGCTCGGGTCGAGTCTTGGTCCGTGGTCGCGAACTCTTGCCCGGTCGGATCCGAACGTCGGACTCGTCGTACCGGCGCGCGGTCAGGAGCCGACCCCGCTCGGTGTCGGTGCGGACAGCATTGCGTCCCACAGCGTTTCGAAACCGGGGAGCGTCTTGGCGGTGGTGCCGATGTCGTCCACCTCGACCCCGGGTACCCGCAAGCCGACGATCGCGCCTGCGGTCGCCATGCGGTGGTCGGCGTAGGAGTGCCAGACGCCTGCGTGCAGCGGTGCCGGATCGATTCGGATGCCGTCGTCGGTCTCGACGGCGCGTCCGCCGAGTCGGACGATCTCGGTTGTCAGTGCAGCGAGTCGGTCGGTCTCGTGGCCACGTAGATGGGCGATTCCACGCAGAATCGACGGCCCCTCGGCCAGTGCGGCGAGCGCCGCGACCGTAGGGGTCAGTTCGCCGATATCGTGGAGATCGAAATCGATGCCGCGCAACGTATCCGGGCCCTCGACGGTCAGGATGCCTGCGGTCAGGTCGACTCGAGCGCCCATCAGGGTGAGTATCTCGCGGAATGCATCGCCGGGCTGAGTGGTCGATTCGGGCCAATTCGGCACGCGCACTCTGCCTTTCGTCACCACCGCTGCAGCAAGGAAGGGGGTGGCGTTGGACAGGTCCGGCTCGATGGTCCAGTCGATCGGCGCGACCGGGCCTGGGTGCACCCGCCAGGTGTTCGCGTCACCACCGGACTCGGGGGTATCGACTCGCACGCCCGCACGCCGCAACATCTCCACGGTCATGTCGATGTGCGGCATCGACGGAACGGGCTTGCCGATGTGGTGGATTTCGATTCCCTCGTCGAAGGCCGCAGCGGAGAGCATCAGACCGGAGACGAACTGCGAAGAGCCCGAGGCGTCGATCTCGACCGATCCGCCGCGCAGCGAACCGGTGCCACGCATCGTGAACGGCAGCGCGCTGCCGTCGATCTCGGCCCCCACCGCGCGCAGAGCGTCGAGGATCGTGTCGAGCGGTCGGATACGTGCCTGCTCGTCGCCGTCGAACGACACTTCGCCTGCGGCGAGCGCAGCCAGGGGTGGCACGAAGCGCATGACGGTACCTGCCAGCCCGCAGTCGACGGCTCCGCCGTGCAGCGGTGCCGGAGTCACCCGCAACGACGTCCTGTCGTCCTCCGCGGCCTCGATATCGATGCCCAAGGTTGTCAGGGCGTCGATCATGAGATCGGTGTCACGGCTGCGCAGGGCACCGGTGATCGTCGACGAGCCGGTGGCGAGCGAGGCGATGATCAGTGCGCGATTGGTGATCGACTTCGATCCGGGCAGAGTGACTATCGCGTCGACGGGTGTGACGGCGGCGGGGGCTGTCCAATTGCTCACCCGTCCATCTTCTCTCATTCGGGATCAGCGCGCGGCGATGGGCGCGGATGTAGCGGCTGTGAGCCGGACGAGATCGGCCGGTGCGAGTTCGATCTCGAGTCCGCGCCGACCTCCACTGCACAGAATCGTCTCGAAACCGAGGGCCGAGACGTCGATCACGGTGGGCAGGGATTTGCGTTGGCCGAGAGGTGAGATACCGCCGAAGACGTACCCGGAGGAGCGCTCGGCGGCAGTCCTGTCGGCCATCGTGATCTTTCTGGTGGACAGCGCGGCGGCCGCGGCCTTGAGCGAGAGCGTCGTCGTCACCGGGACGATCGCCACCGCCAGCGAGCGATCCGCTCGTTCGACGACGAGAGTCTTGAAGACCTGTTCGGGCCGAACGCCGAGTCGTTCGACGAGTATCTGTGCCGCCTCCTCGCCGTAGGACTGCGCCCGTGCGTCGTGGTCGTACGAATGCACGGTGTGCGCCACTTTTCGTGCGGTGAGCAGCGCGAGAGCAGGTGTGGACGCAGCCATTCACGGGACTCTAGCGATCGGGCGGGAACACGGCGGCACGACGCCGTGTTGCAACAACAGATACGAATGCAGGTGGAAGGAATGACGAATGGCAGTGCTGACCGCGGGACGTCCCCTCGCGCTGAAGGGGGTGATCTCTTCGCAGAAGTCGACTTCGGGCGCGGTAGCCTGGGCGGTGGAAGCTATCGAAGGGATCAGCGTGACAGAAGCCAGCAATCCCGTCGCTGACGTGGACGACGAGAAGGCGATCGCGGAGCGCAGAGCTGCCGAGACCGAGGCGCAGTTGACCGAGCGCTTCGAGCGCGACGCGCTGCCGATGCTCGATCAGCTCTACGGCGCAGCTCTGCGTATGACGCGCAACCCCGCCGACGCCGAGGATCTGGTTCAGGAGACGTTCGTGAAGGCCTACTCGGCTTTCCGGTCGTTCCGTGAGGGCACGAACCTCAAGGCGTGGCTGTACCGAATTCTCACCAACACCTACATCAACTCCTACCGCAAGAAGCAGCGTCAGCCCGCTCAGTACCCGACCGACGAGATCAGTGACTGGCAGCTCGCCGCCACCGCCGAACACACGTCGACGGGGCTGCGTTCCGCCGAGGTCGAGGCTCTGGACGCGTTGCCGGACGACGACATCAAGGCGGCGCTGCAGTCTCTTCCCGAAGAATTTCGGATGGCTGTCTACTACGCCGACGTCGAGGGGTTCCCGTACAAGGAGATCGCCGAGATCATGGGCACTCCCATCGGCACGGTGATGTCGCGTCTGCACCGCGGACGCAAGCAGCTGCGGGGCCTGCTGGCAGGGGTTGCACGCGAGCGTGGTTTCAACCGGGACGGCGCAGTCGACCGGCACGAGCAGGAGGTAGTCCAGTGACGGGCACCGGAAAGATCGACGGCGGGAACGACGGCGACGCACAGTTCGAGCGCCTCGACTGCTCGGCGGTGATCGCGGACGTGTGGGTGATGCTCGACAACGAATGCGACGAAGCGAGCCGATCCCGTCTGCAGAAGCACATCGACGAATGCGGATCGTGCTTCGAGGCCTACGGAATCGAAGAGAAGGTCAAGCGGCTGATCTCACGCAAGTGCGGGGGAGACCAGGCACCGGCCGGGTTGCGCGAACGACTCAGCGTCGAAATTCGACGAACCGTGCTGATCCGCCAGACGGACTCCGAGTAGTCGCAGTTCCTACTCACAAACGACGAGGGGCCGAGAAGCAGTCGCTTCTCGGCCCCTCGCGGCTTGTGGCAAACCGTCAGCTGTTGGGACGTTTGCCGTGGTTGGCCTTGTTGCCCTTACGAGCACGCTTCTTACGTCCACGCTTTCCCATGATGGGCTCCTCTCGTTTGTTCACTACAGTCTCCCACGTGTGATTGGCTTACTGTGACGGGCCTGGTCTCATATGGGTGTCCAGCGCAGTTCGTGGTGACGTGAGAGAGGGGTTCGCCGATGTCCGAGGACGTTCGCGCGGAAATGGTGTCCACTGTGTTTCAGGTGGTCGTGGCGCGAGGCGATGCCGTCGAGGTCGGTGACACCCTCGTGATCCTGGAATCGATGAAGATGGAAATTCCGGTGCTGGCCGAGACCGCAGGGACGGTCACGTCGGTGGACGTCGCGGTGGGCGACGTCATTCAGCAGGGCGACCTCATCGCCGTCGTGTCCTGAGCAACGATCACGTGAGATCTCGTGTCGACCCTCAGTGACCTTCTGGCCGAGCACACCGACCTCCCCGGTGTTGCGGTGGACCATCTCCAACGCGTCGTAGGCGAGTGGCAGCTGCTGGCCGACCTCTCGTTCGCCGATGTGCTGCTGTGGGTCGGCACGGACGACGTCTCCAGTGGGACTGCCGACGTGCTGTGTGTGGCCCAGTGCCGGCCGACGACCGCGCCCACGGTCTTCACTCACGACATCGTGGGAACGACGATCTCCGAATCCGAGCACCCCGATGTGATGGTCGCGCTGCAGCAGCGGAAGATCGTGCACGGAGGCGTGGTGACGCGAACCGAGAGCATCCCGGTGCGTTGCGGAGAGCACGTCATCGCGGTGCTGACCCGCGATACCAATCCCGCGCAGCTTCGACCGCCGAGCGCCCTCGAGGTGGCGTATCGAGAATGCGCCGACGACCTGTGTCTGATGATCAGCGAAGGCACGTTTCCCACCCCCGAAGAGCGCACCGATGTGAACTCGTCCCCCCGTGCAGGCGACGGATTCATTCGCGTCGACACCGAGGGGCTGGTGGACTACGCCAGTCCCAACGCCCTCTCGGCGTACCACCGGATGGGATTGACGACCGAGCTGTCCGGCCGGGATCTGGCGTCGGTCACGCGGTCGCTGGTCACCGACCCTTTCGACTCGCAGGAAGTGGCCGATCACATCAGGTCGTCGCTCAACGGCAACGTGGGACATCGGATGGAGGTCGATGCCCGCGGTGCCACAGTTCTCGTGCGCACGCTGGCCCTGCAGCCGCGCGGAAGGTCTGCCGGGGCGGCCGTGTTGATCCGCGACGTCACCGAGGTCAAGCGCCGCGATCGTGCTCTGCTCAGCAAGGACGCGACCATCCGGGAGATCCACCATCGGGTGAAGAACAACTTGCAGACGGTGGCGGCGCTGCTCCGACTTCAGTCACGCCGACTCGAGAACGAGGAAGCGCGCACGGCGTTGTCCGAGTCGGTCCGTCGAGTCACGTCCATTGCACTCGTGCACGAAATGCTGTCGATGTCGGTGGACGAGGAAGTGGACCTCGACGAGATCGTCGATCGATTGGTGCCGATCATGCTGGATATAGCCACGGTCAATCCGAGGGTGCGAGTGGTGCGCGAGGGCAAACTCGGAGTCTTCTCGGCCGAACGCGCGACGCCCTTGGTGATGGTGCTCACAGAGCTGGTGCAGAACGCGATGGAGCATGGATTCGACGCCGGGTCGGCCGGTGTCGTCCGAATCGGAGCCGACCGGTCCGCGAAATGGCTGGATGTGGTCATCCACGACGACGGGCGCGGTCTGCCCACCGGGTTCTCTCTGGAACGTTCGGACGGCCTCGGACTGCAGATCGTGCGCACTCTGGTCTCGGTGGAGCTGAACGGATCGCTGGGTCTGCATCCCGCGGCGGGTGGGGGAACCGACGCGATGCTGAGGGTTCCTCTGGGACGGCGTGTGCCCAGGCCCTGATGCACGTTCGGTGAACAGTGCGTAACGGGCTCTTCGACCGCCAGAGGGACGCTGGAGGCCCGTGGAACGCAGAAAGCCCGGTATCCGCTACAGCGGATACCGGGCCTCGAGCGTGTGCTGGTTTCGCGTCCTAGACGGAGCTGCGTGCGCGCGTACGTGCGTTGCGTCGCTTGAGTGCACGGCGCTCGTCTTCACTCATTGCGCCCCATACTCCTGCGTCCTGGCCGGATTCGAGTGCCCAGGACAGGCATTCAGCGGTGACGGGGCACCGAGTACAGACGACTTTGGCATCGGCGATCTGCGCGAGCGCCGGACCACTGTTTCCCACCGGGAAAAATAGTTCCGGATCTTCATCGCGACAAATAGCCTTGTGGCGCCAGTCCATCCTCTGCTCCTTACCGGGCGCCGTAGCGCCGTTTCGTTTCTCTTCTGTTCACGAGTGGGTAACCAATGTTTCCGCACTGTTGCTTGTGAATGCTTTCACGAACTCAGGTGAAGTCAAGGGGTACGCGCGTGACCGTGGTCAAGCTCACTCTGTTAGGCTCGCTTTAGCCTTCTGCGCTCCTTTGTACCCCGAGTGAACAGATTTCGCTCGTGATTTCACAGAAAGTGCGCTCTGCGCCTCAGTGTGGCTCGGCACACGCCGCCCTCACATGCTCGGCGCAACCACCTGCAGCGCGTCGGGAGTGGAGAAGAACTCGGCCTCGGTGCGTTCGCCCAGGTAGTCGCCGTCCATCTGCAAACCGACCGGTTCTGCCGAGGAAATTCGGACGCTCGGTACATCGTCAATGCGAATCAGCTTGCGAGACTTCGGTTCTGCGCCTTTGGCAAGCAGCTGGCGAGAGACCCGCAACGTCGGGAACAACGCAGTCGAGCGCATACCGAACACTCCGAGACCCGAATCGAAACCGGTACCCGGATTGGTGTGCACCGGCCTCTGGTTCAAATAAGTCCACGGACTCGAATTCGACACGAACGCATAGTGGACTCCCTCGAACGGATCCCGACCCGGAACCTCCACCGTCAACCGAGCCGGCTGCCGCTTGTGCTTGAAGAACTCCTGCACAGCCGACCCCAGATACCGCGTCGCAGACACCGGCTTGCCGTCCTTACGGCCGGCATCGATCGCCCGACACACATCGGCATCCAGACCCATACCCGCGTTGAAGGTGAACCAGCGATTGTCGCAATGCCCCAACCCGATCGTCCGCCGCGCCCGTGCATCGAGCAGCCCGATCAACTGATTCGTCGCCGCCACCGGATCGGCCTCGATACCCAACGAACGAGCGAACACATTCGCACTACCGCCAGGAACGACCGCGATCGGCGGAATCGCACCGATCGTCACCGCCTGCATCGACGTCGGCAACGGCACCCCGAGCAAACCGTTGATCACCTCGTTGACCGTCCCGTCACCACCGTGAACGATCACCAACCCCATCCCGTCCTCACGGGCACCCCGAGCCAGCTCCGACGCATGATCACGATGAGTCGTCTGCGCAACCGTCACCCGCACCCGACTCGACAACGCATGAGCCAACAGATCCCGAGCCGCAGCAGTCGTAGAAGTCGCATTGGGATTGACGATCAGCAGCGCACGCACGAGCAATGACACTAACCGGGTCGTTCCGCACGCTCCACTCCGGTCACCTGGGTCGTTCCGCAAGCTCCACTCCGGTCACCTGGGTCGTTCCGCAGGCTCCACTCCGGTCACCTGGGTCGTTCCGCAAGCTCCACTCCCGCCCCTGGGTCGTTCCGCAGGCTCCACTCCCGGTTGCCTAGGCTGGTCGCGTGTCCACCTCACCCGAGAACCTCACCCCGCCGGCCACGTTTCGATCCGCCGGGGCGCTCGTCGCGGCGCAGGGCGTGGCGTCGTTGGTGGCCGCGATCGTCCTACTCGTCCGAGCGTTCTCCGGAGAGGGAGAGAACGCAGTGGCCAACGGGTACGGCACCGCCGGGTGGTTCGGTGTCCTGGGCATCGGAGTCGGAGCCGCAGGCGTCGCCCTGATCCTCGGAAAACGCTGGGGACGATCCATCGCCACCGTCGTACAGCTCCTGCTGCTGCCCGTCGTGTGGTCGCTGTTGACCGGATCGCACCAGACCGTCTACGGCGTCGCCCTAGGAGTCGTGGTCGTCGGCGTGCTCGTCTTGCTGTTCAGCCCGCCGTCCTCTCGGTGGATGGCCGCCGAATACAGTGACGTCGACGACGACCTCCGCTGACGTAGTCGTTCAACGCCCCTGGATGGCCAACTCGGACAATGCATCCTCGGTCAGGCGGAACGTTCGTCCATTCGTCCTGTGGCTCTGCCCCGAGCGACCGGTAGAAGCCGATCGACGGGGTGTTCCAGTCCAGAACCGACCAGGCCAACCGCGTGTACTGCCGGTCGACGCATTCGGCGGCCAATGCGGCGAGCAGTGCAGTTCCGAAGCCTTCTCCCCGCGCGGCGGGTTGCACGTAGAGATCCTCCAGATAGATTCCGTTGACTCCGTCCCACGTGGAGAAGTTCAGGAACCACAACGCGCATCCCACCACCGTCCCCTCGTGCTCGGCGCCGTGTGCGAACACCGACGGCTGCGCTCCGAACAGAGCGGCGCGAAGCTGCTCGTCTCGAACGGTGCACAGCGAGGACGACTTCTCGTAGGCGGCGAGTTCGTGCACGAGAGCGGTGACGGCGGGAACATCGGCCTCGGTGGCGCGGCGAATCATCCTGGGTTTCCTTTCGGTGCCGTGGCGGCGGTGAGGATCGACGGGTGCACGTTGTGCGCGACGAGCTGGCGGAACGAATGCTCGAAGCCGAGCAACGAGTACGCGGCGGGCGAGAGGGCGAAGCGTTTGCCCTCGGTGATGGGGGCCTCGGTCCAGCCGGCGATCAGTGCGCGCGAGAAGTGGCCGTGACCGACCAACACGACGTCGCGGCCGCTCAACAGCGGCAGGACGACCGAGAGCACCATGTCGACGCGTACGGCGATGTCACCGATGGACTCACCACCCGGACATGGATGCGTCCAGACGGTCCAGTGCGGCACAGTTTCGTGGATCTGCGTCGACGTGATGCCTTCGTATTCTCCGTAGTCCCACTCCGACAACGCATCCCACTCCCGATCGACCTCCAGGCCTGCGAGCTCGGCGGTTCGACGTGCGCGCTCTCGCGGGCTCGTGATCACCAGAGGATCGCGCAGGTTCAGTAATCGGAGCAGCGATCCGGCCTCGACGGCCTGTTGCTCGCCGACGCTGGTGAGGGGGACGTCGGTGTTACCGGTGTGCTTGCCGGCCAGAGCCCATTCGGTCTCGCCGTGCCGGAGTAGAACGACTCTGCCTGCCTCGACGCCGCCGTGTGTGGTCATGGAACGATCATGCCTGCCCGCGTGATGTGGCCCTTGTCATAGTCGACCTGCGGATGTGTCCGATTTGTCGATTGAGTACAGACCTACCGGCCGGTTACTCTCGTTCCGGATCGTCACTGCCATGGGCGACGCAGCTCTGTCCGTCGTGCCGCACAGCTCCTTCTCATCGACTTGGAGAACCATGACCGACCTGCAGAAGCCCGCGTCGCCCGATTCTCCGGAGAAGCTCGACGGCGCGTTGCTGAAGATCGCCGGGGTCGTCGTGCTCGGGGCCATCATGTCGATACTCGACGTCACCGTCGTCAGCGTCGCGCTCCGGACCTTCACCGACGTCTTCGAGACCACCTACGCCAATGCCGCGTGGACGATGACGGGCTACACGCTCGCCCTGGCCACCGTCATACCGCTGACGGGGTGGGCTGCCGATCGGTTCGGAACCAAGCGCCTCTACATCACGGCGCTGGTGCTGTTCGTCCTCGGTTCGGTGCTGTGCAGCTTCGCGTGGGACATCACCTCGCTCATCGTCTTCCGAGTGCTGCAGGGCCTCGGCGGAGGCATGCTGATGCCACTGGGCATGACGATCATGACGCGCGCCGCAGGCCCGGAGCGGATCGGGCGCGTGATGGCCGTGCTCGGTGTCCCGATGCTCATCGGGCCCATCGCGGGGCCGATCCTCGGAGGCTGGCTGATCGAGGCGGCGAGTTGGCACTGGATCTTCCTCATCAATCTGCCGATCGGCATCCTCGCTCTGATCGCGGCCGTGCTGATCTTCCCCAAGGACAACCCGACTCCGTCCGAGTCCTTCGATTTCCGCGGCATGCTGATGCTCTCGCCCGGCCTCGCACTGTTCCTCTACGGCGCGTCCTCGGTCGTCGAAACCGAAACCGTTCTCGCGGTGAAGGTGCTGGTCCCGGTCATCATCGGACTCGTGTTGATCGTTCTGTTCGTGTTCCATGCACTGCGCGTGCAGCATCCCCTGATCGATCTACGGCTGTTCCGGAACAGGTCGCTCACCGTGGCCGTGATCACCACGACGCTCTTCATGGTCGCCTTCATGGGCGCGGGTCTGCTGTTCCCGAGCTATTTCCTGCTTCGTGGAGAAACGACGTTGACTGCCGGGCTGCTGCTCGCACCACAGGGCATCGGCGCGATGATCGCGATGCCGATCGCCGGAGTGATCGCCGACAAGTTCGGTCCCGGCAGGATCGTGCTGGTGGGGATGGTGCTCATCACCGCAGGGATGGCGGTGTTCACTCGGGTCGGCACCGACACCTCGTACACCTTGCTGATCGGTGCACTGTTCGTCATGGGACTCGGACTCGGTTCGACGATGATGCCGATCATGACGGCTGCGCTGCAGACGTTGACCGACGAGACGGTTGCGCGCGGCTCGACGTTGATGAACATCGTCCAGCAAGCGGCCGGGTCGATAGGTACCGCACTGATGTCGGTGGTGCTGACCGCTCAGCAGAAGCCCGCACTGACCGCAACCAGCCAGATCGAGGCCTTCGACATCTCGGCCAGGGCCTTCGGGACCACCTTCATGGTCGCGTTGGTACTGATCGTCGTCACGTTCGTTCCCGCCTTCTTCCTGCCCCGGACGAAGCACGTGACCGAGCGGTCCGCGGCACCGATCTCGCTGCACTGACGCGCCCGAGAGATGCCGAACCCTCGCTCATCGGCTCGATGTAAGCAAGGATCAGGGCCGTGACGACAATTCTCGCGGTTGCGAATCAGAAGGGCGGCGTCGCCAAGACCACCACGGTGGCTTCGCTCGCGGCGGCGCTGCATGCTCTCGATCGACGAGTCCTGGTGGTCGACCTCGACCCGCAGGGCTGTCTGACGTTCTCTCTCGGACACAATCCCGACAAGCTCGATTCCTCGGTGCACGAGGTGCTGACCGGGGATGCGAAGGTCGAGGACGTGCTGATCGAGACTGCGGAAGGAATCGTTCTGCTTCCGGCGACGATCGATCTCGCAGGTGCGGAAGCCCTGCTGCTGATGCGCGCGGGTCGTGAGTTCGCGCTCAAGCGTGCACTCGCGCCGATCCTCGAGGACTTCGATGTCGTCGTCATCGATTGTCCGCCGTCGTTGGGGGTGCTGACCCTCAACGGCCTCACCGCCGCACAGTCGGTGCTCGTGCCCCTGCAGTGCGAGACTCTCGCTCATCGCGGGGTCGGGCAGTTGTTGCGAACGGTGTCCGAGGTGCAACAGATCACCAACCCCGATCTGACGCTGCTCGGTGCCCTTCCCACACTGTTCGACGCCCGCACCACGCACAGCAGGGATGTGCTCGGCGACGTCTCGGACCGCTACTCGTTGCCGGTTCTAGCACCGCCGATTCCGCGGACCGTACGCTTCGCCGAGGCCAGTGCCTCGGGCGCGACGGTACTCTCGGGACGAAAGAACAAGGGCGCACAGGCCTATCGAGAACTTGCCGAGAATCTGCTGGCGTACTGGGACGGTCAAGCCGATCTGAAGACCTATGATCCGGCGGAGTAGAACGAAGCCCGTGCCGGCGGGTCAGCCGAGAGCGACCACGTCGGAACCGCGTTGCTCGACGACCACATCGCCGATCACCGACATCTGTATCGGGCCGGCGTAATCGCCTCGGTCGACCGGAATGTCGGCCACCCTGACACCGGTGGAGAGATCGACCACCGAGATGCCGTCGGGCACCGGTAACAGGAGTCGGCCTGCCATGACCGCTCCACTCCCGAGGGCTCCGGGGACGGTCCAGAGAGGGCTCAGGTTGTTGGAATCGAACGCCTGGACCCCCGTGCCGGTGAACCAGGTGAGAGCCGAACCTGCCTTCGTCGCAGGAAGATTCGGGGTAGGGGAGGAGCCGGCCGGAAGAGTGAATTCGGACAGTTTCACGGCCGCGTCGTCGTAGAGTCCTACCCGGTCGGGCGCGCCGTTCTCCGCTGGAATGTACAGCGCGACAACGCTGCCCGTGATCGCAATGATCTGCCCGGCAGTGGGTGCGTCGGATCGGGGAACGAGTTCCGGTACCACCGTCGACCCGTACTCCTCAGGTTTACCGGCGTCCTTGGGTGCAGGATTCATCAGCGACAATCGGGCAGCGGTCTCTCCCGGGCACTGTTCGAGCACAGCCGTCCGCGAGTTCGTCGACGCCGAGGACAGCAGCGTGCACCCGGTTCGCGGCTGACTACCCGGATTGACCGGGGCATCCACTCGACCGTATTCGAGGGTGCGCACCATGTCCGACCGCCACAGCTCCATGCGCGTGTCGCCCCTCGACGTCACGTAGGTGCCATCGGAGGACAGGCGGACCGCATCGTCGGCGTCGGACGTGCGCTGCGCCTTGCGCTCTCCGGTCGGCCCGTCGAGTTCGGTGACCTGAGAGCAACCGCGATCGTCGCGGTAGACCGCGACCGCGGTGTTCCACGACGAGACCACCGAGCAGAGCGGGAGATCTCTCGAGTACGACCAGGATTGCTCTCCTGACCGTGGATCGCGGCCGAGGACGGAGCCCCCGTCCGCCGTCACCACCGTGGACCCGGTGACGACAGGGAGCGGGGTTCGCGTCGAATCCGTCGCTGCACTCGGCGCACGCCACAATTCGGTGAGCGCAGTGGGCACCGTGAGCGCGGGCTCGGCCTGAGCCAGCGGCTCCTCGGCCGGGATCGATGTGGTTCCGCGAGCATCACCGGTGAACCAGGCGATGCTCGCGGCAACCACTACCACCACCGCGATGACGGCGGCGACGACGAGGTCGGTTCTCGTCCTTCGTTCTGGAGCCAGCACGGCGGGAGATTACTCCGTTGCGCTCGCAGTCGAGGGTCCGGCGTCGGCGGACGATCCACTGGGGCGACGTCGCCTGCGGCGGCGCGGCGCAGTCTTGGTGACCGTGTCCGCGGACGCCGCATCGGACGTATCCGACTGTTCGGCAACCGATTTCGTTGCCGGTGCGGAATCGTTCTGCGCAACGCTGGTTGCGGCGGTGTTGTCGCCGTCCTGCCCTGCGCGGGTGCGACGCCGACTGCGCGAGCGGCGCGGCTTGGTAGCCGAAGACGCGTCGGCCGCAGGTGCTGCCGTCGCCTCGCCGTCGTCCGCCTTCTCCGGGGCGCGCGAGGGTGCCTTGCGTACCGTGCCGGTGGCGTCGGTGGCGATACCGAGGTCGGTGAACAGGTGCGGCGAGCTCGAGTAGGTCTCGACCGGATCCGGCATGCCGAGATCGAGCGCCTTGTCGATCAGCTGCCAACGGGGGATGTCGTCCCAGTCGACCAGGGTGACCGCGATGCCGGTGCGCCCTGCACGGCCGGTGCGGCCGATGCGGTGCACGTAGGTCTTCTCGTCCTCGGGGCACTGGTAGTTGATGACGTGGGTGACGTCGTCGATGTCGATACCGCGGGCTGCGACGTCGGTGGCCACCAGAACGTCGATCTTGCCCGTCCGGAACGACTTGAGGGCCTTCTCGCGCTGGACCTGGCCGAGGTCACCGTGCACGGCACCGACCGAGTATCCGCGCTCGGCCAGCTCGTCGGCGACCTTCTGGGCGGTGCGCTTGGTGCGGGTGAACACCATGGTCGCGCCGCGACCCTCGGCCTTGAGAACCTTGGCGACCATCTCGACCTTGTCGAGGGCGTGGGCCCGGTAGACGTGCTGGGCGGTGCGGTCGTGGACGGCCGAGGACTCCGCCTCTTCGGCGCGGATGTGCGTCGGCTGAGTCAGGAACGTCCGGGCCAGAGTGATGATGGGGCCGGGCATCGTCGCCGAGAACAGCATCGTCTGACGCTTGTCGGGAACCATGCCGAGGATGCGCTCGATGTCGGGGAGGAACCCGAGGTCGAGCATCTCGTCGGCCTCGTCGAGGACCAGGACTCCGACCTTGCCGAGGATCAGGTGGTTCTGCTTGGCGAGGTCGAGCAGTCGGCCCGGGGTGCCGACGACGACGTCGACGCCGTTCTGCAACGCGCTGATCTGCGCCTCGTACGGACGGCCACCGTAGATGGAGAGCACCTTGACGGGGCCGTTCGCGCCGCTGAGGTACTTGGATGCGTTCTCGAGGTCGGAGCTGACCTGAACGCACAGTTCACGGGTCGGCACGATCACCAGGGCGCGGGGAGTGCCGTCGAGCGGGGAGGTACCGGAGTTGTCCGTGGCGAGTCGGTGCAGCAGGGGCACCCCGAAGCCGAACGTCTTGCCCATTCCGGTGCGTGCCTGACCGATGAGGTCGTCGCCCGCGATGGCGAGCGGCAGCGTCAACTCCTGGATGGCGAACGTGCGCTCGATTCCCATCTCGGAGAGCGCGCGAACGATGGTGGGGTCAACGTTCAGTTCGGCGAAAGTGGGGGGTACGTGCGTGTCGTCCAGCTGCGCCGACAGCGTGGTGTCGCCGGTGTCGGATTCTTGGTCGATGACTATCTTGCTCAGGGGACTGGCCTTCCTCGTGGTCGAACGTGCGCACGAGGAAGGGCATAGGCCTATTGCCGGCCGAAGTCGATGCCCTCGATCCGATGTGATGTCGCCGTCAGCCTCAGCGCGGCCGCGAACTGCGATGTTCGCTGCGGCGAAGCTGTCGAGGCGACCCGGATCAGGTGCGCACACATTATCGATGACCGTCGTGTGCTTCTTCGGTCCGTTTCATCGGTCCGCGAGTGACGATCGAGCACCATGGTAGCTTGCCGAACGGAATTCTCCATTGTCGGCAGGTCACGATAGGTCCAGCGCGCGCCGCGACGAGGCGTCGGGCACCGGACTACGATTGCCAGCCATGGGAGCCCATTCGTCGGAGCCGTCGTCCGCAGTTTCACCCACCACTGTCGTCGAGTCGCCCGAGTCGGATCGAGTCGAGCCGTCGATCGCGCACGATCACCCCGGTATTCCGGATCTGTTCGCGGTGCTCGCGTACGGCGAGATTTCCGCGTTCTATCGCCTGGCGGACGACGCTCGAATGGCTCCGTCGATGGAGGGTCGCGTCGCGCTCGCGAGCATGGCGGCTGCGGAGATGAGCCACTTCGAGACGTTGCAGAGAGCCTTGTCCGATCGTGGTCTCGACGTCTACGCCTCGATGGACCCGTTCGTTCGCGCCCTGGACGAGTACCACGAGTCGACGACGCCGTCGACGTGGTTGGAGTCGTTGGTCAAGGCGTACGTGGGCGACGGCATCGCGGCCGATTTCTACCGGCAGATCGCGCACAGTCTCACCCCCGACGTGGCCGAGATCGTCCGCGACGTGCTGGCCGAGACCGGGCACTCGGAATTCGTGGTGCACGAGGTGTCCGATCGGGTTCGTGCGAGCTCGCAGGAGAAGGCGCGATTGATGCTGTGGGGTCGTCGTCTGCTCGGTGAGGCCATCACCCAGGCGCAGTTCGTGCTCGCTCGCCGTGAGTCGCTGACCGATCTCGTCATCACCGCGTCGGGAGACCTCAACGGTGTCGTCGCACTGTTCGATCGCATGCAGGAACAACACGCGGAGCGGATGTCCTCACTCGGCCTCGATTGACCGCACAGCACTGTGTTCGCTGACAGCACAGGGCGTCGGGCGTCTGGCTCGGTGCGGCTGCACTAGCCTGGCGTGAGCAGAGTTGTCGAGAGTTCGGAGGTTGACCGTGGAGGTCAAGATCGGTGTTTCGGAGAGTTCCCGTGAGCTCGTCGTGAACAGCACGCAGTCCCCGGCCGAGGTCGAAGCGCTCGTATCGACCGCCTTCGCCGGTAAGGACGGAGTGCTGGCGTTGGAGGACGAGAAGGGACGCAAGTTCTTGATTCAGGCTTCCAAGGTGTCGTACGTCGAGATCGGTCCGTCCGATGCTCGGAAGGTCGGATTCGCGACCGCCTGAGACTGCTCGGAACGCAGAACACGCCCCTCACTCGCATCGAGTGAGGGGCGTGTTGCGTTCGTCGGTTGCGAGGCTACGGTGCCTGCAGGGGAACGTGCGACAGACCGCCCCAGGCCAGCGACACCGTGGTGTCGACGGCGTCTTCCTTCGAGATCGGCCGGTCGGCTTCGAGCCAGTACCGAGCGGTGAACTGACTGGCACCGACCAGGCCTACGGCCAGCACGCGAGCTCGATAGGGATCGAGTCCGGAATCGTGGGCAACGAGGTCGAAGACGGCGTCGACACACGCTTCGGTTGCCTGCTCGACGCGTGCATTGACCTGCGGGTCGCCCATCAGATCGGATTCGAAGACCAGGCGGAATCCCTGTGTGTCGGTGTCGACGAAGTCGTAGAACGCCAGCACCGCGGCACGAACTCGTTGCTTGTTGTCCGTGGTCGAGCGCAGAGCCTGGCGTACTCCTGCGATCAGGGTGTCGACGTAACTCTGCAGCACCGCCAGATACAGCTCGAGTTTTCCGGGGAAGTGCTGATACAGGACCGGCTTGCTGACGCCCGCGCATTCGGCGATCTCGTCCATTCCGGATGCGTGGTACCCACGGGTCACGAATATCTCGCTCGCCGCAGCGAGCAGTTGCGCCCGACGGGCATCGCGAGGCAGCCGTGCGCCGCGCCGATTGCCGGTGGTGGCCGGCCGGTCCGAGGACCTCCGGTCGTCGAGATCTGTCATCAATTATGTTCCCATCCGCGTCGACAGCTGCGCTCGTCTTGGTTCGACAACGAACGGTCCGGCATGAACTTCCGGCGGGTGGCCGTCGGTTCGGACCGCTCGTAGCGCAGATCACGGGCAACGATACTCGTGGCGGCCGGCACCCACGGGATCCTGGGGGACCGTCGCGGAAAGTGGGCGATAACGGAACATGTCGAGCGGTTTGTTCGTACGATGTTTTCGTACCGAAAACCCGATAGTTCCATTCCCGGTATCGGCGTGCCGAGCAGCGGGCGGTGAGGATTGTGAGATCGTGTTCGAGTGACTGACCGAGGCGGGCCGCGTATCCGCGGTGGTGTGCAGTCGGACGGCGTCGACGACGGTTACGACGATCGCGCGGACGATTTCCCACGCAGCGTGGGCAGTCGCGGATCGCATCAACCGCTCCGCGCGCAGTGGGATCCGACGCAACGCGAGGTGAAGCTGCGCAGTCGTCGACCGGATCGCGATATCAGGAAGCAGAGCAAGCTCGGAAAGTTCGCGTCCACGTACGGCTGGCGGGCGTACGCGGTGCCGATTCTGATCGTGGTGACCGCGCTCGTCGTATTCGATGCCGTGCGGACCGGTGACCCCGTCACCGGCACCGCAGCGCAGTCGACCAACGCCGATCCTGGATTCGGCACCTTGAGCTCGGATACGACGTCGGGTACCGGAATCATCGGCGTTCCGCCGCAGGCCGACGGTAACTTCGCAGCGTCGATATCGTCGGGTGAACTGCCCGACGGTGGTCCGTTCGCGGTGGAGGGGGCCGGAACGTGGCACACCGTGCCGGGGACAACGGAGCAGGTGGGGCAGGGGACCGAGCGGGTGTTCACCTACACGGTCGAGGTCGAGGACGGCGTGGACACGGTCGGGTTCGGCGGCGACGAGTCGTTCGGCCGATTGGTGGATCAGACCCTTGCCAACCCCAAGAGTTGGACCAACGATCCACGGTTCGGATTCCGTCGCATCGATCAGGGCGATCCCGACTTCAGGATCTCGCTGACGTCGCAGATGTCGATCCGGCAGGCCTGCGGTTACGACATTCAGCTCGAGGTCTCCTGCTACAACCCCGGTATCGAGCGAGTGGTGCTCAACGAGCCGAGGTGGGTGCGTGGGGCGATCTCGTTCCAGGGCGACATCGGCTCGTACCGCCAGTACCAGATCAATCACGAGGTCGGCCACGCGATCGGCTACCAGCAGCACCAACCGTGCGAGACCGACGGCGGGCTCGCTCCGGTGATGATGCAGCAGACGTTCGGGACGAACAACGACGACATCGCGCGACTGGACCCAGCGGGCGTCGTTCCGATGGACGGCAAGACATGCCGATTCAATCCGTGGCCCTACCCGCGAGGCTGATCGGCTGGAACTCGGACGTGCTGAGTTAGATTCGAACGTATCGCGCCGGGTCACCGGCCGCCGTGTCGAGTCGAGGAGCGTCGCTGCGTCGTGGTCCACCTACCCCCGCTGGTCGAACCCGCAGGCGAACTGTCGCCCGAGGACGTCGCCCGGTACAGCCGGCACCTGATCATTCCCAGTGTGGGAACCGACGGTCAGAAGCGACTGCGCAACGCCCGCGTGCTCGTCGTCGGTGCCGGGGGACTGGGCTCACCGGCACTGCTGTACCTCGCGGCCGCCGGTGTCGGGACTCTGGGCGTCGTGGAATTCGACGACGTCGAACTGTCGAACCTGCAACGGCAGATCATCCACGGCCGGTCCGACGTGGGTCGCTCGAAGGCCGACAGCGCGCGAGACTCGATTCTCGAACTCAACGACGGCGTCGAGGTGACGCTGCACCGTGTTCGACTCGACTCGTCGAACGCGCTCGAGCTCTTTCGGCAGTACGACCTCGTGCTCGACGGGACCGACAACTTCGCCACCCGATACCTCGTCAACGACGCGGCCGCGCTGGTCGGGATCCCCTATGTATGGGGTTCGATCTACCGGTTCGAGGGGCAGGTGTCGGTGTTCTGGGATCGAGCCCCCGGCGACGCAGGTATCAACTATCGCGACCTGTACCCCGAGGCTCCACCGCCCGGCATGGTGCCCTCGTGTGCCGAAGGTGGGGTGCTGGGGGTGCTGTGCGCGTCGATCGGGTCGATCATGGTCACCGAGGCGATCAAGCTGATCACCGGACTCGGCGAGACGTTGCTGGGTCGGTTGATGATCTACGACGCACTGGCGATGAGCTATCGAACCGTCGGTCTGACTCGGGACCCGCATCGAACGCCGATCACCGAGCTGATCGATTACGAGGCATTCTGCGGAGTGGTGCCGGCCGCCGAGTCCACCGGCGAATCGGTCACTCCGGCGGAGCTGCACGCAATGATGCAGTCCGGTCGCGAGATCGCCCTCATCGACGTGCGTGAGCCGGTGGAGTGGGACATCGTCCGCATCGACGGTGCGCGCTCGATTCCCAAGGGTCGAATCCTGTCGGGGGCGGCGATGTCGGATCTACCGCAGCACATCCCCATCGTGCTCTACTGCAAAACCGGCATCAGGTCCGCCGAGGTGCTCTCCGCCCTCGTGGCAGCCGGTTTCTCGGACGCCGCCCATCTGCACGGCGGAATAGTGGAGTGGGCCCAGCAGATCGATCCTGGTTTGCCCATGTACTGATGTGTCGCGTGTGCGCGTCGTCCGCAGCGGCACCGCGATCGGCGGTAGCGTGGCGCTCGTGAGCTCTGTCGAACCTCCTCAGCACGTGATCTCTACGTTCGGGCTGCGCGATGTCGAGCCTGCACCACTCGGTGCGGATTGGGACGGTGGATGGCGTCTGGGCGACGTCGTCCTGTCCCCGGTGGCAGACCATGCCCGCGCCGCATGGTCGGCCAAGGTGCGCGAGACATTGACCGTGGACGGGGTCCGTCTCGCCCGACCGGTCCGGTCGACCGACGGCCGATACGTCGTGTCGGGCTGGCGCGCAGACACGTTCGTCGCCGGCGAACCGGAGCCTCGTCACGACGAGGTGGTCTCGTTGTCGATGCGGTTGCACGCGGCGACCGCGCAACTCGAGCGACCGCGATTTCTGGTTCAGCCTCCCGTGGCCCCGTGGGCCGACGTGGATGTTTTCGTTGCTGCCGACAGAGCTGCTTGGGAAGCGGTCCCGCTGCGCTCTGCTCGCGGCGCCGGCGCACCCGAGCCGTCGTCCAGTGATGGCAAGAGCAGCCTGGAATTGGTCAAACAGCTTGCGACACTACGCAAGCCCGTCGAGTCACCGGACCAGTTGGTACACGGTGATCTGTTCGGAACGGTCTTGTTCTCGGGTAGCGAGGCACCAGGGATCAGCGACATCACCCCGTACTGGCGTCCTGCGCCCTGGGCTGCCGGGGTGGCCGTGGTGGACGCCCTTTCCTGGGGTGACGCGGACGACGGTCTGGTCAACCGCTGGGACGATCTACCGGAATGGCCGCAGATGTTGCTGCGCGCGTTGATGTTTCGTCTCGCGGTGCACGCGCTTCATCCGCGTTCGACGTCCGAGGCGTTCCCCGGCTTGGCGCGAACGGCGGATCTGGTACGCCTTATTCTCTGACTTCCGCTGCGCGAGCCGGTGATTCGGAGAGTTCGTGGAACAGTGATCGAGCGGCCTGCATCGCGCGGGCCGCGTCACCGGCGATCACCGCCTCCACGAGCGCCGTGTGTTCGTCGATGTAATCGTCGTCGTGCTCGATGGCGTGGTGGCGCATGGCGTCGTGGATCACCGGTAGCAGCGAATCGTAGAACTCCAGATAGATGGCGTTGTGGCTGGCCGCGACGATGGCGCGGTGCAGGCGTGCGTCGATCCGAACTGCATCGGCCAACGGAGTTTCGTCGGACCACGCCGCGTTGCGATCGGCCAGCGCGCCGAGCATGGCACGGATGTCGTCGTCGTCGCGTCGGTCGGCCGCAAGAGCCGCCGCAGTGACTTCCAAGGTTTCGCGTAGTTCGGTGACATCGCGGTGCCTGGCGTCCGAGAAGTACTTTCCCAGGGTTCCGCCGAGGTCGGAGCACGTCATGACGAAGGTGCCCGAACCCTGCCTGCGTTCGACCATGCCGGCGTGCACGAGCGCCTGCACGGCCTCGCGCACAGTGTTGCGCCCGGTGCCGGTGATCTCGCACAGTTCGGGTTCGGTGGGGATGCGGGTACCCACCGGCCATCGCTGCGACGTGATCTCTTCGCGCAGCTGAGCGGTGACCTGGGAGATCAGGCTCGATCGCTGGACCTGCCGCACGTGGACTCCTCATGCCGGGGACGTTGCAGCGTCGATAGTACTGCTTTGCACCCGATGATCCGGTCATCCTATGATTACGCGGTGAGTGCGCCCACCGCCCCCGATACCCGCCTCGTCGGTACCTCGCTCGTGCGTGGTCGAGTACTCGTCTTCTCCGCGATCGTGGTGTCCGCGCTGACTCTGCGCGCCGCCGTCACCTCGATCAGCCCGCTGTTCGGCAGAATCGGCACCGACCTCCAGTTCGGCACCACCGTCATCGGCATCGTCGGCATGTTGCCTCCGGCGATGTTCGCCGTCTTCGGCCTGGCCACGCCGCTTCTCGCCAAGCGCACCGGCCTGGAGCGGGCAGCTCTGCTGGCGATGGCGCTGACCACGATCGGTATGGCCACTCGTGCGTTCGCGCCGAACACCGAGTCTCTGCTCGCGCTGTCCGCGATCGCTCTCGCGGGCATGGGCATCGGAAACGTCGTCATCCCGCCGTTGGTCAAGCGGTATTTCTCCGAGCGGCTCGCCGTCGTCAGCACCATCTACATCTGCGCCATGCAGGTCAGCACCATGGTTCCGCCGCTGCTGGCCGTCCCCATCGCCGACGCGCACGGTTGGCGCATCTCCATCGGGATCTGGGCCGTCGTCGGCCTGGCCGCCGCGCTGCCGTGGCTCGGTGTCGTCATCGCCCGACGCGGCCGCGACGAGAAGGACGTCTCCGGTGAGGCCGGGTCGGCGTCGGTCCACGCATCGCCGAGCGGCCGAATCCACCGGTCCTCTCTGGCGTGGGGGATGGTGATGATGTTCGCAATGACCTCCCTGATCACCTACTCCATGCTCACCTGGTTGCCGACGCTCCTCATCGATGCGGGGATCGGAGAAGGCTTGGCCGGTGCGTCGGTGGCGGCGTTCGGAGCGATGGGACTGATCACGTCGCTGGCCGCGCCGACGCTCTGTGCGCGCGTGCGCAATCCGTACGGCATCGTGATGGTTGCCGCGGCGTGCTACCTCGGCGGGTTCGCGGGCCTGCACTGGTCTCCGACTGCCGGTACGGTCGCGTGGGTGTGCTTGGTCGGGCTGGGCACGATGACGTTCCCGATGTCGCTGACGCTGATCAACCTCAGGACGCGCACGGCCGTTGGCTCGTCCTCGCTCTCGGGATTCACCCAGGGGCTGGGTTACGTGGTGTCCTCGACCGGTCCGATTCTGTTCGGTCTGCTGCACACCGAGTCCGGGGGCTGGGGACTGCCGTTGGTTCTGTTGACCGGATGTGTAGCGGTTCTGCTGGTCGGAGGATTTCTGTGCTGCCGACCGAGGATGCTCGAAGACACCTGGTGACGTTCGGTGCGCGTTGACGCTTCAGCTCACGTCGGTGCTCGATGGCACGTGAGACCAAGTTAATCAACGAGTCATCGCGCGCAGCGCCGCTGCAACATGGCTTTCCTATGTTCGGTTCACACACCGATCAGGAGGCCACACGTGACCAGCCTTTCTCGCAGCGCTTCGGCAGATGCCGGCTCAGCCACCACGGCGACTGTTCCACCCGGAACAGTTCCCGTCTCCGTCAACCATCACATCGCGCACTGGAATTCCGAGGACGTCGAGGCCTGGGAGGCCGGCGGCAAGCAGATCGCCAAGCGCAATCTGATCTGGTCGGTCATCGCCGAGCACGTCGGATTCTCGATCTGGTCGATCTGGTCGGTGATGGTGCTGTTCATGCCGTTGTCGGTCTACGGCATCGACGCGGCGGGCAAGTTCTTCCTGGTGGCCGTCCCCACCCTCGTCGGCGCGATCCTGCGCATTCCGTACACCTTCGCCACGGCCAAGTTCGGTGGCCGTAACTGGACCATCTTCAGTGCTCTGGTGCTCCTGATCCCCACCGTGCTGACCATGTACTTCATGCTCAACCCGGCGTCGTACACCACCTACATCATCGTTGCGGCGTTCGCCGGACTCGGCGGCGGTAACTTCGCATCCTCGATGACGAACATCAACGCGTTCTATCCGCAACGCGAGAAGGGGTGGGCGCTCGGCTTGAATGCGGGCGGCGGCAACATCGGTGTGCCCGTCATCCAGCTCATCGGCCTGTTGGTCATCGCCACCATCGGCAACACCGCCCCCGAGATCGTGTGCGCCGTCTATCTCGTCTTCATCGCGCTTGCCGCCGTCGGTGCCGCGCTGTACATGGACAACCTGGACAACCAGAAGACCAACGGACGCTCCATGATCGACGTGCTGAAGTTCTCGGACTCGTGGTGGATCGCCTTCCTGTACATCGGCACGTTCGGGTCGTTCATCGGCTTCAGCTTCGCGTTCGGGCAGGTCCTGCAGATCAACTTCCTCGCCGGACTCACCGACGGAGCACCGGCGACTCCCGCTCAACAGGCGCAGGCATCGCTGCAGGCCGCTCAGATCGCGTTCATCGGACCATTGCTGGGATCGCTGTCGCGTCCGTTCGGCGGCAAGCTCGCCGACAAGATCGGTGGCGGCAAGATCACCCTGTACACGTTCGTGGCCATGACGTTTGCCACCGGGATTCTGGTTGCGGCCAGTACCTGGGACGATTCGACTCCCGGCGCGGCCAGCGGCACCGTGATGGTGCTCTTCGTCGTCGGATTCATCGCACTCTTCCTGCTCTCGGGCCTCGGAAACGGATCGGTGTACAAGATGATCCCCGCCATATTCGCTGCGAAATCCGCTCAGCTTCAAGGCATGACGGTCGACGAGCAACAGCACTGGTCGCGCAAGATGTCCGGTGCCCTCATCGGAATCGCCGGCGCGATCGGCGCTCTCGGCGGCGTCGGAATCAACCTGGTGCTGCGGGCGTCGTACTCGGGCACCGCGAAGTCCGCGACCACCGCGTTCTGGGTGTTCCTCGCCTTCTACATCGTCTGCGCGATCGTCACCTGGGCGATCTACCTGCGCAAGACCAACTCCGCCGACGCCGACGCACCGGTAGCAGTCTGAGGGTCCATCACCGGCGAGAACGAAACACACTGCACGGCAACGTAGATCGGAAGGACCCGCAATGAAGAACGCGGTAGTGGTAGGTCACGGGATGGTCGGACACCGATTCGTCGAAGCGTTGCGTGCGCGCGACGAGGCGGCCGAATGGAAGGTCACGGTGCTGTGCGAGGAGGCACTGGCGGCGTACGACAGGGTGGGACTGTCGTCCTACGTCGGTGCCTGGGACCACAAGGAACTCGCTCTGGCGGGCAACGACTATCCCGGTGACACCCTCGTCGAGATGCGCACCGGAGTACGGGCCGATCGCATCGACCGCGACCACCGCACCGTCGTGACCTCGGCGGGGGACACCGTCGAGTACGACGCTCTCGTCCTCGCCACCGGCTCCTACCCGTTCGTGCCGCCGATCACCGGACACGACCTGCCCGCGTGCTTCGTCTACCGAACCCTCGACGACCTGGACAAGATCCGTGCCCGCGCCGACGCCGCAGGACCGGGCGCGGTCGGTGTGGTGGTCGGCGGTGGCCTCCTCGGTCTCGAAGCGGCGAATGCACTGAAGAAGATGGGCATGACCCCGCACGTCATCGAGTTCGCTCCACGATTGATGCCGCTGCAGGTGGACGAGGGCGGCGGCGCGCTGTTGGCGCGTCTGGTCACCGAACTCGGGTTGAACGTCCATGTGGGAGTGGGCACGTCGTCGATCTCCGAGAATGACAGCGCCGGTCTGACGGTCGAACTGAGCGACGGCAGCACCATCGACGCCGCGCTGCTGGTGTTCTCCGCCGGTGTGCGTCCCCAGGATCGGCTGGCACGCGAGAGTGGTCTCGAGGTGGGTGAGCGCGGCGGCATCATGGTCGACATCGGCTGCAGTACCTCCGACCCTGCCGTCTACGCGATCGGCGAATGCGCTGCGGTCGAGGGTCGGTGCTACGGACTGGTCGCTCCCGGGTATTCGACGGCGGAGGTCGTGGCCGACCGATTGCTCGGCGGCGCAGCGCAATTCCCGGGTGCCGACATGTCCACCAAGCTCAAGCTGATGGGCGTCGACGTCGCGAGCTTCGGCGACGCGATGGCGGCCACGCCGGGCGCTCTCGAAGTGGTGTTCAGCGATGCCCCCAAAGGCACGTACGCCAAGCTCGTCGTCACCGACGACGCGAAGACTCTGCTCGGCGGCATCCTCGTCGGCGACGCCTCCGCGTACTCGCTGTTGCGGCCACTGGTCGGTCGCGAGTTGCCCGGCGATCCGGGCGCTCTGATCTCACCAGCCGCCGAGCAGGTCGGCATCGGTGCACTGCCCGACGACGCCGAGATCTGCTCGTGCAACGGTGTGAGCAAGGGTGCCATCTGCTCGGCGATAGCCGACGGAGCCTGCGACCTGGCGGCCGTGAAGAGCTGCACCACCGCGGGCACCACCTGTGGCGGATGCCTGCCCTCGATCAAGTCGTTGCTCGCCGCGTCCGGTGTGGTCCTCTCGAAGTCGTTGTGCGAGCACTTCGCTCAGTCCAGGGCCGAGCTGTACGAGATCGTTCGGGCCACGAACACCCGCACCTTCTCGTCGCTGATCGCCAAGTACGGCTCGGGAACCGGCTGCGACATCTGCAAGCCTGTCGTCGCGTCGATTCTCGCGTCGACGTCCTCCGACCACATTCTCGACGGCGAGCAGGCGTCGTTGCAGGACACCAACGATCACTTCCTGGCCAACATCCAGAAGAACGGCACCTACTCGGTGGTGCCGCGTATGCCCGGCGGCGAGTGCACTCCGGAACAGCTCATCGTCATCGGCGAGGTCGCTCGCGATTTCGGGCTCTACACGAAGGTGACCGGAGGGCAGCGCATCGACATGTTCGGTGCCCGCGTCGAGCAGTTGCCGGCGATCTGGAAGCGCCTCGTCGACGCCGGGATGGAGTCGGGCCAGGCGTACGGGAAGTCGCTGCGGACGGTCAAGAGCTGCGTCGGATCGAGTTGGTGCCGTTACGGCGTCCAGGATTCGGTGGGGATGGCCGTCGATCTGGAGAACCGCTATCGAGGTCTGCGGTCGCCGCACAAGATCAAGTTCGGCGTCTCGGGCTGCGCTCGCGAATGCGCCGAGGCCCGCGGCAAGGACGTCGGGATCATCGCGACCGAGGGTGGTTGGAACCTCTACGTAGGCGGTAACGGAGGTCAGTCGCCCAAGCACGCGCAGTTGCTCGCGTCCAACCTCGACGATGCCACCCTGGTCAGCTACATCGACCGTTACCTCATGTTCTACGTGCGTACAGCCGACCGGCTGCAGCGCACGGCACCGTGGCTCGAATCGCTCGACGGGGGACTGGACCACCTCAGAGCCGTCGTGTGCGAGGACAGTCTCGGCATCGGTGCCGAACTCGAAGCCGACATGGAACGCCACGTCGCCGGCTACAAGGACGAGTGGGCCGGCGTGCTCGAAGACGACGAGAAGCTCGGTCGGTTCGTCTCCTTCGTCAATGCTCCGGACGAGTCCGACCCCACCATCGCGTTCGACGAGTCCGGCGCGCGCAAGGTGCCCGTGCTGATGGGAATGCCACGAGTGGGCGCGTGAGCCGATACGGGAGCTGACAACCGGCAGGTCACGAGACTGAGTGCATGTGCACAGACGAGTAATCGCGACTTAACGGCCAAGAAACACAAGCAACGTGGAATAGCTGATCAGGAGGTACGCCATGACTGTCATCGATTCGTCAGCAGTGAAGTCACCATCAGCGGTACCGAACGACATCGCTCGTGATTGGACCCCGGCCTGCACGCTCGACGCGCTGATTCCGGGGCGCGGAGTGGCGGTGCTCCTGCGAGGAGGCACCCAGGCGGCGCTGTTTCTGCTCGACGACGGACGACTGTTCGCGGTGGGCAACATCGATCCGTACGGGCGTGCAGCAGTGATGTCACGCGGACTGGTGGGAGACCGAGGGGGCGAACCCACCGTCGCATCGCCGTTGCTCAAGCAGGTTTTCTCGCTGGCCGACGGCCGCTGCCTCGATGACCCGCAGGTCACCCTCGGATCGTTCGAGGTCTCCTGCGTCGAGGGCGTCGTGTTGGTCCGCGGCGGATCTACGTGAGCGAAATCGCAGGGGCTGCAATGCCTCTGGTCGGGTTCACCGTCGGGATCACCGCATCGCGTCGAGCCGAGGAGTTCGCGACTCTGCTCGAGCGGCGCGGGGCCACCGTGATGCATGCCCCCGCTATTCGCATCATCCCACTGGCCGACGACGCCGAGCTCGAACGCGTCACCGCCGCCGTCATCGCTGATCCACCGGAAATCACCGTGGCCACAACAGGAATCGGATTTCGTGGCTGGGTCGAGGCAGCGGACGGGTGGGGGCAGGCAGAAGAACTGGGGCGCGCACTCGGTGCGTCCCGTCTGCTCGCTCGCGGTCCGAAGGCGAAAGGGGCCATCCGAGCAGCCGATCTACGCGAGGAGTGGTCGCCCGCCTCGGAATCCTCGGCGGAGGTACTCGAACATCTGTTGGCCGAAGGGGTGGAGGGCAAACGCATCGCCGTGCAGCTGCACGGCGCGACCACCGAATGGGAGCCGGTCCCCGATTTCTGCGAGGTGTTGCGCTGCGCGGGAGCCGAGGTGGTTCCGGTGCCGGTCTACCGCTGGACAGCGCCCGACGACCAGAGCCCGATGGACCGCATGATCGAAGCCGTCATCGTCGGTGATCTCGATGCCCTCAGCTTCACCTCGGCACCGGCGGTGGCGTCGATGCTGATGCGCGCCGACGAGAACGGTGTGCTCGAACCTTTGCTGCAGTCGATGCGATCGAGGGTGCTGCCGGTGTGCGTCGGGCCGGTGACGGCCGCGCCCCTCGAACAGCTGAACGTGGCCACCACACAGCCGACACGGGCGCGTCTGGGGGCACTCGCGCGGCACATCGCCGAAGAACTGCCGAGGCGCACCGGTCGTCTGCATGCGGGCGGACACGTGGTCAGTGTCCGCGGTAAGTGCGTGGTGGTCGACGGTGAAGTTCGACCGGTGTCCCCAGCAGGCATGGCGTTGATGAAGACACTGGCTCGCAATCCAGGACGCGTCGTCTCCCGCGAGGACCTGTTGGCGTCGCTGCCCGGCGGAGGGGGCGACACCCACGCTGTGGAGACGGCGATGACCAGACTCAGGTCCTCGCTGGGCGCGCCGAAAGCTATCCAGACCGTGGTCAAGCGTGGCTATCGCATCGCACTCGATCACATCGAGACCGAGACGGACTGCGATTCCGAAGAACCGGCTGATCGAGTGGCCGTCGTAGAAGGGGGAAAGTACTGATGACACCGACTCTTGTTCTGGTTGCACACGGCACCCGAAACCCTCGTGGTGTCGAGATGGTCGCCGCACTCGCCGATGCTGTGTCGGCGCAGATCGGTACCACGCGCGTGGCATTCGTCGACGTACTCGGGCCGTCACCGGCCGAGGTGCTGCGCGACACCGCCGGCTCGGCTGTCGTGGTTCCCGCCTTCCTCGCGTCGGGCTACCACGTGCACACCGATGTGCCGCGAGAGATCGCCGACAGCGCTCACACGTCCGTCGCCGTCACCCGCGCTCTCGGACCCGATCCGGTACTGGCGGAAGTCATGGTCGATCGACTCCGTGACGCCGGGTGGCGCTCGTGCGATCCGATCGTGCTCGCGGCCGCAGGATCGTCCGATGCTCGTGCGTTGGAAGAACACCGGCGCGCGGCGGCGATGTTGGCCGATGTCGCGCGAGTTCCGGTCAGTATCGGCTACGTCGCCACCAGTACCCCCACCGTGTCCGACGCGGTGTCGACTCTGCGAGAAGGCGGGCACACACATGTGTTCGTGGCGTCGTATCTGTTGGCGCGCGGCCTCTTTCACAACCGGCTCACCGACGCCGGAGCCGACGGCGTCGGTGAGCCGCTCGGAGTGCATGCCGCGATCGTCGATCTCGTGGTCGCGCGCTACCGCGAGGGTGTTCGATCTCTCGGTGAAACTAGTGATGCGGCAACGGAAGAATTGCCACCGGCTCGTCGGCGCTGACCTCGGCCGGGATCACAGCCAGTGCGTCGCGGCCGACGAGGTGAGCGAGGTGCGCCGTGCGGACTCGGGTATCTGCCAGCCACCGTGTGCCGTCCGCGGTGACCGGGACGATACGAGGCGTCGAGGATCGAACCTCGGCAGCATTGGACAACAGGCCGATCCGTGATGGGCGCACCGTTCTCCCGGTCAGGGCATCGACGATGGCGGGCGCGGCGAGCATCGCGGTACCGACAGCCGCCAGCGGATTGCCCGGTAGGCCGAGTACCACTGTGCCGTCGGGCAACGCCGCGGTGATCTGAGAACCGCCCGGACGCATGCGCATTCGCCCGACGACGGTCTCGGCATCGATGCCGGCGAGGGTCCCGCGGAGCTGATCGGCAGCCCCGCCTCCGGTCGCCCCGACGACGATGATCACGTCCACGTCCCGAGTGCGGGTCAGCACGTCTCGAAACCCCGTCGCAGAATCCTCGAGCAGCGTCACGTCGACTACGGTGATGCCGCAGTGCGCCAGGTACTCCGGCAACACCGACCCGAGCACGTCCCTGGTCTCGCCGGGAGCGAGTGGTCCGGTGGATCGAATCTCGGTGCCGCTGATGACTACTCGTCCGCGGACCGGACCGCGCACTGCCACCTCGAACACCTCTGCACTGGCAGCGAGCGAACGTACGGCCGCATCGATCGGGGTGCCGGCAGCGACGAGTTCGGTACCGGGCAGCCAGTCCTCACCGCGTCGACGCGTGTCGTCGGACTGCGATGCCGTCGGGATGCGTCGAGCCGATCCGTCGGACTCGCGGGTCATGTGCTCGTCGCGAACCACCGATGTCGCTCCGGGCGGAAGCGCTGCGCCCGTCGCGATGCGCACGGCCGTTCCTTCGGTGAGTGGGGCGATGTCGGAGGTGCCGGCGTACGCGATGTCGGACCGGAGCGTCCACGGATCGGTGCCGCACACGGCATAGCCGTCCATCGCGGAGATGTCGACTGCCGGCAGCGCGGTTCGGGAGACGAGGGGTTCCGCGAGCACGGTTCCGGCACTGTCCTGCAGGGGAATTCGACGGATCGGCAACGCGGGGAGTCGGCTCCGAACGCGTTCGAGTGCGTCGCTCACCTCGAGCGTCTCCGGCTGTTGTGCGGCCAGACGGGCGGCGAGAAGATCGGCGGGGGTGTCGCAGTCCTCGACACCGGACACCGCGATCACCAGATGATCGGCAGGAAGGATCGTGCGCATGGGCGCGCCCTCCACCGAATCCGGCTGTGCCAGCGCGGAACGCAACGCGGCGTGCCGCCAGACTCCCAGCAGGAATTGGGTACGACCGGCACTGTCGCGGGCGAAGACGGCGTCGGTCTGCGAGCGCGATACGGCATTGATCAGCGACTCGACCGTCGCGGCGTCGAGAAACGGCAGATCCGACGCGATGACCACCACCAGATCTGCGGTGCCTTCTTCACAATCGTCGAGTGATCGCAGGCCCGCGGCGAGTGCAGCGACCGGGCCGCCGCCCGCGGGGGACTCGCGAGTCTGCACCACGTGATCGGGCACTCCGGTACGGGTCGGACCCACCAGAACCGTTCTGCGACAACTCGTCACCGCGTCCACGGCGATGTCGACCATGCGGCGCCCGCCGACGGTCATGGCGGGTTTGTCGACCTCGTGCGGCGCAGCGGGGTCCTCGGGATCTGTCATCCTCGATCCTCGACCGCCGGCGAGGACGATCGCGTCGCAGACCGGTTGCGTCACGTTGCGAGCTCTGTCATGTCGGCAGCGGCACGTTCTGCAGGCGAACCTGCCCGCGTGCTATGACTTTTCCGCTGTCGGAGGCGGTGATCGTGACCAGCCACAGTTGTTGAACACGGCCCTGCTGCAACGGTTCTGCGACAACATCGACGCGGCCGCCCTTGCTGGCGCGGAGAAAGTCGGTGCCGTTGTGTACGCCGACTGCGAATTCACCGCGATCCTTGACCGCCTCACTGGCACCGATGCTCGCTGCGCTCTCGACGGCAGTGGTGTAGACGCCGCCGTGGACGACCCCCCAGGGCGTGAAGTGCTCATCCGTCAACTCGATGTGCCCGGCCACCCTGGTGCCCGAGACCTCGTCGACGACGAGACCGGCAGAGGCGACGAAGCTGCTCGCCTTCGACAGCGCGAACTTCGCCGTGGGGCGTGGATCGAACTGCTCGAGTGCGTCCCTGATGCTCATTCTCCGAGATTAGTGGTCGGCGGCGGAGGCGGTGGGAGCGCCCCGAAGTCGAATCGAATCGAGCTCAGTGGGACGCGCCCGTCGTGGTTCGGGACGCCTTCGCTGCGCAGAGTTTCCAGCTGTCTCGAGGCCAGGTGCGGGGCGGGCCTTCCACTCGCGCCGAGGACTCGATGCCAGGGCAGGTCGGCGGAATCGGTGCGCATGATCCATCCGACGATGCGAGGACTCGACAGGTCGGCGGCGGCCGCGATGTCTCCGTAGGTGGCCACGAATCCAGGGGGGATCGACGCGACCAACGCGCGAACTCTCTCGACCTGGGCTTCGGTGATCGGGGCCATCTACAGCAGGGATCGCACCAGCTCGGCGACCTCGACCGGCTTGGCCTGGCCGACCATGTGATCGCAGTCCAGTTCGACCGTTCGTAGGTTGTCACCGAGCTTGTCTCGCAGCGCCGAGAGGAATTCCTCTGTGACATAGGGGGGTTCGACGCGCATGGCCCGCACCACGATGGTCGGGACACTCTCGGCGGGGACCACGATCGGACGTGCGAGCTCGCCCCACGTCGCGACGATGGCCGGAATCGACATTCGCCAAGCGACCTTTCCGTCGTCGGCGGGGATCAGGTGATCGGCGACCTCACGGTCGAGCAATTCGGTGGGCACGTCCGCCCACGCCCCGTGGATCTTCTCCGAGCGCGCCTCGTCGACGTCGGTGTAGTCGGGGGATTTCGCGGTCGCCTCGGCCACCTCGAGTAGCTCCTCCGGCGGCAGAGCGATTGCGGGATCGAGCAGAATCAGCGCCCGCACAGCTTCGGGGAACCTCTGCGCGAGATGTACGGCCAACGCGCCACCGTACGAGTGGCCGAGGACCACGACCGGTCCACGCGCATGGGCGTCGAGCACGGCTTTGAGCGCAGTGACCTGTGCGTCGATGTCCCAGGGCGGTGTGGATGGGGAATGCCCGTGACCGATGAGGTCGGGTGCCAGAATCCTGGCCTCGGGAAGGTGGTTCTCGGCGAGGTCCCACCATCGGGCACCGTGTCCGGTGACACCGTGGACGGCGAGGATTTCGGGACCGTCTGCGGGTCCGAACGTGTGCAGATTCAACTCGGTCACGTCGACCACTATGCCGTATCGCGCTAGGACCAGCGAAACAACCGGATCGCGCAGGCGGTTCCGGCGATCACCGCGACCACGAGTCCGATGGGTCCGCCGATGTCGACAGGCGTTCCGGCCCAGGCAGATCCCAGCGCGGTGACGGTGGCACCGAAGGGCAGTACCTCACCGACGGCCGCAACAGGACCCGGTAGATCCGCGACCGGTCCGAACAGTCCGCCGGTGGCACCGAGAACCAGGAACAGGGTCAGGCCGATCGCGACGGCCGAGTTCGCTGTCGGCGCGACGGCGGCCACCACGATCCCCAGCGAGTACATCGCCGCGGCACCGAGTACCAGAACGGCCGCGACCAGGATCGGATTGTGCGGCGCAGTGATTCCGAAGAGCAGGGCAGCAGTGGACAGAGCGATACCGATTCCGAGTGTGGCTTGGACGGCGCTGGTGATCACTTGCGCAGCCAGCACCTGCGTCGGTCCGATCGGTGTCGTCGACAGTCGCTTCAACACGCCGGACTTGCGATAGAGCGCAAGAAAGCTCGGCATGTTCACGATTCCGATGACGGCGATGATCATGGTCAGGGCCAGCGGCAGTACGAACCGATCGAATGCCGTGATCGCGCCAGGCCCGACGATCTCCGCCGAGGTACCGGAGCCGTTCATCACCAGTACGAGAACCGGGAGGGCGATGGGAACGATCAGGCCTGCCGTGTCCCGGGTGACCATGCGCATTTCGGCCCCGACGAGTGCGCCGGTGGCGCGCAGGCCCGGACGAGGTGCAGCGTGGATCTCGTGTGCGGTCATGCCGAACTCCGTTCCGTCAGCGTCAGGAAAGCGTCTTCGAGGGTGGCCCGGTGGTCGCCTCGCAGGCCGGCGTCGGTGATCAGAGAATCCGGTGTGCCGGTGGCCACGACGGAGCCTCGATCGAGGACGGTGACGCGATCGCACAGGCGGTGTACCTCGTCCATGTGATGGCTGATCAGCAAGATGGTGACACCGTCTGCGCGGAGGCCCTCGATCAGTCGCCACACGGTGCGTCGTGCATCCGGGTCGAGTCCGGTGGTGAGCTCGTCGAGCAGGACCACCCGAGGGGAACCGATCAGCGCGAGGACGACCGACAACCGTTGCTGCTGGCCTCCGGACAGCCGCTCGTAGCGCACCCGGCGGTGCTCGTGCAGGCCCACCGCACGAACGAGCGCGTCTCGATCGGCAGGTCGACGGTGGAAGGAGGCGAACAGATCGACCAGTTCGGCAACGGTGAGCGCGGTGTGAAGGTCGTTGGACTGCAGCTGTACTCCCAGAACCGCGCGTACTCGATTGCGGTCGGTGAAGGGGTCGAGTCCCAGAACTCGCACGGCACCGGAGCTCGGCTTACGAAGGCCCGCAATGGTTTCGACCAGGGTCGTCTTACCGGCACCGTTGCGCCCGAGCAGGCCGTGCGTCTCGCCTTCGGCGACCGTGAGGCGCACGCCTGCCACGGCGGTGCGCTCTCGATAACGCTGGGTGATGTCTCGAACGTCGATCGCTGCCATCCGATGTTCCCTTCTCGATCGTATCGATCTCGACGCTAGATCTGCCGTGGACTGCGCACAGGTGCCGATCGTCACCGAAGGTGATCGTGACTTTCGGCAGGGGTGCGCGGGCGGACCGGGCGATAGGGTCGACAGAATGAGACGCCTCGGACCCGACGTTCTGGCCGGTGCGTTCGTGTCCGCACTCGCGGTCGTGATGGGCGCTCTCGTCGTCTTCGATCGGTCGATCGCCGACGGTCTCTCGGTTCCGCGCTGGGTCTGGGCCGCGCTGTTCGCGGCCTTCCTGCTCGCGCAGACCGCGGGCATGTGGTGGGAAGACCGGCTGCCGGATCGTCTCGTTCGTGCGAGCTTCGTCGCCCAGGTGATGCTGGCACCGGTTCTCGTGCTGACCGCCCCGACAGCAGGTTGGTTGCCCATTCTGTTGGTCTTCACCTCGACGTTCGCCGTGTATCGGGTGACCGGTTCGTCGGTGGCGGTCATCGTTGCGGTCTACACCTGCTGTGTGGGGGTGTCGGTTGCGATCCGGGGTGGACGGATCTCGGAGATTGCACTGATCACGTCGATCTACGGAGCGCTGCAGGTGGCCAGTGCGTTGTCGGTGACCGCGCAGCTGCGACAGGCTCGGTTGCGCCGGGAACTTGCGGTCGCACACGCCGAACTACGCACCGCCAGTGCGTTGTTGGACGATTCCTCCCGTGCCGACGAGCGATTGCGCATCGCGCGAGAGTTGCACGACGTGCTCGGTCACCAGCTCACCGCACTGAGTCTCGAGCTCGAGGTGGCGTCCCACCGGGTACCCGAGCCTGCGCGCGAGCATGTCGTCAGGGCGCAATCCATCGCACGTGACCTGCTCGGGGACGTGCGATCGACCGTCGGCGAGGTCCGCGCCAGAACTCCGGTGCTGGGGGAGTCGCTCGATCGACTGGTTGCCCGGCTACCCGAACCGGTCGTGCATCTGACGGTCGACCCCGAGCTCAGGGTCGACGAGGCTCGCGCGGTGGCGGTGGTCCGCTGCGTACAGGAGATGATCACCAACACCATTCGTCACGCGAATGCCGATGAGATGTGGATCGAGGTACGCGCGGATCCGCCCGGTGCGCTGTCGGTCTCGGTGCGCGACGACGGCCGGGCGTCGGCCGAGTTCGAGCCGGGGCACGGGCTGCAAGGAATCCGAGAGCGCATCGAAGGACTGGGCGGCACGGTCACGTTTTCGGTCGATCGCGGGTTCGTGGTCCAGGCGACGGTGCCCGCACCGTGATCACGGTCTTGATCGTCGACGACCACACTCTGGTTCGGCAGGGTATCCGCAGCCTGCTCGAACTGGACCCCGACATCGAGGTGATCGGGGAAGCCGACGACGGCGCCGCTGCGGTCGCGTCGATCGAACTCGATCCTCCCGATGTGGTGTTGCTCGATCTGCGTATGCCGCGGTTCGACGGCCTGTGGACCCTTCGTACCCTGCAGGACAGAGGAATTCGGGTTCCGGTCTTGGTTCTGACGACGTTCGACGACGACGAGTTGGTGCTCGGGGCGCTGCGCGCGGGCGCGAAGGGTTACCTGCTCAAGGATGTGACCTTCGAGCGGCTCGGCGGTGCCGTACGTGAACTCGCGGCCGGGCGCACCTTGGCACAACCTGCCATCACCGAGAGACTGCTGGACGCTCTTCGGGCCGGGAAACACGGCCCGAGCGACGTCGGAGTCACCGACACACTCACCGCCCGC
The DNA here is from genome assembly GCF_002259095.1 of Rhodococcus sp. 05-2254-2. Classification (NCBI taxonomy): domain Bacteria; kingdom Bacillati; phylum Actinomycetota; class Actinomycetes; order Mycobacteriales; family Nocardiaceae; genus Rhodococcus; species Rhodococcus sp. 05-2254-2. Next base: position 463,595 of record NZ_NOZJ01000019.1, on the reverse strand, counting down.
GAGATCGACGTCCTCCGGCTCGTCGCAAGCGGATACACCAACAGATCGATAGCCGACGCACTGCATCTGGCCGAGGGAACCGTCAAGAACCACATGTCGTCGGCCATTCTAAAACTCGGTGCGAACGACAGAACGAGCGCAGTTCTGCGTGCGCTGCGGGACGGCCTGCTCGACTGACCGGGCCGGCGATCGGTCCGGGCGGCGGCCGATGTGTCGGTGGCTCGTGATTGCATCTGTGTCATGAGCTCGGACGGCAGACACGGCGCGACGGTCACACTCGTCCGTGCGCCCAAGGTGGCTCGCCCGGCACGTGAGTGGACCGGCTCGGCAGCGCGGCTGCTGTCCTCGACACCCGACTCGGCGGCAGAGGCCGCGACAGGTGCACCGCGATGGAATCCGTGGCAGATCCTGGGCGGTCCCGGCACGGGTAAGACATCGCTCGTGGCCGATTACGCCGTCTCGCGCATCGTCACCGGTGATCCGGAGTCGGTGCTGGTGCTCACCCAGTCCAAACGGGCGGCAACTGCGGTCCGCGAGGTCATCACCTCGGGTCTCTTCAGCGGCGATCACGCACTGCGGGCGACCCGTGAACCGCTGGTGCGCACGGTGCACTCCTACGCCTTCGCGGTGCTGCGGCTGCAGGCCTCGCTGTACGGCAATCCGCCACCGCGACTGCTGACCGGTGCCGAGCAGGACGCCGTGGTGCGTGAGATGCTGCGCGGCGATCTCGAGGACGGAGCAGGAAACTGGCCGGAGCGGCTGCGTCCGGCACTGGGCACCGCGGGATTCGTCACTGCGGTGCGAGACATGATGCTCAGGTCCGCCGAACGCGGGGTCGGACCGGAAGACCTCGTCAAACTGGGTCGCAAACACGGCAGACCCGAGTGGGTTGCCGTCGGGAGGTTCGCTGCCGGATACGAGCAGGCCATGTTGTTGCGCGGTGCCGTCGGAGTGGAAGCGGCCGGAGCCACGGCACCGGGTCTGGACGCCGCCGAGCTGATCGGTGCCGCGCTCATGGCGTTCGCCACCGATCCGGAATTGCTGCGCAGCGAACGCGCCCGTATCCGGCACCTCGTCGTCGACGACGCGCAGCACCTCGATCCGCAAGCGGCACAGCTGGTTCGGCTGATCGGAACCGACACCGAATCCACCGTCGTCGCCGGGGATCCCGATCAAGCCGTGTTCACCTTCCGCGGTGCCGACCCCTCTTTCGTGGCCGACCTGGTCGAGGTGGATTCGCCGCGTCGCGTGATGCTCACTCGCAATCACCGGTCCGTTCCCGAGGTCGCAGAGCTGACCGACATCATCGCCGGACGGTTGCCCGGGCTCGGTCGGCACCGCTGTCCCGAACCGGTGGGCACCGCACGCTTCGGTGAACCGGCAGCGCGCGTGCACGTCGTGTCCTCGCCTGCCAAGGAGGCGGCGATCATCGCCGACGCCATGCGTCGTGCCCACCTGATCGACGGCATGCCGTGGTCCGAGATGGCGATCGTGGTGCGGTCCGTGCCGCGCACCCTCGCACCGTTGCGTCGGGCGCTGCACGGCGCAGGGGTGCCGATGATCACCCCGACCTCGGAGCTACCGCTGCATCGCCAGCACGGGGCCGTGGGTCTCCTGCTGGTACTGCGTGCCATCTCCGACCCGAGCTTCGACGGTGAAGATGCCCTCGCGCTGCTCTCCGGGCCGATCGGCGGGGCCGATCCGGTGGGTCTGCGGCGATTGCGCCGGGGCGTGCGCAGGCTCGAACTCGCATCGGGCGGCGAGCGCGACTCCGCCGAGCTGCTCAGAGTCGTACTCACCGACGACACTCGGGGGAGCGCCGGGTGGATCGGCGGACTCTCCGACGTGGAGTCCGCCCCGTTGCGTCGAGCCCTCGGTGTCGTTCGGAAGGCACGGGCGCTCGCCCGCACCGGCCGCGGGGTCGAGGACGTGTTGTGGGCGGCGTGGCAGGCATCGGGGCTCGAGCGGCGTTGGTCCACCGCGTCCGCCTGGGGTGGCTCGGCCGGTGCCCAGGCCGACCGCGACCTGGATGCGGTGGTGGCGCTGTTCGACGCGGCGGCAGCATACGTCGACAGGTTGCCGCGGGCTCAGATCGGTGGATTCCTCGATTACATTGCGCAGCAAGAGATTGCTACCCTGAACTCACACCGACCCACGGTTCGGGCCGACGCGGTGACGCTGCTGAGCGCGCATTCCGCCGCGGGTCGGGAATGGGAGCTCGTCGCGGTCGCCGGGGTACAGGAAGGCCTGTGGCCGGGGCTGCGGTCACGCGGCAGCCTGCTGGGCACCGACACCCTGGTCGACCTCGTATCCGGGAAGGTCGATGCAGCAGCGGCGCTCGACGGGCGACTGTCGAAGTCGGCACCGTTGCTGGCCGAGGAGCGCACGCTGTTTCTGGTGGCGTGCAGTCGCGCTCGATCGACCTTGCTCGTGACAGCCGTCGATTCCAGTACCGGAGATGCGGATCTGGTCCGATCGCGATTCTTGGACGAACTACGCGGCGTCGACGGCGGAGGCGAGTCGGATCTCGCACCCGGGACCCCCGTGCCGGAGACTGCGCACCGGGTGTTGGCGCTGCCCATGCTGGTCGCCGAGCTACGGAGTGTGGTGTGCGATCCGGTTGTCGCCGAACAGGATCCGGACAAGCGCGCCCGAGCGGCCCGGCATCTGGCGACTCTCGCCGACGCCGGTGTTCGAGGCGCGCATCCCGACGAGTGGTTCGGAGTGGCAGGGCCCAGCACCGACGCGCCGCTGTGGCAGCTCGGCGACGGTCCGGTGCCGCTGTCGCCGTCGACGGTGGAACAACTCTCCACCTGTCCGCTGCGATGGATGCTCGAACGTCACGGCGGCAACGACGGCACCAACACCCATGCGGTCACCGGCACGCTCGTACACACTCTCGTCCAGGCGGTGGCCGGCCGGATACCGCCGGAGCAACTCCGGCGTGCGCTCGAAACAGCATGGGATGCAGTGGATCTCGGATCGCAATGGTTCTCACGGCACGAACTCGACCGAACCGGTGCGATGCTCGAGACGTTCGAGACCTGGTTGCAGGGCAGTCGAGGCGAGCTCACCGAGGCCGGAGTCGAAGTGCGCGTCGACGGCATCCTCGACGCTCGGTCGGAGGACGAGCCGGCGGTGGCGTTGCGCGGCCGCATCGACCGACTCGAGCACGATCCGGACGGTCGGCCGGTGATCATCGACGTCAAGACGGCCAAGACCGTGATGTCCAAGGAGGACGCCCAGGGCCATCATCAGCTGGCCACCTACCAGGTCGCCGCGGCAGCCGGTGCCATCGAGGGCGAGCCTGCGGGCGAGCCCGGCGGAGCGCGGCTGGTCTTCGTGGCCAAGCCCCACAACAAGGACGGGGCGACGCAGCGTGTCCAGCAAGTGCCGACACCGGAGAAACTCGAGGAGTGGCGAGACACCGTGCATCAGGCCGCATCGGCGACGCAGGGACCCACGTTCGAGGCGCGGATCAACGACGGCTGCAGGCACTGCCCGGTCAAGTCCAGCTGCCCGGCACACGAGACGGGAAGGCAGGTGACCGAGCAGTGACGACTTCGACGAAGACACGGACCGGCTCGGTACGGGTGTCGCCGGTCGAGCTCGCCCGGGCGCTCGGGCAGAAACATCCACCGACCGACGAACAAGCCGCGGTGATCGCAGCGCCGCCCGGCCCGACGCTCGTCGTCGCAGGGGCAGGCGCGGGCAAGACCGAGACCATGGCGGCCCGCGTGGTGTGGATGGTGGCCAACGGTTTCGTCGACCCCGACCAGGTTCTGGGTCTGACCTTCACCCGAAAAGCCGCACAGCAGTTGACCTCTCGGATCAGAGCTCGGCTGGCTCGGCTGGCCGGATCCGATCTGGTGCGCGCACTCGACCCCAGCCTGGCACTGCGCGAGCGAATCCTCGGTGCCGAGCCGGAAGTGAGCACCTACCACTCCTACGCGGGCCGGCTGCTCACCGAGCACGGCTTGCTGCTCCCGATCGAACCGTCCGCGACTCTGTTGTCGGAAACCGAACTGTGGCAGCTGGCCCACCGTGTCGTCAGCACCTGGGACGGCGACCTGGACACCGACCGCAATCCCACGTCGGTGACCGAGGCCGTACTCGCACTCTCCGGTCAGTTGGCCGAGCATCTGGTCGATCCCGAGGATCTGCGCCATGCACACGTCGAGTTGGAGACGCTGGTGCACACTCTCGGGCCGGGACCGCGACAACGTGGTGGCCCCACCAAGGAGTTGCTGAACATCCTCGACGCGCAACATCAACGAATCGGGTTGCTGCCGTTGGTGGAACGGCTGGCGCAGACGCTGCGGCGCGAGGGCGCACTGGATTTCGGCTCGCAGATGTCGATGGCGGCTCGGGTCGCCGCCGAGCATGCCGAGGTGGGAATCGCCGAACGGCAGAGATTCCGGCTCGTGTTGCTCGACGAGTACCAGGACACCGGGCATGCCCAACGCGTCCTGCTGTCGTCGCTGTTCGGTTCCGGCAGCGATCCGCAGTTGGCTCTGACCGCCGTCGGTGACCCGATGCAGTCGATCTACGGGTGGCGCGGCGCATCGGCAGCAAATCTGCCTCGGTTCGCCACCGATTTCCCCGAGGCCGACGGAAGCCCGGCACCCCGGCTCGAGCTGCTCACCAGCTGGCGAAATCCGCCCGAGGCCTTGACGCTGGCCAACCTGATCACCGACCCACTGCGCCGCGTCGGGGTGCCGGTGCCGACCCTGCGGGCCCGCCCGGGTGCGGTTCCCGGTGATGTCCGACTGGCCGTCACCGATACCGTTGTGGGCGAACGAGAGTGGATCGCCGACCGGATCGCGGGGGAGTACCGCGCTGCCCTCGAGCAGGATCGCACGCCGCCCACCGCCGCGGTTTTGGTGCGCCGCAACGCCGACGCCGAGCCGATCGCGGATGTGCTGCGCAGCCGCGGGTTGCCGGTGGAGGTCGTGGGCCTCGGTGGATTGCTGCACGTTCCCGAGGTGGCCGACATCATCGCGATGCTGCGTTTGGTAGCCGACCCCACTGCCGGAAGCTCGGCGATGCGCATCCTCACCGGCTCTCGGTGGCAGATCGGACCGACGGATCTGCGGGCACTCTCGCAGCGCGCCCGAGAACTCGAGATCCGCGGCGGCTACGGCACCGCAGGTCGCGTCGACGACCCGGAGGCACTCGATGCTGCGCTCGGTAGCGCCCTACCCGGCGAGCAGTCGGAGCAGGCCGGTCTGGCCGACGCGATTGCCGATCCAGGTCCGGCCGAGCGGTACTCGGAGGTGGGGCATCGCCGGATCGTCGCCCTGGCAGGTGAACTGCACCTGCTGCGCGACCGCATCGGTCAGCCGCTGACGGAATTGGTCGGCGACATAGAACGGATCATAGGGATCGGTGTCGAAGCTCAGGCCCGCACACCGAGCAGCACCGACGGCGCGGTCGGTCGTGAACATCTCGACGAATTCGCCCATGTGGTAGCCGATTACGCCGACAACCCGACTGCCACGGTCACCGGATTCCTGTCGTTCCTGGCCGCGGCGGAGACGGTCGAGGACGGCCTCGCCCCCGGTGAGGTCGACGTCGCGCCGCATCGTGTGCAGGTGCTCACCGTCCATTCCGCGAAAGGCCTCGAATGGGAGGTGGTGGCTGTCCCGCACGTGGCGAAGGGTGTGTTCCCGTCCGCGAACGCATCCTCGACCTGGCTCGGGGCGATGGCCGAGTTGCCGCCGTCGCTGCGCGGTGACCGTGCACTCGACGGCGAGGGCTCGGAAGGCGTTCCGGTCCTCGAACTCGACCGACTCCACAATCGCAAGGACCTCGAGGACGCCGTCAAGAGTCACAAGGATGCGCTGGCGAGGCGTCGACTTGCCGAGGATCGCCGACTGTTCTACGTGGCACTCACCCGAACCGAGCGGGTGCTGCTGGTATCCGCGCATCACTGGGACGAGACCGCCACGAAGCCGCGTGGGCCGTCGGAGTTTCTCGCCGAGTTGCACACGCACATCGAGCAATTCGCCGACACCGCGGTGATCGAGCAGTGGGCACCCACCCCGGAGGATGGGGCGTCGAACCCGCTCGGAGCCGTGCCGCACACCGCGTCCTGGCCACGCGATCCACTCGGCTCCAGGCGCGGAGCGATCGAGAGCGGTGCGCAGGAAGTGCTGCGCGCGCTGGCAGACATCTCGGCCACACCGAGAGAAGAGCGTGACGGCATCCAGGATCGAACCCGGGAGGACCCCGAGAACTGGGCCGCGGACGTCGACACTCTGCTGGCCGAGCGGGCCGCACGATCGGTGGCGGGAGTGGACGTGGCTCTTCCCGGCAACCTGTCGGTGACGCAGCTGGTCGACCTCGCGGCGGACCCCGATGCGTTGGCCTCACGCCTGCGCAGGCCGCTGCCGTTTCCACCGAACCCGTTGGCGCGCAGAGGAACCGCGTTTCACGCCTGGATCGAGCGCCGTTTCGGCGCGACCCGATTGCTCGATCTCGACGAACTGCCGGGCTCGGCCGACACCGGAGCCTCGGCCGACGTCGACCTCGAAACCCTCCAGCAGGCGTTTCTCGAATCGGACTGGTCGCTCCGCAGCCCCGTCGAAGTGGAGGTGCCGTTCGAGACCTCCGTGGCGGGAACGGTACTGCGAGGACGCATCGACGCCGTGTTCGCGGACGCGGACGGCGGCTGGACCGTCGTCGACTGGAAGACGGGCGCAGAGCCGACGGCGTCGGAACAGCGGGCGGTAGCGATGCAGCTCGCGGCCTACCGGTTGGCGTGGGCCGAGCTGATGTCCATCGGGCGCGCCGAACCGGTTCCGCTCGACCGAGTGCGCGCAGCGTTCCACTACGTGCGCAGCGGTCACACCATTTCGCCCGAGAACCTGCCGGACGCAACGGTATTGGCTCAGCTTCTGGAAGGTCGGGTCGGGCCCGAGCAGCCGGAGCCTACGGTGCGTTCCGACGAGCCTTCAGAGCCTCGGTGACCAGCGGAATCTGCAGCGGCAGCCGGGCGATCATCGCTGCTTTGAGAGCCGGTGAGGTCTTCGGGCTCTGTACGTACTTCCACGCGAGGTTGATGTTGGCGGGGAAGACCACGACGAACAGCGCGGCCGCGAGTGCACCGCCCAGTCGACGAGTCCGTGGTGCGGCCAGCGTTGCGGCCACGGCGAGTTCGGCCACACCCGAGACCTGCGTGTAGGTCCGCGCCGAGCCGGGCAATGCCGTCGGTACTTGGACATCGAAGAACTTCGGCGTGGCGAAGTGCAGAACTCCGGCTCCGGCGAGCAGTCCCGCGAGGCGCAGTGCGGCTGCCTGACTCGATCTCTGTGTCATGCCCATACCGTGCCACACCCAGCGTCGTCGGCACGGAAGCCTGGCATGGGGTTACGCTGCGTGCCGTGAATGATCTCGACATCGGCGAGTACCTCGGCGGGCGACGTGGCAGGTAGGTTTCGAGCGCGCTTGGGTGACAGCGGCGCGCTGACCGACAAGCCCGACTTCGCCCTCGTGGGAGTGCTCCGGGTACCCGAACTGGAATCGAGCCCGTGGCGCGCCATCTACAAGCGGGTTCTGATGGCGCTGGGGATCCTGTTCCTGGCGGCGTTCGTCGTCTATCTCGATCGCGACGGTTACAGCGACAACCAGAACGGCGAATTGTCCTTCCTGGACGCCTTCTACTACGCAACAGTGTCGCTGTCGACGACGGGATACGGCGATATCGCACCGATGAGCCCGTCGGCGCGACTGGTCAACATCCTGGTCATCACACCCCTTCGGGTCCTATTCCTCATTCTGTTGGTCGGTACCACGCTGTCGGTTCTCACCGAGCGGTCCCGGCAGGCATTCAAAATTCAGCGATGGAGACGCAGCGTGCGCAATCACACCGTGGTCATCGGTTTCGGCACCAAGGGCCGTACCGCAGTCGACGCGATGCTCGGAGACGGCGTGTCGGCGTCCGACATCGTCGTGGTCGACACCGATCAGATGGTGCTCGACACCGCATCGGCCATGGGCTTGGTCACCGTCCACGGTTCGGCGACCAAATCCGACGTGCTCAGACTCACCGGCGCCCAGCACGCGTCGGCCATCATCGTGGCGACCAATCGAGACGACACCGCAGTGCTGGTGACTCTGACCGCCCGAGAGATCGCTCCCAAAGCCAAGATCGTCGCAGCAATCAGGGAAGCGGAGAACACGCACCTGCTGCGTCAGTCCGGTGCCGATTCGGTGGTCGTTTCCTCGGAGACCGCGGGACGTCTGCTCGGTATCGCCACGTCGACTCCGTCCGTCGTGGAGATGATCGAAGATCTGTTGACGCCGGAGGCGGGCTTCGCGATCGCGGAGCGCGAAGTCGAGCGTGACGAGGTGGGCGGTTCTCCGCGGCACCTGACCGACATCGTTCTCGGGGTGGTGCGGGGCGGCAAACTGTTCCGAGTCGGTACTCCGGAAGTCGATGCGGTCGAGGCCTCCGACCGACTGCTCTACATCCGTCGCGTCGGCGACTAGTCACGGCCAAGTAGGGTCGTGCGCGTGCCGAAATTCCAACTCGCTCACCCCCCTCGACTGTCCCGATCGCCACTGAACAGGGCAGAAGAACTTCGCCGAGACACCGCAGCGTTGGCAGCGGGTTGGCCGACTGCTCGCATCCTGAACGTGGACGGCAGAGGCCGATTCCCGGTTGACGAGAACGGCCTGGTGTTCGGCTCTGCCGCGGATCTCGCTACCGAGCCGACGGCCGATGCGGTGTTCCTCGGAATTCACGGCGATCGGCATCTGTGGGCCCGCCGGGTGGAGGTCGTGGCGGGCACGGTCGGCGACCTGCGCACCGACGGCGATCGACTCGACAGCGCCGCGTTGTCGACGGTGACCGGAGCCCTGGCGATCCTCAATTGGCATGCGAGCGCGCAATTCAGCTCACTCGACGGCGCGCCGTCCGTTCCGTCGAGCGCAGGCTGGTCGCGAACGAGCACGTCCACCGGTCACGAGGAATTCCCGCGTACCGATCCGGCGGTGATCTGTCTCGTTCACGACGGCGGCGACCGAGTGCTGCTGGCGCGAGCACCCGCGTGGCCCGAGCGTCGCTTCTCGGTGCTCGCGGGCTTCGTCGAGGCCGGTGAGTCGCTGGAAACCTGTGTCACACGGGAGATCAGAGAAGAAGTGGGCCTCGACGTCTCCGGTATCGAGTATCTGGGCAGCCAGCCGTGGCCGTTTCCGCGATCGGTGATGATCGGGTTCTCCGCCGTCGCCGACCCGGAGCAACCGCTGCACTTTCAGGACGGCGAGATCGCCGAGGCCCACTGGTTCGATCGGGCCGAAGTTCTCGCCGCGCTCGAGGTGGGCGACTGGGGATCGGATTCGACGTCCCGGTTGCTTCTGCCGGGCTCGATCTCCATCGCACGGGGAATGCTCGAGGCGTGGGCGGCGACGGCCTGACGTCCGGTCAGAGCGAGAGTGCGCGCTTGACCTCGGCCAGAGTGGGGTTCGTGGCCGTCGAGCCGTCGGCGAAGAGCACGGTCGGCACCACATGGTTGCCGTTGTTGACGCTGCCGACGAAGTCGGCCGACTCCGGGTTCTGCTCGATGTCGATCTCGGCGTACTCGATTCCGGCCTGGTCGAGCTGGGTCTTGAGCCTGCGGCAGTAACCGCACCACGTGGTGGAGTAGACGGTCAGCGCGGCCGGGGTCTGCGGGGTGTTCTCGGTAGTGGTCACGTGACCAGTCAACAGGAGCACCGGCGCGATTGTTCCGGCCGACACCTGCATCGGCCGTCGGCCACCCGGTTCGGCCCCGGGTGGAACTGTCGGTACGCACTGACACAATGGTCCTCATGGCTGACGACGCGATGACCGCCGGACTCGATCCGGAGCAATCCGCGGCGGTACTGGCTCCCCGTGGCCCGGTCTGCGTTCTGGCCGGTGCGGGCACGGGAAAGACACGTACGATCACCCGACGCATCGCCCACCTCGTCTCTGCCGGGCACGTGTCCTCGGGGCAGGTGCTGGCGGTCACGTTCACCGCGCGCGCGGCCGGCGAGATGCGTGGCCGTCTGCGCGAGCTCGGCGTCGGGGGAGACGGTCCTCCGGTGCAGGCACGTACGTTTCACGCCGCGGCCATGCGCCAGCTCAAGTACTTCTGGCCTCAGGTGGTCGGCGACACCGGCTGGCAGCTGCTCGACCGCAAGTTCACCGTCGTCTCGCAGGCGGCGAACCGTGCCGGGGTGTCGACGTCGACGGACGCCATCCGCGATCTCGCGGGCGAGATCGAATGGGCCAAGGGATCGCTGATCGCACCCGAGGACTATCCGCGCATCGCGGCGAGCAATCGTCGTGACGTTCCGATGGACGCGACCAAGGTCGCCGCCGTCTACGCCGGTTACGAGGAGCTCAAGTCCCGCGGTGGTGATGGGATGTTGCTCGACTTCGACGACCTCCTGCTGCACACGGCCGCTGCGCTGGAAGAACATTCGTCGGTGGCCGACGAGTTCCGTGAGCGCTACCGCTGCTTCGTCGTCGACGAGTACCAGGACGTCACTCCGTTGCAGCAACGGGTGCTCGACGCCTGGGTGGGCGAGCGTGACGATCTCACCGTCGTCGGCGACGCGAACCAGACCATCTATTCCTTCACCGGCGCATCTCCGCGGTATCTTCTCGACTTCTCACGGAAGTACCCCGAGGCCACCGTGGTTCGGCTCGAGCGCGACTACCGTTCCACACCCGAGGTGGTGTCGCTGGCCAATCGCGTGATCGGTGCCGCTCGCGGTCGCATCGCCGGCACCCGACTGCAGTTGATCGGTCAGCGTCAGCCGGGACCCGAGCCGGAGTTCTTCGAGTACGACGACGAGCCGGCGGAAGCCGATGGGGTAGCGCGCGCGGTCAAGCGATTGATCTCGAAGGGCGTCGAACCGGCCGAGATCGCGATTCTGTACCGCATCAACGCGCAGTCGGAGGCACACGAGCAGGCGTTGACCGAGCTGAAGATCCCTTACCAGGTGCGCGGCGGCGAGGGGTTCTTCACCAGGCCCGAGGTGCGGCAGGGAGTCAACGCGTTGCGGCAGGCAGGCGGTCGTGACGATCTGCCCGACGGCGCGCAGGCCGGCGAGGGACTGCCGGCTCTGGTGCGAGCGGTGTTGGCCCCGCTCGGCCTGACGGCAACCGAGCCGACCGGTGCACAGGCCCGCGAGAAGTGGGCATCTCTCGGCGGTCTGGTGCAGCTCACCGAAGAACTTCTGGTGCACGATCCGGAACTGACTCTCGAGAAGTTGTTGGGGGAGCTCGCCGCGCGCGCCGAGGCGCGGCACCCACCGACCGTCCAGGGCGTGACCCTTGCGTCGCTGCATGCGGCGAAGGGGCTCGAGTGGGATGCGGTGTTCATCGTCGGTCTCGCCGACGGCACTCTGCCGATCTCGCACGCGATCGGAAACGATCCCAGTGCCAACAACGAGGCGGCCGTCGAGGAGGAACGCAGGCTGCTCTACGTCGGTGTCACCCGCGCCCGTGTCCACCTGCATCTGTCCTGGGCGCTCGCCCGCAACGAGGGTGGACGCAAATCGAGGCGGCGGTCGAGGTTTCTCAACGGTCTGATCCCCGAGGACTCACCCGCCTCGCGTATCGCCGCGCCTGCTGCCAAGAAGTCCGGGCCCAAGTGTCGGTTGTGCGGGAAGCCGTTGATCGGTACGTCCGCGACCATGCTGGGTCGGTGCGACAGTTGTCCGTCGAACGTCGACATCGCCCTGCTCGACGCGCTGAAGTCGTGGCGATTGGACAAGTCCCGCGAACTGAAGGTGCCCGCGTACGTGGTGTTCAGCGACAACACGCTGACGGCCATCGCGGAGCAGCAACCGCAGGACGAGCGTGGGTTGGTCGCGATTCCGGGAATCGGGGCCAAGAAGCTGGAGCGGTTCGGCGAAGAAGTTCTCACCGTGGTGCGAGCCTCGGACACGTGACGCGGAGGTCCGAAAATCTCCGCAAAACCGCAGGTAGAAAATAACTTGTGCAGATATCGGCAGGGGGCTTAGTCTGTTTCACGTGCCGCGGGAGATCGCGCACTGTCCAATCCGCCGACGAGACCAGAACAGGAGCTGAAGAAAATGATCAACACATTGCACGCCGCCGTTGCCCACGCAACCGTCGCGTTCAGCCCTGTCCTCGGCACGGCACCTTTCGGAGTTGCCCCCCTCGGCACTCATGCCGCCGCCGCAGGCTCTGTTGCGCAGACGTGGATTCGTTCCTCTGCTTTCGGCCCCATCCAGGAGTCCGCATATGCGGACTCGGTGTCGAATTCCGCCCAGGTCGCCCTGGCACCAGGAGCGAAAGCCGTTGCTCAGGCAGCCCGACGTCACCGCGCACCACGTGCGTCCGTGCTCGACAGCAGACACCGACTTCACTGTCGGTAGACGCTTCGACAAGCCCCACCAGGCCACGGACCCGCACTCGCGGACCGTGGCCTTTCTCGTTCAGGTAGTTCCTCTATCCGAGCGTGAGGCCGACTGGTTCGCATCACCCCTCGAACCGATAACGACGCCGCACGAAAAGTAGAGGAGACCGACGTGTCAACCGCCACGATCCGGACGACATGCCGACCAGAGTCCGAAAGTGCTTACGCTGCACAGTATTCGACCGAATCGGTCGAACTGGCCTTGTCGGTGCCCTGCCGAGCGGCGAACCCCGACATGTGGTTCGCCGACACCCCTGCCGAACTCGAGCAGGCCAAGGCGCTGTGCGCCCAATGCCCCATCCGGCGTACCTGCCTGAGCGCGGCCCTCGACCGCGCCGAGCCGTGGGGCGTCTGGGGCGGCGAGATCCTCGAGCAGGGTGTCGTCATCGCCCGCAAGCGTCCCCGGGGTCGGCCACGCAAGAACGCAGCATGACGCCCGAGACCGGTGCCCGGTTTCGCCGAACGAATCAGTCGGTGAAGCCGGGCATCCACTCGGTGAGGATCGCCATGTACGGCGCGTAGGCGTCGAGTTGGGCGCAGATTCCGACCAGCCCGCCCAGCACGCGAAAGATCATCACGTATTCCGCAGGCATGTTCAGTGCCCGAACGGTGCGGAACTGCGCACTGTTGAAATCTGCAGCGGTGCCCGCGGCCTTCTGCAGCCAGGCCCGGGTGAAGTGGAACGATTCGGTGTGAATCGGATCGGTGAAGGGACGCAGATAGTCTTCGATCTCCTTCTCTGTCACCGTTCGGCCCGGCACCACGAAGCCGCTCTCCGTGAACAACACCACGAGCTCGGCGAACTTCTCGTCGCGGGCGAGCGAGACCATACGACCCAGGACGGGCGGGAGACCGTCGGGCATCGGAGCGCACGCACCGAAGTCGATGACACCCATGCGTCCGTCGTCGAGCATCATGAAGTTGCCCGGATGAGGGTCGGCGTGCAGCAACTTCGCGCGCGCCGGGGACACGAATGCGAACAACGCGAGCAGTTCGCCCGCCCGGTTACGTTCCTCGGCCGTCCCGTTCGCGATCACATCGGCCAACGGCCTGCCGGTCATCCATTCGCTGACAACGACTTTGGGAGCACTGGCGACGATCTTGGGAATCGCGAACTGCGAGTCGCCTGCGAATTCCTTGCTGAAGGCACGTTGGTTCGCGGCCTCGATACGGTAATCCAGCTCGTCCTCGGTACGGGCCGTCAATTCTTCGAGCACCGGCTTGACGTCCGTGCCCGCGAGCACCGTGCTGAACAGGTTCGCGAACCGCGACAGCGTCTTGAGGTCGGAGCGCAATGCGTCGTCCGCGCCGGGGTACTGGATCTTGACCGCGACATCGCGTCCGTCGGCCCAGGTTGCGCGGTGCACCTGTCCGATGCTCGCCGACGCGATCGCAGTGTCGTCGAAATCGAGGAAACGTGACCGCCACGCAGTTCCGAGTTGCTGGTCCAACACCCGATGCACGGTCTTCGCGGGCATGGGCGGGCCCTGCGCCTGCAGTTTGGTCAACGCCTCGCGGTACGGCTCCGAATACTCCTCCGGAACGGCCGCTTCCATCACCGAGAGCATCTGCCCGAGCTTCATGGCACCGCCCTTGAGTTCCCCGAGAACGGAGAAGAGCTGTTCGGCTGCCTTCGCGGCCATGTCCGCATCGATTTCGTCACGATTGCCGCCGGCGAGCTTCTTGCCGAACCCCATGGCGGCACGACCGGCCATCCCGAGGGGAATGCTGGCCAGTTTTGCAGTACGAGTCGATCCACGGCGCGGTATGTCAGACACAGCTCCATCATGGCTGAACCTTCCGACAATTGCTCGGACCGCCCCGCGCCGACCCCATCGGTCGTGGTGAGCTCGCTATAAGCGCGTGTGGTCAGTGCCAGCAATCGCAGTGAGGATGCTTGGACCACAGGCGTTTGTGCACGGTGGTTCCGGTTGCTGCGAAGTCCAGTTCCATGGTGCAGTCGGCGGTCTCGGGAAGCGCGGCGTCGGAACGGCCGATGAGGTTCTCCAACTGAGCGAACGCGAACGCTGCCGTGGCCAACACCGTCGCGCTGCTGGCCTGGCCGACCGTGCCGAGCAGTTGAGCGGAAAGATGCGGCCACTCGGGCTCGAAGTCGCATCGCGTCAGATCTGCGCACCGCAGGCAACTCGTCCGACCGGGCAACACGAAAGGACCGACGATGCCCTTTCCGTCTCGCAGTCGCACCTGCAGATGTGGGATGCGCAGCCGCACCAGGTCGGTCACCAGTCGAGGTTCGGCAACCAGATCGTCGGCGAGCACCACGACGTCGTAGTTCCACGATCTCACGACCGAATGCGGATAGCGCGTCGGAGTCAGACTCGTTCGACTCACCGTGACACCGGTTCGACTCAGACCGGAGGCCAACGCGTCCGAGATCGGACCCCGCCCCACGAGGTGGACGGTCTTCACCGTCCCCGATCCGGCCTGCGACGCATGCGGCGAGGCGTCGGGCACCACGGGTTCTCTCGTGCCGTGCATCAGCAACCCGGAGTCCTCCAGTTCGCCGAGCATCGCCGAGGTCCGATTGGCCGAGAGTCCCAATGTCATTGCGTGACAGACGATATGAGGTCTGGAATGACCCGCGGCCAGCAGCCGGAGTATTTCGAGTATCGAGCCCGGTTCGGCACCGGGAGGTGGCGTGACGACGACGCTGGTCTCGGGATTCCAGCCCAACTGAACGGTGCCGTCTCGACGCGGCAGAATTGCCACTGCAGGATCGAGTCGAACGGTCGGTGTGATCATGAGACACACTCTGACAGCGCCGACAACGAAGAACGCCCGCTCAGGGCACGTTATCCACAGGGTGCAAGTGCCTCCGAGCAGGCGTTCGACGGTCTCGATCGAAGTGGCGCGAACCCGACGGGTCAGGGTGTGGATGAACCCTTCTCGGGGTCTCCGTCGGTGCCCTCGTCGTCGCCTTCCGCGGCGCGTTCGGCCGCTTCGGCGCGCTCCTTGGCCTCCATCGCCTCGAGCTGCGCGATCGGGTCGTCGAAGCTCGACGTTCCACCGCCGACCACGCGGTCGATGAACGCCGCGGGGTTGTCCAGGTCCGAGGAATCCGGCAGAAGATCGGGGTGTGCCCACACACCGTCGCGTCCCTCGACGTCGGCTGCGGCGAGGAGCTGACGCCACAGCTCGGCGGCCTCGCGAACCTTGCGGGGTCGCAGTTCCAGGCCGACCAGCGTCGCGAAGGTCTGTTCGGCGGGGCCTCCCGACGCCCGTCGGCGTCGGATCGTTTCGCCGAGTGCGACGGCACCGGGCAGGCGGTCGCCCAGAGCTGCTGCAACCACTGTCTCGACCCATCCTTCGACCAGGGCGAGCAGTGTCTCGAGACGCTCGAGAGCGTGCTTCTGCTCCGGCGTCGTCTGTGGCTCGAAAGCACCCTGCTGCAGGATCGCCTCGATCTTCGACGGGTCGGTCAACGCGGACGGGTCGAGTCCTGCGGCGGCCTCCTCGATGGCCGAGAAGTCCATCCTGATCCCCCGCGCGTACTCCTCGACGGTGGCCAGAACCCGTTGCCGCAACCACGGAACGTGGCTGTACAGCCGCTGGTGGGCGGCTTCGCGTGCGGCGAGGAACACCAACACCTCACGGTCGGGCTGCTCGAGTCCCTCACTGAACGACGAGATGGCAGACGGCAGCAACGCCGCTGTTCCCGACGGTCCGAGGGGCAGGCCGATGTCGGTGGAGGTCAGCACCTCCTTGGACAGCTGGCCGAGTGCTTGGCCGAGCTGCGAGCCGAACGCCATCCCGCCCATCTGCGTCAGCATGCCCATCATCGGACCTGCCATCTGCTGCGCTTCGGCGGGCAGGCCGGAGGTCCACATGCCCGAGATCTGCTCAGCGACCGGGTCGCACAAGCGCTTCCAGGTGTCGATCGTGTTGTCGAGCCAGTCGACCGGTGTCCATGCAACGGTCTTCGTAGCACCGGCCGGCAATGTCGTCGCCCCGTCCAGCCACAGTTCGGCCAGGTGTGCGGCGTCGGTGATGGCCTCACGTTCGCCTGCCGACACCGGGCTGAAATCGCCCATCTGCTGACGTGCGAGCTGTTTGGCGAGGTCGTAGTTCACCGGCCCCGACCCGGTTCCGCCCGCAGCTCCCATGCCGCTGAGCATCTGGCCGAACTGGGTGAGCATCTGGCCCAGCTGTGCGGGGTCGAATCCCTCGCCGCCGAAGCCGAAACCGGCAGGGTTGCCCGAGCCGTCCGGATCCTTCTTCTTGTCCGGGTCGTCGTCGGAGGCACCGAAACCAAAATTGCTCATGACTCAACGGTACAAGCCCGACGAACGTAGAGAGTGGTGGATCGTCACGCTGACGGCGAACAGTCCGAGCCGTGAGAAGTCGGCGCGGACGTACTCGGTAGGGGCGGTCTGCACCGTCGACCGTATTCGGATCTAGTGTCTACGGAGTGAACCGAAGGATCGCCACTCTTGTCGCTGCGCTGGTACCTGTGGTGGTGCTGGGCGTCACGGGCTCGGTCGTCACCGTTCCGTTCGCCGCTCTCGGCCCCGGCCCGACGTACAACACTCTCGGTGACGTCGACGGGGTACCCGTGGTGCAGATCGACGGAACCGAGGTCGACCCCACCGCGGGCCACTTGAACATGACGACCGTGGCCGTGCGCGATCAGCTCAATCTGTTCGAGGCACTCGGCTTCTGGGCCAGCGGCAGGCAGGGACTCGTTCCGCGCGAGGAGGTCTATCCGCCGGACATGTCGAAGGAAGAAGTGCAGGAGGGTAATCAGGCGGACTTCGAGGAGTCGGAGTCCAGCGCCGAACTCGCCGCGCTGCATCATCTGGATCTGCCGGTGACGCTCGCGGTGGCGAGTGTGGCCGATGACGGGCCCGCTGCCGGCGTGCTGAACGTGGGGGACACGCTCGTCTCGGTCGACGGAGCCCCGGTGTCCACGGCGTCCGCGGTCCGCGAGGCGGTCAGCTCCAGGGCCCCGGGTAGTTCCATCGATATCGAGTACGTCCGGGACGGCACGACGCGGACGGATTCGGTGGTGCTCGAAGCCCGGCCCGACGACGACGCGTTGGGATACCTCGGCGTCACGCCCGAGGAGCAGCCGGACGTGCCGTTCGACGTGACGTTCAACCTTGCCGACGTCGGTGGACCGTCGGCCGGACTGATGTTCAGCCTGGCCGTGGTCGACAAGCTCAGTCCCGGTGAGCTGAGCAACGGAGAGTTCGTCGCGGGGACGGGGACCATCGACGCCGAAGGCACGGTCGGACCCATCGGCGGCATTCCGTACAAACTGATCGCCGCCCGTGAAGCCGGAGCCACCACGTTCCTGGTACCGGATGCGAACTGCGGTGAGGCGCAACAGAACGTCCCCGACGGCCTCAGGCTGGTGCGTGTCGAATCGTTGGACGGTGCAATCGACTCGCTGCAGGCGATCGGCTCCGGCGGCGACGTGCCGTCCTGCAGCTGACCCAGCCCTGTCGCTAGTCGTCGTCGACGGCGTCGAACGTGGCGTAGAGACCGTGCACGACGTTGGGGGCCAGGTCCTCCGCGATGCGAAGGTCGATGGGTGCGAATGGATCGGCGTCCTCGTCCGGGTGCAACTGCAGAAGAGTCAGGGACGGACCGTCCTTGAGGACCGCGACGATCAATCGCGCATCTCGTTTCTCGGGATGGTTCTCGGCAGCCGAGCGAGCGGCCTGGTCGGCCGCATCGGGATCGGCGAGCAGCGGGATCAAGGCATCGTCGAGGGTCGATTCGGCTGCCGGGGGAAGAACTACGATCTCTTGGACCAAGGCGCATCCGACGACACCCTCGGGCCACGTGGAGGTGGCCAGGAACTCGTCCAGGGCGGGGGAGCCGCCGGTGATGTCCTCGGGTAGCGAATGTTGTTGGATCGGAGTCAGGGCAGCGCCGTCGGCCAAATCGTCGAGCAGTCCCGGCTCGGCTGCGGCGAGTGCGGCTGTGGGCACCAAGGCGAACATCTGGGGTGCCTGGTGCCATCCGCCGGCGTCGACGAAGTCCGCCACCTCCCGCGCGCACCGCGCCAAGGCGTCGGCCACATCCTGTCCACCCGTCTCGGGGTCGAACTCGACACCGAAATCGTCTCGGCCGGGCAGTCCGTCGCTGTCGTTGCTCACCGCACTATCCTCGCATTCGGATGGTTCCTCGGATGCGAGGCTCCTGACCTGCGGTCCGCTGTGTCCGCGGTACGGGCGTCGCAGCCGTAGGATCAACGTACGTACAGTAGGGCGAAACGGACATGCGGCGCACGGCGAGTGCGCCGCCGAAGTCATCTGCGGCGCCGGTCGGCGTCGCCCGAAGTTGGAGTGTGGCTCGTGGGCATGAGGCCCCCCACCGGTATGCCGTCCTTGTCGCGGCGCAGCCGGATCTTGCTCGTATTGGCCTTGGTAGCAGCAGGTTTGCTACTCATCGGTCCCCGTCTGATCGACGTGTACACGAACTGGTTGTGGTTCGGCGAAGTCGACTTCCGCGGCGTGTACACCACCACTCTGCTGACGCGGTTGGTGATCTTCTTCGTCGTCGCCCTGGTTGTGGGACTCATCGTGTTCGCAGCTCTGGCGGTGGCGTACCGCAACCGTCCGGTGTTCGTGCCCGTCGCCGGGCCCAACGATCCGATCGCGCGATACCGCACCACGGTGATGAGCCGACTGCGCCTGTTCGGCATCGGAATTCCTGTGGTGTTCGGGTTCCTGTCCGGCATGATCGCCCAGACCAATTGGGCGACCGTGCAATTGTTCATCCACGGCGGCGACTTCGGCATAACCGACCCGCAGTTCAATCTGGATGTCGGTTTCTACTCGTTCGACCTCCCGTTCTACCGGTTCATCCTCAACTGGCTGTTCGTCGCCGTCCTGGTTGCCTTCTTCGCGAACCTGGTGACGCAGTACGTGTTCGGTGGAATTCGTCTCGCCGGGCGCGAGGGTGCACTCACTCGCGCAGCGCGGATTCAACTCGCGGTTCTGGCCGGTACTTTCGTCCTGCTGAAGGCCATCGCGTACTGGTTCGATCGGTACACGCTGCTGTCGAGCAGTCGCAAGGAGCCGACGTTCACCGGTGCCAGCTTCACCGACATCAACGCGGTGTTGCCGGCCAAACTGATCCTGCTGGCAATCGCCGTCATCTGTGCGATCGCCTTCTTTGCAGCGATATTCCTGCGTGATCTCCGTATCCCGGCGTTGGCCACGGCTTTGTTGGTGCTGTCGTCGATCCTCATCGGTGCCGTCTGGCCGTTGGTGATGGAACAGTTCTCGGTGCGCCCGAACGCGGCGGACAAGGAGAGCACGTACATCGAGCGGAACATCGCGGCAACCCGAGACGCGTACGGCTTGAACGACGACGTGGTCACCTATCGGGACTATTCCGGTGAAGCGGCATTGAGCCCCGGCGAGGTGGCGTCCGAGTCGGCCACGATGTCCAACATTCGTTTGCTCGACCCCAACATCCTCGCGCCCACCTTCACCCAGCAGCGTCAGATCCGTAACTTCTACGGGTTCCCCGACACGCTGGCCGTCGACCGATACCCGGATGCGGACGGCAACCTGCGCGACTACGTTGTTGCAGCCCGCGAGATCTCACCGCAGACGCTCGACGCGAACCAGCGGGACTGGATCAACCGCCACACCGTGTTCACACACGGAAACGGCTTCGTCGCAGCGCCGGCCAACTCCGTCGACGAGGCCGTCGCAGACGAGTCCAGCGGCGGACGCGGTGGTTACCCGAACTACCAGGTCAACTGGATCGAGAACGATTCCGAGGGCACCATCCGCAAGGACGGACCCGGCGACCTGGATCAGCCGCGCATCTACTTCGGCCCGGTCATCGCCAACTCCGATGCCGACTACTCGATCGTCGGCTCCACCGGCGAGCCCCGCGAGTACGACACCGACAGCAAGAGTTACACCTACACCGGTGCCGCAGGCGTCGACGTCGGTAACTTCTTCAATCGACTCGTGTTCGCCAGCAAGTACGCCGAGCGCAACATCTTGTTCTCGAGCGTGATCGGGGACGAGTCGAAGATCCTGTTCAACCGTGACCCCCGCGACCGCGTACAGAAGGTCGCACCGTGGTTGACCACGGATGGATCGACCTACCCGGCGATCGTCGAGGGCAAGCTCGTCTGGATCATCGACGGGTACACCACGTTGGACAACTTCCCGTACGCCCAGCGCATGTCGCTCGAGGACGCCACTGCCGACAGCATCGAGTCGACGACGACACGTGCGCTGCCGAGCCGAGAGGTGTCTTACATCCGAAACTCGGTGAAGGCCACCGTCGATGCCTACGACGGCACCGTCAAGCTCTACGAGCAGGACGAGAACGATCCGGTGCTCAAGGCATGGGAAGGCGTGTTCCCGGGAACCGTCATTCCGAAGGACCAGGTGTCCGACGAACTGCGCGATCACTTCCGCTACCCGGAAGACCTGTTCAAGGTCCAGCGTGAACTGCTGACCAAGTACCACGTCAACGATCCGCGAGAGTTCTTCACCAACAACGCGTTCTGGGAGGTTCCCACCGACCCGACCGCAGAGAACACCGCGGCCAAGCAGCCGCCGTACTACGTCGTCGCATCCGATATCTCGAACCAGGAGAATCAGGCGTCGTTCCAGCTGACCAGTGCGTTGGTCGGTTACCGCCGAGAGGTGTTGGGCGCGTACGTCAGTGCGGATTCCGATCCGGAGAACTACGGCAAGATCACCGTGTTGAGATTGCCGACGGATACATCCACGCAGGGTCCGAATCAGGTACAGAACCAGATGACGACCACGACCGACGTGTCCGAGAGTCTCGGTATCGTGCGCCGAGAGAACACCGTGGAGTTCGGAAACCTGCTGACCCTCCCGGTCGGCGACGGCGGATTGATCTACGTGGAACCGGTGTACGCCTCTCGTACCAACGAGGCGTCGGCGTATCCGCAGTTGATTCGAGTGTTGGTTTCCTACGAGGGTCGCGTCGGATACGCCGCGACGCTGCCCGAAGCGATCGAGCAGGTCTTCGGAGCGGGTGCCGGACGCACTGTCACCGCACCCGGTGAGACCGACGGAACCGCGCAGCCCGGTGCCGTGCCGGAGACCGCACCGTCCGACGGTGGCACGCCTGCGGCAACTCCGGCGCCGGCCACCGGCGGTTCGACGACCAGGGATGCGGCCGTGTCCGAATTGAATTCGGCACTCGCGGCTGTGCGCACTGCGCAGCAGAGCGGAAATCTCGCGGAGCTCGGTACTGCGTTGGAGGATCTGCAGACCGCCGTCGATACCTACAACCAGGCAGGTAACTGATCGGTAGGGCCACGGCCCGCTGACCGAGCGAAAGAGCCGCCTCACCGAATGGTGAGGCGGCTCTTTCGTCGTTCGTCACCTGGCTCGTTCACGCGGTACAGCGGTACAGCGGTACAACGCCTAGGTGAGTGGCAGTTCGACGAACTGCCGGGTGATCAGTGTCCGATGGGCGCGAGCACCGGGGCGTTGGCAGCAACGAAGTGCTGGAACTGCGTGCTCAAGCCGTACTGGTCGGCCAGCTTGGACGCCGCGTCGAACGCGCCCTGTGCAGCCTGCGTGGCCGCTGCGGCCTCGGGAGCCACGGCCGGTGCCGGTGCCGGTGCGGGAGCCGGCTGCGGTGCCGGTGCGGGAGCTGCCTCGGGCGCGGGAGCGGAGGCACCCTTGCTCAGCTGCTGACCGCACACGGGCCATGCGCCCGGTCCCTGGGTCTGAAGGGTGTTCTCCGCAACGCGGATCTGCTCGGCCTTTGATGCGTTGGCCGGTGATCCGGATCCGCCGTTGGCCGTCCAGGTGCTCTGCGAGAACTGCAGGCCACCGTAGTAGCCGTTTCCGGTGTTGATGCTCCAGTTGCCACCGCTCTCGCACTGTGCGACCGCGTCCCAGTTGTTCGGGGCTGCGCTGGCGGTTCCGGCGGAGACGCCGAGGGGAATTGCTACAGCGGCACCTGCGATGACGGCCAATCCGAGTGCGCGCTTGCCAACATTGTTCAGTGTGGTCATTCGGGGTGAATCCTCTCCGCGCTCGACTGGCGCGACTGGCCTGCAATCACCTCGCCGGTGTGGATGGCGATGGGTGACCAGGCGCTTCGTATCGTCGCGGCTCTGCCCCCGTACGTCTTGGGGACCACACCCGCGGGGCAGAGCGAAAGGAGCGGCGGGGTGGTGCAGGCCCAGCGGTTTAGGGCCGTCCGTGAAGGTAGTCGAGGATCTGTTCACCGTCACTGAGCCGGAATGGGATAGTCGATGTCCACATAGTGGGACTCGAGGGGGTGTTTCCGCAGCTCAGACCAGCTCGTGGCGCTAATGTTTCTACTTCGTAACCCGAACGTTATGTGACTCGAAACACGCCCCAAAAGAGACGCGGAGCACTAATTTCTGCGGCGTTCGGCGTGATAAACGCGTGCCGTGATGCGTCGCGGTGTACTCGTTCGGGGTGCGCGAGAGCGCGGAGAAGTCACGTGATTTGCATTGGTTGTACGCACGGGAGTAACTTCATAGACGCAACGCGGGGTGGAGCAGCTCGGTAGCTCGCTGGGCTCATAACCCAGAGGTCGCAGGTTCAAATCCTGTCCCCGCTACCACTGAAGAAGACCCAGGACATATGTCCTGGGTCTTTTTTCGTGCTCGGATGGGTCCGGAACGGACTCTCGGCCGCAGTCTGCACGTTCGATACCGGAAGGTTCGCCTCGCATGATTCTCCCCGCCGTCCGAGATCCGCGCCTCATCACCGTGCATCGCGGCGGCCTTCTGTCCGACGACGACCATCGGAGCCTCGCGCTCTGGGCGGCCGAGTGTGCCGAACATGTTCTCCACCTGTTCGAGGAGCTCGAACCTTCCGACCCGCGGCCGCGTGAGGCAATCGAGGGCATTCGTGGGTGGACGCGCGGCGAGCTCGCGATGATGGCCACCCGCGCCCTCGGCGGGCACGCCATGGGTGCGGCACGGCCGCTGCACGGTTGCGCTCGCTTCGCCGCATACGCCGCGGGGCAGGCAGCCTGTGTGGCACACGTACCCGAACACGACCTCGGAGCGGCCGCCTATGCCATCAAGGCAGCTCGGGCGGCCGCGCGTGACGGCCTGGCGCCGAGTGCAGGTCTGAAGGAACTCGAATGGCAGCGCGACCGGCTCCCGAACAATGTGCGAAAACTGGTGCTGGAAGACCAGGAGAGAAGAAGCAGTATCTGTTGGTCGTTGTTCGACGGTTGAGCCGTCCAGTACGGTCGCGGTCGACCGGTCCGTATCGGGAGTTCAGTCCGTGATCTGCTCGCGGGCATCGTCACTGGTGACCGATTCGGAAGGGGCGGGGCCGCCCTCGTCGTCCGCATCATCGGCAGTGAGGTCGACGGTGTCCACGCCTTCGAGTGCGGTCAGTTCCTGCTCTGCCTCGGCGATGAGGCCTTTCGCGTTCTCTTCCATCTTCTTGATCCACTCGGCCATGACGGTGACACCCTTCGCTCGACCGTGTACCACCGGTCTACCAGACTTCTTCACCCCTAGGATCCATGGTGTGCCAACACGAACCTCGCGTCTCGATCTCGACGAGCCGGTCGGCACGGATCTCGATGAGCTGTACGCGATCTGCAGCGACCCGCAGTCGTGGACGCACTTCCCGAGCCTGCGACACACCGATCCCGGTGCAACCGAACGAATGTTGCAGAGCTGGGCGGAGCAGTGGCGGCGGGATGGACTGTCCACGTGGATCATTCGTGAGCGCGGCAGCCGCACGATCAGTGGCTACGGCGGATGCTCGAAGCGGCGGAACACCTTCTGGAATCTCGGGTATCGCCTCCATCCCGACGCACAGGGCAACGGGTACGCAACGGAGATGTGTGAGATCGGAGTCGAGTGTGCGCACCGAACCGAGCCCGAATTGCCGATCGTGGCGTACCTCCTCGAACACAACGTCGCGTCGGCCCGAGTGGCCGAGCGCGCGGGCTTGCAGTTGATCGCCCGTGGACCCGACGTCGGCAACCCCGATGTCGACGCAGTACGCCTGGTGTACTCAGACCGCTCGTTGACTGCAGATCAGGTGGACGTGGTGCTGTCGGCCTGACCGGGGTACGCGCGCACCTCCGCGAGCCGAGCGCGAAGCAGGCTTTTCTCCGGTGCGGTTCGGGCGAAATCCAACGCTCGTCGATAGTCGATTGCCGCCTCTTCGAACCTGCCGAGTCGTTGCAGCAGATCTGCTCTCGCCATGGGATACGGGTGATAGCGGCGTAGGGACGGCTCGTCGACAAGCAGGTCCAATTCATGCAGACCGGCTGCGGGACCGTCGCGCATCGCCAGCGCAACCGCCCGGTTCAGCGCGACGATCGGGCTCGGTGCCCGCGTCATGAATACGTCGTACAGGGCAACGATCTGAGGCCAGTCCGTGCTGTCGGCGTCGAGTGATTCGTCGTGCAGTGCAGCAATGGCAGCCTGTAGAGCGTAAGGACCGCTCCGGCCGCCGCCGAGAGCCTCGACCACGAGTTCCCTACCCTCGGCGATGAACTCGGCATTCCAGAGTCGACGGTCTTGGTCGGCCAACAAGACGATCTCACCGTCCGGTCCGGTTCGCGCGTCGCGTCTGGCATCGACGAGCAACATCAGCGCCAGTAGACCCAACACCTCGGACTCCGTCGGCAATGCGGCGTACAGGAGACGGCCCATCCCGATGGCCTCGTCGGTGAGATCGATTCGTCCGACGTGATCACCCGACGTCGCCGAATAGCCCTCGGTGAAGATCGAATAGATCACCTCGAGCACCATCGGGACCCTGCCTGCCAACTCGTCCGGGCCCGGGAGACGGAACGGTATCCGTGCGGCCCGAATCTTGTTCTTGGCTCGCACTATTCGCTGCGCTGCTGTCGCCGGGGGGATGAGCAGAGCCCGGGCGACCTCACCGGTGGTGAGACCGGCCAGGCATCGAAGAGTCAGTGCGAGCCGGTCACCGGCGGCAAGGGCAGGATGCGCGCAGGTGAAGAACAACTGCAGTCGGTCGTCGGGCAGGGTCTCGTCGAGCGAATTCAAGCGACTCGGTTCGCTACGATCCGTATCCGCCTGCAGCACCCCGACTTTCGCGGCCAGGGTCTGGTCGCGCCGCAAGCGATCGACTGCCTTCCGCCGGGCAGTGGTGAGCAACCAGGCACCGGGCTTGGCCGGGACACCATCGACCGGCCAGTGTTTCAGGGCCGATTCGATGGCGTCCGAGGTCACTTCTTCGGCGAGGTCGAGGTCGCGATACCGCTGCACCAGCGAGGCGAGCAGAATCGAGCGCTCGGCGCGGAAGACCGAGTCGAGAGCTCGATGAACATCGGACTCGCTCATCGAACGGTCCCGCAGGTCAGAATTCTGCAAGGGGACGTACGATCACCGAGCCGCCGTCCTTGGAGCCCGGGCATCGGGCCGCCCATTCGAGTGCAGCGTCCAGATCGGGAACATCGATGACGTCGTAGCCACCGAGAACCTCATGAGATTCGGCATACGGTCCGTCGGTGACACTGCGTTCTCCGGTGGCGGCGTCGACGCGCACAGCCGTGGCCGTGGTGAGATCGGCCATCGCGTGACCGGAGACGTGAACGCCCGCCTCCTTCATCTCCTTCTCGTAGGTCATCCAGTCCTCGACACTGCTGCAGCCCGGTGCTGCTCCGGGTGCGGTGTCTGCGTTGATCAAGAGGATGTACTTCATGGTGCGCTCCTGGGTTCGGTACCTCGGTGTCGCGGCGCGAGTCGCCGTACACAATGACGACGTTCGACAGACCACGATATCGACACCGGCTCCCGATTTTTCTTTCTCACACACGAAAAACGGCACCGGACGCAAGGTCCGGTGCCGTTCAGCGGTTACTCTTCGGCTCGACGACGAGCCAGGTGTCACTTCAGTTCTGCCGACGACTTTCCGAGTACGCGGCGAGCAACGATCAGCTGCTGAATCTGCTGCGTTCCCTCGAAGATGTCGAGAATCTTGGAGTCGCGGCTCCACTTCTCGAGAAGCGGGCGCTCCGAGTAGCCGTACGTGCCGGCCAATTCGACTGCCTTGAGGGTGATGTCGACTGCCGAGCGACCGGCCTTGGCCTTGGACATCGAGGCCTGGAGAGAGTTGGGCTCCTTGTTGTCGGCCATCCACGCCGCACGCAGTGCGAGCAGATGTGCTGCCTCCCAGTCCGCTTCGAGGCGCAGGAACTCCGCGGCCGCCGCGTGCTGGTTGTAGGCGGGCGTTTCGTAGGAGATGTCGACTCCGGCGTCAACCAGGATGGAACGCAGTTCTTCGAGAGCCGCACGTGCGACGCCGATCGCCATGCCTGCCACCAGGGGACGGGTGTTGTCGAACGTCTGCATGACGCCGGCGAAGCCCTTTTCGACGTTCACTTCGGCGGTACCGAGCAGGTTGTCCTTCGGGATGCGGCAGTCCTCGAGCAGCAGGGCTGCGGTGTCGGACGCCTTGATGCCCAGCTTGTGCTCGAGGCGGGCGACCGAGAGGCCCGGAGCGTCACGCGGGACGACGAACGACTTGATGGCCGCGCGGCCGAGCGACTTGTCGACCGTGGCCCACACCACGATGTGGGTGGAACGCTCGCCGGCGGTGACGTAGATCTTCTCGCCGTTGAGCACCCACTCGTCGCCGTCGAGTACGGCGGTGGTGGTGACAGCTGCGGAGTCCGAACCGAAGCCGGGCTCGGTGATGGCCATCGAAGCCCACACCTTGCCGAAGCGCTCGAGCTGCTCGTCGGTGGACACCGCGGCGATGGCCGAGTTGCCGAGTCCCTGGTAGGGGATCGACAGGGTGAGGCCGACGTCGCCCCAGCAGGTCTCGATCACGTTCACCAGAGCGGACATGTTGCCACCGTTGGCGTTCGCGGTCTTGCTGGGCTTGGCCGACTCGCTGTCCTTCTCGCGGCCACCGGCGGCTCCGCCGATTTCGCCACCGGCGTCGGACATGCCTTCGACCATCGACGCCATGGTGTCGAGTTCCACCGGGTACTCGTGCTCGGCGAGGTCGTACTTGCGGGAGATCGGGCGGAAGATCTCGGCAGCGACCTGATGAGCCTGATTCGCCTGCGCCCGAAGCTTCTTGGGAAGTTCAAGATTGATCATCGTGTATGTCCTTGGGTGAGTGCCATGGAAATTCGGGGCGGCGAGCTAGATGAGAACGATGCCCTCGGCGACGCCGACGGACCGCAGATCGCGGTACCAACGCTCGACCGGGTGCTCCTTGGTGAAGCCGTGACCGCCGAGCAGCTGCACGCCGTCGGAACCGATCTGCATGCCCTTCTCGGAGGCGAGTCGACGGGCGAGCGCCGATTCACGAGTGAACGACAGTCCCTGCTCGGCCCGCGAAGCGCCGCGCAACGTGACCAACCGCATGCCGTCGAGCTCGATGGCGATGTTGGCGACCATGAATGCCACGGCCTGGCGATTGCTGATCGGCTCACCGAAGGCGACACGATCGTTGACGTACGGAATGACGTAGTCGAGTACGGCCTGGCTCGTACCGACGGCCAGCGATGCCCAGCCGAGTCGCGCGAGGCCGATCGCAGCGCTGTACTCGGCGGCACGCTGGTCTGCGTCACCGTCGCCGAGCAGGGCCGACTCGGGAACCGCGACGTCGGTCAGGATCAGGCGGCCCAGGCCGGCTGCGCGCAGACCCATGCTCGGGTCGGCTTCGACGACGAGGCCCTTGGAATCGGACTCGACGATGAAGAATGCCGGACGGCCTTCGAGTTCTGCGGCGATGACGAACAGCTCGGAACTCCCGGCAGCAGGCACGAGGCTCTTGACTCCGTTGAGCTTGTAGCCGCTGGGCGAGCGAACGGCCTTGGTCTGCAACGCGTACGGATCGAACAGTGCGCGGGGCTCGTTGACGACCACTGCTGCATTCGGCACCTTCTCACCGACGAAGGCCGGGAGGTAGGTCTTCTGCTGCGCGTCGGTGCCCCACTGGGTGAGAGCGACGGCGACGCCGCTGGGCGCGAGGATTGGCAGTGCCAACCCCATGTCGCCATGGGCGAGTGCCTCGGCGACGAGAGAGTTGGTGACAGCGCCACGCTCGGTGGCGGCACCGTCGAGTTCCTCGGGAACGTTGATGAGCGTGATGCCGAGCTCGGCGGAGCGCCGAACCAGATCCTCGGGCGACGAGGCGCTGTGGTCTGCGTCGAACGCAGCCGGGCGAAGGATCTCCTCGGCGAACTCCTTGACCGTTTCGACGATCATGCGCTGTTCGTCGTCGGGCGTCAGGTCGAAGTAGCTCAGGTTCTTGGCAGCGCCGTCGTCGAGACGCTTGGGCTTGCCGCCACCGGTGACCTTGGCGAACGTGCGATTGGCAGCGCCGAGGGTCTTGAACCCGGTCTTGGTGCTCTCGTACGTCACCCGGTCGATGGTTTGGCGGAGGTTGTACTTCTCCGCCAGTTCCGATCCGGTGATGGCGGTCAGAACGCGCATGGCGGTTCCGATCGCATCCCGCTTGAACGGGTTGAGGCCAACTGCAGAAGTATCGCGGGGCACCTTCGGGGCCTTCGCGTCGACCACACTGTCTTGCTTGCTCATGATCACCAGTTCCTCGGCGTCGGGCACGGACTCCACAGATCTTACTCCCGAGTAAGATAGCTGTCTACTGTCGAGTAAGTTGACCTTTCCAGGAGGCCGGCGAACCGAACGTTGCCTCCGGTGACGAGGGGTATGGCACGCTACGTCCGTGCACCCGATCGCCCAGGTCTTCGCCGCCATCGCCGCGGCCCTCCACGTCGTCATCTTCGTCATGGAAAGTGTCTTGTGGTCGAAGCCGGTCATCTGGGCCAAGTTCGGCGTCGCAAGCCAGCACGACGCCGATGTCGTGAAGCCGATGGCGTTCAATCAGGGCTTCTACAACCTGTTTCTGGCTGTCGGGATCGCAGTCGGACTCGTCGTGGGCGGGTCCGCAGGCGACGCCGTCGTCTACTTCGCGTGCGCGAGCATCGTCGGCGCAGCGATCGTTCTGGCGACCGGCGGTGCGAAGTATTTCCGGCCCGCATTCG
This sequence comes from Rhodococcus sp. 05-2254-2, assembly GCF_002259095.1. Classification (NCBI taxonomy): domain Bacteria; kingdom Bacillati; phylum Actinomycetota; class Actinomycetes; order Mycobacteriales; family Nocardiaceae; genus Rhodococcus; species Rhodococcus sp. 05-2254-2. The sequence continues at coordinate 434,184 of NZ_NOZJ01000019.1, read as the reverse complement.
TCCAGGGCATCACACCGCTGATCGCGCTGATCCTGGCTGCAGTTCTCCAGGCGTGATTCAGGCGCTGGGGGACAGGTGCGCGAGGACCTGGTGTTGCAGTAGACCGTTGGTGGCCACGGCGCTGCCACCGTGCGGGCCTGCCGTGGCGTCGAGCGCGGTGAAACTGCCTCCGGCTTCGCGCACGAGGACATCGAGTGCGGCCAGGTCCCACAGTGAGACCTCGGGTTCTGCGGCTATGTCGACCGCCCCCTCGGCGACGAGGCAGTAGGAGAAGAAGTCGCCGTAGCCGCGAACCCGCCACACGGCGTCGGTCAGATCGATGAAACGATCCCTGATGCCAAGGTCCGCCCACCCACTCAGGCTCGAGAAACTCAGACTCGACGACGCCAGCGAATCGACCTTCGAGACCTCGATCCGGCGCGGGGTGCCCCCGTCCGATGCCGTCCAGGCTCCCAGATCGAGTGCTGCCCACCACCGTCGGCCCAGGGCGGGCGCGCTCACCACGCCGACACGGGGTATTCCGTCGTCGAGCAGCGCGATCAACGTCGCCCACACCGGAACGCCACGGACGAAGTTCTTGGTGCCGTCGATGGGATCGACGACCCACTGGCGTCCGCTGAACGTTGCAGTGCCGCCGAATTCCTCGCCCAGCAACGCGTCGGCAGGGCGTTGCGCTCCGAGCACGCCGCGGATCGTCGTCTCGACGGCCAGATCCGCGTCCGACACCGGTGTCAGATCCGGCTTGGAATCCACCGAGAGGTCCATGGCGAGAAATCGCCGCCGCGTGATGGCGTCGGCCTCGTCGGCGAGTCGGAGGGCGAGAGAAAGATCCTCGGAGTAGTCGGTCACCGCGTAAGACTAACGACGGACACATCCGACTGTGCCCGGTGTTGCTCGGGGGCGGTCGGGTTCGGGTTCGCGTGCCGGTAACCTTGACTCTCGTGCATCCCGACGTTTCTGCAGACCTCGCCGAGCTCGACACCACTCTCTCCACCGTCGAGTCTGTTCTCGACGTCGAGGAACTGCGGCGACGCATCGACGAACTCGAACATCAGGCGGCCTCACCGGACCTGTGGAACGACCAGGAACACGCTCAGCAGGTCACCAGCCAGCTGTCCCACGCGCAGGCCGAGCTGCGCCGCGTCGAAGAGCTCCGTCAGCGCCTCGAGGACATGCCGGTGTTGTACGAGCTCGCCGAGGGTGAGGAAGGTGACGACGCCGCATCCGCCACCGCCGATGCCGACGCCGAACGCGCGTCGCTCCGTGAGGACATCGCAGCCATGGAAGTACGGACCCTGCTGTCCGGTGAGTACGACGCGCGCGACGCGTTGGTGAACATCCGTTCCGGTGCAGGCGGAATCGACGCTGCCGATTGGGCCGAGATGCTGATGCGCATGTACATCCGCTGGGCCGAGAAGCACGGCTACGGCGTCGAGGTCTACGACACGTCCTACGCCGAAGAAGCCGGCATCAAGAGCGCGACGTTCGCGGTCAAGGCCCCGTACACGTACGGCACGCTGTCGGTGGAGCAGGGCACACACCGGCTCGTGCGGATCAGTCCGTTCGACAACCAGGGTCGACGCCAGACGTCCTTCGCCGAGGTCGAGGTTCTTCCGGTCGTCGAGACCACCGACCACATCGAGATCCCCGAGAACGACATTCGCGTGGACGTGTACCGCTCGTCCGGGCCGGGTGGGCAGTCGGTCAACACCACCGACTCCGCCGTTCGGTTGACGCACATCCCGACGGGGATCGTGGTGACCTGCCAGAACGAGAAGTCGCAGCTGCAGAACAAGGTATCGGCCATGCGAGTGCTGCAGGCCAAGCTGCTCGAGGTCAAGCGCAAGGAAGAACGCGCCGAGATGGACGCGCTCAAGGGAGACGGCGGCAGCTCCTGGGGAAATCAGATGCGCTCGTACGTACTGCACCCGTACCAGATGGTCAAAGATTTGCGTACCGAGTACGAGGTGAACAATCCGTCTACTGTTCTCGACGGAGACATCGACGGATTCCTGGAATCGGGAATTCGATGGCGAATGCGGGGGGAGCAGTAGATGACCGGTCTTTGCGCAGGCTCCGCTCCGACGATCCGATGACGAGCTGGTTGAACCCGACGCTCGACCTGAAGCAGAATGCCCTCGGCATACTGCTGTACATCCTCGGCGGGCTTCTGGCCGCGCGCTTCGTCACCTGGACCGGGTCGCGGATCACTGCCCGCATCGACCAGAACTACCAGCACAGCGATGCGCTCGTGCGGTCCGAGGCCGCCAAGCATCGGCACGCCCTTGCCCAGGTCATCACCTGGGTCGTGGTCACCCTCATCTACATCCTGGTCACCATCGAGGTGTTGAGGCGTTTCGGATTCGGCGTCGGCGGGCTGGTGGCACCCGCGACGGTCATCGGCGCGGCACTCGGTTTCGGAGCTCAGCGCGTGGTCCAGGACATTCTGGCCGGGTTCTTCATCATCACCGAACGTCAGTACGGATTCGGTGACGTCGTGCAGATCGCCGTCAACGGCTCGGCCGAGGACGCCGAGGGCACCGTCGAGGACGTCACGCTACGAGTAACTCGGGTGCGCAGCGTCGACGGCGAGGTGATCACCGTGCCGAACGGGCAGATCGTCAAGGCGATCAACCTGTCGAAGGACTGGGCGCGCGCCGTCGTCGACGTTCCCGTGCCGAGCACAGCGGATCTCACCCAGGTCAACGCACTGCTCCGCACAGTCGGCCGCGACGCGTTCGCGGACACCCGGCTGCGGCCCCTGTTGCTCGACGAACCGACAGTGATGGGCGTGGAGAGCATCGAGGTGGGCCAGGTCAACGTTCGTCTCGTGGCGCGAACATTGCCCGGCAAGCAGTTCCAGGTGGGACGAGAACTTCGTGTCCGGGTGGCTGCCGCACTGCGCCCCGAGGGCATCAGTGTTGCTCCCGACGTCAGTACGGCCGGGGTCGCACCGGATGCGTCGGGACGAGACCGGAGGGAGGAACAGTGAGCACGACGGAGACCGGAACCGAACACCCGCAGCGGAACTGGCGACAGTGGCGCATCCCGGCAAAGATCTACGGCCGCGTCCGGACGTCCACCGTCGCGTTCGGCATCTGCTTCGTGCTCACCGGTCTCTGGTACGGCCAGGTCAGCGCCGAGATCGCCGAGAGGGACAGCGAACAGGTTCAGGGCCCGGTTGCTGTGGACCCAGGCGAGCTCACCCCGTACACCCAGCCGCAAACCACGGAGCCGAGTTTCACGAGCACGACGGTCACACCCACGCCGACGGCCACCACCGACCCGGATGGATCGGACAGCGTCGACGGATCCGGTCAGCCGGCAACCACGACGACTGTGCCACCGACGACGACCGCGCCGTTCGGCGTGCCGATTCCGCCGGCCATCCAGTCGCTGATACCCAGCCAACCTGCGCCGACATCCGCGCGCTGAGTCGGCCTTTACCGTCTCTCGGGACTCGCCGCGACGCCCGAGCGGTTCCGGCAGCTACCGGTGAGTAAGGACTACACTGGCGACCCGTGATCAGCACCTCGAATGTCTCCAAGTCCTACAAGACCTCCACCAGGCCCGCCCTGGACAAGGTGACGGTCTCCATCGACAAAGGCGAGTTCGTGTTTCTGATCGGCCCATCGGGTTCGGGGAAGTCGACGTTCATGCGGCTGCTCCTCAAGGAGGAGACGCCCACCTCCGGCGACATCCATGTCGCCGACTTCCATGTCAACAGGTTGGCGGCCCGTCGTGTCCCGCGGTTGCGGCAGAGCATGGGCTGCGTGTTCCAGGACTTCCGTCTGCTGCAGCAGAAAACCGTCGTGGAGAACGTCGCGTTCGCCCTCGAGGTGATCGGCAAGCCGCGCTCGATGATCAAGCGCACCGTCCCCGAAGTGCTCGACCTCGTGGGACTCGGCGGCAAGTCGGATCGTCTGCCCAACGAGCTGTCCGGTGGTGAACAGCAGCGAGTCGCCATCGCTCGGGCGTTCGTCAATCGTCCGCTCGTGCTGCTCGCGGACGAGCCGACCGGAAACCTCGATCCGGATACCAGTCAGGACATCATGCTGTTGCTCGAGCGCATCAACCGCACCGGCACCACGGTGCTGATGGCCACCCACGACAATCACATCGTCGATTCGATGCGCCGACGCGTCGTCGAACTCGACAACGGACGAGTCGTTCGTGACGAGGCCCGCGGGGTCTACGGCGTCGGTCGCTGACGACACCCGACCAGGACCTATCGGACTTCACGACCGAACGAATCGAAGGGCTCGGATTCCGCGATGCGCGCAAGTTTCATCTTCAGCGAGGTCTTCACCGGACTTCGCCGCAACATCACCATGACGATCGCCATGATCTTGACGACCGCTATTTCTCTCGGCCTGTTCGGCGGGGGACTGCTCGTGGTGCAGATGGCGGGCAAGACACAGCAGATTTTTCTCGACCGGGTCGAAGTGCAGATCTTCCTCACCGACGACATCTCGGCAACCGATCCCGATTGCGCCGAGGACACCTGCGCCACCCTGCGCTCGGATCTGGAGAGCACGCCGTCGGTGGTTTCGGTGCAGTACCTCAATCGTGAGGATGCGGTGAAGGACGCCACCGAGCGAGTGTTCAAGGATCAGCCCGAGCTGGCCGAACTGGTCAGTGCCGACAGCTTTCCCGCATCGTTCAAGGTTCGTCTGAGTGACCCGGAGCGGTTCGGGGTGATCAACGACAACTTCGAGAATCGACCCGGCGTGCAGAGCGTGCTGAACCAACGCGACCTGGTGGAGCGCTTGTTCAGCGTGCTCAACGGCGTGCGCAACGCTGCATTCGCCATCGCCACGGTGCAGGCGATCGCCGCAATCCTGTTGATCGCCAACATGGTTCAGATCGCCGCGTTCACCAGACGGACCGAGGTGGGCATCATGCGCTTGGTCGGTGCCACTCGCTGGTACACCCAGCTGCCGTTCCTGCTCGAGGCGGTGGTGGCGGCCTTGATCGGCTCCGCACTTGCCATTGCCGGCTTGTTCACGGCCAAGAACATGTTCATCGACGACGTTCTGTCGGATGTGTATCAGGCCAACATCCTGGCCCGGATATCGAACAGTGACGTGCTGCTCGTCTCGCCGTTCCTGGCGTTGGTGGGAGTCGGAATGGCCGCGGTGACGGCCTACATCACGCTGCGCCTGTACGTGCGCGAATAAATTCGCTTGCCGTTCGGTTCTATGCTGGAGCGGTTGCCCGTGGAACCGGTCTGCGCGACGAACGCTCGAGAAAGGGCCCTGCAGTGAGAGAGAAGGGCCGCAAGGCCATCGCGACCAATCGCAAGGCGCGGCACAACTACTCCATACTCGACGTCGTCGAGGCCGGAGTTGCCCTCGTCGGAACCGAGGTCAAGAGTCTGCGTGACGGCAAGGCCTCGCTGGTCGACGCCTTCGCGACCGTCGACGACGGAGAGATCTGGCTACGCGGACTGCACATCGCGGAATACACGCTCGGTAGCTGGACCAACCACGCGCCGCGGCGCAACCGCAAACTTCTGTTGCACCGCCGCGAGATCGACCGCCTCGCAGGCAAGGTCAAAGAGGGCAACCTGACGTTGGTGCCGCTGTCGATGTACTTCTCCGACGGCAAGGTCAAGGTCGAGCTGGCACTGGCCAAGGGCAAGCAGGACTACGACAAACGACAGTCGCTGGCCAAGCGCACCGCCGAACGCGAGGTCACTCGCGAGTTGGGCCGTCGCGTGAAGGGAATGCGCTGACCGCTGTTCTGCTCGCTCTGGTAGCTGCCGTCGGCTACGGGGTGAGCGATTTCGTCGGCGGTGTCGCATCCCGCCGGGTCGCCGCCCTCCGGGTGGTCATCGTGTCCTACCCGCTCTCGCTGGTGATCGTCCTGCTCGTCGCTCCGTTCGTCGGCGGCACCATCGAACTCCCGGCGATGCTCTGGGGCCTGGCCTCGGGTGTCGCAGGCGGAGTTGCCGTGTGGTGGTTCTACCTGGCCCTCGCCGCCGGCCCGATGGCCGTGGTCTCGCCGGTCACCGCTGTGCTGGTCGCCGGTATCCCGGTGCTGGTCGGGTTGTCGATGGGCGAGCGGCCCGGCGTGATCGCGTTCGTCGGTATCGCCGTCGCACTGGTGGCCGTGGTGCTGGTCAGCAGAGAATCACCGGACGAGGTGACCGGTGAGGTTGCCGGTGGTCGAGAGATGAAGTTCACCCGAACGGTCGCCTGGTTGACGGTCGGTTCGGGGGTGACGTTCGCGTTCGCCTTCATCTTTCTGCACCGGATCGGGGACGGCAGTGGGCTGTGGCCGCTCGCGGCGTCGCGCGCATCGGCGACCGCGGTCGTCTGGATCGTGGCACTTGCCTCTGGTCACTTCTCACCTCCGCACGGCAGCGTCCTCAAACTCGCCGCCTTCGTCAGCGTGCTCGACGTCGTCGCCAACGCTGCGATGATCTACGCGTATCAGGGCGGTTTGCTGTCGCTGGTGAGCGTCATTGCCTCGCTGTATCCCGCAGCCACGGTGTTGCTGGCGATGGTGATGCTCGGCGAACGGGTCGGAACGCTGCAGAAAGTGGGAATGGCGATGGCGCTCGGTGCCATCGCCATGATCGCGCTCGCGGGTTGAACATGCTCGCAGACGGGTAATGACCCCGGTTATGACAGCTTCCGATTCGTCGTCCGACATCCCCGCGGCCCAGGTCGACGGACAGCCTCCCCGCGTACTCGTCACCGGTGCCACGGGATACCTGGGTGGACGACTGGCACCGCGCCTGCTCGACGACGGATATCGGGTGCGGGTGCTCGCTCGTACCCCCAGCAAGCTCGACAACGTGCCGTGGGCGGCGAACGTCGAGATCGTCCAGGGGGATCTCAGCGATCGCGAGTCGCTGAAAGAAGCCTTGACCGGTGTCGACATCATGTATTACCTGGTGCACTCCATGGGCACCGCAGGCCACTCCGACTTCGCCGATACCGAGCGCGACAGCGCCGAGAACGTCGCGGCTGTCGCTGCCGAGTGCGGCGTCGGCCGCATCGTCTACCTCGGCGGGCTGCATCCACCGACCGGTGAGCTCTCACCACACCTGAAGTCGAGAGCCGAAGTAGGACGCATACTGATCGACTCGGGTGTGCCGACGATCGTGCTGCAGGCAGGCGTCGTGATCGGATCCGGTTCGGCGTCGTTCGAGATGATCCGGCACCTCACCAATCGGCTACCGGTGATGACCACACCGCGGTGGGTACACAACCGCATCCAGCCCATCGCCGTTCGCGACGTGTTGCACTACTTGATCGGGGCCGCGAGTGCGCCGATCACCGAATCCAGGACATTCGACATCGGCGGACCCGACGTCATGCAGTACGGCGAGATGATGAACATCTACGCCGACGTCGCGGGTCTGCGGCAGCGTCGGATCATCGTTCTCCCGGTGTTGACTCCTCGACTGGCCGGCCACTGGATCGGTTTGGTGACTCCCATTCCGCGCGGCCTGGCGATGCCGCTCATCGAATCTCTGCAGTACGACGCCGTGGGCCACGAGATGGACATCGACGCCGTCGTACCGCGTCCGGACGGCGGCCTGACCGGCTACCGCGACTCCGTGAGATTGGCACTGCGCAAGATCGACGACGGCGAGGTCGAGACGCGGTGGACCGACGCCACCGGTACCGCGGCACCGTCGGATCCGTTGCCCTCGGATCCGACGTGGGCAGGAGAGGTCGTCTACACCGACACCCGGGTCGCCCGAAGCTCGGCACCGTCGACCGCGATCAGGCCCGCTCTCGAACGATTGGCCGACGCCGACGTTCTCACCGGTTGGCGTCGCGACGTCACCGGACCCGACGCATCCGCGTCGGGCACCGAACACACCACTCGGCTCAAGTCCTCGACTCGACTTCCCGGGGAGGCCTGGCTCGACCTGACGGTGGGAGGAACTGCAAAGCAGCCGACCATCGAGCAGCGGCTGGTGTTCTTTCCTCGCGGTCTTGCCGGTCGGGCTGTCTGGTACGCCTCGCTGCCGGCACGCCTGCTCATGACACGTCGAATGTTGCGCACGGTCGTGCAACGAGTGGACGAAGATGCCGCGTCGAACACGACGGATCGCCGGGTCGGCCGTTAATGGAATGAATGTGCTCGGGAGAGGCGTTACACTGAACAGCCCGGACACGGTGTTCGGGAACATACGGGGCTGAACGGTTTCGACTTTGTATGTTGAGTCAGGGGAAGCGTGTCGGTGCAGGCGAGAGACCACCGTAAGCGTCATCGCAACCTTATAAGCGCCGATTCCAATCAGCGCGACTACGCACTCGCTGCCTAAGTAGCGACTGCGTGTCTGTCAGTCCGGGCTTGCCCTCGGTCCGGGTACTGGCATCAGCTAGAGGGCTTACCGATTCATCCGGCCGCGGGATGATGAGGAACATCAAACAGTGGCTGGGATCGTCATCCTGACTTGTTCGCGAGATCGGGAGATCCAAGTAGAGGCATAGCGGACTGCACACGGAGAAGCCCTGGCAATGCAGCAGAGGACCCGGGTTCGATTCCCGGCAGCTCCACCGCAGAAGACCGGGCCGAGAGACACACTCTCGGCCCGGTCTTCTTTCTCTGTCGGCCAGGTCACAATCGACTCGACTCGACCCATCCCACCCGAAGCGGCCGCAGTGCCGAATAGTGGTCATGAGCAACGAGCCGACTCCAGTTCTGCGGACCGGGAAAAGAGTCTCCGAGCCTGCACTGGTCGTGTTGGTCCTCGGCGGCGGCAAGGACGTGAGCCGGGCGCGCAGTAGGCCGTGGCACCTGGCCGGTCTGCGCATGTGGCCGTTCACCTGGATGCTTCGTCGCGCGGGCCGGGCACGCGGCATTTCGGTCCAACAGCTGCAGTATCGGTTTCGTGGTTGGAACGCCCCCCAGCGGTCTCCGGTCGAGGATGCGCGGTGGGCGCTCGATCGCATACACGCCGAGTACCCCGACGTTCATGTGGTGGTAGTCGGCCATTCGATGGGTGGCCGCACTGCTGCTGCTCTGATCGACGACCCTTTTGTCGTGGGTGTCGTCGCGCTGGCTCCGTGGTGGCCGGAGGGTACGGAGGCCGACGGATTCGGCTTGCAGCATGCGTTGCTCGTCGTACACGGGACGGCCGACAAGTGGACCGATCCTCGAACCTCGCGCCGGGCGACCGAGCGAGCAGCATCCCGAGGGGCGGACGCCCGCTATCTCTCCGTTCCGGGTGGGCACTTCATGCTGCGCAATCCGCGGGTCTGGTCGCGGGCGACGCGTGACTTCGTTCTCGGTATCGCCGACGATGCGCGGGCCGACTGCATGGGCACACCGTCGTGACGCGCCGTCGCATCGCGGTGGTCGGGAGCGGTATCGCCGGACTGACGGCCGCATATGCGCTGTCGAAGAACTCGTCGGTGACGTTGTACGAGGCGGACTCTCGGCTCGGTGGGCACGCGGACACCCATTACGTGGACGGCCCCGACGGTCCTGTCGGCGTCGACACCGGGTTCATCGTGCACAACGACCGGACCTATCCGACTCTGCTGCGCCTGTTCGACGAACTGAACGTGCCGACGCAGGACTCGGACATGAGCATGTCCGTGCGCTGCGACGGGTGCGGACTCGAGTACTCGGGCGGCCAGGGCATGCGCGGGATCCTCGCGCAGCGCACCGCGATGTTCAAGCCACGATTCGTCTCGATGTTGCTCGATGTCAAGCGTTTTCATCGCCTGGCCAACGAACTGCTGGACAGTGCCGAAACGCTGGAGTCCGAGACGACCCTCGCGCAGTTCCTCGCAGATCATTCGTTCTCCGCGTACTTCGAATCCCACTTCATGACGCCGTTGGTGTCTGCGGTGTGGTCGTGCGATCCGGACACTGCTCTCGCCTACCCGGCTCGCTACCTGTTCACTTTTCTCCGCCACCACGGAATGCTCACCGTCACAGGATCTCCCACCTGGCGCACCGTCACCGGCGGGTCCATCGAATACGTTCGCCGGGTTGCGAAGCACATCGACGAGGTGATGCTCGATACCCCGGTGCGCGCGGTGTACAGGTCCGAGGACTCCGTGGAGATCCGTGACGGCCACGACCGCCTGCGCACGTTCGACGCGGCCGTGATCGCCGTGCATCCCGGTGCCGCGCTGAAGATGCTCGCAGAACCGACGGCTCTCGAGCACAGCATCCTGGGCGCGATGCCGTACTCGACCAATCACACGCAACTGCACACCGACTCGTCGGTGTTGCCGAAGAACGCGAGGGCTCGGGCGTCGTGGAACTACCACCTGCCGTCCTGCGCCGCCAAACCCGACCGGGTGCTCGTCAGCTACGACCTGACCAGGTTGCAGCGTCTGGGCGACACCGATCGCAGGATGCTGGTCACCCTCGGCGGAGCGGATCGCATCGACCCGAATGCGGTACTCGACGAGATGACCTACGAACACCCGCAATACACCCCCGAATCGGTTGCAGCGCAGCGTCGACTTCCTGAATTGGATACCGACACAGTCGCCTTCGCCGGTGCGTACCACGGCTGGGGATTCCACGAGGACGGTGCGTTGTCGGGAGCGCGCGCCGCACAACGGGTGGGGGCCACGTGGCTCTGACATCCGTTCTGCCGAGCACCCGCGCACACGGGGCGGCGTTGTATCGCACTCGAATCGACCACGTTCGACGCGCGCCGATCCGAAACACGTTCTCGTACAAGAGCTACAGCTGGCTCGTCGACCTCGACGCACTCCCCGAATTGCCCCGGATGCTGCGGCCGCTGGCCTCGTTCGACGCCCGTGACCATCTCGGTGACCCCGACGCCACCATTCGAGAGAACGTCGACGGGTTCCTGGCGGAGAACGGTATCGACCTGGGCGGCGGACGGATCACGATGTTGGCCAGCGCGCGGGTGTTCGGGCACACGTTCAACCCACTGAGTGTGTACTGGTGTCACGATCGCGACGGAGACCTCCGCTGCGTGGTGGCGGAGGTCCATAACACCTACGGCGAGCGATACCGGTATCTGCTGCACACCGACCATCGCGGCGCGGCCCGCACCTCCAAGGAGTTCTACGTCTCGCCGTTCAACGACGTCGACGGCGAATACTCCATGCGGCTACCCGAGCCGGACGCGGCACTCCGGCTGTCGATCGTCCTCGAGCGGCCCGGTCAGCCGCCGTTCGTGGCGACCGTGGACGGCCGTCGACGAGAGGTGACGACGCGGTCGATTCTTCGCACCGCACTCGAGATCCCCTGTGCGCCGCTGCGTGTGGTGATACAGATCCGCTGGCAGGGCATTCGGCTCTGGGCTCGGGGTCTGAAGATCGTGCAGAAACCTGCCCCTCCCGGGGCGCGAGAATTCCAGAAGGAAGGGGCCCGCAGATGACTTCTGTGTCGAAGGCCGATTCTGTGTCGAACCCGTACGGTGCTTCCGCCGTCGGTCCGCGTCCATCGGTGGATCCACGGGTGTGGCCTCAGATCGCCCATGTCCCCGGTGGCGCCAAGGTTGCGGCTGCCGCACCCGTCGCCGATTTCCTCTTTCGCCGCGCGGTCGCGCGATTGCAGGTTCGGGTCGCGATGCCCGACGGTGAGGTGATCGGGGCAGGCTCGGCCGATGCACCGTTGATGACCGTCCGTCGACCACACGACTTCGCAGTACGGGTCGGCGACAGCGGACTCATCGGATTCGGTGAGGCATACATGGCCGGAGACTGGGAGGCCGAGGACCTCACTGCTGTGCTCGAGGTCTTCGCCCGGCGCATGGCGTCCCTGATTCCGAAGTCCCTGCAGCGCCTCCGAGGGATCTATGTCCCCAAACCTCCACGGAGCGAGCGGAATACGACCACGAACACGCGATCGAACATCTCGCGCCACTACGACCTGTCGAACGACCTCTTCGAGCTCTTCCTCGACGAGACGATGACCTACTCGAGTGCGTTGTTCGCCGCATCGGGAAGCGACGACAGCGAAGAACTCGCCGATGCTCAGCGCCGGAAGATCGACCGGCTACTCGACCGGGCGGGCGTCGGCGAGGGAACCAGGGTGCTCGAGATCGGCACCGGGTGGGGCGAACTGGCCATCCGCGCGGCTGCGCGAGGAGCAATCGTTCGCTCGGTGACCTTGTCGGTCGAGCAACAGGAATTGGCACAGAAACGATGTGCCGCAGCAGGATACGGTGAACGGGTCCAGATCGACCTACTGGACTACCGGCTCGTCGACGGCGAGTACGACGCGATCGTGTCGGTCGAGATGATCGAGGCCGTCGGGCATCAGTACTGGGCGACGTACTTCGAGACGATCGACGCGCTGCTCGCGCCGGGTGGGCGGGTTGCTCTTCAGGCCATCACGATGCCGCACGACCGAATGCTGGCCACCCGAAACACGTACACCTGGGTACACAAGTACATATTTCCCGGCGGGTTCCTGCCGTCCGTGCGGGCCATCGAGGAGGTGACCGAGCAGAGCACCTCGCTCAGGGTTCGCGAGCGTCTGTCGATGGGCGATCACTACGCGCGCACCCTCGCTCAGTGGGACAGGCGTTTCCGTGAATACCGCAGCGAGGCCGAGGAGCTCGGTTTCGACGAGGTGTTCGCGCGAATGTGGCACTTCTACCTGTGCTACTCGGAGGCCGGATTTCGATCCGGGTACCTCGATGTTCAGCAGATCGTGCTCGACCGAAGGGACAACCGATGACCGCCTCGACACTTTCCGTGGACCGGACCGATCGCAGTGTCGGTGTTGCACATCGGATTGCCGAATTGATCGAACCCCTGGTGGGTGGTCCGCTTCCCGTTCGGCTGCAGGCGTGGGACGGATCCGTTGCAGGAGATGCGTCGGCACCGCGAGTGCTGTTGCGGAGCCCGAGCGCCCTTCGTCGATTGCTGTGGAGCCCGGGCGAACTCGGCGCTGCGCAGGCATTTGTCACCGGGGAGCTGGACGTCGACGGTGATCTCGCCGCGGCCCTGGATCACGTCTGGGGAGTGGTGCGTGCGCGCCGACTGTCGGCGATCCGACCGGGGCCGGCGTCGCTGGTGCGGTTGGCGAAACTGGCCAAGGACCTCGGAGTGTTCGGTCGCCCACTACCTCCGCCCGTGTCGCAGGCCTCGGTGAAGGGTCGGTTGCATTCGATGCTCCGTGACCGCGCTGCGATCAGCCACCATTACGACCTGTCGAACGACTTCTACGAATTGGTGCTCGATTCGCATATGGCGTACTCGTCGGCCTACTGGACCTCGGATTCGCCGGAGTACACCCTCGACGATGCCCAGCGCGACAAACTCGACCTCGTCTGTCGAAAGATCGGCCTCGACAAGCGTGCAGGGCAACGCTTTCTCGACGTCGGCTGCGGCTGGGGGTCCCTGAGCCTGCACGCCGCTCAGGAGTACGGAGCGCAGGTCGTCGGAGTGACCATCTCGCGCGAACAGAAAGCCTTCATCGACACGCGAATCGCCGACCGAGGACTGCAGGACAACGTCGAGATTCGAATTCAGGACTATCGAGAGATTCCGGACGGGCCCTTCGACGCGGTGGCGTCGATCGAGATGGGTGAGCATGTGGGGGAGGCCAATTACCCCACCTACACCGCCGCACTGCACTCGAACGTCAAGCCGGGTGGACGCGTGCTGATTCAGCAGATGTCGCGAAGAGAAGGGGACAACCCCGGCGGCGGAGCATTCATCGAATCGTTCATAGCGCCGGACATGTACATGCGCCCGGTTGGGCGGACCGTCGCGATGATCGAGGAGGCAGGACTGGAGGTTCGCGACGTCCACGCCCTTCGGGAGCACTACGTGCGGACCGTCGACGTCTGGACGGAACGCTTCGAGGCGCGCTTCGAAGATGTGGTGGCGATGGTCGGGGAAGAGGTCGCTCGCGTGTGGCGGCTGTACCTGATCGGCGGCGGAATGGCGTTCCGGGACAACCGGATGGGCGTCGACCAGATTCTGGCGGTTCGGTCCGAGAACGGACCGTCCGACATGGAACCGGTGCGGCCGGTGTGGGTGTGCCCACGGTGAACTGGTCAGATTTCCTCACCGTATCGCTGGCGAGCCTCGGCGGCACCGCCCTTCTGATGATCGTCACCGCCCTCATCGGCGCGCGCATCGGACGCCACAACGTCGTGGACGTGACGTGGGGCGGCGGGTTCGTTCTGATCGCGCTGATCTCGGCTGCGACCGGAACAGGCGAACTGTGGCGTCGAATACTTCTGCTCGTCCTCGTCGCTGTGTGGGGACTTCGACTTGCAGTGCACGTCTTTCGGCGCTCGCGCGGGCACGGTGAGGATCCGCGCTACACCGAACTGCTCGCCAAGGCCACCGGTAACGAAACCCTGTACGCGCTGCGGAAGATCTACCTGACGCAGGCGATTGCATTGTGGTTCGTGTCCCTGCCGCTGCAGGTATCAGCGGTCGCCCACGGATCCGTTCTGCCGGTGGTCGTACTCGGTGTACTGGTGTGGATTCTCGGATGGACGTTCGAGGCAGTGGGCGATGCGCAGTTGACGGCCTTCAAGGCCGACGCGTCGAACAAGGGCAAGATCATGGATCGTGGTCTGTGGTCGTGGACGCGGCACCCCAACTACTTCGGCGATTCGGCGGTCTGGTGGGGACTGTTTCTCGTCTCGGCGTCGGCGTGGCCCGGAGTGTTCACGTTTCTGTCGCCCATCGCGATGACGTACTTCCTGGTGTTCGCCACCGGTGCGCGGTTGCTCGAGCGCAGCATGGAAAAGCGTCCGGGGTATCGCGAATACCAGCAGCGGACCAGCTATTTCCTCCCACGGCCGCCGAAACGAGCCGGCAAGTAGCTCGCGGGTGGGGCAGCGGCGCTAGGGTTGGTTGAGGATTTCGGTTCGTCGATCAACGAGGAGGCGCATCGTGGCGCACGAGAGAGCTGGAACCACTGCACTGCCGGAGGATCTGGTCGATCTTTCGCAGCTCGTGACGGCGTACTACTCGCGGGTTCCCGACGTGTCGGAACCCAGTCAGCAGGTGGTGTTCGGCACATCGGGACATCGAGGGTCCAGCTTGGATTCGGCGTTCAACGAGGCACACATCGTGGCGACGACGCAGGCGATCGTGGAGTACCGCGCGGCACAAGGCATCACCGGGCCGTTGTTCATCGGCCGGGACACCCACGCGTTGTCCGAACCCGCCTGGACGACGGCTCTGGAAGTGTTGGCAGCCAACGACGTCGACGTCCTGGTCGATTCGGGGGACCGATACACGCCGACTCCCGCCGTCAGTCACGCCATCCTTCGGTACAACGAATCCGGCCCGTCGGCGAAGGCCGACGGCATCGTGGTGACGCCGTCGCACAACCCGCCCCGGGACGGCGGCTTCAAGTACAACCCTCCGCACGGCGGTCCGGCCGACAGTGATGCCACGTCGGTCATTGCCGCTCGTGCGAACGAGCTTCTGCGCGATGGCATTTCGGGTATCAAGCGGGTGACTCTCGCGCAGGCGTTCGCGGGCAGCGTCTCGCGCTACGACTTCCTCGGCACCTACGTCGACGACCTGCCGAACGTGCTGGATCTCGACGCTGTTCGTGCGGTCGGGGTGCGCATCGGAGCAGATCCGTTGGGCGGTGCGAGTGTCGATTACTGGGATGCCATCGCCGAGCGGCACAATCTGGACCTGACCGTGGTGAACCCGTTGGTGGACGGCACATTCCGCTTCATGACTCTCGACACCGACGGCAAGATCAGGATGGATTGCTCGTCGCCGAACGCGATGGCGTCGCTCATCGCTGCCCGCGATCGCTTCGACATCTCGACGGGAAACGACGCCGACTCCGATCGGCACGGCATCGTCACTCCCGACGGTGGCCTGATGAATCCCAACCACTTCCTCGCCGTCGCCATCGACTACCTGTTCACGCACCGACCCGATTGGTCACCCACGGCGGCAGTGGGCAAGACGTTGGTGAGCTCGTCGATGATCGACCGGGTCGTCGGAGGTCTCGGTCGTCGACTCCTCGAGGTGCCGGTCGGGTTCAAGTGGTTCGTTCCAGGTCTGCTTGCCGGTGAGCTCGGTTTCGGCGGCGAGGAAAGCGCAGGCGCGTCGTTCCTCCGACGCAACGGCCGAGTCTGGACCACCGACAAGGACGGCATCATCCTCGCGCTGCTGGCGTCCGAGATCACCGCCGTCACCGGGTCCACGCCGTCTCAGCGCTACGGCGAGTTCACCGCGAAGTTCGGCAATCCGACGTATGCCCGCGTCGACGCTCCGGCCACCCGCGAGCAGAAGGCCGTTCTCACCAAGCTCTCACCGAGCCAGATCACCGCCACCGAGCTTGCCGGGGAACCGATCACAGCCACGCTGACCGAGGCGCCGGGTAACGGAGCTGCCCTCGGTGGACTGAAGGTGACGACGGAGAGCGCCTGGTTCGCTGCGCGCCCGTCCGGAACCGAGGACGTGTACAAGATCTACGCGGAGTCGTTCCAGGGCGAGGAGCATCTGGCCCGGGTTCAAGCCGCAGCACGTGAACTGGTGTCGTCCGCACTCGAGAGCTCGTGACCGACTCACCTCCACCCGATCACGACAGTTCGACGCCCGAGCCGGCGTTCCAACCCGGAGGCAAGCTCCCGCCGGAGATCTGGGTTCTGGTATCGGCGGCGTTCGTCATCGCGCTGGGATTCGGCATCGTCGCGCCCGCTCTGCCACAGTTCGCCCGGGAATTCGGCGTCGGCTACACCGCGGCGTCGGCGGTCATCAGTGCATTCGCCCTCATGCGGTTGCTGTTCGCACCTGCCAGTGGCGCTCTGGTGCAGCGGCTCGGCGAGCGGCCCGTGTACCTGATCGGACTGCTGATCGTTGCGGTGTCCACCGGTGCGTGCGCTCTGGCCCAGACGTACTGGCAGCTGCTGCTCTTTCGCGGACTCGGCGGCATCGGCTCGACGATGTTCTCGGTGTCGGCATTGGGACTGCTGATCAGGATCAGTCCTCCGACCAGTCGTGGCCGCATCTCCGGCCTGTATGCGACCGCCTTCCTGTTGGGAACCATCGGCGGTCCACTCGTCGGCGGCGCGCTCGTCGGATTCGGTCTGCGGGTGCCGTTCGTCATCTACGCCGTGGCTCTCGTGATCGCCGCGGCCGTCGTGTATTTCACCCTGGGCAATTCCGACCTCGTCAAGCCCGAGAAGGGCTCGGCACCGCCCACGATGTCGTTGCTCGCCGCCCTGCGGATTCCGTCGTATCAAGCCGCGCTGGCGTCGAATTTCGCCAACGGGTGGGCAGTGTTCGGTGTCCGGGTGGCCTTGGTGCCGTTGTTCGTGGTCGAGGCGATGCAGCGATCCGAGGTGTTCGTCGGTATCGCGCTGACCGTGTTCGCAGTGGGAAATGCGCTGGTGCTCACCACTGCCGGTCGCCTGTCCGATGTGCGCGGTCGCAAGCCGTTCATGGTGGGTGGGTTGGCGGTGTGCGGCCTGGGAACCGTCGTGATGGGGTACGTGCACGATCCCGTGCTGTTTCTCGTGGTGTCGTTGATCGCCGGAATCGGATCGGGACTGATGAGCCCCGCCCAGCAGGCCTCGGTTGCCGACGTGATCGGATCGAAGGCGCGCGGAGGGCCCGTGCTGGCTGCATTCCAGATGGCCTCCGATGTCGGTGCGGTCATCGGCCCGATCGTGGCCGGGATGATCGTCGAGCAGGTCTCGTTCGGTCCGGCTTTCGCGGTGACAGGAGCGCTGCTTCTCCTGGCCGGACTCTGGTGGTCGCGAGTTCCGGACACGCTCGGGCGCGAGCGCACCTGACACACGCAACCGTAGTATTCGCTGTGTGAGCCAGAAGAAGATATCGAGTACGAAACACACACCCGAGGCAACCTCCAACACGATGACGTACGTATTGGGCGGCATCGCATTCGTCGTAGTGGTGATCGTCATCGTGGTGGCGATCATGTGGCAGAGCGGAAGCGACGCTCCCCGCAACGACGGCTACGGACCGGTCAAGAATCCGGCGGTCGAATTGTCGTTGCCGGGTGACGGTGTGGTGCAGCTGTCGCGTCCTGGAGCGCAGCGGGTCATCGATGTCTTCGAGGATCCGATGTGCCCGTTCTGCGGCGACCTCGAAGTGAAACACGGCCAGGAGTTGGCTCAGAAAATCGACGACGGTGTCGTCTCGGTGAATTACCACCTGGTCAATTTCCTGGATCCACAGTCGGCGTCCGGTGACTATTCGACGCGTGCCGTCGCGGCGTCGCACTGCGTGGCAGCGACCGAGAACGCGCGGGTCTACTCGGCATTTCACGCCGGGTTGTTCGACCCGGAATTCCGCCCCGAAGAAGGCGGTGACTCCGACCGAACCGATGCCGAACTCGCCGGACTCGCCGGATCAGCGGGAGCGAGCGAGCTGGCAACGGAGTGCATCACCAGCGGTGCGCAGCGCGATGCAGCAGTAGCGGATGCGAACACCGGACGGGACGCACTGGCGGCGTCGGGTGCCCGGGGAACGCCGGGGGTCCTCGTGGACGGTCAGGTTGTCGATGCGCTCGGTGACTCGGAATGGCTTGCGTCGATCAACTGATCTCGGGCGTCGGTGCGATCGGTCGTGGAGGTTTCGGTACCGGTCGCACCAGGTGATTTGTTGCTGCTGCGACCGATGGTGTAACTTCGTTCGAGCAACCGCATGAGCGGG
Organism: Rhodococcus sp. 05-2254-2; assembly: GCF_002259095.1. Lineage (NCBI taxonomy): Bacteria > Bacillati > Actinomycetota > Actinomycetes > Mycobacteriales > Nocardiaceae > Rhodococcus > Rhodococcus sp. 05-2254-2. The sequence goes on along the minus strand of NZ_NOZJ01000019.1, from coordinate 415,594 downwards.
AGCACGCAGTAACTCGGGGCTATGGCGCAGCTGGTAGCGCACCACACTGGCAGTGTGGGGGTCAGGGGTTCGAGTCCCCTTAGCTCCACCGAGAAGCAAGCTCCACCGAGAAGCAAGCTCCACCGAGAAGCAAGCTCCACCGAGAAGCAAGCTTCACCGAGTAACAAGCTTCACCAAGATGGTCAATGAAAAAAGCGTCGCCCTCGGGCGACGCTTTTTTCGTGTTTCGGTGTCGAGACCGCCGGATCGGCTTTCGAGTGTCGGACCGGAGCCCGATTCGGCTGTGGTGGTTCAGTGAGCGGCGTCGAATGCCTGCTCGACCTCGGCGGGGATTCTGCCTCGCGCCGAGATGTTGTGGCCGTTCGCCTTTGCCCACTCTCTGATGGCTTTGGTCTGATTGGCGTCGCGCTTGGCACCGGTTGCCGGGGTGCTCGACTTCTTCGTTCGCTTTCCACCGACCTTGGTCGAGTGCTCGATGTAATAGTCGAGCTTGCGGTGAAATTCCTTCGCGTTCTTGTCGCTCAGGTCGATTTCGTAGCTGACTCCGTTGACCGAATAGGTTATGTGTTCGCCACCGGATTCGATCGGTTTTTCGTCGATGTCGTCGACTAGTTGCACATAGACTTTTCTGGCCATGCTGAAGCTCTCCAATGATGCAGGGGATGATGCGGGGATGTCCAGATCGAACTGAAGCGACTATACGGCTGAACAATGTCTTTATCCATGCGGGTCGGGGGATTGTTACTCGATTCGCAGAATTCTCACAATCACCTCGACACCTCGTGAAACCGACGAGGTGATTGTGAGAAGCATTGTCTCGGCGATCCTGTTCATCGTTATCCGTGAGAAAGACGAACTGTCCGGTTTGAATACGTAGTGCCATCCTCGGGTCGGTTCGGGTTCGATCGAATGCGATCGGTTGGTGCCGCTCGGCTTCGATGTATCCGGCAACGAATCGGTCACGAAACGCAATCGTTTCACTAACGAAAGACCACCCGAGACGCGTCGACGGCAATATCTGCTTCACTTGAGGCGCAAGTGTCTGTTGTGACGTGTGGTGCCCCGCGGTGCGGTGACCCGCTCGGATCAGCGGTGTCCGAGGGGTCGAGAGGGGAGTTGCGCAGCGAGTTCCACCGTTGTGCCAGACGCTATGAAATCTGCACCGATGACCAGATCGGTAGTGACGGCGCTGATGTGCGTCGGGATTCTCGGTGCCGGGGTGCTCGTGTCCGCGCCTGCCATGGCAGCACCGGCCGGCACGGCACCCGCCGCAGGCACGGAGTTGTCGGGGAAGACAGTGTTCCTCGATCCGGGTCACCAGGGCACCGCACACTCGGAGAATCTGCAGCGGCAGGTGAACGACGGACGAGGCGGCACCAAGGATTGCCAGACCACCGGCATGACCACAGTGGACGGCGTGCCCGAGCACACGATCAACTGGAAAGTCAGCGAGCTCGTCCGATCGAGCCTGGAGAGTCTGGGTGCGACGGTGAAGACGAGTCGAGCAGACGACACCGGCTGGGGCGGATGCGTCGACGACAGGGCGAAGGCAGCCAGTGAGTCCGGGGCCGACGTGGCCGTGAGTATCCATGCGGACTCCACGAGTACGACGACCGACACCGACAGGCACGGGTTCCATCTGATCGTGCCCACTCTGCCGATTCCGAGCGCCGCTGCCGACGCTGCCCAGTCCCAGGGGGGACGTTCGGCGTCGACGCTGATGCGAGACTCCTACGTGCGCGCAGGCTTCGAGCCCGCGAACTACGCGGGGGTCGAGAACGGAATACAGGAGCGATCCGATGTCGCCGGTCCTGCGCTGACCACGGTGCCTCTGGTGTTCGTGGAGATGGGCAACGGATCCAACCCCGACGACGCAGCGCTGCTGGAGAGCTCGGACGGTCAGCTCGAGCATGCGATCGCCATCTCGACGGGGATCATCGACTACCTCCTCGGGGCCGAAACCCCCTCGACCCCAACGGACGCCGCGACCACCCCTGCGGCTGCCCCCGCCGCGACTGCCACCACCGACACCGCCGCGTCTACGGCAGCACCCAGCGGCGCAGGCCCCGCGGACGAGGGGCGCAGCGCGTTGTCCAGGTTGCTCGAGAGCGTGTCCCCGTACGTGAATGCCTTGGGCGTCGACGGCCTGGAAGCACTCGCGACCCCGGACAACGTGAGCAGTGTGTCGACGTTCGCTCGAGGCCTGCTGAAGCAGATTCTCGCCGACCGGTAGTCTCGGACGCCGTGGCGCGTCGACGAATTCCGGTGGTGATAGTTGCGGGCTTTCTCGGCGCAGGCAAGACCACCCTGCTGAACCACCTGTTACGCAATGATTCCGGTATCCGAATAGGTGTTGTGGTCAACGACTTCGGGGCGATCAACATCGACTCGATGCTCGTGGCCGGCCAGGTCGATTCGATGGTCTCGCTCGGCAACGGATGCATCTGTTGCGCCGTCGACATCAGCGACATGGACGCGATGTTCGACGCCCTCGCACACCGTCGGTCCGCCATCGACGTGATCGTGGTGGAGGCCAGCGGCTTGGCCGAACCCCGCAATCTCATCAGAATGGTCCGGGGCAGCGAGAACGAATTCATCGTCTACGGCGGGCTCGTCGGGGTCGTCGACGCCGTGGAATTCCCGCAGACCCGCGTGCGGCATCCCGAGATCGACCAGCACCTGCGATTGGCCGACCTGGTGGTGTTGAACAAGTCCGACGGGGTGACCGAGTCCGAACGCTCCGCGGTGGTGTCGACGGTGCAGTCGGTCGTAGGAGACGTGCCCGTCGTACCCGTGGCCTTCGGTCGCGTCGACCCGCTGCTGCTGTTCGACAGACGCGAGGATCACTCGGTGAATTCGGCAATGGCGGTGCAGCTGTCGTTCGACGAACTACTCCGAGAGAATCATGACCATGACCATGACCACGAGCACGACCGACACCTGCACGCGCAGTACTCACACACCGAATTCGTCACGGCGGAGCCCGTCGAACCGCGTCGGTTGATCGAGTTCCTGGAGAATCCTTCCGGGAACCTCTATCGCATCAAGGGATTCGTGCATTTCGGCATCGCCGGCTACCCGCAGAAGTTCGTCGTGCACACGGTGGGCCGACACATTCGATTCGAGGCTGCGTCGTGGGCCCGAGGCGAGCCCGAGCAGACCTCACTGGTGCTGATCGGTACCGAACTCGATGCGTCGTTCGTCGAGCAGCGGTTGCGTGCCTGTGTGCGAGGACCGGACGACGCCGCCGACGCCTCCGCGATGCTTCCGGTCCATCGCTACCTCGAGAGCGGCTAGTTCCCTAGAGCCCGACCCACTCGGTACGTCCGCCCTCGAATCCCTGACGCTTCCAGATCGGAACCTCGGCCTTGATCCGCTCGACGAGTCGGGCGCAGGCCTCGAACGCTTCGGCGCGGTGAGCCGAGCCGACGGCCGCGACGAGTGCGAGGTCGCCGACGCGCAGATCGCCGACGCGATGCACTGCGGCCACCGCCAATCCGGTCTCTGCCGATACCTCCGAGCAGCAGCGGCTCAGGAACCGTTCTGCATCGGGGTGGGCGCGGTATTCCAGACTCTCCACCGCATGTCCGCCGTCGTGATCGCGCACGATTCCGCTGAACAGCACGACGGCACCGTGACGCGAATCCTGCACTGCTGCCTCTACTTCGGCAGTGCTCAACGGTTCGTTCGAGATACGGGCGACGAGCTCACTCATCGTGGGGGCCTCCTCCGGCGATCTGGGCCAGTACATGGTCGAGGAGCGGGTCGAGAACGGAGAGTCCGTCCTTCACGCCACCCGGTGAGCCCGGCAGGTTGACTATCAGTGTGCGTCCGATCAGACCCGAGACGCCGCGGCTGAGCACCGCGTGAGGCGTCGCAGACGTTCCGCGGGTTCGGATGGCATCGGCGATGCCCGGCATGTCGATGTCGAGGAGGGCCGCCGTCGCCTCGGGGGTCGCATCGGTGGGGGATACGCCGGTGCCGCCGGTGCTGACGATCAGCGACGGTTCGCCGAGCAGAGCGTCCTGCAGCCCCGCAGCGATGTCGGCATCGGCGTACACGAGTGGGCCCCGCACGGCGAAGCCTCGATCGGTCAACCAGGACGCGATGGTGGGGCCGGTGGTGTCCGGTCGAGTTCCGTTCGCGCCGCCGGTGGAGGCCACCAGTACCGCCGCGGACCGTGAGGACTCGAACACCGGCGCAGCCGCAGCCTCGGGGGAGACCTCTGCTTCGTCCCGCTGCCAATGTCCGTGCTTGCCGCCGTCTTTGGTGAGCAACCGGACGCCGTTCATGGTGGCACCGGGATCGACGGCCTTGACCATGTCGTGCAGGGTCAGGCCGGCGACGGCGACCGCGGTCAGTGCTTCCATCTCGACCCCGGTACGTCCGGTGGTGCGGGCGGTTGCCTCGACCGTGATGGACGACTCGGTGAATCCGAACGAGATCTTCACCGAGGAGAGGGCGAGCTGATGGCACAGCGGAATCAGTTCCGACGTCCGCTTCGCTGCCGAGATGCCGGCGATGCGGGCGGTGGCGAGAACGTCCGCCTTGGGCATGTCGTCCGCGCGCACGAGCGCGATGACCTCGGCCGTGGTGACGAATTCACCGGCGGCGACGGCCGTGCGCGAGGTTTCCTTCTTGTGCGCCACATCGACCATGCGGGCGCGGCCCTGATCGTCGAGATGAGACAGCTGGGGTTGCGGGGCGTCGGTGGTCACAGCGGCCACACCTCCACGTCGGTTCCTGCGGCGAGTTCGGTTGTCTCGGAGTCGATATCGATCAGCACATCGGCCCATGCCAGTGCGGCCACCAGGTGCGAGCCGGGGCCGGCGACGAGCTCGACCCGACCGTCGTCGCGTAATCGGCCACGAAGTAGTTGTCTGCGACCGGGCGGTGACACGATCGATTCGTGCAGGGCCGCGGTGGTCGAGAGCACCGGCGGCAGACCGGCCGCCCGCCGAACGATGTTGCGCGCGAACATGATGTACGAGACGACCGTACTGACGGGATTGCCGGGAAAGCTGAGCACGGGGACGCCGTCGAACATCGTGATGCCCTGCGGTCCGCCCGGCTGCATACGAACCGATCCGAAGTTGCCGCCGAGGGGGCGGAGCACGTCCTTGACCACCTCGAAGTCTCCCATCGACACTCCGCCGGACGTGATGATCAGCTCGGCCGATTCGGCTGCGGCGTCGAGGATCTCGCGAAAGCGGCTCGGCTCGTCGGAGCTGCGCGAAACGGAGACCACCTCTGCGCCGCTGGCGCGAAGGTGTGCGGCAAGGGTGATGCCGTTCGAGTCGTAGATCTGACCGGGCGTCAGCGTCGAACCGGCGTCGACCAGTTCGGCTCCGGTGGTCACCACGGCCACCCGGGGGCGCGAGCGAACGTCCACTTCGCCGAATCCGACGGCGGCGAGAACGGAGATGTGGCGGGGTTCGAGCACTCGACCCGACTCGACCAGGATTGTCCCGACGCGCACGTCGCTTCCTTGTTCGCGTACGAATTCGCCTGCTGCGCGGCCTCTTTCGATCGTCACGGAGCCGGCCGTCGGTACCGAGGTGTCCTCGACGGGGACGATGGTGTCCGCTCCGTCCGGAATGGGGGCACCGGTCATGATCTTGGCGGCGCTGCCCGGCGCGAGAACTGCCGACTGCGTCGGGCCTGCGGCGATGATCGTCGAGACCGGAAGCGTCACCGGGGTCGTCGCCACGGATCGAGAATCCACGGCGTAGCCGTCCATCTGCGAGTTGCAAAACAGTGGCAGATCGACCGGAGATCGAACGTCCTCGAAGGAGACGCGGCCCAACGCGTCGTCGAGAAGGATTCGCTGAGCGGTTCTCGCTGTCAGCGCCGCGAGCAGAGTCTCGACCGCGGCGGCATGTTCCTCGACCGATACCGCGGTCACCGTGCGGATCCAGTGATCGCGTGCGTCTGCTCAACCGTCATGGGTGCCAATCCTAGGCACGCCGATCCGTCCGCTCGGTGTGGGCTGCGGCATAATGGGTAGACACATCTACGACAGGCGTGATTCCCGACAGAGACGAGGTACGAGGTGACGGTGGACAGTGTCACCTCGCTCGGCATTCCAACGTTCGGCACCACCACGGGTTCTGCGGCAGGCGGGGTGAACTCCGTGTCCGATCGACCGGACGTGCCACACCTGATCGATCGATTCGGCCGGGTGGCCCGCGACCTGCGTATCTCGATCACCGAGAAATGCTCGCTGCGCTGCACGTACTGCATGCCCGAGGAGGGCCTTCCGGCTATCCCGGCGGCAGCGTTGCTGACACCGGCCGAGATCGCTCGCGTGGTCTCGGTGTCCGTGCGGCTGCTGGGTATCAGGGATGTGCGTTTCACCGGAGGTGAACCGCTGATGCGCCGCGACCTCGACGACATTCTGCGGTTGTGCCGCGATGCCGCGGAGGGTGTGCCGCTGTCGATGACCACCAACGCCGTCGGTCTCGAACACCGGGCTCGGTCCTTGGCCGACGCCGGGTTGACCCGAGTGAACGTCTCGTTGGATTCCGTCGACCGCGAAGATTTCGCTCGCCTGACCCGACGAGACCGGTTGCCCTCCGTGCTCGCCGGAATCAGGGCAGCGCAGCGAGCCGGGATCGGACCGGTCAAGGTCAATGCCGTTCTGATGCGCGACACACTGTCCGGTGCCGTCGATCTGCTGCGCTGGTGTCTCGACGAGGGGGTGGCACTTCGATTCATCGAGCAGATGCCGCTCGACGCCGATCACGAGTGGGCCCGCGCGAACATGATCGACGCCCAGACCTTGCTCGACGAGCTGTCCACCGAATTCGACCTGCGTGAGGTGGGGCGTGCCGACCCCTCGGCCCCTGCCGAGGAGTGGAGCGTCGACGGCACCGACGCCACCGTCGGCATCATCGCGTCGGTGACGCGCTCGTTCTGCGGTGATTGCGACCGCACCAGGATCACTGCAGAAGGAACGATTCGGTCCTGTCTGTTCAGCGACGACGAAACCGACCTGCGGGCCGCTCTGCGCGGCGGTGCCACCGACGAAGAACTGGCAGCGGTATGGCGTGGGGCCATGTGGAACAAGTGGGCGGGACACGGCATCGACGCCGACGGCTTCGTACCTCCCACCCGCAGCATGGGAGCCATCGGTGGGTGACACCCAGGTGGAGGTGCGGTATTTCGCTGCAGCGGTCGACGCGTCGCACTGCGAGTCCGAATACCTCACCGTGCCGGTCGGTGCCACCCTCGCAGATCTGAGAGAGCTGATTCTGTCCCGGCACGGCGCGCCGATGGAGCCGATTCTCAGGGTGTCGGCGTACCTGGTGGGCGAAGATCTCACCCGCGATCTGGGGCGCACGATCGGCGGCAGGGTCGACGTGCTGCCGCCCTTCGCCGGCGGCTGAGCACACCCCGCCGCCGACCCGTGGCTGCCCGATTCAGCTGCTTCTCTTCCACCAATCGTCGAATGGCGTCACAGGCACCGTGCGCTTGTGACGAGTTGCCAGGAACATCTTCTCCAGCTTGTCGGCGACTTCCTCGGTGACGTCCTTGCCCTCCAGGTAGTCGTCGATCTGCTCGTACGTGACGCCGAGGGCTTCCTCGTCGGGTAGCGCAGGTCGATCGTCTTCGAGATCTGCGGTGGGAACCTTGCGCCAGGTGCTCTCGGGTGCCCCCAGCTCGCGCAGCAGTGCCGCGCCCTGGCGCTTGCTCAAGCCGGTCAGCGGAGTCAGATCGACGCCGCCGTCACCGAATTTGGTGAAGAAGCCGGTGATCGCCTCGGCGGCATGATCGGTGCCCACGACGACGTAGCCGAGTTCGCCTGCGAGGGCGTACTGCGCGACCATGCGCTGGCGAGCCTTGATGTTGCCGCGGACGAAGTCTCGGATTCCGGCACTGCCGAGTGCTTCCGCCGTCGCGGCCGCTGCGGCGTCGGCGGCGTCCTTGATGTTCACCGTCACCGTGCGGTCGGGATCGATGAACTTCAGCGCGATCGAGGCGTCGTCCTCGTCGGCCTGCACGCCGTAGGGGAGGCGAACGGCGACGAACTCGGCCTCGTGTCCGTCCGCTCGGAGCTCCGTCGCAGCCTGTTGGGCGAGCTTGCCGGTGAGCGTGCTGTCCTGTCCGCCACTGATGCCGAGCACGAACCCCGAGGCCGGCGTCGACGCCAGGTAGTCCTTGAGGAAGTCGACTCGCCTGCGGACCTCCGTGATCGGGTCGATGCTCGACTGCACGGCCAGCTCGCGCATGATCCCCGTGCGCAATTCCGAGTTGATGTGTCCCATCACGTCATCCTAATGACGAATGCCGGGGCCGATCTCGCGCCGTGCGTAGTGTCGGTGGTCGTGAGTGGAACCTCCGATACCTTCGTCAAGCGAAACCCCCAGGCACACCCCGACTTCTACGCCGCCGAGGCCACCGGGCTCGGGTGGCTCGGCGAGGCCGGGGCCCCGGTCGTCGGGGTCGTCGGGCACGGCCGGGCGTACATCGAACTCGAGCGGCTGGTGGCGGCCCGTCCCACGCCTGCCGGAGCCGAACGATTCGGGCGCGCGCTCGCCGCGACACACTCGGCCGAAGCCGCCGGGTTCGGTGCGCCACCCGTGGATGCCGACGGCGTCGCCTTCTCGGGTCAGCTGTTCATCGGATCCCGGCCCATGAGCAGTACGGTGCACCGATCCTGGGGAGCCTTCTACGCGGCCGAACGAGTGTTGCCGTTTCTCCGAATCGCGGTCGACGCCGGAACCGTGACGCCGGGGGAGGCGTCGGTCGTCGAATCGGCGTGTGGACGCATCGCGGACGGCGACTTCGACGATGCAGAGTCGCCGAGTCGTATTCACGGCGATCTCTGGAACGGCAACGTGTTCTGGACCGACGCGGGAGTGGTGCTGATCGATCCGGCGGCGCACGGTGGGCACCGCGAAACCGATCTGGCGATGCTGGCGCTGTTCGGTTGCCCCCACCTCGACGTCGTCGTCGGCGGGTACGAGACGGTGCAGCCGTTGCGAGCAGGGTGGCGCGAACGCACAGCACTGCATCAGCTGCATCCACTCGCCGTTCACGCAGCCGGTCACGGCCGCTCGTACGGCACCGCGCTGCACGCGGCGGCCGCCGCCGTCGTCCGTCTTTGAACGCAGGACCTACCGAGTGCGAGTTGCCCTGATGGCTATCGGACTCGAGTTGCCCGGCGTACCAAGTCTTCCCAACCGTCGGCAAGGCGATCCATCGGCATTCCCAGATCGCGGTACTGATGGAGGACCAGGGTGGCTTCGAGTGGTGTGAGCAGCCAGTACGCGAGCAATTCGAGATCCCCGTCCACCTCGGCGGCGCGGAGCAGCGACAGCACATGGGTGAAGTTGACCATGTGCGCCGGGGCGGAATACCGCGCGTCGTCGGCGCTCTCCGCGGCGCGGAGCACTTCCCCTTGAACGTTGACGAATTCCAGTCGCGCTCGGCCGAAGGCGACGAGACGATCGATCGGGTCGGCTCCCGGGCCCAGCGGCGGATCGCCGAACATGAACGAGTGCTGCAGTTTCTTCTCGGTGTGGTCGAGCAACGCACGCATCAGCCCGGCCCGGTTCCCGAAGCGACGGAACACGGTGCCCTTGCCCACTCCGGCCTTGGTGGCCACCGCGTCCATGGTGATGGCGTCGGCTCCGACGGCCGCCACCAGATCCGTTGCGGCATCGAGGAGCAGGCGACGGTTGCGGGCTGCGTCGCACCGCTCGGAGTCCTCGCCCGCTATGGGCAGCATGGGGCCGGTCACAGACGAAGCCTACCTCGCCGGGAACATAAATGGACCACGGTCCGTTTGGATGGTAGGAATTGACACGACGATCACGTCATCCGAACTCGCGAAGGAATAACCTCATGTCAGACGCTCATGTACTCGTTCTCGTCGGAAGCTTGCGCGCCGAGTCGGTGAACAAGCGGATCGCCGAGACTGCTGTCACCGTGGCACCCGCCGGTGCCGAGGTAGTGGTTTACGACGGACTCGGAGATGTCCCCTTCTACAACGAGGACATCGACGTCGAGGGATCGGTGCCCGAGGGCGCACTCGCTCTGCGGGCCGCTGCCGAGAAGGCCACGGCGTTGTTGCTGGTCACGCCCGAATACAACGGCACCATTCCGGCCGTGCTGAAGAACGCCATCGACTGGCTTTCGCGCCCCTACGGTGCGGGTGCCATGGTGGGCAAGCCGGTCGTCGTCATCAGCGCTTCCCCCAGTGGCAACGGAGCGAAGTGGGCGCACGAGGACACCAGCAAGGCCGTCCGCATCGCCGGCGGAACGGTTCTCGAGGATGTTCGGCTCTCCATCGGTGGCACCATCGACAAGTTCGGCTCGGCCCACCCGCGTGAGAACGCCGAGGTCTCCGGTGAGATCGGCCACGTCGTTGCCGAACTGGTGAAGGCCGCCGACGAACTCGTGAGTGCGTGACCCGTTCGGTTATGGGAATCGTTTTCATGTAGGGTTTGCGGCATGAAGGTGAGAAACTCGTTGAAATCGCTCAAGAACAAGCCCGGCGCACAGGTGGTACGACGCCGTGGCACGGTGTTCGTGATCAACAAGAAGGAACCGCGGTTCAAGGCGCGCCAGCGCTGACCACTGCGTGATCGCCGAAGGGCCCTCGGAGAAGTTCGAGGGCCCTTCGGCGTGTCGTGGGGAGGGTCGGCGGTTCTCGGTACACGTCATGGACCCGGCCCGGTCTCCCTGTGACGAACAACATGCGCGCGATGTGACGTGCGACACGCCGATGTCCTCCGATTCTTGCGGCTTCACAACGCCGTGACCAGCGAATACCAAGCATGTTGTTCGCAACATCTCGTGTTCTAGGCAGATGTCGGACACTAGGTGTAGTGTTTGACCAACCGAGAGACCACAACTCGAAGAGCCTGCACACATGGGTTCGAGCAGGTCGAAGTCGCCCTGAGCGGGAGATGTTCTCGGTGCCACACGCAGAGCACATCGGTCGCGTCGGTTCACCCGATGGCGACAACGGAAAGAGGGACACCATGAGCATCACCGTTTACACCAAGCCCGCCTGCGTTCAGTGCAATGCCACCTACCGCGCCCTCGACAAGGCCGGTATCGAGTACTCCGTCATCGACATCTCGCAGGACCCCGAAGCGCGCGACTACGTCATGGCTCTCGGCTACCTGCAGGCTCCGGTCGTCGTTGCCGGTGACGATCACTGGTCCGGCTTCCGTCCGGACCGCATCAAGAGCCTTGCAGCGAACGCTGCTTGAACAGAACGAGGAAGTGAGTGAGCGGTGAGTTTCCAACCGCAGTCCACCCACTCACTGGTCTATTTCTCCAGCGCGTCCGAGAACACTCATCGCTTCGTCTCGAAGCTGGACGTTCCTGCGACGCGCATTCCATTACGTGATCCGGACGGCACTTTTCGTGTCGACACTCCCTACGTCCTCATCGTGCCGACGTACGGGGGAGGGGTCACGTACTCCGGGCGCGACACCAACTACGTCCCCAAGCGTGTGATCAAGTTTCTCAACGACAAGCACAATCGGTCGTTGATCCGAGCTGTCATCGCTGCCGGAAACACGAACTTCGGTGACTCGTTCTGCTTCGCGGGAGATGTCATTTCGCAGAAGTGCGCAGTTCCGTATCTCTACCGATTCGAATTGATGGGCACCCCCGAGGACGTAGTGCGGGTCCGCGAGGGGCTGGAGGACTTCTGGGAACGTGAAGTCCGACGCGCCGCCCACACGCACTAGAGCACCACACACCACATACCCAGTAGGAGCATCGCCGTGGCACCGACCATCACCGACGCAGGACCCGTACCCAGCACCGTCCGCGGCGACGGCGACATGGACTACCACGCGCTCAACGCGATGCTCAATCTGTACGGGCCCAACGGTGAGATCCAGTTCGAGAAGGATCGCGAGGCCGCCAATCAGTACTTCCTGCAGCACGTCAATCAGAACACCGTGTTCTTCCACGATCTGGACGAGAAGCTGGACTACCTCGTCGAGGAGAACTACTACGAGCCCGAGGTTCTGGACCAGTACTCCCGCGAGTTCGTGAAGTTCCTGATCAACCACGCGTACTCGAAGAAGTTCCGGTTCCCCACGTTCCTCGGGGCGTTCAAGTACTACACCTCGTACACGCTCAAGACGTTCGACGGCAAGCGTTACCTCGAGCGGTTCGAGGACCGGGTGTGCATGGTGGCGCTGACGCTGGCCGCAGGCGACGAGGCCCTGGCCACCGATCTGGTCGACGAGATCATCGCAGGCCGCTTCCAGCCCGCGACGCCCACCTTCCTCAACTCCGGCAAGAAGCAGCGCGGCGAGCCCGTCTCGTGCTTCCTGCTGCGTATCGAGGACAACATGGAGTCCATCGGTCGCTCCATCAACTCGGCCCTGCAGCTGTCCAAGCGTGGTGGCGGAGTTGCGTTGCTGCTGAGCAACATTCGCGAGGCCGGCGCGCCCATCAAGCGCATCGAGAATCAGTCCTCGGGTGTCATCCCGATCATGAAGCTGCTCGAGGATTCGTTCTCCTATGCCAACCAGCTGGGTGCGCGTCAGGGCGCGGGCGCGGTCTACCTGCATGCTCACCACCCCGACGTCTACAAGTTTCTCGACACCAAGCGTGAGAACGCGGACGAGAAGATCAGGATCAAGACGCTCTCGCTCGGAATCGTCATCCCGGACATCACGTTCGAGCTGGCCAAGAAGAACGAGGACATGTACCTGTTCTCGCCGTACGACGTCGAGCGCATCTACGGAGTCCCGTTCGCAGACATCGACGTCTCCGAGAAGTACTACGAGATGGTCGACGACAAGCGGATCCGCAAGACCAAGATCAAGTCGCGCGAGTTCTTTCAGACTCTCGCCGAGTTGCAGTTCGAGTCCGGCTACCCGTACATCATGTACGAGGACACCGTCAATCGCGCGAACCCGGTGAAGGGCAAGATCACTCACTCCAACCTGTGCTCGGAGATCCTTCAGGTCTCGACGCCGTCCACGTTCAACGACGACCTTTCGTACAGTCATGTCGGCAAGGACATCTCGTGCAACCTCGGTTCGCTGAACATCGCCAAGACGATGGACTCGCCCGATTTCGGTAAGACCATCGCCGTGGCCATTCGCGGACTCACCGCAGTGTCCGATCAGACGCACATCTTCTCCGTGCCGTCGATCGAGCAGGGCAACAACGATTCTCACGCAATCGGCCTCGGGCAGATGAATCTGCACGGCTACCTCGCACGGGAGCGCATTCACTACGGCTCGACCGAGGGCATCGACTTCACCAACATCTACTTCTACACGGTGCTGTTCCACGCTCTCCAGGCATCGAATCAGCTGGCCAAGGCTCGTGGGCAGTACTTCAAGGGGTTCCCGGACTCCAAGTACGCGTCGGGTGAATTCTTCGACAAGTACACCGATCAGGTCTGGGAGCCGGCCACACCCAAGGTTGCGAAGTTGTTCGCCGATGCGGGCGTATCCGTTCCCACTCAGGCGGATTGGACGACGTTGAAGGCGTCGGTGCAGGAATACGGGATCTACAACCAGAACCTGCAGGCCGTCCCGCCGACCGGTTCCATCTCGTACATCAACAACTCCACCTCGTCGATTCACCCGGTGGCGTCGAAGATCGAGATTCGCAAGGAAGGCAAGATCGGCCGCGTCTACTACCCGGCACCGTATCTCGACAACGACAACCTGGATTTCTACCAGGACGCGTACGAGATCGGGTACGAGAAGATCATCGACACCTACGCTGCCGCAACGCAACACGTCGATCAGGGCCTGTCTCTGACGCTGTTCTTCAAGGACACGGCCACCACTCGTGACATCAACCGCGCGCAGATCTACGCATGGCGTAAGGGCATCAAGACGCTCTACTACATCCGCCTGCGCCAGTTGGCCCTCGAAGGCACCGAGGTGGAGGGTTGCGTGTCCTGCATGCTGTAGTCGACTCGGTCGGTCGGCCTGTGGCGAATACCGCGATATCGCGGTGCGCCGCGGAGCATAATCAGGCATGGACACCGAAGCGGGCGACGAGGTCGAATCCGATATCGATGTGACGATTGCTCGGAAGGACGCACGTCCTTCCGAGCAATCGTCGCGTGGTCGACACGCCCGACGGCGCGTACCCCGCCGCGGGTTGGGCGAGTGGGATCCAGCCTCACGTGGCCATGATGCGCTCGAAACGGTGCTGGCGCAGAACACCATTCGAGTGCCGGAGCTACTCCCGATCCGCTACGCCCGCATGTCCGCGTCGCCGTGGACCTACTTCCGTGGGGCCGCGGCCGTGATGGCGGCCGATCTCGCGTCGACTCCGCACACCGGCATCGAGGTCCAGTTGTGTGGCGACGCCCATGTGTTGAACTTCGGATTGTGGGCCACCCCCGAACGGAACCTGTACTTCGATCTCCGCGACTTCGACGAAACGCTGCCGGGCCCGTTCGAGTGGGATCTCCAGAGGCTGGCGACGTCTCTGGTGGTTCTCGGTCGCGAGAACGGGGTCGATGCGCGGCGCTCCGATCGGGCGGTCGCAGCGATGACAGCGGCGTACTGCAGAAAGATGAGGGCGTACGCGAAGACCCCGGAGATCGACATCTGGTACGACCGCATCGACGTCGCGGGTTTGCTCGGTCACTTCTCGTCGGGCATCGCCCGCCACGCCGAGAAACTCATCGAAACGAAAGCCGAGCGTCGTACCAGCCGTGGAGCGTCCCGCAAGTTCACCGAGACGAGGGACGGGCGTCGACGAATTCGCGAGGACCCGCCTTTTCGCACCCACGTGGGTGATTCCCAGATCGAACTGGTGCAGGCGGTCATCGCCGGTTACAGCGAGTCGGTCGACGACCATATCTGGAGTCTGCTGTCCAGGTTCCGAGTTCTCGACGTGGTTCGGCAGGTGGTCGGCGTCGGGAGCGTAGGGATGCGGGTGTATCTGGCGCTGCTGGAAGAACGGCGGACGGGCGATCCGTTCTTCCTGCAGATCAAGCAGGCGGGGCCGTCGGTGTTCGAGCGGTTTCTCGAACCGAGCAGGTACGACAATCACGGTGCGCGCGTGGTCAGCGGACAGCGAATGCTGCAGAGTGCCACCGATATGTTCGTGGGATGGACTGCAGTGGGGGACATGAACTTCTACGTTCGGCAGTTCCGTGACATGAAGGTCATTCCCGACGGCGAGATCATCGGGCCGTACCTCACCGAATTCGCAACCGCATGCGGTGAGGTGCTCGCACGAGCGCACGCCCGAAGTGGTGACGCGGAGGCGATCGCCGACTACCTCGGCCGAGGAGACAAGGTCGATCGGGCGATGGTGGCTTTCGCCCACGCCTACGCCGATCAGAACGAGCGCGATCACGCGCAGTTGGTCGACGCCATCGAAGCCGGAACCGTCCCGTGCTCGGTGGGGTGGTGACAGACCGAAGCAGGCGTAGGGGTCGTCTCTGCGGGCAACACTCGCGGCACACTTTGTAGTGCCTACCGGACTTGTCGGACACAACGGGTAGTGTTCGTGTCAGCGACTTTTCACGCAGTTCCGTCCCAGTTCTCGCTCATCGACCTGTAGGTAGGCACCCATGGTAAAGCTCATCGATCGCGTCTCCGCGATCAACTGGAATCGGGTCCAGGACGACAAGGACTCCGAAGTGTGGGAGCGCCTCACCAGTAATTTCTGGCTGCCGGAGAAGGTGCCGGTATCCAACGACATTCCGTCGTGGGCAACGCTGACCGCCGTCGAGAAGCAGTTGACGATGCGTGTGTTCACCGGATTGACACTGCTCGACACCATTCAGGGCACCGTCGGCGCCGTCAGCCTCATTCCTGATGCCATCACTCCCCACGAGGAGGCGGTGTACACCAACATCGCGTTCATGGAGTCGGTGCACGCCAAGAGCTACAGTTCCATCTTCTCCACCCTCAGCTCCACCCGCGACATCGACGACGCATTCCGCTGGTCCGAGGAGAACGTCAACCTCCAGCGCAAGGCCGAGATCGTCCTGAACTTCTACCACGGTGACGATCCGCTCAAGCGCAAGGTCGCGTCGACGCTGCTCGAATCGTTCCTGTTCTACTCCGGCTTCTACCTGCCGATGTACTGGTCCTCACGGGCCAAGCTCACCAACACCGCGGACCTGATCCGTCTGATCATCCGCGACGAGGCCGTGCACGGGTACTACATCGGGTACAAGTACCAGAAGGGTCTCGAGAAGGTCAGCGAGGCGCAGCGCGAGGAACTCAAGAACTACACCTTCGAGTTGCTGTTCGAGTTGTACGACAACGAGGTCGAGTACACCCAGGACCTCTACGACGAGATCGGCCTGACCGAGGACGTCAAGAAGTTCCTGCGCTACAACGCCAACAAAGCACTGAACAATCTCGGCTACGAGGGCCTGTTCCCCAAGGACGAGACGGACGTCAACCCGGCGATTCTGTCGGCGCTCTCACCCAACGCCGACGAGAATCACGACTTCTTCTCCGGTTCGGGTTCCTCGTACGTCATCGGCAAGGCCGTCAACACCGAAGACGAGGACTGGGACTTCTGAGCCCGTTCGCCACGCCGAGACGCTCACGAATTCGGTGGGCGTCCCGGCGGGCGAATGTCCTCGGCGTCCTTGGGCATTCGGCCCTTCTCGCTCAGAGCGCGGCGCAATAGGAACTCGATCTGAGCATTGGTGCTCCGCAACTCGTCGGAGGCCCAACGGGCGAGAGCGTCGTGCACAGCTGGGTCCAACCGCAGCTCTTCTTACGCTCGACGGCCATGGCTCACTGGTACAGCGATCCGGTGTTGACGACTGGTTGCGTGTCTCGGTCGCTGCACAGGACCACGAGCAGATTCGACACCATCGTGGCCTTGCGCTCCTCGTCGAGTTCGACGACGTGCTTTTCCTCCAGCTTCCCGAGCGCCATCTCCACCATTCCGACGGCACCTTCGACGATCTGCTGACGGGCGGCGATGACCGCACCTGCCTGTTGCCGCCGCAACATTGCCTGAGCGATCTCCGGTGAGTAGGCCAACCGGTTGATTCGGGTTTCGATCACCTCGACACCGGCCGAACGTACCCGTGCGTGCACCTCCTCCGACATGGCGGCGGTGATCTCGTCGGCGTTCTCCCGCAACGACATTCGCCCTTCGGCGTCGTACGGGTAGCTGCCGGCGATGTGCCGGACGGCGGACTCGGTCTGGACGGCGACGAACTCCTCGTAGTCATCGACCTGGAACGATGCCAGTGCGGTATCGGCAACCTGCCAGACGACGATGGCGGAGATCTCGATCGGGTTGCCGTCGGCGTCGTTGACCTTGGATTGTCCGGTCTCGTGGTTGCGGATTCGCGTCGAGATGGCCCTGGGACAGGTCAACGCGGTTCGGTCGAACTGTGTCCTCGGTGCGGTCGGGAGTCAGCGCCGGAACCACGCCGACGGCTCGTCGGCGATGGCCTTCTTGATTCGCAATCGCGAAGTGGCCGTGAGGTTTTCGGGGAGCTCGTCGAGTGCGAACCAGGCAACGTCGAGATTCTCGTCGTCGGCCACATGCGGGATGCCGCCGGTGTATCGAGCGAGGAACGTGATGTCCAGATACTGCGCGACGTCGCCGTTGGGGTAGGTGATCGGCTCCGTCACGTCGACGCTCGTCAAGCGCTCGATCGAGGCGTCCACCCCGGTTTCCTCGCCGATCTCACGCAGCGCTGCCGGGGCGGGTTCCTCGCCCGGCTCGAGAATTCCCGAGACTACGGCCCAGGTGTTGTTGTCCGCTCGCAGCGTCAGCAGCACGCGCCGGTTGTCGTCGAGAACGACTGCGCTGACACCGGACAGCCACAACGGCGACGTTCCGACGACACTGCGCAGGGCACGGACGAATTCGGGAATCGGCATCGCGTCAGGAGACGTAGGCGTTCAGGGAGGCGGACAGGTCGTCCAGAACGGCCCGTGCCGCGACGACGCCGCTCCCCGACCAAACAGTGTCGTTGACGGCGAAGACCCGACCGTCGGTGACCGAACCGAGAGCGTGCCACGCATCGGAGTCCATCACCTCGCGCCCGAAGCTCTCGCCGTCGGGGCCCGCGAATCGCACGTAGACGATGTCTCCCTCGACCGGCGTGAGGTTGTCCGACTCGACCGAGAACGTGGCGTCGCGCTGGCTCTGGGGCCGGCCGACTCCGACCTCGTCGAGTATCTGGCCCGCGAACGAGTTCGGTCCGTCCACTTCGATGGAGTCCGCCGCGAATCGGACGACGGACGCCTGGGTCTGGGTGGCGTCGATCTCACGACCTACTCGTTCGGCGTCCGCGGAGAACGAGGCGAGTGCCTCGAATGCCGCCTGGCCGCGACCGAGCGCCGCCGCGGACTGCAGAAAGGTGTCCTTCCAACCCTGCCCCGTTGCGGTGAAGACGGTCGGGGCGATGGCTGTCAGCTCGTCGTACGTAGTCGATCCGAGCGACTCGGCACCGAGGATCAGATCGGGGTCGAGGGCAGCGATGGCATCGATGTCGGGTGAACCCACCGGCCCGACGGACGGAACGGACGCCAGTCCGGTGCCCAGGTACAGCGGTTGGTCTCCGTCGCCCCGGAAATCGGGGTCGATCGTGGCCGCCCCGACGACGCGCTCCCAGATGCCGACCGCGCAGCTCGCGTCCAGGCCTGCGCCATCGAGCACGACGATGCGCTGGGGGTCGGCCGGAAGGACGCTGATGCCCTCGGCATGTCCGACGGGTCTGGTGTCACCCTCGATACCGGTCGGATCGAGTGGTGCCAGTGCGGGGCACAGACCCGCGGTGTCCCGGTTGTTGCCGACCACTCCGGCACCGGCGATGTTCGTGGTGGTGCGAACGATGGTGGATGCGTCGTCCTGCGCCTCGGAGTCGGAACAACCGACCAGCGCCACGGCGGCGGCGAGGCACACGGAGGCGACGGCGCCGATCCTGCGCGGCGCACACGAACGGGGGACTCGTGGATGGAGTGGCAACGCGGGACTTCCTTCGACGGGTCGGGTGGTCTCACACAGTATCGGAAGGCGGCCGTCGCAGAACACCCGAACGGACACCGCGGAGCGTGCGGAATCGGCAACTCCCGCGGCGTCCCCGACTGCGCCGGAAAGGCCGACAGCGCAGGCAGATCGCGCGATCCGGGCACGGCCGATCGGGCCCAATACGACACACGGTAGGACCGGTTCGGCAAGCGTCGGTCCGAAGGTCTACGATTCGAGGAGCGCACGACTAGATGACGTCGCCTCGTGGTTCGAGGTCCGACGCGCAATCAGGAGGATCTGTGACTGCCCTAGCGCCTAGGCCCGCACCTGCGGTGGATGCTGCTCGGCCGTTCCCGCCGCGGACGGGACCGAAGGGGTCGTTCCTGCACAAAGCGGTGACGACAACCGATCCCAAGGTGTTGGGAATCATGTACATCGCGACATCGTTCGCGTTCTTCCTGGTCGGTGGACTCATGGCGCTGCTGATGCGCGCCGAGTTGGCCATACCGGGAATGCAGTTCCTGTCCAACGAGCAGTACAACCAGCTGTTCACCATGCACGGCACCATCATGCTGCTGCTGTACGCGACGCCGATCGTGTTCGGATTCGCCAACTACATCCTGCCGCTGCAGATCGGTGCCCCCGATGTCGCGTTCCCACGGTTGAACGCGTTCTCGTACTGGCTCTACCTGTTCGGTGCCCTGATCACCACGGCCGGGTTCATCACTCCCGGTGGCGCAGCGGACTTCGGTTGGACCGCGTACACCCCACTGACGTCGGCTCTGCACTCGCCGGGCGTCGGCGCGGACCTGTGGATCATGGGCCTGGCGGTTGCCGGTCTCGGCACCATCCTCGGTGGCGTCAACATGATCACCACGGTGATCTGCCTGCGCGCCCCCGGTATGACGATGTTCCGTATGCCGATCTTCACCTGGAACATCCTGGTGACGTCGATCCTGATCCTGCTGGCCTTCCCGCTGCTGACGGCGGCGCTGCTCGGCCTGGCGGCCGACCGCCACCTGGGCGCGCACCTGTTCGATCCGGCCACCGGTGGCGTGTTGCTGTGGCAGCACCTGTTCTGGTTCTTCGGCCACCCCGAGGTGTACATCATCGCGCTGCCGTTCTTCGGAATCGTCTCCGAGGTGTTCCCCGTCTTCTCGCGTAAGCCGATCTTCGGCTACTCGGGTCTGATCTACGCGACGATCGCGATCGCCGCGCTCTCCATCGCCGTGTGGGCGCACCACATGTACGCCACCGGCGCTGTACTGCTGCCGTTCTTCTCCTTCATGACGTTCCTCATCGCGGTGCCCACCGGTGTGAAGATCTTCAACTGGGTCGGCACGATGTGGCGAGGCCAGGTGACACTGGAAACGCCGATGCTGTTCTCGATCGGGTTCCTGATCACCTTCGTCTTCGGTGGTCTGACCGGTGTTCTGCTGGCATCGCCGCCCATCGACTTCCAGGTCACCGACACGTACTTCGTGGTAGCCCACTTCCACTACGTGGTGTTCGGCACCGTGGTGTTCGCGACGTACGCCGGCATCTACTTCTGGTTCCCGAAGATGACGGGCCGGATGATGGACGAGGCTCTGGGCAAGTGGCATTTCTGGCTGACGTTCTTCGGATTCCACGCCACGTTCCTGGTGCAGCACTGGCTCGGAAACGAGGGCATGCCGCGTCGGTACGCCGATTACCTTCCCTCGGACGGGTTCACCGAGTTGAACGTCATCTCCACGGTCGGTGCTTTCATTCTCGGTGCCTCGACACTGCCGTTCGTGTGGAACGTGTTCAAGTCCTACCGATACGGCGAGGTCGTCACAGTCGACGATCCGTGGGGCTACGGCAACTCGTTGGAATGGGCCACCTCGTGCCCGCCGCCGCGACACAACTTCACTGAACTGCCTCGGATCCGTTCCGAGCGTCCGGCATTCGAGTTGCACTACCCGCACATGGTCGAGCGGATGCGCGCGGAAGCGCACGTCGGGCCGGGAGCACACGGCGGTAAGACCACCGCAGTACTCGAACAGGCCCGCCGGGCCCCGATCGCCACCAGCGATCACGAAGGATCCGGAGACCCGGACCCCAAGTAGTCCACAGCGCAGCGAGAGCCCCTCCCGGCTACCGGGTGGGGCTCTTCGCTTGCGACAATCTCGTGGCGTGTTCGGGCTCGCTCGTCCACGACAGGTGACACGAAGACCTATCCGGCCGCTGGGGCCGTGCACGAAAGGGAGATTCGGTGACTTCGAGCGACACCGCAGTGCTGGTGACGGTGACGGGACCCGACAAGCCGGGCGTCACATCGGTGCTGTTCGCAGCACTGTCACGGCACAACGTCAGTCTGCTCGACGTCGAGCAGGTGGTCATCCGCGGCAGATTGACACTGGGCGTTCTCCTGTCCTGCCCGCGCGATCCCGAGGCGCTCCAGGAGGAGCTCGAGGACGCGATGGCGACGGTCGGCGTTCACGTCGATGTCGAGATCGACACCGCGCGGGGCGGTGGTCAGAGCTTGGCCACCCACGTCGTCGTCGTTCTCGGACGACCCGTGACAGCGCGTGCTTTCAGCACCATCTCCCGTGAACTCGCCCGCCAGGGCGCGAACATCGATTCCATACGCGGAATTGCCGACTATCCCGTCACCGGCCTCGAACTGCAGGTGACCGCGACCGACACGTCGCCGGATGCCGACCTGCAGTTGCGCACGGGGCTCGCGGCCATCGCAGCCGGAATCGGCGTCGACATCGCCGTGCAGCGCGGCGGAATCGCACGGCGATCCAAGCGACTGATCGTGTTCGACGTCGACTCCACGCTCGTCCAGGGTGAGGTCATCGAAATGTTGGCTGCCCGCGCGGGACGCGAGGACGAGGTACGTGCGGTCACCGAAGCTGCCATGCGCGGTGAGATCGACTTCGCGGAGTCGCTCGAACAGCGGGTCGCCGTGTTGGCGGGACTCGACGAATCCGTCATCGACGAAGTGGGCGAAAGTCTGGAACTGACCGCGGGGGCCAGAACCACCATCCGCACCCTCCGGCGTCTCGGCTTCGCCTGCGGCGTCGTGTCCGGGGGATTCCGACAGGTCATCGAGGGCCTCGCTCACGAACTCGAACTCGATTACGTCAAGGCGAACACTCTCGAGATCGTCGACGGCAAGCTCACCGGACGGGTCATCGGGGAAGTGGTCGATCGTGCTGCGAAAGCGACCGCACTCCGTGAATTCGCGGCGCAGTCGGGAGTGCCGATGGAGCAGACCGTCGCCGTGGGCGACGGAGCGAACGACATCGACATGCTCACCGCAGCAGGCCTCGGGGTTGCCTTCAACGCCAAGCCTGCGTTGCGAGAGATCGCCGACACCGCCATCTCCCATCCGTACCTCGACGCGGTCCTGTTCATCCTCGGCGTCACCCGCAACGAGATCGAAGCCGCGGACGCAGTGGACGGGGGAGTCCGCCGCGTCCCGATCCCGTGACCGGCGATCCCGTGACCGGCGATCCCACGACCGGCGACACATCGGATGATGTGGTGGCCGAGACTGCAGTCGAGGAATTCTCACCGGAGAACACGTTCGTCTCGCGCCACGCCGAGCTCGCTGGTGGGTACGGCGGAGCGGAGGACCCGGCAGATCCGGCACAGGTTCTGGCGATGCCGTTGGTGCTGCACATCCCCAAGATCGATCCGCCCCTGCGCAGCGAGTTGCTCGAGGCGGCTGCACGAGCAACCGTTGCGTTGTGCCTGGACCCACGAGTGGGCGTGGACGCGTCCTGGAACGAGGCCTTCACCGAGTGGACGTCGGCCCGCATCCGGAAGGTTGCCCGACGTGCACGCGGTGCGCAGTGGCGTGCGGCGCAGGACGTTCCTGGTGTCACGGTCGACGTCGGGGGAGCGTCGGCACGTGCATTCGTGCCCGGTCGGGTCGGAGATCTGGATCCTCGGATCAAGCGGCTGCAGATCGGCGGAACCGACGTGTCGGCCGACGACGAACCTTCGGTCTCGGCCGGACCGGTGCTGTGGGTCGACGCCTCCCTGTCGATGACGGTGGGCAAGGCAGCCGCTCAGGTGGGACACGCGTCCATGCTGCTGGCGGGTGCGATGAGCACAGCGCAATGCCGCGAGTGGGCTGCGTCGGGCTTCGAATGTTCGGTCCGATCCGCGAACCCGGAACAATGGACGCGTGCACTGGGCGAGGTTCGTGCCGGTCGCGCCGTCGCGGTGCGGGATGCAGGCTTCACCGAAGTGACACCCGGTTCGACAACCGTCATCGCTGTTCCGTAGCTCTGGGGTCCACTGTCGTACAAGTGGCTATGCCGAACATATCCAGTAGCCCCGAGACTGGAAGCATGTTCACCTCACCACGTCGTCTACTAGCCGGTCGCCGACTCCCTGCTCGGTTGGCTGCCCTCTACGTGGGGCTGTGGCTGTACGGGGCGTCGATGTCGTTCATGATCGCCGGTGGACTGGGCGTCAACCCGTGGGACGTCTTTCATCAGGGGCTCGAAAGCCACCTGTCGCTCAGCTTCGGAACCATCACCGCGATCACCGGCGCGGCCGTACTGCTGATGTGGATCCCGCTACGGCAACGTCCTGGCCTGGGCACCGTGAGCAACGTGGTGGTGATCGCAGTTGCGGTGGACACGACGTCGGCGATGTTGCCGGACCTGGACGGGCTCCCGGTGAGGACCCTGGCCATGGTGTCGGGCATCGTGGTCAACGCGTTCGCCACCGCGCTGTACATCGGTGCCGGGATGGGTCCGGGGCCGCGAGACGGACTGATGACCGGTCTGGTGGCCAGGACCGGATGGTCGATTCGCCTCACCCGCACCGGAATCGAGTGCACGGTGGTGCTCACCGGTTGGTTGCTCGGCGGGACGCTCGGCGTCGGGACGGTTCTCTATGCGCTCGGAGTCGGTCCGCTCGTGCAATTGTTCATGACTCACCTGCCTGCGCTGCGCAGCACGAGGACCGTCGATCCGGTCACCGATATCGTCGAACCCGGTTCCAGCGCAGTGGTATCGGAGGGCACACCGTCCACACTCGAGGAATCGAGAACCGGAACGAACCGGGACGACGACCAACTCGGGCACGCCAGAACGATATCGGCTGGCCCTCCGGAATGGAGAACGAGGAGCGAGCTGGCATCGTCGACCTGCCCGCCGTCGGAGGCGAAGGAGCGGACGTCGGAACCGTCCACCCAGGCCTGAATGGTGCGCACCGAATCGTCGTTCCATCGGTCCGTGTCGAATTCGACTCCGGCGGAATCGAACCACACCAGATCGGGTCGGCCGGTCGGTGTCGCGCGGCCGGTGAAGAACTCCTGCTGACGCAGTGTCGGAGCGCTCGCTCGGACACGAAGGAGTCGACCCACGAAGCGAATCATGTTCTGATCGGCACTGTCCCAGTCGATGGCCCAGGCATCGGCCGCCGGTGCATCCTCGGCGATGCAATACGCGTTGTTGTTGCCTCCCTGACTGTGTCCCAGTTCGTCGCCGGCAAGGAGCATCGGTGTTCCGGTCGAGAGCGTCAGGGTTGCCAGAAGTGCCCGGACATGGCGTCCCCTGGCCTCGGCGACGGATGGATCCTCGCTCGGACCCTCCACTCCGTGGTTGACCGACGAGTTGTTGTCGGTACCGTCCCTGTTCTCTTCGCCGTTGGCCTCGTTGTGCTTTCGGTCGTACGACACCAGATCTCGGGCGGTGAACCCGTCGTGCGCGGTGACGAAGTTGATAGACGCCCATGGCAAGCGTCCACTGCTCGCGAAGAGGTCCTCCGAACCGGCCAGGCGCGAGGCCAATTCGCGGACGCCGTGCTGGCCCGCCCAGAAGCGTCGGACCGTGTCACGGTAGCGATCGTTCCATTCCGACCAGGCCACTCCGAAGTTGCCGACCTGATAGCCGGCACCGGTGGCATCCCACGGCTCGGCGATCAATTTGACCCGAGCCAGGACGGGATCGGTGGTGATGGCGGTCAACAACGGTGCGCGAGAATCGAATCGCCAACCGCCGGGTCGGCCGAGAGTGCTGGCGAGGTCGAATCGGAACCCGTCCACGCCCATGTCCTCGACCCAGTACCGAAGGCTGTCGCACACCATCCGCACGACCGCGGGCGACGCGGAATCGAGAGTGTTGCCACAGCCGGTCAGATCGACGTCCGATCCGCGTCCGTCCAGCAGGTAGTAGCCGGGCGCATCGAGCCCACGCCAGCTGATGGAGGGGCCGTCGATCGCGGATTCGCACGTGTGGTTGTAGACGACGTCGAGGATCACCTCGATTCCGGCAGCGTGCAGCGCGTCGACCATGGTGCGAAATTCGTCCACCTCGTCACCGGGAACGGCGGCGAAGCGCGGATCCGGTGCGAAGTACGCACCCGTCGAGTACCCCCAGTGGTTTCGCATCCCCCTGGCACGGACGCCGGGTTCGGTGAATGTGGTGTGTACGGGCAGCAATTCGACCGACGTGATGCCGATGCGCGCGAGATGTTCGAGGACGGCCGGCTCGGCCAGGCCGAGGTACGTACCGCGAAGATGCTCGGGGACAGCAGGATTGCGGGCCGTGAACGATCCCACGTGCAGCTCGTACAGGACGGTTCTGTCCCACGGAACCTCGGGACGAGCGGGACGGCCGACGCGATCGGGGGCTGCGCGGACGACGCCGAGCGGGAGGTGGCCGAGCGAGTCGCGAGAACTGGGCGCACCGAACGGGTCGTCCTCGTAGGCGAGCAACGCCGACGGGTCTCCGAATGCTCCGATCACCTGGCGTGCCGCGGGATCGAGCAGAATCTTCGCACCGTTGAACCGGCGCCCGGAGTGCGGATCCCATCTTCCGTGGGCACGGAAGCCGTATCGATCACCGGGCCGCACTCCCGGGACGAAGGCGTGTCGAACTCCGAATGTCCGGGTGTTCAGTTCCACCCGTCGTTCGCCGCCGTCCGGATCGATCAGGCATACCTCGACTCCATCGGCCTCGGGTGCGTGGACTGCAAATTGCGTGCCAGTCGGCAACGCGGTGGCACCCAGTGGGAACGGTGATCCGGGCGGGTTCGAGGCGGACTCGTCGCCGGTGGTCCGGTGGGAGCTACGAGGCAGATCGTCATTGGGCGACACGCGTGCACATCCTGCCGTGAATGCGCGGTCGATGTGCGGGAAGATAGGCGTCGTGTCTGAACCGGATCCCGACCTGCTCGTAGATTTCACCGACGTAGTCGTCCGCCGCGGCGGTGCGACCCTGGTGGGACCCGTCACCTGGAAGGTGGAACTGGACGAACGGTGGGTTGTCCTCGGCCCGAACGGTGCCGGAAAGACGTCCCTGCTGCGTATCGCAGCGGCCGAAATTCATCCCACGTCCGGTGTCGCCCACGTTCTCGGCGAGGTCATGGGCAAGGCCGACGTCTCCGAACTCCGACCGCGGATCGGTCTGTCGTCCTCCTCGCTGGCGCAGCGCATTCCGGCCGACGAACTCGTATCCGATCTGGTGGTGTCCGCCGGCTACTCGGTGTTGGGGCGCTGGCGTGAGAAATACGACGCGGTCGACACCGAGCGTGCAGTGGAAATGCTCGAGAGCCTCGGTGCCGAGCATCTCGCCACCCGCACCTACGGCACGCTGTCGGAAGGCGAACGAAAGCGCGTTCTCATCGCCCGCGCTCTGATGACCGATCCCGAACTGCTGTTGCTGGACGAGCCTGCGGCAGGTCTCGACCTCGGTGGACGCGAGGAACTGGTGGCGCGGCTGACCGACCTCGCTGCAGATCCCGACGCCCCCGCGACCGTCCTGATCACCCATCACGTGGAAGAGATTCCGCCGGGATTCAGTCACGCGTTGCTGCTCAAGGAAGGCGGGGTGGTGGCGCAGGGACTGGTCGACGACGTCATCACCGCAGAGAATCTGACCGAGGCGTTCAGTCAGTCGATCGCACTCGATCGCGTCGACGGTCGCTTCTTCGCGCGGCGGACCCGCGCTGCCGGGGCGCACCGCCGATAGAGCGGACCGATCGACTCCGCTGCACAGTGCAGCGGTACGTTCCCTTTCATGAGCTCGAACAGTGCTGCCGATCACGTACAGGCCCGGGACGCCTCGACGGTCATCTTGATTCGTGACGGCCTGTCACGACCCGACATCGAGGTGTTCCTGCTCGAACGTGTCGGTGGCATGGCCTTCGCGGGTGGCATGACGGTGTTTCCCGGTGGCGGCGTCGACCCCTCGGACGCGGCAGCGGACGTCCGCTGGGCAGGACCGCCGCCGTCGTGGTGGGCCGAGCGCTTCGGAACCGACGAGGGCAAGGCGCAGGCCCTTGTGTGTGCCGCGGCGCGCGAGACGTTCGAGGAGTGCGGTGTGCTGCTGGCCGGCTCGACACCGGATTCGATCGTTGCCGACACCGCTCCGTTCGCGCTGGAGCGGGGTCGGCTCGAGCGCCGTGAGGTGTCGTTCGCCGAATTCCTCACCGCCCACGACCTCGTTCTGCGATCGGATCTGCTCCGGCCGTGGTCGCACTGGATCACCCCGGTGGGCGAAGCTCGACGGTACGACACCCGGTTTTTCGTCGCAGTGCTGCCGGAGGGACAGAATGCGGACGGCGAGACCAGCGAGGCGGCGTCGGTGAGTTGGCGGTCCACCGGTGACGCACTGGCGGACTGGCGGTCGGGGAACACCATCCTCCTTCCGCCCACCTGGAGCCAACTCGACGCACTGTCTCGGTTCGACACCGTCGCACAGGTCGTCGACCACGACCGCGAGATCGCCCCGGTTCTACCGATCCTCACCCGCGACGAGGGGACGGTCCGGGTGCTCTTCGACGGCGACGACGCGTACTACGCCGGAACGCGCCATCCCTGGTCGGATCGCTAGTCCTCGGCCCGGTAGCCTTTCGGCCCATGGCTGAGTTCGTGAATCTCGAAGTGTCCGACGGCATCGGCACCATCCGCCTCGACCGTCCGCCGATGAATGCGCTCGATCGGCAGATGCAGGACGAGATCCGAGCGGCGGCACGCGAGGCCACGGTGAATGCCGACGTCAAGGCCGTCGTCGTCTACGGCGGCGAGAAGGTCTTCGCCGCCGGTGCCGACATCAAGGAGATGGTGGCGCTGTCCGCGTCGGAGATGGCCGCGATCGCCGGAGATCTGCAGTCGGCCCTCGGCTCGCTCGGTACCATTCCCAAGCCCGTGGTCGCGGCCGTGACCGGGTACGCACTCGGTGGTGGGCTGGAGGTTGCACTGGGTGCGGACCGTCGGATCGCCGGCGACAACGCCAAGTTCGGTGTCCCCGAGGTGCTGCTCGGTGTCATCCCCGGCGGCGGCGGAACGCAGCGGCTGGCTCGGCTGATCGGCCCGAGCCGTGCGAAGGACATGGTCTTCACCGGCCGCTTCGTCGGTGCCGAGGAAGCGTTGCGTATCGGATTGGTGGACGAGGTGGTGGCACCGGACGAGGTGTACAACGCAGCGCGCGCCTGGGCCATGCAGTTCACCACGGGTGCATCGCGAGCGCTCGCAGCGGCGAAGGCGTCGATCGATCAGGGGCTCGACGTCGATCTCACCACCGGTCTTCGGATCGAGGCTCAGCAGTTCGCGGCGCTGTTCGCCACCGAGGATCGCACGATCGGGATGACGTCCTTCGTGGCCGACGGCCCTGGTAAAGCAACCTTCACCGGACGGTGAAGCAACGGTCCCGCAGAGCAGAGTTGTTCCACAGCTACCGGATAGTAGGCTCGCCTGATGACTGCAAGCCCCCACGACGGTGTCAATCGATCGATCTCGAACGCGGTGCCTTCGGCGTCGTCCGAGACCGATGACCGCCAGGTCGATCCAGCCCCGAACCCGCACGCCACTGCCGAGCAGGTCGAGGCCGCACGGTCGGACACCAAACTGGCTCAGGTGCTCTATCACGACTGGGAAGCCGAAACCTACGACGACAAGTGGTCGATCTCCTACGACGAGCGATGCATCGACTACGCGCGCGGCAGATTCGATCAGGCGGTGTCCGGTGACGCGTCGGCGCACTCCGCACTGCCGTACGGCCGCGCCCTCGAGCTGGGCTGCGGTACCGGGTTCTTCCTGCTCAACCTGATGCAGGCCGGCATCGCAGACAAGGGCTCGGTCACCGACCTCTCGCCCGGCATGGTCAAGGTCGCTCTTCGCAACGCTGAGCACCTCGGCCTGGACGTCGACGGCCGGGTCGCCGATGCGGAGACGATTCCGTACGACGACAACACGTTCGATCTCGTCGTCGGGCACGCCGTCCTCCATCACATCCCGGACGTCGAACAGTCCCTGCGCGAGGTGCTGCGGGTACTCAAGCCGGGCGGTCGCTTCGTTTTCGCGGGCGAACCCACCACGGTCGGCAACTTCTACGCGCGGTGGCTCGGACGCATCACGTGGGAGGCGACCACCCGCGCGACCAAACTTCCGTTCCTGGCGAGCTGGCGCAAGCCGCAGCAAGAGCTCGACGAATCCTCGCGAGCGGCGGCACTGGAGGCCGTCGTCGACCTGCACACGTTCGATCCCACCGATCTCGAGCACATCGCGCTGTCGGCCGGTGCCGAGTCCGTGCAGGCGAACACCGAGGAGTTCGCCGCCGCTCTGCTCGGGTGGCCGGTACGGACCTTCGAGGCCGCAGTACCCGAGGGCAAGCTGGGATGGAACTGGGCGAAATTCGCCTTCGGCGGTTGGAAGACACTGAGCTGGGTGGACGAGAACGTGCTGCAGCACGTGGTCCCGCGCGGACTGTTCTACAACGTGATGATCACCGGCATCAAGCCCGCCCCTCGCGCTTGATCGGCTCGGACCGCCGCAGGCTCTGCACTCGAGTCCGCTAGTGGGCTACGAATTCACCGGCACCGACCTCGACTTCCTTTCGAGCGAGGCCGGTGCCGGAGCTCTTGCTGCGGTCGACGATCTCGAGCTCAGCGCTCGAACGTCGGTGCGCGACACGGCCTCGGTGCGCGCTCGCTTCCCGGACCACGCGAGTGCACTGATCGAAACCGTCACGGTCCGGCGCAAGGCCCGAGTGAAGTTGGTCGACTCCGATCGGTGGCTGGTGACCGACGAGGCGGTCCAGCAGGCCACGCCGACGCTCGTCGCGCGGAGGCGGGCCGCTCGACTCGCGGGCCGACGGGTGCACGATGTCACGTGTTCGATCGGCAGTGAATTGTCCGTCCTCGTCGCTACGGCGGAGTTGGCGGTGGGCAGCGACCTCGACCCGATTCGGCTTCGGATGGCCGCACACAACGTCCCTGAGGCCACTCTGCTGTGCGCCGACGCACTGACCCCGACGACGCGTGAGACCGTCGTCGTTGCCGATCCCGGCCGCCGAGCAGGTGGGCGGCGACGCCACGACCCGGCGGCTCTGCAGCCGCCGCTCCCGGATCTGTTCGACGCCTATCGAGGCCGAGACCTGGTCGTCAAGTGTGCGCCCGGCCTGGATTTCGACGCGCTCGACTGGGCCGGCGAGATCGAGGTGGTCTCGCTCGACGGGGGAGTGAGAGAAGCGTGCCTGTGGTCGATGGGGTTGAGCGAGCGCGGTGTTCGGCGCCGGGCAGCGGTTCTTCGATCCGACGGCAGTGTTCTGGAATTCACCGATGCCGAGTCGGACGACATTCCGGTTCGGCCCCCCGGCCGCTATCTGGTCGATCCCGACGGGGCGGTGGTCAGAGCCGGCTTGGTTCGGCACTACGGAGCCAGATTCGGTCTGTGGCAACTCGATCCGAGAATCGCGTATCTGACCGGCGACACCGTTCCGGCCGGGGTTCGCGGCTTCCGAATTCTCGAGCAGTCCAAGTTCTCGGAGAAAGTGCTTCGGCAACAACTGAATCGGATGGATTGCGGCTCGGTGGAGATTCTCGTCCGCGGGGTCGACGTGGATCCGGCGATACTGCGGCCCAGGCTCAAACTGCGCGGCTCCGTGGCGTTGTCGGTGGTGATCGCCCGAGTCGAACGGTCCGCGGTGGCGTTCGTCTGCGCTCCGGGCGCTGTCGCTCAGCCCGTGTAGGTGAAGATCTCGCCGAGGTAGCTCGCGGTGACGACCTGGCCGTCCGGGCCGATGGACGTGCCGACGGTGGTGCCGACGACGTCGGGAACCGGTTGCACGTCCACCGTTTCTCCGGTGGCCGCATCGAACGTGAGCAGGGCCAGCCCGTCGTCCTCGCGTACGACGGTATGGCCGCGTCCGTCTGCGGATTGGGCTGCGCTGCCTGCCTGTTCGATGTCGTCGCGGACCCACACTCGCTCGGCCGAATCTCCGTTGTCGCGCACGCCCATGAGGGTGCCGTCTCCGCCCGACGGCACGATCGTGCCGTCGAAAGCGATCGAGGGACTGGCACCGATGCCGAGCCCGGTGCCCTCGGTCCACTTCTGTCGCCCGTCGGCGGTGTCGAACGCGGTCAACCTGCCGTCGACGTCGGCCAGGTAGACCGTCGACCCGTCCTCGGACAGCACCGGACTCGACGCGACTCCGGCGGGCAGCAGGTCCGAGGACCAGCGTTCGACGAGTCCGGGAGAGCCGTCCCGGTCGTACTGCACCGAAACGAGTTGTGGTGCAATCGAACCCGGACGCCACAGTGTCAGGTACATCGTTCCGGTCGCACTGTCCACCGCGGGTGCTGCGGGTACGGGGCATTCGGATCCACCCGAGCTGCACTGGGCGAGTCCGGTGTCCATCGGCTGAAAATCGGAGTTCGGCTCGGTCAGGAAATCCGGCGTCGGAACCAGATCCAGAATGGGCACTCGAAGTTGCCCGTTCTGCGAATCGAGAACGCTGACCTGGCCCATCTGGGTGATCGAGAGCAGGCTGCCGTCCCCGAGGAACTGGGCGGACTTGGGCACTCCGTACACCGGTGTGCGCCAACGCAGTTGTCCGTGGTCGTTGTACGAGTTCATGCCGCCGTCGTCGCCGATGTAGACGTTGATGGCCGAATCGACGGTCGGCGTGGCAGTGACGACGGACGGCCCGACTCGATTGCACCAGCGCTTGCGGGCGGAGTCGATCTCGAACGAGAAGAGGTTGCAGCCGGATTCGGTGGCGGCAGTGACGAACATCTGGCCCGTCGATCCTATGGACACCGGAGAGGTCACCGTGCCGCCCGTGGGGCGCGTCCAGTCCAGGGACAGCGGTGTCGACACCGACACGTCCGTCGAGCCGCTGTTGTGCGAGTTCGCATGCGCTGCGGGCCACGAATCAGGGGAGAGCGGTTCGATGGCCGAGGTGTCGGCGCTGCAACCGCTCACGGTCACCACGACTATCGCCGCAGCGACCGCAGTGACCCTTCTGCCGGTCCTGCCCTTGGCCGTGACGCCGCGCATCGATCGCTCCCCGTGTCTTGATTTCCGTGCCCGACGTGGTGCCGGTGCGTCCGTGTTCGTCTCGTCGACGAGCAACAGTCGACAGGCAACCCTAGCCCGCGCAAGGGTGCCGGCAGAGAGCGGGCGAACGAGAAACTAGGGTGAACGTCCATGACGAGTATGTGGAACGCGCCGCTGCGGACACGCTGGCGCGGGTCGAGACGACGCGACACCGAGCAGGCGCGGTTCCTCACGCGCTCGTCCCTCGACTGGGTGCTCGCCAACAAGGCGTACACGCCGTGGTACCTCGTGCGGTACTACCGCCTCGCGAAGTTCAAGCTCGCCAATCCGCACGTGATCCTGAGGGGCATGGTGTTTCTCGGCAAGAACGTGGAGATACATTCGACCCCGGAACTCTCTCGTCTCGAGATCGGGCGCTGGGTCCACATCGGCGACGGTAATGCCATTCGCTGCCACGAGGGCTCGCTGCGGATCGGCGACAAGGTGGTGTTCGGTAAGGACAACGTCGTCAACACCTACCTCGACATCGAGATCGGCGCATCGACGCTGGTGGCCGACTGGTGCTACATCTGCGATTTCGATCATCGGATGGACGACGTGAACATGCCCATCAAGGATCAGGGAATCGTCAAGGGCCCGGTGCGGATCGGGCCGGACACGTGGATCGCCGCCAAGGTGACGATCCTGCGCGAGACCAGGATCGGGCGGGGCTGCGTGCTCGGAGCCCACGCCGTCGTCAAGGGTGAGATCCCGGATTACAGCATCGCGGTCGGGGCCCCGGCCAAGGTCGTCCGCAATCGCAAGGACGCGTGGGAGGCCGGTGCCGCCGACCGCGCGAAATACATTGCTGCGCTGGAGGATATCGCCCGCAAGAAGGCGCTCGGACAGGCCGAGGCGGCGCGGGAGATCTGACTCCGGTGTTCTCAGGTACGGCCGGGGATCGCGCGCTCGGCGATGTGTGGGCGGGCCAGGGGATGCCGAACCTTGCGTTTGGCTTCCAGGTAGACCTGGGCCGTCGACTCGGCGACGTGCTTCCAGTCGAAATCCACGGTGAGCCTGTCGCGGGCGGCCACGGCTCGTTCCTGCGCGGCGTCCGCGTTGTCGATAACGCGCCGCACGGCGGCAGCGAGCCCACCGACGTCGCCGGGCTCGAATGACAGGCCGGTCACGCCGTCGACGATGGCTTCACCCAGACCGCCTGCGGTGGACGCGACCAGTGGGGTGCCCGCAGCCGCCGCCTCGAGCGCGATGATGCCGAACGGTTCGTATCGACTGGGTAGGACGATGGCGTCGGCTCCGTGCAGCCAGCCGAGCAGTTCGGTGTGGTCGAGATTGCCCAGAAACGACACTGCGCGCGCAACCCTGTGCGTGCGCGTCAGCCCTGCCAACCAGGCGAACTGTGTTCCCTCGCCGGCGATGTGCAGGGTGGTGCCCGGGTGGCTTCGTCGGATGCGGGGCAGGGCGGCGATGGCATCCTGGATGCCCTTCTCGTACTCGAGTCGGCCGACGTAGAGCAGTTTGGCCGGCTCCGATCGGGGCTCTCGTCGACGAAAGTGCCAGGTGGATCGGTCGATTCCGTTGCGAATCACCGTCACCGCCGACTCGGATACTCCGAACAGGGTGGTGACCTCGTCCTTCATCGACCCCGAGCAGGTGATCACTGCATCGGAATCGCTGGCGAGCCACCACTCGACGGAGTGCACCTGACGGTTGACGGGGCCGGAGATCCAGCCGCTGTGGCGGCCGGCCTCGGTGGCGTGGATGGTCGAGACGAGCGGTACGTCGTAGAACTCGGCCAGTGCGATCGACGGGTGCGCGACGAGCCAGTCGTGCGCATGCACGACGTCGGGTTGCCAGCCGTCGCCCAGACCCGGCTTTCCCAGCGCGACGCCGGCACGCACCATCGCGTGCCCCATCGCGAGGGTCCATGCGAGCATGTCCTCCCCGAAGACGAAGTGAGCCGGGTCCTCGGCTACGGCGACGACGAGCACCCCGTCCTCGATGTGGTGCGACGTCGGATGGGTGGCGGCGTCGGTTCCGGTGGGTCGACGCGACAGCACCACGACCTCGTGGCCGCATCGGACCAGTTCGGTTGCCAGGTGATGAACGTGCCGACCGAGACCGCCCACCACCACGGGTGGGTACTCCCACGACACCATCAGAACCTTCATCGACGCCCCCCTGCATCTTCTCTCTCGCCGCCGACGTGTGTACCGGGCAGTCGGCGCGCGTCCAACGCAGGAAACAGCCCGTCCGCGCGGTTCCACTGCCGAGCCAATTCGTCCGCTCGAACAGGTGACCCACCCGCGGCCGCGGCAGCGATCTCGCGCAACGCATGTGCGTGAACGTGTGCCCGTTCCCGCGCGTAGCCTGCGGCGGAATCCTTGCTGACCATGAATGCCCAGTCGCTGGCCACGGCCATCAGTGTCTCACGCAGTATCTGATCGTTGACGCGATTGCGGAGTTCGGGTCCACCGGCGCGACGCTGTGTAGCTCGGGCGGTATCGACGGCGTCGAGAGCGGTCCGAGAGACCTCGGCATTGAGCGCGACCAGGTCCGCGACGTCGTCGCCCGCCCACACCCGCCAGTCCTTGCCCGATCCCCACGACGAATCCTGCAGTTCCAGTGGCGCTCCGACGTATCCCTGCTCGCGGGCGTCGCCGAGCGTGCCGACGGTGATGCCTGCGGCGGGAAGCGCGCGCATCAGCTTGCCGAGCCACTGCGGACCCTCGTGCCACCAGTGCCCTAACAGCTCGGTGTCGAATGCCGCGACGACGAGGGCGTCGCGACCGATCCGCTCGGACTCCGAGATCAGGCGCCGACGAACCACATCGACGAAGTCGGCCACGTGACGGTCCACCGTCGCTGCCGCCCGCTCGGGATCGTAGGGAGCCTTGTCGTTCGACGCGACCGAGCGGCCGGTGACCCGGGCCGGTTTGAGACCGGTCGCGTGATCGTAGGTGTGGAAATCCCGATAGGAACCGTGGCCGGGATAGCCGGACTTCGGTGACCAGACGCGGTAGCTGACCGGCAGGTCGCGTCCGAACGCGACGACGTCGGAGTCCCATACCGGCCTGCCGAGGGAGGTGTCTCCACGCATCGCGGGCCCGTCGACCATGAAGTGCGAGACCCCGGCGGCGGCGTATTCGGTCTCCATGCCGGGGGTGAATCCGCATTCGGGTGCCCAGATGCCTCGGGGCGTGGTGCCCCACCGGGAGCGGGCGTCGAGCAGACCTTCGCTCAGTGAGAACTGCCGAAGCCGCGGATCGAGCAGCGGCTGGAAGGGATGCGCCAGCGGCCCACCCAGCAGTTCGACGGTGCCGGTGTCGACCAGCGGCCGGAGTACCGCCGAACCGCCGTGTAGCCACCGGGCCTCGAATCGATCGAGCGCCGCGGCAGAACCTCGGTGCTCACGAACGGACAGGTCGGGATCTGTTGCCTCGTGGGCCCTGAGCTGCCAGTTCCCGAGCCAGTGGTGCATTCCGGACAGGCAGTGTGGATCGTCGAGTTGAGCGGCCAGAACCGGGGTGATCCCCAGCGACAGCACGTCGGTGTGACCGTCCTCGGCCAGTTGCTCGAGCACCGCGGTGAGCGGCAGGTAGCAGTCGGCCCAGGACTGATACAGCCACTCCTCGCCTACCGGCCACCTGCCGTGATTGGCCAACCACGGCAGGTGGGAGTGCAGAACGAGAGAGAACATGCCCGGCACGGTTGCACCGGATGTCACCCGATCACCGTGCTCGAGCTCTTGCGGGCAACGGCGACCAGGTCGAGGCTGTCGTCGATGCGGTCGGCGGTGATGTCGAAATCCTCGATCGAGACAGCCGCGACGTCCTCGGTGAGTTCGGCAGGCCAGGGTTCGCCGGCCAGGGCTCGTTCGATCTGAGCGTCGATGAACGAACCGCCGTGCTTGGCATCGAGGGCGGCCAGAGTGCGTCCGTGCCTGACCCCGGTGAGTTCGTCGACTTCGAGCCGAGCGTCCACGAGTAGTTCGGTGAGTTCGGCCGCGTCGAGTTCGCGGGTGTGGAAGGGATTGAGCGGGGTGTCGCGGCCGGGCGAGAACGTGATGCGGTTCGGTGTGCTGATCAACAGAATGCCGCCGGGCGCGAGCACCCGGTGCACCTCGGCGAGGAACGCACCTTGATCCCAGAGGTGCTCGATCACCTGGAAATTGACGACGACGTCGATCGAGGAATCGGCCAACGGAAGGCGGTCGAGGTTGCCACGCAGCATGGTCACCCTCGGGTAGCGGGCATGCACGTGTGCGGCGGCCGACGCGTCGTAGTCGAGACCGAGAACGTTCGACGCGACATCGGCAATCATGTTGGCTCCGTAGCCTTCTCCGGATCCCGCTTCGAGCACCGTTCGGTCGCGGCAGCGCTCGACGAGTGCGCGGTAGACCACCTCGTGGCGGCGGAACCAGTAGTTCTCCTCGGCGATGCCGGGCACGGTGCGCTCTCCGGTGAGGGGGAGTGGTTCCGGTGCCGGTGCCTGAGCCGATGAATCGTTCACCGCCGAAAGGTTAGTGGAGGCGCGCGGGAGGTAAGCCAACGTGGTCTCCATAACAGTCGGGGTGCAGATGTATGGTCGGACAGGCAGGGAGGTAAGTTACCCACGAGTAACTACGGTGAGGTAACCTCGTCCCAGACCGTAGAACTGCACCAACCAGTACTGCACCAACCGTTAGAACACTCACGATCAGCAGAACATGACCAGGAGGTCGACGCAGACCCATGACGAACATCGTTGTTTTGATCAAGCAGGTTCCAGACACGTGGTCCGAGCGCAAGCTCACCGACGGTGACTACACCCTCGATCGCGAGGCTGCCGACGCCGTCCTCGACGAGATCAACGAGCGGGCCGTCGAAGAAGCACTGCTCATCAAGGAAGCCCAGGGCGGTGAGGTCAAGGTTCTGTCCGCAGGCCCCGACCGTGCCACCGATGCCATTCGCAAGGCCTTGTCGATGGGTGCAGACAGTGCAGTGCACCTCAACGACCCGACCCTGCACGGCTCCGACGCGATCCAGACCGGATACGCGCTGGCCGCAGCGCTCGGCAACGTCGCATTCGAGAACAACGAGCCGGCCGATCTCATCATCGCCGGCAACGAGGCCACCGACGGCCGCACCGGTGCCGTTCCCGCGATCATCGCCGAGTACCTGCAGATCCCGGCCCTGACGCAGATGCGCAAGCTCGTCGTAGCCGACGGCAAGGTCACCGGCGAGCGGGAGACCGACGAGGGCATCTTCGGCCTCGAAGCCGCGTTGCCCGCCATCGTGAGCGTCACCGAGAAGATCAACGAACCGCGATTCCCGTCCTTCAAGGGCATCATGGCCGCCAAGAAGAAGACGGTGCAGACCATCACGCTCGCCGACATCGGTGTCGAGGACGGCATCGTCGGCGTCGACAACGCGGGAACGACCGTCACGTCGTCCACCCCCAAGCCTCCCAAGACTGCAGGCGAGCGGCTCACCGACGAGGGCGACGGCGGCGACAAGATCGCCACCTACCTCGTCGGCCAGAAGATCATCTGATCCCGCCCCACCGAGCAATCGAAGACAAACGAGGAGCAAGTCATGGCAGAAGTACTCGTGCTCGTGGAGCACGTCGAGGGAACACTGAAGAAGGTCAGCACCGAGCTGATCACCGCCGCTCGTGCGCTGGGTGAGCCGTCCGCGGTCGTCACCGGCCCGGTCGGCACCACCGACAAGGTCGCCGACGCACTGACCGAAGCCGGTGCCGAGAAGATCTACGCCGCCGAATCCGACGCGGTCGACGGATTCCTCGTCACCCCGAAGGTCGACGTGCTCTCGGCACTGGCGGAGTCGGTCTCGCCGGCAGCGATCATCACCGCTGCCACGATCGAGGGCAAGGAAGTTGCGGGACGGCTCGCAGCACGCCTCGGCTCGGGCTACCACAACGACGTCGTCGCAATCAACGGCGACGGCAGTGCCGTCTACTCCATCTTCGGTGGCGCGTTCACCGTCGAGGCCAAGGCCAACGGCGACGTTCCGGTCATCTCGCTGCGCCCCGGTGCAGTCGAGGCCGAGCCGAAGGCCGGAGCGGGCACTCGCGAAACCGTCGAGGTTCCCGCGCAGGAAGAGGGGGCCGTCAAGGTCACCTCGCGTGACCCGATCGTCGGCGGCGACCGTCCGGAGCTCACCGAGGCATCGGTCGTCGTGTCCGGTGGACGTGGTGTCGGCAGCGCCGACAAGTTCACCGTCGTCGAGGATCTGGCCGACTCGCTAGGTGCCGCAGTCGGTGCCTCGCGCGCCGCTGTCGACTCCGGCTACTACCCCGGCCAGTTCCAGGTGGGTCAGACGGGCAAGACCGTCTCCCCGCAGCTGTACGTCGCGCTGGGCATCTCCGGAGCCATCCAGCACCGTGCAGGCATGCAGACCTCGAAGACGATCGTCGCGGTCAACAAGGACGAGGAAGCGCCCATCTTCGAGATCGCCGACTACGGCATCGTCGGTGACCTCTTCAACGTCGCACCGCAGCTGACCGAGGCAGTCAAGAAGCACAAGGGATAGCCTCCAGCGCTGTTCGACGACAGGCCCTCACCGCTCGCGCGGTGGGGGCCTGTCGTCTCGGGCAGCGCAACCTTGTTCACACAAACTCTTCCGACACGTTTCCCCGACGATGCCCGGTGGCCTTCCCCGCTCGTTAGACACACCTCATGACCACTTCCGTCATGAGCTCGACTGCATCGATCGTCCCGGCCACCGACCGTTATTCGCTGGTGTTGTCCACCGACCCGGAGCACCGACTCGCCGCGCAGCGTCTGCGCTACGAGGTGTTCGCTTCCGAGCCGGGGTTTTCCATTCCCACCGACACCGACGGCCTCGACGCCGATCGGTTCGACGAATTCTGTGATCATCTGCTCGTTCGTGACCAGTGGACCGACACGTTCGTCGGCTGCTACCGCATGTTGCCTCCGCAGGCCGCCGTGTCCGCCGGCGGGTACTACACGGCAACCGAATTCGATATCTCCGCGCTCGATCCAGTCGGCATGAACATCGTCGAAATGGGAAGGGCTGCAGTTCATCCCGATCACCGGTCCGGGTCCGTGCTCGGGCTGATGTGGGCCGGAATCCTGCACTACCTCGATGTGACGGGATACGAGTGGGTCATGGGGTGCGTGTCGGTGCCCATGCAGTCGGCACCAGGGGATCCGATCGGGGCCAACGTTCGCGGTGTTCGAGACCGCCTGTTGGACAGGCACGCCACGCCGCCCGACCGTCGGGTCCGGCCGTACGCTCCGGTCGTCGTCGACGGGGTGGATCTGATCGACATCGAACCCGCGAAGCGAACGTCGATGCCGCCGTTGATGAACGGCTACCTCCGGCTCGGTGCCTCCATCTGCGGTGAGCCGGCTCATGATCCGGAATTCGGTGTCGCCGATTTCGTCGCATTGCTCGGGCTGCACGAGGCCAACACTCGCTATCTCGACCGGTTGCGTTCGGCAGCAACGACGTTCGAGTCGGGTGTCCGGTGACACGACCGATCGTGCACGCGTGGATGCCGTCGTCGCCGTGCAGTGACGGCTGTCTGCCGAAGAACCCACCGACGGTGGGACGAATCGTCCTCGCGCTCCGAATCGCACTGGCGATGGTGGCCTTCGGGTTGCTGCCGGTGTTGGTCGTCCTCGGGGTTCCGTTCCCGCGGGTTCGCCGCTCGCTGACGCGGATCGGTGCTCGCACTCTGCTGTTCGCCATCGGGATCGATCTGACCGTGCTCGACGCTCGCTCCGACCGCGAACGCTCCCGCACCGCCGCAGGTGCACTGCACGTCGCCGGTCACATCTCCTGGACCGACGTCGTCGTGCTCACCGCGGTACAGCCGTCGACCTTCGTGGCGCGTGCCGACCTGATCGACTGGCCGCTGCTCGGTCGCCTGGCGCGGGCCATGAAGGTACTTCCGATCGATCGAGCTCGACTCCATCAGCTCCCCGGCGTCGTCGATCAGGTTGCCGATCGTGTCCGCGCAGGCGGGTCGGTCGTCGTCTTCCCCGAGGCCACCACCTGGTGTGGTCGTGCATACGGCTCGCTACGGCCGGCGCTGCTGCAGGCCGCGATCGATTCGGAGACCTGGGTACAACCGATTCGGCTGCGCTACGTCGACCGGACCGGCGAGCAGACCACCGCCACCTGCTTCGTGGGAGACGAAACGATCGGTGCCTCCATCGGCCGGATCTTCCGACTGCGAGGACTGCGCGCCGAGGTGGAGTTCACGGCCCCGGAGGCACCCGGCGGCGATCGACGCGACCTCGCCCGGCGGTGCGAGGTGGCGATTCGCCGGGACGACGTCTACGACCCCGCTGTGCACGAGGTCGTGGCCGAGGCCGAACGCAGCCCGGTGCCGCCGAAGGTCGCGGCGGCCTGACCGAGCATCGATCACCGTGACCGCGGACCCACCTCGCGCAGGTAGGTCCGCGGTCACGGCAGCGGGTATCGTCTAGCCTGTTATGCCTTCTGTGCGCAGTACGACTGCTCCCGTCCCGCCGCGGCCACCGGTGTACCTCGATCACGCAGCGACGACCCCGATGCTGCCGAGTGCGATCGAGGCGATGACATCTGTGTTCGCCACGGTGGGCAACGCGTCCTCGCTGCACACCTCCGGTCGTTCCGCTCGGCGTCGAGTGGAGGAATCCCGCGAGTCGATCGCTGCGGATCTGGGCGCGCGCCCGTCCGAGGTGATCTTCACCTCCGGCGGTACCGAGAGTGACAACCTCGCCGTCAAGGGCATCTTCGCGGCCCGTCGAGACTCCGATGCGGCGCTGACCAGGATCATCGCCAGCTCGGTTGAACATCACGCGGTACTCGACGCAGTGGAGTGGCTCGTCGCACACGACGGTGCGAGTGTCACGTGGCTCCCGGTCGACGCCGAGGGGCGGGTCACCCCGGATGCCCTGCGCGCCGAGCTGGCCCTGCATGCCGACGAGACCGCGTTGGTGACGATCATGTGGGCCAACAACGAAATCGGCACCGTCATGCCGATCGCCGAGCTCGCAGCCGTGGCCGCCGAATACGGGGTTCCGATGCACAGCGATGCGGTCCAGGCCGTGCCGCATCTGCCCGTCGGGTTCTCCGAGAGCGGCCTGTCCGCCCTCAGCATCGCCGCGCACAAGTTCGGCGGACCCCAGGGCGTCGGAGCGTTGTTGCTCGGCCGCCAGGTCCCGTGTGTTCCGCTCTTCCACGGCGGGGGGCACGAGCGAGACGTTCGATCGGGCACTCCGGACACTGCAGGCGTCGTCGCGATGGCGGCTGCGCTGCGTTCTACCGTCGAGGACTCCGCGCGGCACCGAGCAGAACTCGGAGCACTACGAGATCGGTTGATCGCCGGAATCCGAGACGCCGTTCCCGACGCGATCCTCAACGGTCCGGAAGGCGACGACCGGCTGGCCGGGAACGTGCATTTCACCTTTCCCGGGTGCGAGGGTGATTCGCTGTTGATGTTGCTCGACGCGGCAGGCATAGAATGCTCGACGGGCTCGGCGTGCACCGCAGGCGTCGCCAGCGCCAGCCATGTACTGATTGCGCTCGGGTGCGATCCGGCCGTCGCCCGTGGATCACTGCGGTTCTCGCTGGGAGCCGGCTCGTCCGAATCGGACGTCACCACTGTGCTTGCGGTTCTGCCGCAGGTCGTCGAACGTGCTCGCGCCGCTGGAATGGCCGGCGTCGGAGCTCGAGGAGGAAATCGCTGATGCGTGTTCTGGCTGCTATGAGCGGGGGAGTCGACTCGGCCGTGGCCGCGGCCCGTGCCGTGGACGAGGGCCACGACGTCGTCGGCGTGCACCTGGCTCTGTCGACCGCTCCGGGAGCTCTGCGCACCGGTTCGCGTGGTTGCTGTTCCAAGGAAGACGCGGGTGACGCTCGTCGCGCTGCCGACGTACTCGGAATCCCCTTCTACGTATGGGATTTCGCCGATCGCTTCAAAGAGGACGTCATCGACGATTTCGTCGCGTCCTATGCTGCGGGCGAGACCCCGAATCCGTGCCTGCGCTGCAACGAGAAGATCAAGTTCTCCGCTCTGGCGGACCGCGCTCTCGCGCTGGGCTTCGACGCCGTGGCGACCGGGCACTACGCGCAACTGCACGACGGCGTCTTGCGACGTGCCGTGGACGCGGACAAGGACCAGTCGTACGTATTGGCGGTACTGAACCAGGCACAGCTCTCGCGTGCGATGTTCCCCATCGGCGACACCCCGAAGTCCGAGATTCGCGAGGAAGCTGCCGAGCGAGGGTTGGCCGTTGCCGACAAGCCCGACAGTCACGACATCTGCTTCATCCCCTCGGGCGACACTCGCGCATTCCTGGGCGCGCGCATCGGCGTGCGCCCGGGCAAGGTCGTCGACTCCGAGACCGGAGCCGAACTGGCCGATCACGAGGGCGTGCACGGCTTCACCATCGGGCAACGCAAGGGTCTCGGTGTGGAAGGACCGGCCGCCGACGGCCGTCCCCGCTACGTGACGTCGATCGAACCCGACACTGGCACGGTCATGGTCGGCTCCGCGCAGAAGCTCGACGTCTGGGCGATCAGCGGTGACCGCGCGGTGTGGACCGAAGGTACCGCCCCGACCGGCCCCATCGAGTGCGTCGTCCAGGTTCGCGCGCACGGTGGACTGACCGAGGCCGTCGCCGAGGCAGCGGGCGACGGCATGGAGATCCAACTGCGGTCTCCACTGACCGGTGTGGCCAAGGGGCAGGCAGCGGTGCTGTACCGCAAAGACATTCACGGAGACATCGTCATCGGCAGCTCGACCATCTCGGGCA
This sequence comes from Rhodococcus sp. 05-2254-2, assembly GCF_002259095.1. Lineage (NCBI taxonomy): Bacteria > Bacillati > Actinomycetota > Actinomycetes > Mycobacteriales > Nocardiaceae > Rhodococcus > Rhodococcus sp. 05-2254-2. The sequence continues at coordinate 372,626 of NZ_NOZJ01000019.1, read as the reverse complement.
CTCGATCCGAGCGCGAGTGACCCCGAGCGTTTTCGCGGGGCTCGCGACCGGTATCGGTTCGTGGCCGGGCACCGACATTCGTGAGGCCGCGGCGGTCGTCGTAGGGGAGTTCACCGAGCTTCCACACATCGTCGAACTTCCGGCCCGCGGTCTGGGCGCGGACATGATCGGGCGCACCGGAGCCATCATGGTCGACGTCGAACTCGACGTACGCACCTCCGGCTATCGCGTCGTGCCACGTCCGATGCTCGCCGGCCGTCGGGCGACCGATTTCCTGGCCGAGGACCTCGATGTGCTCGAGGAACTGTGGGAGGTCTCGGGGCTTCGCGGTAGTGGCCGCACCATCAAGGTCCAGGCCGCCGGTCCGTTCACGATGGCAGCGCAGGTCGAACTTCGGCACGGGCATCGGGCCCTGACCGATCGCGGGGCGCTGCGGCACTTCGCCGAATCTCTCGGCGAAGGGCTGCGTCTGCACTGTGCGGAGTTGACGCGTCGGCTGGGGGTCGAGGTCGTCGTTCAGCTCGACGAACCCAGTCTCGCAGCCGTTCTGGCCGGCAGCCTGACGGGGATCACCGGGCTCGATTCGGTGCGCGCAGTCCCGGAACCGGACGTTCTCGACCTGCTGGATTCACTGATCGAGACGATAGACCTTCCCGTTGCGGTGCATTGCTGCGACGGCGACGTTCCCTTCGATCTTCTTCGCCGCTCGCGTGCCGTTGCGGTTTCCGTCGACGCGACTGCGCTGCGCCGCAGCGACTTCGACGGAGTCGGCGAGCTGCTGCAATCCGGCAAGACACTGATGCTCGGGTTGATTCCGTCCGAAGCCCCCGCGCGGCCACCCCAGTGGCGCGAACTGGCCGAGCCCGGTGTCACATTGATCGACCGACTCGGTTTCGACAGGTCGGTTCTCGCCTCCCGGATTTCTGTGACGCCTGTATGTGGATTGGCGGGCAGCACACCGGAGTGGGCCCGTCGCGCAACAGGACTCGCCCACGACGTGGCCGCCGCGTTCGGAGATTCACCCGATTCGTTGTGAGATCACACAGCCGGACGGAGTGAAACACCGCGGACTCCGGAGGATCGAGCCCACTACAATTAGTACGTCGAACAGGTGTGACACTATTCACATGGCCGTTGGGGGTCTGTTGAATACGTGGGAGTTCGGAAATGGCATCAGGTGGTCGCGACTTCGACGAGGTTGCCTCCCTCCGGCGTTCCGGCAGGCACCGCCGAGGTCTCCTGGCGAAACTGGCCGCGGCCACCTCCGACTGGTACGGGGCTCCGCACGATTTCGAGTGGATCCTCAATCACAGATCGACCCGTCCGCTGACCGGGATCATTCGTGCCGTGTTCGGCACCGCCACGATGATGTACGCCGTCACGTCGATCCTGATGCTGTTCAGCGATCTCGGTCCTCAGGGCAGTGTGGCCATCGGCTGGGTTCTCTTCGTTCTCGTCACCCAGGTGTTCGTCGCCGCACGGTGCGTGTTCGGGCCGATCCCCGGGAAGAAGTTCTTCGTCGCGTTTCTGGCCTTCGGGGACATTCTCACGACATCGGTGTTGATTCTGTACGCACCTGTCGCTTCCCTGATCGGAACGGTGTTGTTCGCCGTCACGGGGGCGTTCTGCACCTACTTCCTCAGTCCGCGGCTGCTGGTGGCGCACCTGGTATGGACCGCCACGTTCATCATCGGGTTCGGTGTCCGCGTGTTCCTGGCAGTGATGAACGGCGAGGTCGGATACATCGACGGGCCTTCGGTGGCGACGGCCACCGTGGTTCTCCTTCTCGCCACCGTCGGTGTGCCGGTGTTCGCTCAGGTGGCGTGGACGACGCTGTCCAACGACGCCAAGCGATCGGTTCTCGATCCTCTGACCGGGGTGTACAACCGGCGCGGCATCGACAGCGAATTGCTGGACCTGTGGCATCAGGCCAGCAAGCGGGGCATGTCCATGGCATTCCTGGTTGTCGACATCGACAAGTTCAAGTCCGTCAACGACCGATTCGGGCACAGCCGCGGCGACGAAGTGATCGTGCGCGTCGCCGATCGGCTGCGCCGCTTGGTCCGGCATCAGGGCGGAGTGCTCGCCCGAACCGGTGGCGAGGAGTTCCTCGTCGCCATGGTCGGTGATGCGCGGGGGATGGTCGATCTCGGCTTCGACGCGGTTCGGATGCTCTGCGACCACCGCGACGACATCCCCGTCACCGTCAGCGTGGGAATGGCGTTGTTGCGCGAGGATTCGGCTCTGTGGGACGTGGGGAAGTCCGTGGTCGGCAGAGCAGCCCGTACGGCGGACGCGGCGATGTACCGGTCCAAGCAGTCCGGAGGAAACAGCTTGGTCATCGACGAGATCTGAGCCATAGCACCACGTCGCTCGATGCGCCGGTGTGCCTGGGTGGGACCTCTGCGATGATCGTGCGATGTATCGGCTATCGGATGCTCAGCGACGTGGACTGCCTGCCGGAGTGCTGTTGTCGGTGATGGCCTCCGTGCTCGGCGGAATCTACGCCGACTCCTTCGTGACCGGATTCGCCTTGACCGCCGGTGTCTGCGCGGTGGCGATCATCGCCGCGACGCTGTTGCTGGGTCTGCTGGGGCGGTAGTCGCTGCGCTGCAGCCCGTGCTTCTCTGTCGGTGGGTTCGGATAATCTTCGACACGTGCCAGAAGCGACCGAACCGCCCGCAGGAAACGACGAGACCGCAGGGACCGTCGGTGTCGAACTCGATGCCGCGTCGTCGGCGGATCGTGAGCGATGGCAGATGCTGGCCGAGGAAGTACGCGGTCATCAGTTTCGCTACTACGTGCGCGACGCCCCGATCGTGTCCGACGGCGAGTTCGACGCGTTGCTGCGTGAGCTGAACGAGCTGGAAGAAGCACACCCGGATCTGCGCACCGCGGATTCACCGACGCAACTCGTCGGGGGAGGCTTCGCAACGGAATTCACCGCCGTGGACCATCTCGAACGAATGTTGAGCTTGGACAACGTGTTCGATCACGACGAGTTGCGTGCCTGGGCCAAAAGAGTCGAGACCGAGGCAGGGCCTGATCTGGAGTACCTGTGCGAGGTCAAGATCGACGGCGTCGCCCTGAATCTGGTGTACGAGAACGGGACGCTAGTGCGCGGTGCCACCCGAGGTGACGGGCGGACCGGTGAGGACGTGACGCTCAACGCACGCACGATCGACGACATCCCGGACACTCTGACGGGTAGCGAGCAGTACCCCGTGCCGGAGTTGTTGGAAGTGCGCGGCGAGGTCTTCTTCCGGCTCGAGGATTTCCAGGCGCTCAACGCCTCGCTCGTGGCAGAGGGCAAGCCCCCGTTCGCGAATCCACGAAACTCGGCGGCGGGGTCGCTGCGACAGAAGAATCCGGCGGTCACCTCCAAGCGACGTCTGGGAATGATCTGCCACGGCTTCGGTCGCATGGTGGGTTTCACCCCGGAGTCGCAGTGGCACGCCTACGAGGCGCTTCGCTCCTGGGGGCTGCCCATTTCCACCCACACGACCCGCGTGCAGGGCGTCGACGCAGTCGTCGAGAAGGTCGTCTACTGGGACCAGCACCGTCACGACGTCGAACACGAGATCGATGGCCTGGTCGTCAAGATCGACGACATGTCGCTGCATCGTCGACTGGGGACGACGTCTCGCGCGCCGCGGTGGGCCATCGCGTACAAGTACCCACCGGAGGAAGTCACCACGACGCTGCTCGACATCCGCGTCAGCGTGGGCCGGACGGGCAGAGTGACGCCGTTCGCGTACATGACGCCGGTGCTCGTGGCCGGGTCGACAGTGTCGCTGGCGACGCTGCACAACGGTTCGGAGGTCAAGCGCAAGGGCGTTCTGATCGGTGACACCGTGACCATTCGCAAAGCGGGAGAGGTCATTCCGGAGGTTCTCGGCCCGGTCGTCGACGCCAGGACCGGCGATGAGACCGAGTTCGTCATGCCCACCGAGTGCCCGGAGTGCTCGACGCCACTTGCACCGGCCAAGGAGGGTGACGCCGACCTGCGGTGCCCCAACTCGCAGTTCTGCCCGGCGCAGCGCCGCGAGCGAGTGTTCTTCGTCGCCGAGCGGCAGCGATTCGACATCGAGGGCCTCGGGTACGAGGCCGCATCCGACCTGTTGGCCACCGGGGCCATCGAGGACGAGGGCGATCTGTTCTCGCTCACCGAGGACGACCTGATGAAGACGGCGATCTTTCGCACCAAATCCGGGTCGTTGTCCGCCACCGGTCGAAAGTTGCTCGACAACCTGGCCACCGCACGGAATCAGCCGCTGTGGCGGGTGCTGGTCAGTCTGTCCATTCGGCACGTGGGGCCGTCGGCAGCCAGGGCACTGGCAGGGGAGTTCGGCAGCCTCGAGCGGATACGGGCGGCGTCGGTCGAGGAACTCTCGGCGGTCGACGGGGTGGGCGGCACCATTGCGGCCGCAGTCTCCGAGTGGTTCGAGGTCGACTGGCACCGCGCCATCGTCGACAAGTGGCAGGCAGCAGGCGTGCGGATGGAAGACGAGCGCGATGCGTCGATCGAGCGGAACCTGGAGGGGCTCTCGATCGTGGTCACCGGGTCGCTGACGTCCTACTCGCGTGACGAGGCCAAGGAAGCGATTCTGTTGCGAGGTGGCAAGGCTGCAGGTTCGGTGTCCAAGAAGACGGCGTTCGTGGTCGTCGGCGAGGCTCCGGGGTCCAAGCACGACAAGGCAATCGAGCTCGGCGTGCCGGTACTCGACGAAGCGGGTTTCACCCTGCTGTTGACCGAGGGACCCGAGGCCGTGGCTCCGACCGAAGCAGAACCCGGATCGGCGGACTGACCGAGCCAGGACGCGTCAGTGCATCGGTGCGTCAGTTCAGTACCGTCGCGACGATGCCGGCGAGATAACCGAGGCGGGCGACCTCCGAGGGCCTGAACTCCGGGCCGCCCGGCCTGCCCAGCATCAGCACGGTGCCGGTGGTACCGAGGGGAGCAGCGGCGATCTTGGTGTCCATGTCGCGCCATACCTGGGGCACCCACTCGGCGTCGGAGTCCAGAGCAGCGGGGGCGTTCAGCGGAAACCACGGTAGCTCGGCGGCGTGAGTCTCGGGAGCACCGGAGCTGCCCACCAGCCGGAACGGGCCGTGCGCGTTGGTGGCAACGACGGTGCTCCACCCCACTCGAAGGACACGGGGCGCTCCGTCGACGAGCACCTGGAGTCGATCGTCGGACGCCGCGGCGACCCGATCGATCAGTTCCAGTTCGCGATGCGTGTCGAGGACGCCGGTGTACGGGCGGATGGAATCGACCCGGACATCGGTGAGGTTCTCGGCAGCAGTGATCAGCGTGTCCGGAAGCGAACCCGGAGCAACGTCGACCACCAGATCGTCGACCGCATAACCGTCGCCGCGTTCGATGACGTCGAGGGAGAGGATGTCCGCCCCGACCGACCCGAGCGCGACGGCCAACGATCCGAGGCTGCCCGGACGATCCGGCAGTTGGACGCGGAGCAGGTAGGACATGTCACGCTCCCTTTCGACTTCTGGCGTACTGCGGCCACCCCAGCGTCAGCGGTCGTTGCTGGCTGGCAGAAGGGAACACTGTGCACCCCGGCGCGAGCAATCCTTGCATCTTCGACCTGTCCGGTACGTCGCGCAACGCGGGCCGTGACAATTCCGACACTCGACGCAAGCCACGAGGCGTGAGTGAAGCCTGCGTAATGCTGCGCACTAGGCTGGACCGCGTTCGCGAACCCGTGAGGTTCGCTCTGCACGAATACGGGGCCGCTTCTGCGGGCTCCGCTCCTCACGTCTGAAAGGGGTCTACGCGGTGCCAGACATCTCCCGCGACGAGGTCGCTCACCTCGCCCGGCTGTCGCGCTTGGCTCTCAGCGACGCCGAACTCGACGAGTTCGCCGGTCAGTTGGATTCGATTCTTCATCACGTCAAGGCAGTGGCGGAGGTGGCGACGGACGACGTTCCGCCGACGGCCAACCCCAGTGACATCGTGAACGTCACGCGTCCCGACGTGATCGTTCCCGGCCTGACGCCGGAGCAATCGCTGTCCGGTGCACCGAACGCCGAGGAGGGCCGTTTCGCGGTGCCGCAGATTCTGGGAGAGAGCGAATGACCGACCTGACGAAGCTCGACGCGTCCGAGCTCGCGACCCGCATCCACGCGCGTGAGATCAGCGCCGTCGAGGTGACCCGGGCGCATCTCGACCGGATCTCCGAGGTCGATGGTGACCTGCACGCATTTCTGCACGTCGCGGGGTCCGAGGCACTCGCAGCAGCGACCGACGTCGATGCGGGATTGTCGGCGGGAGACGCACCTGCCTCGGCTCTGGCCGGCGTGCCGCTTGCTCTCAAGGACGTGTTCACCACGACCGACATGCCGACGACGGCCGGATCGAAGATTCTCGACGGGTGGATGTCGCCCTACGACGCAACGCTGACCACGAAGCTGCGGGCCGCGGGCATTCCGGTGCTGGGCAAGACCAACATGGACGAGTTCGCGATGGGCTCGTCCACCGAGAACTCGGCGTACGGTCCGACGAAGAACCCCTGGGACACCACTCGCATCCCCGGCGGCTCCGGCGGCGGCAGTGCTGCGGCGCTCGCGTCGTACCAGGCCCCGCTGGCCATCGGCACCGACACCGGCGGATCGATCCGTCAGCCGGCGGCTCTGACCGGCACCGTGGGAACCAAGCCGACCTACGGCAGCGTCTCGCGCTACGGACTGATCGCCTGTGCCTCGTCACTCGATCAGGGCGGCCCGTGCGGTCGGACCGTGCTCGACACCGCGTTGCTGCACGAGGTCATCGCCGGATACGACGCGCGGGACTCCACATCGGTCGACACGGCTGTTCGACCGGTCGTCGCAGCGGCACGAGAGGGTGCTCGTGGTGACCTGACGGGCGTGCGCGTCGGTGTGGTGAAGGAATTGCACTCGGACAAGTACCAGCCCGGTGTGATCTCGTCGTTCGATGCTGCGGTCGCCGCACTCACCGAACTCGGTGCCGAGGTGGTCGAGGTGTCGTGCCCCAACTTCGTGCATGCACTGGCCGCTTATTACCTGATCCTTCCGTCGGAGGTGTCGTCCAACCTGGCTCGGTTCGACGGCATGCGGTACGGATTGCGTGCGGGGGACGACGGCAAGCACAGCGCCGAGCAGGTCATGGCCACCACGCGCGCGCAGGGGTTCGGGCCGGAAGTCAAGCGTCGCATCATGATCGGGACGTACGCCCTCTCCGCGGGATATTACGACGCCTACTACGGCTCTGCTCTGAAGGTGCGCACGCTCATCGCACGTGACTTCGATGCCGCATACGAGAAGGTCGACGTGCTGGTGTCGCCGACGACCCCGACGACGGCATTCCCGTTGGGGGACAAGGTCGGCGACCCGATGGCGATGTACCTCAACGACCTCTGCACGCTGCCGACCAACCTTGCCGGTCACTGCGCGATGTCGGTTCCGTCGGGTCTTGCCACCGAGGACGGACTACCCGTGGGTCTGCAGATCATGGCTCCGGCGTTCGCGGACGAGCGGCTCTACCGCGTCGGTGCCGCATACGAGGCCGCTCGCGGCGATCTGAGGTAGTTCGAGGTGCTGCATCGGTGGGCTGCCGATCTGGCTCATCTGCCCTTGCTCTCCGGTGCAGTGCCCGTGCTCGCGTCGACGGCGGCCGTTGTCGTGACGTCGGTCCTGGCCGTCGCTGTCGTCCTGCGGGTCCGGCGAGGCCGCGCACTGGGAGCGGTGTTCGGCCCGCTGAGCGCTCTCGGTCTCGTGGCGTCGCTTCTGTTGGCGGCGACGGTGCTCACCAATCTGACCGTCACTCGATACCCGACGGTGGCCGTGGCGCTGGGCCACCGTCCGGCCGTGACCGAGGGCACCGGAAGGTTGGTCGATGTGGACGTGCCCGGCACTGTGTCGCACTTCGCCGCGCGGCCCGCCACCGTCTACGTTCCGGCGTCGTACGACGCCGGAGCGAGCGATCTACCGGTGCTGGTGCTGCTCACCGGCCAACCCGGCCACGTCGTCGACTGGATCGAGGGTGGTCGTCTGGCGCAGACGATGGACGCCTTCGCGGCGCGGCACGGCGGTGCGGCTCCGATCGTCGTGGTGGCCGACGGTCTGGGTGACACCGAGGCGAATCCGATGTGCATGGATTCGAATCTCGGAAATGCCGCGACGTACTTGTCGGTCGATGTGCCGCACTGGATTCGGTCGAATTTTCGGGTGTCCTCGGATCCGAGGGCCTGGGCGGTCGGCGGGTATTCCTACGGGGGAACGTGCGCGCTGCAGCTGGCGGTGACAGCACCGTCGGTGTACCCCACCTTTCTCGACATCTCGGGTGAGGACGAGCAACGTCGGGGCACGAGAAGCGAGTCCGTTGCAGCGGCATACGGCACGGACACCCCGGCGAACGAGGCGCGGTTCGAGCGCATGACGCCGCTGAACATACTCTCGCGCAACAGCTTTCCCGATTCGGCCGGTGCCTTCGTCGTGGGAGCCGACGACGAAGAGTTCCGGCCGCAGACCGAGCGAACATACAGGGCCGCAGAGTCCGCGGGTCTCGACGTGCACTACAGCGAGCTGCCCGGCGGGCATTCGATGCAGGTCTGGGCCCCGGCGCTGGAACAGGAGATGGACTGGCTCGGCGAGCGTGTGGGTCTGCTCGACTGACGCACGGCCTCGCCTCGACGAAGTGAGCACCGAACGGTACCGACGCGCGCAGCATCCCACGCCCGATTAGGCTGACGTCCGTCACCGGGTCCGCTTCACGGACCTGCGAGCAGAGAGGCGAAAATCGATGCGCATCGGAGTTCTGACCGGAGGCGGCGATTGCCCAGGGCTCAATGCGGTGATCCGCGCAGTCGTACGCACCGCGGACGCCCGGTACGGCTCCACCGTCGTCGGTTTCCAGGACGGATGGCGCGGTCTTCTCGAAGACCGTCGAGTGCAACTGCGTAACGACGACCGCAACGACCGGTTGCTCACCAAGGGCGGCACGATGCTCGGCACCGCCCGCACCAATCCGGATGTGTTGCGCGCCGGACTCGATCGGGTCAAGCAGACTCTCGAGGACAACGGCATCGACGTGTTGATCCCGATCGGCGGCGAAGGAACCCTCACCGCTGCCGCGTGGTTGTCGGAAGAGGGTGTGCCGGTGGTCGGTGTGCCCAAGACGATCGACAACGACATCGATTGCACCGACGTCACATTCGGCTTCGACACGGCTCTGACCATCGCCACCGATGCGATCGACCGACTGCACAGCACCGCAGAATCCCATCAGCGCGTGATGCTCGTCGAGGTGATGGGACGGCACGCGGGGTGGATCGCTCTGCACGCCGGCCTGGCGTCCGGTTCGCACATGACGCTCATTCCCGAGCAGCCGTTCGACGTCGAAGAGGTGTGCACGTTGGTGCGCAAGCGTTTTCAGCGCGGAGACTCGCACTTCATCTGTGTCGTCGCCGAGGGTGCCAAGCCGATCGAGGGCTCGATGCAGCTTCTCGACGGCGGAATCGACGAGTTCGGCCACGTTCGATTCACCGGAGTTGCCCACCAGCTCGGCGTCGAGATCGAGCGCCGTATCAACAAGGAAGTACGCACCACGGTGCTGGGCCATGTCCAGCGCGGTGGAACGCCGACGCCGTACGACCGTGTTCTCGCAACACGATTCGGCGTCAACGCGACCGATGCGGCGCATTCGGGAGACTTCGGCAAGATGGTCTCGTTGCGCGGCACCGAGATCGGCCTGGTGTCTCTGGCCGAGGCCACCAAGCAACTCAAGCGGGTACCGCAGACCCGATACGACGATGCCGCCGCATTCTTCGGCTGAATTCGGTGTGGCGTCGTGAGCCGTCAGATGCGACCGGCTGCCTCCTGGATTTCGGCCTCGCGTTCCTCGGTCTCGCGGCGTAGTTCGCGCCGTCGCCGCGCTGCCTCGAAGCGCTGAGCACCGACTTCGGTGGTCGGCGTCAACTGGGGCAATGTCTTCGGCTTGCCGTCGTCGCCGATCGCGACCATGGTGAAGTAGCAGCTGTTGGTGTGGCGCAATTCACCGCGCTGAATGTTCTCGGTTTCCACGCGGATACCGACCTCCATGGAGGTGCGGCCGGTGTAGTTGACCGACGCAGAGAACGTGACCAGTTCTCCGACGTGGATGGGTTCGCGAAACACGACGCGATCGACCGACAGAGTCACGACATAGGCCCCCGCGTAGCGGCTGGCGCAGGCGTACGCCACCTGGTCCAGGAACTTGAGAATCGTGCCGCCGTGGACGTTGCCCGAGAAGTTGGCCATGTCGGGTGTCATCAGCACGGTCATGGACAGTGTCTGCTTCTCTGGGGGAGTCACCCGTGCACGGTAACGAGTGCACGTGGTTACTCGCGCGTCGTACGGGAGTGGAGCCTGCAGGAACGACCCAGGTAGTCGGTGCATAAACTACTGACCATGACTGCTGCAACCGTCGATCTGATCGATTACGACGATGTGCTCGCCAAGTTCGACCCCGTGTTGGGCATGGAGGTCCACGTGGAGTTGGGCACGGCGACCAAGATGTTCTGCGGCTGCCCCACCGAATTCGGTGCCGAGCCGAACACCCAGGTGTGCCCGGTGTGCCTGAGCCTTCCCGGCGCGCTTCCGGTGGTGAATTCGGCTGCGGTGGAGTCGGCGATTCGGATCGGGCTGGCGCTCAATTGCTCGATCACCCCGTGGGGACGGTTCGCTCGCAAGAACTACTTCTACCCGGATCAGCCGAAGAACTATCAGATCTCGCAGTACGACGAGCCCATCGCCACCGAGGGCTACCTCGATGTGTTGCTCGACGACGGCAGTACGTTTCGAGTCGAGATCGAGCGCGCGCACATGGAGGAGGACACCGGTAAGTCGACGCATGTGGGCGGTGCGACCGGCCGTATCGAGGGGGCGTCGCATTCGCTGCTCGATTACAACCGTGCCGGGGTTCCGTTGGTGGAGATCGTGACCAAGACCATCACCGGAACCGGTGCCCGTGCGCCCGAGGTCGCCCGGGCGTACGTCACCGCGTTGCGCGACCTGTTGAAGTCGCTGAACGTGTCCGATGTGCGGATGGATCAGGGCTCGTTGCGCTGCGATGCCAACGTGTCTCTGATGGAGAAGACGGCAACCGAATTCGGCACGCGCACCGAGACGAAGAACGTCAACTCGCTCAAGAGCGTCGAGGTTGCCGTTCGGTACGAGATGCGGCGTCAGGCAGCGGTTCTCGAATCGGGCGGAGAGGTGACGCAGGAGACTCGGCACTTCCAGGAGTCGGACGGAACCACCACCGCCGGCCGCAAGAAGGAGACCGCCGAGGACTACCGCTACTTCCCCGAGCCCGATCTTGCGCCCGTCGCTCCCGACGCGGCCTGGATCGAGGAGCTTCGGACGACGTTGCCCGAGCTGCCGTGGTTGCGCCGCGGTCGGATTCAGAAGGAGTGGGGTGTCTCCGACGAGGAGATGCGCGATCTGGTGAATTCCGGTGCGCTCGAGCTCGTCGCGGCGACGGTCGAGGCGGGTGCGTCGGCGCAGGCGGCGCGGTCGTGGTGGGTGTCGTACCTGGCGCAGCAGGCCAACATCGCCGGAGTCGAACTGACCGATCTGTCCATCACCCCGGCTCAGGTCGCCGAGGTGGCGGCGTTGGTCGCGGACGGCAAGCTCAACAACAACGGTGCCCGTCAGGTCGTGGACGGGGTGCTGGCGGGCGAGGGTGAGCCTGCAGAGGTCATGGCTGCGCGCAATCTCGTACTGGAGAAGGACGACACCAAGTTGCAGGCCGCCGTGGACGAGGCGCTCGCAGCGAATCCCGGTGTGGTGGAGAAGATCCGCAGCGGCAAGGTTCAGGCCGCCGGGGCCATCGTCGGTGCGGTGATGAAGGCGACACGCGGCCAAGCCGATGCCGCTCGCGTCAAGGAACTCGTACTAGAGGCCTGCGGCCAGCCCTGATCACGACGGAAAACGACCGAGGCCGAGCGCAATCGAGCGCTCGGCCTCGGTCGTTTCTCGTTCAGTCGAAACCGCCTCCGCCGCCGCCGGGGAACGGCACTTTGACGACGCGGTCGTCGGTGGGTCCGGGCTCCGCACCGTTCTTGTTGACGGTGCCCACCAGAATCTGTCCATCGGCCGAGCTCGTCGCGCCGTTCAACTGGCCGTACTCGTCCTGGATCAGCAGTGTCGGTTCGGCCGAGACAGCTCCGGTGTTCGCGTCCGTGGTCAGTGCTGCAACAGCTTTGGCCGTTGTGAGTGCAACCGCCACGCCACCTTCTCCCGCTGCGCATCCGGCAACACCCGGACGGTCCGGCCACGTCCACACAGGGTTGAACACTGCGCCCAGTGAGTCGATGCGCTGCAGGCGATCCTCGAGCGCGGTGCGGTCGGTGACGTAGATGTTTCCGGTGCCGTCGGTGCAGACGTCGCCCGCCGTACCGATACCGCTGAGCGCGATCTGCGGCCGCGGCGGGTTCGTTGTCGGCGACAGTGAGGTCACCCGTAACAACTTGCCGGACAATGAGTTCGGGCTGGCAGCCGCACCCGGATCGCCGTTGTCGCCGGTGAGGACGAGCAATTCGTTCGGCGTGTAGAAGTCGATCGCCCCGCGATTGCCCGTCGAGCCGCGGGGGATACCGGTCAGGATGTCCTTGGGTACATCGCCCTGAGCCAGGCGGACCACCCTGGTGTCTGCGGATGTGGTGATGAGGGCGTAGAGCAACCCGTCCTCGATGTACGTCGGAGACAACGCGATGTCGAGAAGGCCGCCGTCGCCGGTGCCGTCGACATCGATTCGCGCCACCTCGACCGGCGTCCGGCCGGCGGTGACCTCCATGATGCGACCGGTGCGACGCTCGGCAACCAGCGCCGACTGTCCGTCGGGGAGCGCTACCAGCCCGCCCGTGGTGTCCAGGCATGTCGCGATGACCGCCGGATCGGGGTCGACACACGGACCGGACGGCGGTGGCGGTGCATCGGGATCGGACGGCGGCGTCGTCTCGCTGGGGGTCGTCGGCTCCAGTTCGGCCGCGCCCACCTCCGGCGCAGGAGTGAACGGCGACGCATTCGAGTCGTCGAATCGGGCGCACCCGGCGAGCAGGGCAGCGGTCATCGACAGGGCGACGACGGCAGCGGTTGCAGTTCGTGGCGACGCTCCGACCGGCTTCATACTTCGAACGGTACGGAACGTCGGGGGAGACTCGCCACGCGGCCGTGAGCGTCAACGTCGGTGAGGAGCACTCATCGGCTCTAGTGTGGAGAGGTGACCGATACACCGCGCGACCCCAACCGGCCGGATACGCCGTACGAACCGGCCGAGAGCCCGTACGACAACCCCACGGAGAAGATTCCACCCTCGCGTTCCACCTCCGAGACGCCGGCGTCCGACCGCACCGACACCTCGGGTGCGCCGACCACGGCGTTCGGCGCTCAGCGTTCGGACCGACTGCCACGAACCGACGACGAACTCGACTTTCCGCACTCGTCCTCGTCCGATGCACGCTCGTCCGATGCACGCTCGGCCGATGCACAGCCGACGGAGAAGATGCAGGCATATCGCCCGTCCGCCTTCGCCGATTCGCCGACCGACCGCCCATCGGCCTCCGACAACACGTCGTCGAGTGCCTATTCCGATCGCTCCACCGAGTATCTGGGCACCACCGCAGCCGCGGCTCCGGCAGCAGCAGTCGCGTCAGAGCCGGAGATTCGTACGGAGACCGTCGAGGTTCCCGCGCGCCGCGGCAGCACCGACCTGGGCCTGTTCATCCTTCGCGTCACCATCGGCGCGGTGTTTCTCGGTCACGGACTGCAGAAGCTCGTGGGACTGTGGAACGGCCCCGGCCTCGACGGATTTCAGAACCTGCTGGAGACTTCCGGATTCCGCTACTCGGAGATCCTCGCGATCGCGGCCGCGGCAGGCGAGACTCTCGGTGGAGCGCTGCTGATACTCGGTCTGGCAACGCCACTGGCGGGTGCCGCTGTGCTGGCCACGATCATCAACGCCTGGTGCTTCAAGCAAGCCGTCGAGCCCGGACTGCAGTTCTCGGGCACCGGCGGCGTGGAGTACGAGACGGTTCTCGGCTTCGCCGCTGCCGCGATCATTCTCACGGGCCCGGGCAAGATCGCATTCGACGGCCGACGCGGATGGGCCACCCGGCCGCGGATCGGTTCGTTCCTCGCACTCGTCGTCGGTATCGCCGCGGGCGTGTGCATCTGGATCTTCCTCAACGGGGCCAACCCAGTCGTCCGCTGACTCCGGATACGGTCCAGACCACGTGAGCGGAACTTCGTAGCCTGCTACGACGTTCCGCTCACGTGCGTTTCACCCTCAGGGGACGTAGCGAACTGCACCCTTGTCCGCCGATGTCGCCAACGCGGCGTACGCGCGCAGAGCGGTGGTGACCGTGCGCTGGCGGTCGACCGGCTGCCAGGGGCGCTCGGACGCGTTCATCTTCGCGCGTCGCGTCTCGAGGGTCTCCTCGTCGACGAGGATCTCGAGGGTGCGGGTCGCGACGTCGATCCGGACCTGGTCGCCGTTCTCCACGAGTCCGATCACACCGCCGGCCGCGGCCTCGGGGGAAATGTGTCCGATGGACAGTCCCGACGTTCCGCCGGAGAAGCGGCCATCGGTGATCAGTGCGCAGACCTTGCCCAGACCGGCACCCTTGAGGAAAGCCGTCGGGTGCAGCATCTCCTGCATGCCCGGACCGCCCTTAGGGCCCTCGTAGCGAACGACCAGCACGTCACCGGGCTGAATCTTCTTCTGCAGGATGGCCGAGACGGCTTCTTCCTGCGACTCGACGACCAGTGCCGGACCCTGGAAGGAGAACAGGTCCTCGTCGATGCCTGCGGTCTTGAGGATCGCACCGTCGACGGCGATGTTGCCGCGCAGTACCACCAGGCCACCCTCGACCGTGTAGGCATGTTCGAGATCGCGGATGCAGCCGCCTGCGGCGTCGGTGTCGAGCGAGGACCAGCGGTTTCCCGTGGAGAACGGTTCGACGGTGCGCACACCACCCGGGGCGGCGTGGAACAACTCGACGGCCTCGGCGGACGCCTTGCCGGATCGGATGTCCCACGTGTCGAGCCATTCGTCGAAGCTCTTCGTGTGCACGGTCGAGACGTCGGTTTCGAGCAGGTTCGCGCGCCGCAGTTCGCCGAGGAGAGCCGGGATTCCGCCGGCGCGGTGCACGTCTTCCATGTGGTAATCGGAATTGGGGGAGACCTTCGACAGGCACGGGACCTTACGGCTGATGGCGTCGATGGTGTCGAGGTCGAAGTCGACCTCGCCCTCCTGTGCGGCGGCGAGGGTGTGCAGCACCGTGTTGGTTGACCCTCCCATCGCCACGTCGAGAGCCATCGCGTTGCGGAACGCGGCCGGAGTGGCGATGTTGCGAGGGAGTACGGATTCGTCCTCGTCGCGGTAGTACTTCAGAGCGGCCTCGACGATGGTGGTGCCGGCACGCGTGAACAGTGCTCGACGGGCCTGGTGAGTGGCCAGGGTGGAGCCGTTGCCGGGCAGTGCCAGGCCGAGCGCCTCGGTGAGGCAGTTCATCGAGTTCGCCGTGAACATGCCCGAGCACGAGCCGCACGTGGGGCACGCGCTGCGCTCGACCTCGTCGAGCCCTGCCTCGGACACGGCGTCGTTGGCGCTGGCGGAGATCGCGGTGATCAGGTCGGTCGGTGCCTGCGCGACGCCGTCGACGACCACGGCCTTGCCCGCCTCCATCGGTCCACCGGAGACGAACACGGCCGGGATGTTCAGGCGCATTGCAGCATTGAGCATGCCGGGAGTGATCTTGTCGCAGTTGGATATACAGACGAGCGCGTCGGCGGTGTGCGCATTGGCCATGTACTCGACGGAGTCGGCGATGATCTCGCGGCTGGGCAGCGAGTACAGCATGCCGCCGTGGCCCATGGCGATCCCGTCGTCGACGGCGATGGTGTGGAACTCCCGGGGAACTCCGCCTGCCGCTCGGACGGCGTCGGCGACGATCTCACCGACGTTCTTCAGGTGCACGTGGCCGGGGACGAACTGGGTGTACGAGTTCGCGATGGCGACGATGGGCTTTCCGAAATCCGAATCGGTCATTCCGGTGGCGCGCCACAGCGAGCGCGCGCCCGCGGCATTGCGTCCGACAGTGGTGACCCGTGAGCGTAGCGGCGGCATAGTGCGTTGTCCTCGTTCGTTGCGGCGGTTTCTCGCAGCGACGAGGTTACTCGCCGCCGACTACTGCTCCTTCGCTGCCTGTTCGTCGCCGTTCTCGCGGTCCTCGCCGTCCTCGAGGTCTCGAGCTTCGGCCTCGGCTGCGGCTGCGGCTGCGGCAGCGGCATAGGGGTCGGTGATCCGGCCGCCGCTGGCCGCGGCGAGTTGGGGGAGCAGATCGAATCGCACCAGCGGCAACGACTTCTCGCTCTTGTCGGTCAGGACCACCCGCGCCCAGCGGCGATCCGGGAAGTGCAGACCCGCCACCGATTCCCACGCGATCACATCCGAACCGACGAACCGTCGAGCCGTGATCGCCTCGGGAGAGATGACCGTGCGCACTCGAAACACCCAGATGCCCGCGACGATCGGCAGGATCAGCAGCCATCCCATGGCCGCGGGCCAGCTGGCGGCAGTCAGTCCGGTGCCGAACAACAGCAGGCCGACGCCGAGGAGCGCGAGGCGCGGGACTCGAATGACCTGGGTTCTCGATGGTTGCGCTCCCTCGGCACCGTTCGGTGACTCGGATGCGGTGTGGGATGATGGCCGAGGTGGTTCGGACTGCTGCGAAGACGACACCCATTCATCTTCGCATTGCATCTACGCGATCTCACATAATGGGATTGCGTCGTGACGAGTTTGACTCTTCCCTGTGCGCGCGCCTACCGTCGAGCGCGTGAAGCGGAATTGGATACTCGTAATCGGCCGGCGCGTCAACGCCTGAGCCGGTTGTTCAAACTCGCATCGACGCGCCACCCTCGTACAGCTCAGGCTGACGGGGGTTTTTTCTTGCCCAGAGATCGCCCAGCAATTTCACATTCCTGAGGAAGCAATCAGTGAGCGCACCAACCGCACGCCCAGGGCCCACGACCCGTAAGTCGGGGACAGCCTCCAGCCCGTCGACCAGCCCGTCCGCAGAAGCGGCGACCAACGGTTCGCGACGCCACGTCGCACCGGAGAAGGTCACCGGCGCACAGTCGGTCGTCCGAGCCCTCGAAGAACTCGACGTCGACACCGTATTCGGCATTCCCGGTGGCGCGGTTCTCCCGGTCTACGACCCGCTCTTCGACTCCGTGAAGGTGCGCCACATTCTGGTGCGCCACGAGCAGGGTGCGGGCCACGCCGCGACGGGCTACGCCCAGGCGACCGGCAAGGTCGGCGTCTGCATGGCGACGTCCGGTCCCGGCGCGACCAACCTCGTGACCCCATTGGCCGACGCTCAGATGGATTCGGTTCCGGTCGTCGCGATCACCGGTCAGGTCGCCCGCAGTCTGATCGGAACGGACGGCTTCCAGGAAGCCGACATCTCGGGTATCACGATGCCGGTCACCAAGCACAACTTCCTCATCACCGACGGTGCCGACATCCCGCGCATCATGGCCGAGGCGTTCTACATCGCCTCCTCCGGCCGTCCCGGTGCCGTGCTCGTCGACATCCCCAAGGATGTGCTGCAGGCGCAGACCACGTTCTCGTGGCCGCCGGAGATGCGTCTGCCCGGATACCGTCCGGTCACCAAGCCGCACGGCAAGCAGGTCCGCGAAGCGGCCCGCTACATCGCCGACGCCAAGCAGCCGGTGCTGTACGTGGGCGGCGGCGTCATCAAGGCCGACGCCTCGGCGGAACTGCTCGAGCTCGCCGAACTGACCGGAATCCCGGTCGTGACCACTCTGATGGCTCGCGGCGCGTTCCCCGACTCGCACAATCAGAACCTCGGAATGCCGGGTATGCACGGCACCGTCGCCGCGGTGGCCGCGTTGCAGCGGAGCGATCTGCTGATCACGCTCGGTGCCCGGTTCGACGACCGAGTCACCGGTCAGCTCTCGTCCTTCGCCCCCGATGCCAAGGTCATCCACGCCGACATCGACCCGGCCGAGATCGGCAAGAACCGCTACGCGGACGTGCCGATCGTCGGCGACTGCCGTGAGGTCATCACCGAACTCATCGAGGCGCTGCGGGCGGACCGCGCGACCGGAACCACGCTCGACCTCGAGCAGTGGTGGGTCTACCTGAACGGCATCCGCAAGACCTACCCGCTGAGCTACGACCGCCCGGCCGACGGATCGATGTCCCCGGAGTTCGTCATCAGCTCGGTCGGCAAGTTCGCCGGACCCGACGCGATCTACTGCGCCGGCGTCGGTCAGCACCAGATGTGGGCCGCGCAGTTCATCAACTACGAGAAGCCGCGCACGTGGCTCAACTCGGGTGGCCTCGGCACGATGGGGTACGCGGTCCCGGCCGCAATGGGTGCCAAGAGGGGCCTCCCCGACGCCGAGGTGTGGGCCATCGACGGTGACGGATGCTTCCAGATGACCAACCAGGAACTCGCGACCTGTGCGGTCGAGGGCATCCCGATCAAGGTCGCCCTCATCAACAACGGCAACCTCGGCATGGTCCGCCAGTGGCAGACGCTGTTCTACGAGGAGCGCTACTCCAACACCAACCTCGGTACCCACGGTGCCGTCCGCATCCCCGATTTCGTGAAGCTCGCCGAGGCGCTCGGTTGCGTCGGGCTGCGGTGCGAGCGGGAAGAGGACGTCGATGCGGTGATCGCGCAGGCACGAGCGATCAACGATCGTCCGGTCGTCATCGACTTCATCGTCGGAGCCGACGCGCAGGTGTGGCCGATGGTCGCTGCCGGAACGGGCAACGACGAGATCATGGCCGCCCGCGGAATCCGTCCGCTGTTCGACGAGGACGAGACCGTGGGCAGCGAGCCAGGCCTCGACGAGGCCATGGAGCGCGAGCAGGCCCCGCACCCGCAGATCGACGACGTGAAAGGCACCGACAAGTGAGCACGAGCCATACCCTCAGCGTCCTCGTCGAGGACAAGCCAGGTGTGCTGGCCCGCGTCGCCGCGCTGTTCTCGCGCCGTGGATTCAACATCTCCTCGCTTGCCGTCGGCGGCACCGAGATTCCCGAGATCTCGCGGATGACGATCGTGGTGACCGTCGACGAATTCCCGCTCGAACAGGTGACCAAGCAGCTCAACAAGCTCATCAACGTCATCAAGATCGTCGAGCAGGACGACGACTCCTCGGTGGCTCGCGAGTTGGTGCTGATCAAGGTCCGCGCCGACGCCAGTGTGCGCAGTGAGGTCATCGAAACGGTGAACCTGTTCCGCGCCAAGGTGATCGACGTGTCTCCCGAGGCCGTGACGGTCGAGGCGACGGGCACCCGCTCGAAGCTCGATGCGTTGTTGAAGATGTTGGACCCCTATGGAATTCGAGAAATAGTTCAGTCGGGAGTCGTTGCCGTCGGACGTGGACCGAAATCGATCACAGCGTCGCGCTGAGCGGCGGACGTGATTTTCAGCGAAATCGAAGAGGAAAGGTTACAAACAGTGGCAGTCGAGATGTTCTACGACGACGATGCTGATCTGTCGATCATTCAGGGCCGCAAGGTCGCTGTGATCGGTTACGGAAGCCAGGGCCACGCGCACTCGCTGAGCCTGCGCGACTCCGGTGTCGATGTGCGCATCGGCCTGGCAGCGGGCTCGAAGTCCCGCGCCAAGGCGGAGGAGCAGGGCCTGAAGGTCGGCACTCCCGCCGAGGTGTCCGAATGGGCCGACGTGATCATGGTGCTCGCACCGGACACCGCACAGGCCAAGATCTTCTCCGAGGAGATCGAGCCCAACCTGAAGGACGGCGACGCGCTGTTCTTCGGCCACGGTCTCAACATCCACTTCGACCTGATCAAGGCTCCGGAGTTCGTCACCGTCGGCATGGTCGCACCCAAGGGCCCCGGCCACCTCGTGCGTCGCCAGTTCGTCGACGGCAAGGGTGTTCCCGCGCTCATCGCCATCGACCAGGACCCCAAGGGCGAAGGTCAGGCACTGGCCCTGTCCTGGGCCAAGGGTATCGGTGGAACGCGCGCAGGCGTCATCAAGACCACGTTCAAAGAAGAGACCGAGACCGACCTCTTCGGCGAGCAGGCCGTGCTGTGCGGTGGCACCGAGGAGCTCGTCAAGACGGGCTTCGAGGTCATGGTCGAAGCCGGCTACGCGCCCGAGATGGCGTACTTCGAGGTGCTGCACGAGCTCAAGCTCATCGTCGACCTCATGTACGAGGGCGGCATCGCTCGGATGAACTACTCGGTGTCCGACACCGCGGAGTTCGGTGGCTACCTCTCGGGCCCGCGCGTGATCGACGCAGGCACCAAGGAGCGCATGAAGGCCATCCTGGCCGACATCCAGTCGGGTGAGTTCACCCGTCGCCTGGTCGCCAACGTCGAGAACGGCAACACCGAGCTCGAAGGCCTGCGCAAGGCAAACGCCGAGCACCCCATCGAGGTCACCGGCAAGAAGCTGCGCGACCTGATGAGCTGGGTCGATCGCCCGATCACCGAAACGGCTTGATTCTCATCGAATCACGTTCGCACGCATGCTGATCGAAGGGCACCCCTGCATCGGTAGGGGTGCCCTTCGGTGCGTGCACCAGGTGGCGTCGCAGCTCGACGTCTCCGGCCTCTAAACTGTTTCTGCTGCACCAGCTCCGAATTTTCATCGACAACAGTCTCGAACCGACATAGGGAGTTTTTCACGTGAGCCAGCCAGGCCGTCCTGTCGTTCTGATCGCCGACAAACTTGCGCCGTCCACCGTCGAGGCATTGGGCGACGGCGTCGAGGTCCGTTGGGTCGACGGCCCGGATCGCCCCGCGCTGCTCGCCGCGGTTCCCGAGGCCGACGCGATCCTGGTGCGTTCCGCGACCACGGTCGACGCCGAGGTTCTGGCCGCCGGAACCAAGCTCAAGATCGTCGCCCGCGCCGGTGTCGGCCTGGACAACGTCGACGTACCTGCAGCCACCGAGCGCGGTGTCCTCGTCGTCAACGCCCCGACGTCCAACATCCACACCGCTGCTGAGCACGCGGTGACGCTGTTGCTCTCCGCCGCGCGCCAGATTCCCGCTGCCGACGCCACCCTGCGTCAGCACGAGTGGAAGCGCAGCAAGTTCAACGGTGTCGAGATCTTCGGCAAGACCGTCGGCGTCGTCGGACTCGGCCGCATCGGTCAGCTGTTCGCGCAGCGTCTCGCTGCATTCGAGACCCACATCATCGCCTACGACCCCTACGTCTCGGCCGCGCGTGCCGCCCAGCTCGGCATCGAGCTGGTGAGCCTGGACGAGCTGCTCGAGCGCGCCGACATGTTCTCGGTTCACCTGCCGAAGACCCCGGAGACCAAGGGAATCATCGGCAAGGAAGCCCTCGCCAAGACCAAGCCCGGTGTCATCGTCGTCAACGCCGCTCGCGGTGGACTGGTCGACGAGCAGGCCCTGGCCGACGCCATCACCAGTGGCCACGTCTTCGCCGCGGGAATCGACGTGTACGCCTCCGAGCCGTGCACCGACAGCCCGCTGTTCGAGCTGCCTCAGGTCGTCGTCACCCCGCACCTCGGCGCGTCGACGACCGAGGCCCAGGACCGCGCGGGCACCGACGTCGCCAAGTCCGTATTGCTTGCTCTCGCAGGCGAATTCGTGCCCGACGCCGTCAACGTCAAGGGTGGTGCCGTGGGCGAGGAGGTCTCCCCGTGGCTCGAGATCGTGCGCAAGCAGGGTGTGCTGCTCGGCGCTCTGTCCACCGAACTTCCCACCTCGCTGTCGGTCGACGTTCGCGGCGAACTCGCCACCGAGGACGTCGAGATCCTCAAGCTCTCGGCGCTGCGCGGACTCTTCTCCGCCGTCATCGAGGACGCGGTCACGTTCGTCAACGCCCCCTCGCTCGCCGAGGAGCGTGGCGTCACCGCCGAGGTCACCACAGCCTCCGAGAGCGAGAACCACCGCAGCGTCGTCGACATTCGCGCCGTCTACGGCGACGGTTCGGTGCTCAACGTCGCGGGCACGCTGACCGGCACCACGCAGGTCGAGAAGATCGTCAACATCAACGGTCGCAACTTCGACCTCCGTGCCGAGGGCAAGAACCTGATCGTCAACTACGCGGATCAGCCCGGCAGCCTCGGCCGGATCGGCACCCTGCTCGGCGATGCCGGCATCGACATCCAGGCCGCCGCCCTGAGCCAGGACTCCGAGGGCGACGGTGCAACGATTCTGCTGCGCGTCGACAAGGACGTTCCGGACGAGCTGAGCGCGAGCATCGCATCGGCGGTCGGCGCGTCCACCATCGAGCTGGTCGACCTGTCCTGAGCATCGCTCGCAGTCGATCGAACGAAGTCGAACAATCACGAGGAGTGAGATGAAGCTGGCCGTCATCGCCGGGGACGGAATCGGACCCGAGGTCGTCACCGAGGCGCTCGCCGTGCTCGACGTGGTTGCACCCGGAGCCGAGAAGACCGAGTACGACCTCGGTGCTCGTCGCTACAACGCCACCGGAGAACTGCTGCCGGACTCGGTGTTGGCGGAACTGCGTGAGCACGACGCAATTCTGTTGGGAGCCATCGGAGATCCGTCGGTGCCCAGCGGCGTGCTCGAGCGTGGACTGTTGTTGCGAGCTCGGTTCGAGCTCGATCACCACATCAATCTGCGTCCGGCCAAGCTGTACCCCGGAGTGGTCGGGCCGTTGGCCGGTGACAAGCAGATCGACGTCGTGGTCGTGCGTGAGGGCACCGAAGGTCCGTACACCGGAAACGGTGGAGCGCTTCGCGTCGGCACGCCGCACGAGGTGGCCACCGAGGTCAGTGTCAACACCCGCTACGGCGTCGAGCGGGTGGTGCGCAACGGGTTCGAGCGGGCTCTGACACGGCGCAAGCACCTGACGCTGCTGCACAAGACCAACGTGCTCACGTTCGCCGGCAGCCTCTGGGCTCGCACGGTGAACGAGGTCGCGACGGAGTTCCCGGACGTCG
The DNA here is from genome assembly GCF_002259095.1 of Rhodococcus sp. 05-2254-2. Lineage (NCBI taxonomy): Bacteria > Bacillati > Actinomycetota > Actinomycetes > Mycobacteriales > Nocardiaceae > Rhodococcus > Rhodococcus sp. 05-2254-2. Next base: position 349,649 of record NZ_NOZJ01000019.1, on the reverse strand, counting down.
AGGTCGCGTACCAACACATCGATGCCGCGATGATTCACCTCGTGACCGACCCGGGCCGGTTCGACGTCATCGTCACCGACAATCTGTTCGGCGACATCGTGACCGACCTCTCGGCGGCGGTGACCGGTGGAATCGGTTTGGCCGCAAGCGGAAACATCGATGCGACCGGTACCAATCCGAGCATGTTCGAGCCCGTGCACGGCAGCGCTCCCGACATCGCAGGGCAGCAGAAGGCCGATCCGACGGCGGCCATCCTGTCGGTGTCGTTGCTACTCGATCATCTCGGCGATGCGGCGGGAGCGGCGCGAGTGGAAGCCGCTGTCGCCTCGGACCTCGCGCAGCGAGGAACCACGACTGCGTCGACGAAAGAGATCGGCGCACGAATCGCCGCTCGCCTCTAGCCGAACCGACACGAATGCCACGGTAGGCCGACCGGCCACCGTGGCATTTCGTGTTTCCGGACATCCCCACCGTGCTGGATCAGCCGGCGCGATCGGAATTCTTTTCGGGACTGTCGGCCTTCTGGTCGGGACTTTCGGGACGTGGATCGTCGGGGACGATCGGTACGGAGAGTGCGGGGAAGACCGCCGACACCAGGAATGCGACGGGAAAGCTGACCGCCGCGAGGGCCCCGAACACCGGCGGCACGGCCGACGCGAACACGTATTGACTCGTGTTCTGCACGCCGAGGGCGCGTCCGCTCCAATACGGTCCTGATATCTCGGCAACAGCGGTGAAGGCAAGACCGTTCGGGGCAACGGTGGCGACCGACGCGACGACGAGCATGACGATCGCGACGGGGGAGTCGAACCAGTCGGCCACTCCGAGTCCGAGCATGCTGATTGCGGCGGTCACCGCGACCCATCGGAGGGGCCGCATGCGGCTGCCGACTCGATCGGACAACGCGCCGACGCTCATCCGGCCCAGTGCGCCGAGAATTTGCGTCACCGTGACGAGGACGCCCGCCGCCGCTGCCGTCCATCCTCGGTCGGTCATCAGCCATACGAGCGCATACGTCCAGACCACGTACTGCGGCACCACCAACAGGATCGAGGTGGCGTGAATGCGCCACAGCTGCCTGCTGCCCCGGTACGGATTGTCGAGCAGACCCTGCTCCGCTGCATCGATGCGATTGGGACGCGGGGGGTCGACGACTGCCAGACACATCACTGCGGCTGTTGCGCACACGGCCGCGGGTACGAGCAGTGCCGCTCCGACGCCGTGGTCCCGGGCGATGGGTGGGATGGTCAGGGCTGCGATGGCGACGCCCAGAGGGACCGACATCTGTCTGATTCCCATGGCCAATCCACGACGCTGCGGCGGAAACCAGCCGACCACCACACGTCCGCTGGCGCTGTTCGCACTCGCCGCTGCCATTCCGCCGAGCAGGAGCAGGATTGCCAGCAGAGCAACGGAGGTGGTGAACACGGCGGCTGCAGCGGCGAGCGCCGTCAGGCCGAGCCCGACTGCGAGAACCAGTCTTTCGCCGATCCGATCGACCAACACACCCCAGGCGATCAGGGTGAACATGATGCCCACGGTGGGCATGGCGACGACGAGTCCGGCGGCGGGCAGGCTCAGGCCGCGGTCGTCGTGCAGGGCGGGAATGAGAAACGCTGCGCCGTTGATGAACACCGCGCCTGCGGTCTGCGCGAGCATGCCGAGGGCAAGCATGAACCATCGCCTGAACTCGCCGATGTCGGACAGCTGCGCGGTGGCGTCCATCAATTCTCCATCTCAATATATGGACGTTGTTTCTTGCGATATGGAACCGGAGTTCGACCCTACACCTGACCGAACCGCGCTGAACGGACGGTGGCGGAGTGCACACCACGCTTGTCGATAGACTTCCGACATGCGTCTCGGTCGAATTGCAAGTCCTGATGGTGTGGCATTCGTGAGTATCGAAGGTGAGGGTGACTCGCAGACTGCGAAGGAAATCGCCGAACATCCTTTCGGCACACCCACGTTCACGGGTCGGTCGTGGCCACTGGCCGATGTGCGACTGCTCGCGCCCATCCTCGCCAGCAAGGTCATCGCCATCGGTAAGAACTACGCCGCGCACGTGGCCGAGATGGGCGGTGAAGCACCGAAGGACCCCGTGATCTTCATCAAGCCGAACACCTCCATCGTCGGCCCCGGTGCGTCCATCGTGTTGCCGCCGTCCTCGAACGAAGTGCACTTCGAGGGGGAACTGGCGATCGTCATCGGCCGTCCGTGCAAGGACGTCCCCGCCGCCAAGGCGTACGAGGTGGTGCTGGGATACACCGTCGCCAACGACGTCTCGGCCCGCGATCACCAGAAGCACGACGGACAGTGGACGCGCGCCAAGGGACACGACACCTTCTGTCCACTCGGGCCGTGGATCGAGACCTCCCTCGACCCGACCGATCTCGAGATCAAGACCGAGGTCGACGGCGTGGTCAAACAACGGAGCCGCACTTCGCTTCTGCTGCATGACATTCCGAAGATCATCGAGTGGGTGTCCGCGGTGATGACGTTGCTCCCCGGAGACGTCATCCTCACCGGAACCCCCGAGGGAGTCGGACCCATCACCGACGGAGACAGCGTGTCGATCACCGTCGAGGGAATCGGTACCCTCACCAACCCCGTCGCAGCGAAGAAGTAGGGCGAACATGACCACACCAACAGATGTCCGCGTTCGGTTCTGCCCGTCGCCCACCGGTACCCCGCACGTCGGCCTGGTCCGCACCGCACTGTTCAACTGGGCGTTCGCCAGGCATCACGGCGGCACCTTCGTCTTTCGCATCGAGGACACCGACGCCGCACGCGACTCCGAGGAGTCCTACGCCGCCCTGCTCGACGCGTTGCGCTGGCTGGGCCTCGAATGGGACGAGGGTCCCGAAGTGGGTGGCCCGTACGAGCCGTACCGTCAGTCGCTGCGTCGCGACCAGCACCTCGCCGTCGTGCAGCAGTTGCTCGACGCCGGGGAGGCCTACGAGTCCTTCTCCACGCCGGAGGAAGTGGAGGCCCGTCACAAGGCAGCCGGACGCGACCCCAAACTCGGCTACGACAACTTCGACCGCGACCTGACGCCGGAGCAGCGACAGGGATTTCTCGACGAGGGGCGCGGAGCCGTCGTGCGACTGCGGATGCCCGATCACGATCTGACGTGGAACGACCTCGTGCGCGGGGAGACCACGTTCAAGGCGGGGACGGTGCCGGACTTCGCCTTGACCCGCGGTAACGGAGTTCCGTTGTACACGTTGGTCAATCCGGTCGACGACGCATTGATGAAGATCACCCACGTCCTGCGCGGCGAGGATCTGCTGTCGTCGACGCCTCGTCAGCTCGCTCTCTACGAGGCATTGATCCGGATCGGTGTCGCAGAACGCACCCCCGAATTCGGGCACCTGCCGTTCGTCATGGGCCAGGGCAACAAGAAGCTGTCCAAGCGTGACCCCGAGTCCAACCTCTTCATCCACCGTGATCGTGGTTTCGTGCCGGAGGGATTGCTGAACTACCTCGCGCTTCTCGGATGGGGTATCTCGGACGATCACGACGTGTTCACGCTCGACGAGATGGTGGCGGCGTTCGAGATCTCGTCCGTCAATTCCAATCCGGCGCGCTTCGATAATAAGAAAGCCGACGCGATCAACGCCGAGCACATCAGGATGCTGGCAGCGGAGGATTTCGCGGCGCGTTTGCGCGAATACCTCGTCGCTCAGGGCCATCTCACCGAGCCGGTCGACGAGAAGGTCTTCGCTGTCGCGGCCGATCTGGTGCAGACCCGCATCGTCGTCCTGTCGGACGCATGGGGACTGTTGAAGTTCCTGTTCGTCGACGAGGCGGACTTCGAGATCGACCCCGCAGCCGCGGCCAAGAACCTCGGTGCCGATGCCGCACCCGTTCTCGACGCCACTGTCGAGGCACTGACGGCGTTGCAGACCTGGACCACGGCCGACCTGGAGGCGACTCTCAAGGACGTGTTGATCGAGAAGCTGGAGCTCAAGCCGCGCAAGGCTTTCGCCCCGATCCGGGTGGGAGTGACCGGGTCGCACATCAGCCCACCGCTGTACGAGTCCATGGAATTGCTCGGACGCGAGAAGACCTTGGCGCGCCTGGCTGCGGCACGCGCCCAGGTGGCGTGAGGGCGCACGGCCGCCGGCGCACCCCGGTCCTCGGGGAGAGCCTCGAATGAGTTTTTCCGATCGACTGGATCGACTCCAGCGCAGGCGGCCGGTTCTCGGATACCCCATTGCGGTGGTGTACAAGTTCGTCGACGATCAGGGTGGCTACCTCGCTGCCCTGATCACCTACTACGCCTTCGTCTCGCTGTTTCCCGCACTGTTGCTGTTCTCGACGGTTCTGGGAATCGTATTGGCCGGTAGCCCGGAACTGCAGCAACAGATCCTGAACTCGGCACTCGGTCAGATCCCGGTGATCGGGGACGAACTGGGCAGGCCCGACCGCATCGGTGGAGGCACCGTGGGTCTGGTGGTGGGTGTCCTGGGTTCCCTGTACGGCGGGCTCGGGGTAGCCGTGGCGCTCCAGAACGCGATGAACACGGCGTGGACGGTGCCGAAGAACCTACGGCCCGATCCCATCCGCGCCCGCGTGCGCGGCTTGGGTCTGCTGAGCACGGTCGGTCTGGCCGTCCTGGCCATCACCGCACTCAATGTGCTCAGTGCCGCAGGATATTTCGGTCCGGAATCGGGCCTCGTGGTGTTCGTGGTCGGCACGTTCTTCTACGTCGGTGTGTTCGTCGTGGCGTTCAGGCTCGCCACCGCGAGGTCGGTGTTGATCCCACAGGTTCTTCCCGGGGCCGTCGTTGCCGGTCTGATCTGGCAGCTGCTGCAGACCTTCGGCAGTGTGTACGTGAAGTACGTCGTCAGCAACGCGACCGTCACCAACGGTGTGTTCGCTGTCGTTCTGGGACTGCTGGCGTTTCTGTACGTGACGTCGGTGTCCATCGTGATGTGCATCGAGATCAACGTGGTTCGCGTCGATCGGCTCTTCCCGCGCGCGCTGCTGGCCCCGTTCACCGACGACGTCGAACTGACCCAGGGCGACAAGCTCACGTACACCGGGCAGGCAGAAGCGCAACGCAGCAAGCCGTTCGAGGACATCGACGTGACGTTCGTCGACCCGCCGCGAGCTCAGTCCGAATCCAGCTCGGAACCGGCAGCGGAGGCACCGTAGAAGCGGTCGACTCTGGTTTCCATCGGAAACCGGACGGCCGTGTCACCGAACATCAGCCGGGTGGCCGACAACGCCGATTCTGCAACAGCTTCGGCGACACGACCCGACTCGGCGATCGAGCAATGCACCACCACTTCGTCGTGCTGAAAGAACACCAACTCGCTTCCGCTCCCGGAATTCTGGTCGTTCCTGCGGGCTCCGCTCCCTTCGTCGGAATTCCGGTCGCTCCTGCGGGCTCCGCTCCCTTCGTCGGAATTCCGGTCGCTCCTGCGGGCTCCGCTCCCGGCCAACCGTCCGCGCAGATCGGCCAACAGACACAGCGCCCACTCGGCGGCGGTGGCCTGCACGACGAAATTTCGAGTGAACCGGCCACGCGCATGGGCGTCACCGGCGGACCACCACTGCGCCGAGGGCGGTGGGCAGGCCCGTCCCAGCCAGGAACGAACGACCTCGCCCCGTTCACCGGCTCGGGCGGCCTCCTCCACCAGTGCAACGGCACCGGGGAACTTGGCCCGTAGTCGCGTCAGCAGAGCGCGCGCGTCACCCGAGGTCGCGCCGTACAGCACCCCGAGAACGGCGACCTTGGCGTGGCTGCGATCGCCGTCGAACGATTCTGCGGCCACCGGTGCGTACAGATCCGCGGTGCCTGCCGCGGCGACCATACGGGGATCGCCGGACATCGCCGCGAGGATGCGTGGTTCGAGCTGGCCGGCGTCGGCGGCCACGAAGGTGTGGCCGGGATCGGCGATCACACTGGCGCGCAGGGGTTTCGGGATCTGAAGGCCGCCCCCGCCGCGGCTGGCCCACCGACCCGACACCACAGCGCCGGGAACATAGACCGGCCGGAAACGATCGTCGCGAACCCACGCGTCGAGCCACGCCCACCCGTTCGCGGCATGCAGCTTCGAGAGGTCACGGTGCCGCAGCAGTAGCGGAACCGCCGGGTGGTCGATGTCGCGGATGGTATGCGCGCGAGTCGATGTCAGTTCGATACCGACGCGCGCGAACGCGGCCACCAACTCCACGGGCGAGGCAGGATTGACGCGTCGGCCGAACGCCGAGGAGATTTGATTCTCGAGTTCTACGAGGGCCGGGGGAGGGGATCCATCGAGCGGCCGGGTACCGAGCATCGTCTCGAGATGACGGCGATGCGCCGCCGCCGAGAACGGCAACCCGTCGAAGGTCATCTCCGCTGCGGCCAGCCCTCCGGCCGACTCGGCTGCTGCCAGCAGGTGCAGTGCGCGATCGTCGCCGATGTCCCGGAGCTGACGCCGATACTCGGCAAGCACCGCCGCCGGATCGGAGTTCGGGTTCGCGTCGAACAGACCCGGCCTCAGGTCGGCGGGAGCCGACGGCACAGTCGCCGAGCCGGCCCGCATCGCCAGAATGGCACCGACCAGTGCGAGGTCGTGACAGCGGCGTACGCGGACTCCTCGTTCGAGCAGCCGAGGGTAGATACGGCTCGCGTCTTCCAACACCCACCTCGGCCGTTCGTCGCGCTCGAGCTCGGCTACGGCCGCGACGATATCCTCGGCCACGGTGGGATCGCTCAGCGTCGAGCCGTCGTCGGCGAGGTGAGTCAGCACGGCCTGCTCGCCCTGAGGGACGAGCAGAACCTTCATCGGACTCGGCCGGGTCTGCGATCGGTCACGAAGAGCAAGTCTGCTCCACTCGTCGGCCGAGGTGTGGAGGGGGCTCTTCCGGACCCCACTCGACGGTGCCTCGGCCGCTCCCGACGCGTCCACGGCGTGGTTTCGGCGGCTCTGAGCAGCCGATTTGGAGAATGGGTAGTCACCTTTGATAGTCTCTATCCCGGCTCGAAACGCAGTGCACATCGATCGTGATGAGCAATTCGATTCAAGTCCATTGGGGTATGGTGTAATTGGCAACACAGCGGTTTCTGGTACCGCCATTCTAGGTTCGAGTCCTGGTACCCCAGCGAGCAGGTGAAGGCGATTTTGTCGCCGAGGCCGAGGCAGTTAAGCTGACTCAGTACGTACAAGCTCGAACACAATGCAGGTGAAGTTCCTGGCCCCGTCGTCTAGCGGCCTAGGACGCCGCCCTCTCAAGGCGGTAGCGCGGGTTCGAATCCCGTCGGGGCTACAACTGACAACACCCTCTCGATCCGCGGATCGAGAGGGTGTTGTCGTTTCGGTGCGTGCGTCTCAGACGCTCTTGCGGCGGAACATCTTCTGATGGTCGGCCGGACCGTGGACGTTGTTGACCTTCGGTCCACCGTCCTTGTGTTCTACGGAATTGTGGGACTTGCTGTTCTTCTGTTCCAGAACCTCGCGGAACTTCTTCTTCAGTTCTTCACTGCCGGATTCGGGCATGGGGTGACTCCTCGCAGTCGTCGACCGACCGGGTAGGCCGCTCGAGACGAAGGTACCCCACTCTCGCAGCTCGATCAGCTCGTTTTTTCTCGGGCCGGCGGGGCTGCGGTTTACCTCAGAGTCGCTTGTGCAGAGCGTCCGCGGCGGCAAGAAGATCCGCGGCCCACCGCGCTCCGGGCTTGCGTCCGATTCGATCGATCGGTCCGGATACCGAGATCGCCGCCACCACAGTGTCGTTGCCGTCTCGCACGGGCGCGGCGACGCTCGCCACGCCCGGTTCTCGCTCGCCCGCACTCTGTGCCCATCCGCGCCGCCGAACTTCGAGCAGGACGCGCTCGCTGAATTCTGCATCCGGCAGAACTGTTCGTTGTGTCTGCGAATCTGCCCATGCGAGAAGGACTTTGGCTCCCGATCCAGCCGTCATCGGCAGACGTGCGCCGACGAGTACGGTGTCTCGAAGTCCGGTCGGCGGCTCCATGGATGCCACGCACACCCGCACCGTCCCTTCGCGCCGATAGATCTGCACACTCTCACCGGTGATTTCGCGCAGGCGTGGGAGGATCGAGGCGGCAGCGTCGAGCAGGGTGTCCGATGCGCTCGCCGCAAGCTCTCCCAGTCCCGGGCCGGTCCGCCACAGGCCGTCGGCATCCCGTACGAGAAGGCGGTGGGTCTCCAGTCCTACCGCGAGGCGGTGGGCCGTTGCCCGGGGCAGGCTCGTTCGAGCGCACAGGTCGTTGAGATTGCAGGGCGTCTCCGCCACCGCGTGCAGCACCGTCATCGCCTTGTCGAGGACACCGATACCGCTCGATTTGTCGACGAGGCCATTGGGGCTATGCTGTCTCATAGAACGATATTAGCCTCCCGAATGCTGAGATTGCACAACTACGAGATCTTCAGTGCGTGCCGGGGGCATGATGTCGAGACGATCACGCGAGGTGGACCAGCGGAGTTCATCGGCGCGACGACGACAGGGAAGACGAGGTCCGCGACAGCGATGTCCGAAACACCGAAGACTTTGGCGGAGAAGGTATGGGACCAGCACGTGGTGGTCCGAGGCGGCGGAGAAGGCGGAGCGCGTGAGCCGGATCTGATCTACATCGATCTCCATCTGGTGCACGAGGTCACCAGCCCGCAGGCGTTCGACGGCCTTCGGCTGGCCGGCCGCGGACTCCGACGTCCGGATCTGACGATCGCAACCGAGGATCACAACGTCCCGACGGCCGACATCTTCGCGCCCATCGCAGATCTGGTCTCGCGCACACAGGTCGACACTCTTCGCCGCAACTGCGAGGAATTCGGTGTTCGGCTCTACCCGATGGGCGATCTCGATCAGGGCATCGTGCACATCATCGGGCCGCAGTTGGGTCTGACCCAGCCCGGCATGACCGTGGTGTGCGGAGACAGCCACACCTCGACGCACGGTGCCTTCGGCTCGATCGCAATGGGCATCGGTACCAGCGAGGTCGAGCACGTCATGGCGACGCAGACACTGTCGCTGCGTCCTTTCAAGACGATGGCGATCAACGTCGACGGTGAGCTCGCCCCCGGTGTGACGAGCAAGGACCTGATACTTGCCGTCATCGCACAGATCGGCACCGGCGGTGGCCAGGGCTACGTCCTCGAGTACCGCGGTGAGGCCATTCGCAAGCTGTCGATGGAAGCGCGAATGACCATCTGCAACATGTCGATCGAGGCCGGTGCACGGGCAGGCATGATCGCACCCGACGAGATCACGTACGAGTACCTGAAGGGGCGCCCGCACGCTCCTCGCGGAGCCGACTGGGACGCGGCGGTGGCGGCGTGGGACGAACTGGCGACCGATCCGGATGCAGTGTTCGACAACGAGGTCCACATCGATGCCGACACGTTGACGCCGTTCGTCACCTGGGGAACGAATCCGGGTCAGGGTGCGCCACTGGGCGATACGGTGCCCGATCCGGAGGCGATGGTCGACGAGAGCGAGCGAGCGGCAGCGCAGAAGGCTTTGCAGTACATGGGCCTCGAAGCGGGTACACCCATCCGCGAGATCGCTGTCGACACCGTGTTCGTGGGCTCGTGCACCAACGGTCGAATCGAGGATCTGCGGGCCGTCGCATCCGTTCTCGAAGGACATCGGGTTGCCGACGGAGTGCGAATGCTGGTGGTACCCGGGTCCATGCGGGTGCGAGCGCAGGCGGAGGAGGAAGGCCTGGGTGAGATCTTCACGGCCGCAGGAGCGGAGTGGCGTCAGGCCGGTTGCTCGATGTGCCTGGGAATGAATCCGGATCAGCTGGCGGCGGGCGAGCGATCGGCGTCGACGTCCAACCGGAATTTCGAGGGTAGGCAGGGCAAGGGCGGTCGCACTCATCTCGTGTCGCCTCTGGTTGCCGCCGCTACCGCAATCCGCGGAACCCTGTCCTCTCCGGCGGATCTCGCGTAACGCGCGTCCTCGCTCGGATCGATCGAACGCATAGGAGCACATTCGATGGAAGCTTTCACTCGACACACCGGTATCGGAGTTCCGCTACGGCGGTCCAACGTCGACACCGACCAGATAATCCCCGCGGTCTACCTCAAGCGTGTCACGCGCACCGGATTCGAGGACGGGTTGTTCGCGGCCTGGCGCTCGGACCCGAACTTCATCTTGAATCTCGAGCCCTACAACCGAGGTTCGGTGCTCGTTGCCGGGCCCGATTTCGGTACGGGATCATCACGCGAACATGCCGTCTGGGCACTCTCGGACTTCGGATTTCGGGTTGTGATCGCCTCTCGCTTCGCCGATATCTTTCGCGGAAACTCGGGAAAAGCCGGGCTGTTGGCCGCCGAAGTCGATCAGTCGGACGTCGAATTGCTGTGGAAAGCCTTAGAAGAACAGCCCGGTCTGGAAGTAATTGTCGACCTCGTCGACAAGACCGTAACGGCTGGAACGTTGGTGGTGCGCTTCGCGATTGACGACTACACGCGGTGGCGTCTGCTGGAGGGTCTCGACGACATCGGATTGACGTTACGCCAGGTAGAGGCCATTACGGAGTACGAAAAGTCAAGGCCTTCATACAAACCCCTGACCCTCCCGGCGCGGATCGAGACACCCTCCGAAAGCTGACCTGGCACCGGTCCGACACGCTTTGGGGCCGTGAACCATTCCGCGACACCGGAATGAAAATTGGCGTGGCGCATAGACTCTTGACGACTTGGGGTTTACCGTTGTAGTAGTCGGTCCGACGATGGACCACCATATAGCGGAGGAAATCCATGAACAAGGCAGAGCTGATTGACGCCCTGACCGAGAAGTTGGGGTCTGATAGGCGGAGCGCCACAGAGGCTGTCGAGAACATCGTCGACACCATCGTGCGCGCAGTGCACCGCGGCGAGAGTGTCACGATCACGGGCTTCGGCGTGTTCGAGCAGCGTCGTCGCGCAGCGCGTGTCGCCCGTAACCCCCGCACCGGTGAGACCGTTCGCGTGAAGCCGACCAACGTGCCGGCATTCCGTCCGGGTGCACAGTTCAAGGCCGTCATCGCGGGCGGACAGAAGTTGCCCGCAACCGGACCTGCCGTCAAGCGCGGTTCGGCTGCAGCTCCGGCCAAGAAGACTGCGGCAGCGAAGAAGACGGCCGCCAAGAAGGCAGCGGTGAAGACGACCGCCCGCAAGGCCACCACCGCGGCAGCCAAGAAGGCAACTCCGGCAAAGACCGCCGCCAAGAAGGCAGCTCCCGCAAAGACGGCCGCCAAGAAGGCAGCTCCCGCGAAGACCACCGCGCGCAAGACCACGACGGCTGCTGCCAAGAAGGCTCCGGCCAAGACGACCGCTCGCAAGGCCGCAACCACTACGGCTCCTGCCAAGAAGGCTCCGGCCAAGACAGCGGCCAAGAAGACCGTCGCCAAGAAGGCCCCGGCCAAGAAGGCTCCGGCCAAGAAGGCACCCGCGAAGCGCGCAGCGAAGAAGTAGAGCCTGCAGGTTTTCACTCGTCACTCACGCTGCCGCTGACGCGGCAGCGTGAGTGAGACAGGCTGTGAACGGTAGAAGGCCCCCGACTCGAAGATCGAGTCGGGGGCCTTCTGTTTGTCGTTTGCGCCGCTCAGCCGTCGGCGGCGAGGGTGGGCAACGGACTGGCGATGTGATCGGCCGAGATGAGCCTGCCGTCGCGGCGTGAGAGCACCCACACGCTGCCCTTGCGATTTCTGTTGGCCGGCAACGTGATTCCGTCCTTCTCGGCCCACCAACGCATCAAGTCCGGGATCACTTTTCCCTGGCTGCAGACAACGGGGGTGCCGGGAAGTTCGGCGATGTCGCGAGCGCGATGGCGGCCCTTGCGCGGGTCGTCGGCATACCCTTCCTCGGACAAGAGATGCTCGGGAGTGATGTCCACCCCCAACGATTCCGCGAACGGAGCAACGGTCTGCACACATCGAGCACGGTCGGCTGCGTACACGGCATCGCCGCCGAAAGCCCGAAGCAACGACACCAAGGATTCGGCCTGTCGGCGCCCGATCCTGTCGAGTGGACGGTCGACGTCGTTGCCCTTGAACCGTGAGCGCGACCCGGCACTGCCGTGCCGAACCAACAGCACTGTGGAGGTGTCGGCAGGCTTGGCCACGAACCGGCGAAGGATCTTGTGGTCCATGGGATACGAGAGTTCGCGGCCGACGTCCTCGGGCGCTACCCAGCGCAGTTCGTCCACCTCGACATTGGGGACGAACTCGCCCCCGGTGACCTCCGCTGCCCAGTACAGAACTTTCTTGACCCGACGGTGCCCCGGAATCGGGTACGTGACGTAGGACAGAGACCGTCCCAGTCTCGAGTCGAATCCGGTCTCCTCCTTGACCTCTCGGACTGCTGCGTCGACAGCTGTTTCACCGGGATCGAGCTTTCCCTTGGGGAACGACCAGTCGTCGTATTTCGGCCTGTGCACCAAGGCGACCTCGACGCCCGAGCCGCCGCTCGGTGAATGTCGCCACAGGATCGAGCCCGCCGCGAAGATGTTGGCGCGGGGGGAGCCGTCGGAAGTGCCCATCAGGAGCCCTGATTCCTCCGACTGCGCATCAGGTCCACCTGATGCTCACGAACTTTCTCACCCCGAGCCGGTGACGCGACCCAGCCGCCGTCCGGTCCCAGCTCCCAGCATCGAGTGGTGGGGTCGAGGGCAGAATCGAAGATGTCGCTCAGCTGGTTCGCCAACCGAGGATCCTTGACCTGAGCCATCACCTCGACTCGGCGATCGAGGTTGCGGTGCATCATGTCTGCGCTGCCGATCCAGAACTCGTCCGCACCCTGGAAGTGCAGAACACGCGAGTGTTCGAGGAATCGGCCGAGGATGGAACGCACTTCGATGTTCTCCGACAGACCGGGAACTCCTGGCTTGAGAGCACAGATTCCGCGCACCACCACCTTCACCGGCACTCCTGCCATCGATGCTCGGTAGAGCGCGTCGATGACCTGCTCGTCCACCAAGGCGTTGGCCTTGAGGCGAATTCCGGCGCTGCGGCCCTCCTTGAGGTGCTCGACCTCCGCCTCGATGCGCTCGACGATGCCGCGCCGAACTCCGTACGGTGCGACGAGAAGGTTGCGGTACTTGGACTTTCGCGAGTATCCGGTCAGCGAGTTGAACAGATCGGTGAGGTCGGCCCCGATTTCGGGCGAGGACGTCAGCAGGCCCACGTCCTCGTAGATGCGCGCTGTCTTGGGGTTGTAGTTGCCGGTACCAATGTGGCAGTACCGGCGAATGACGGATCCCTCTCTACGCACCACGAGGCACGTCTTGCAGTGCGTCTTGAGGCCGACGAGGCCGTACACCACGTGCACGCCCGCCTTTTCGAGCTTGCGGGCCCACTCGATGTTCGCCTGTTCGTCGAAACGCGCCTTGATCTCGACCAGCGCAACCACCTGCTTGCCCGCGCCTGCGGCATCGACGAGCGCGTTGACGATCGGGGAATCTCCGGAGGTCCGATAGAGCGTCTGCTTGATGGCGAGCACCTGCGGGTCGGCCGCGGCCTGCTCGATGAAGCGTTGAACGCTGGTGGAGAAGGAATCGTACGGATGATGGACCAGGACGTCGCCGTCGCGCAGGGTGGAGAAGACGCTCTTGGGTGTCTCGCGCTCACCGAATGCCGGGTGAGTGGCCGGAACGAAGGGGGCGTCCTTGAGGTTGGGGCGGTCGACGCTGTAGACCTGCCACAGGCACGACAGGTCGAGCAGTCCGGGCACCTGAATGACGTCGCCTGGATCGACATCGAGTTCGCGAAGCAACAATTCCAGCATGTGCTCGGTCATGTCGTCGGCGATCTCGAGGCGGACCGGAGAGCCGAAACGCCTACGGGCGAGCTCTCGCTCCAGTGCCTGGAGGAGGTCCTCGTCGCGGTCTTCCTCGACCTCGAAATCGGCGTTGCGCGTGATACGGAACGCGTGAGACTCGACGACCTCCATCCCGGGGAAGAGCACGTCCAGATGAGCCGAGATCAACTCCTCCATCGACAGGAAGGCGTCGATGCGGTGGTTGCCCTCGCCGCGCTTGACCCGCACGAAGCGATCGACGTTGTCGGGCACCTTCACGCGGGCGAAGTGCTCACCTGTGGTGGAGTAATCCTTCACTGTCACAGCGAGATTCAGGCTCAGCCCGCTGATGTAGGGGAAGGGGTGGGCCGGGTCGACGGCCAGCGGTGTGAGAACCGGGAAGACCTGCTCGGTGAAGTACTCCGACAGCCGGGAGCGCTCGTCACTGTCCAGGTCGGACCACCGGATGATCGCGATGCCCTCGGCGGTGAGCTCGGGCAGGATCGAATCCAGCAGCACTCGCGCATGTTTGAGCGCGAGCTCCTGGGTGCGTTGACCGATCACCGCGAGCTGCTCGCGTGGGGTCATGCCGTCGGCGGAGCGGACCGACAGTCCGGTTTCGTCACGGCGCTTGAGACCCGCAACCCGAACCATGTAGAACTCGTCGAGATTCGACGCGTAGATCGCGAGGAACTTCGCCCGTTCGAGCAAGGGGAGCGACGAGTCCTCCGCGAGCGCGAGAACGCGGGAGTTGAAATCGAGCCAGCTCAATTCCCGGTTGAGATAGCGATTTTCGGGGAGCACGGTGGCAGCGTCGACGGATTCCGGTGTGGCGGCCGGAAGCGCGGAGGGAATACTCGGCATCGTCGCCGCGATCGGAGCGCTCCATGCCGGGTCCGAACCGGTGGCCTTTCCGGTCTCGATCGGAGGATCCTGGTTCGCTGACTGCGCGTCGTCTTTGCTCACCGCACGATCATCCCCCATACCGGGCGTCGGTGAAACTCCGATGGCAGAACTCGAGTCTCCGTTCACTCGACTCCCACGGCGGTCCGCGCCATCAGGCAGTCGTCGCCGATGCTTCGTCACTCCACCCGAGCGAGTGGAGGACGGCCGCCGTCGCCGGTCCGACTCCCAGACGGTGCGCTCTGCGGACGTCGTCGGCGGTGTCCACGTCCAGTCGAAGACCCGGCCAGGTGCCGTCGAGTTCCCGTGCGCCCGAGACGGTGTGGCGACGGGCGGAGTCCCGTCCGAACAGTGGTGCCAACTCGTCGGGGGAGTCCTTGAGGATCAGGGCGGCGGTCCCCGTGCCGTGATGGTCGACCACGAGCGATCTGCCTCCCCGGCGGGCCCCGGCGTAGGCCTGCGCGAGTTCTGCCGAACGCATCGCAGGCAGGTCTGCTTGCAACGCGATGATGTCGACGCGGCGCGCGGCGACGGTCTCGCCCCCACCGACATCCACACCGACATCCACACCGACGTCACCGTGACGTAGTACGTGCGCTGCGGCCGCGAACGCGTGGTTGAGGCGTTGGTCCGGTTGCAGCGCAGGATCGCGGACCGGTTCGTCGAACACCAGTGCGCCGATTCTTCGGGCCGTCTCTGCGACGAGAGGATCCGGGGTGACCACCGTGACCGAATCGACCACCGAGACGGCGTCGGCGGCCGCGACGGTGTCGCTGAGCATCGCGAGCACCAATCGAGTCCGATCGGGTGCCGAGAACTCCGTCGCCAAGCGCGACTTCGCCGCGGTGAGATCTTTCACCGCGATGAGAACCCTGACGACACGGTCGCCGTCGTCGTCTCGTGATGCACCCATGGTGCTCGATCCTGCCAGCGTCACCGATCTGTGCCGACTCCGACCGCCCGAGCAGGTCTGCGAGTTAGGGTGATGCGCGCGTGGACAGGGCATCGGCGAAGTAGGCGAGGGGTTGGCGGAATGAGCAGAGCAGCGGTATTGGGGTCGGGTTCGTGGGGGACCGCATTCGCCAAGGTGTTGGCCGATGCCGGAACGGACGTCACCATGTGGGCCCGCCGCGAGGAACTCGCTGCATCCATCACCGACGACCACGAGAACAAGGACTACCTTCCGGGAATCGAGCTACCGTCGTCCATCCGTGCGACGAGTGATCCGGTGCGTGCCCTCGACGGAGCCGACATCGTGGTTCTCGCCGTGCCGTCGCAGAGTCTGCGGGCCAATCTGGGGGCGTGGACCGACTCGATCCCGCCGCAGGCAACGCTGCTCTCCCTGGCGAAGGGAATCGAGACCGGAACGCTCATGCGGATGAGTCAGGTGATCTCTCAGGTCACCGGTGCCGATCCCAGCCGGGTGGCGTGCCTGTCCGGGCCGAATCTTGCGCGCCCGATCGCCGAGGGGCAGCCCGCAGCCACCGTCATCGCCTGCTCCGACTCCCAGCGAGCCCTCGAGATTCAGAAGTCCTGCGCCACCGGATATTTCAGGCCTTACACCAACAGTGACGTCATCGGCGCCGAGATCGGTGGTGCCTGCAAGAACGTCATCGCCCTCGCCTGCGGGATGGCCGCAGGCGTCGGATACGGCGAGAACACCCTCGCGTCGATCATGACCAGGGGTCTGGCCGAGATCATCCGCCTCGGAGTGGCGCTCGGTGCCAAGCCGTCGACGCTCTCGGGCCTGGCCGGTGTGGGCGACCTGGTCGCCACCTGCTCGTCGCCTCTCTCGCGCAATCGCACGTTCGGAGAGCGACTGGGTTCGGGCGGCTCCCTCGAGAGTGCGCAGGAGGCAGCGCACGGGCAGGTGGCCGAGGGCGTCAAGTCCTGCACCTCGGTGCGAGCCCTCGCCGAGAGTTACGACGTCGAGATGCCACTGACCGACGCGGTGCATCGGGTGTGTCACGGTGGCATGTCCGTTCCGGACGCGGTCGGGCACCTGCTGGGACGTCGTATCAAGCCCGAGTGAGGCAGTGATGGCGGTCTCGCGACGAACAGGGCGAATCCGCGTTCGATGAGCCGCGGCGGTACGGTTTCTCATCGTGAGTACTCCCCGCATCAAAGTTGCCGTCGTCTTCGGTGGCCGCAGCAGCGAGCATGCCGTGTCCTGTGTATCGGCAGGTAGCGTGCTGCAGAACCTCGATCCGGCCAAGTACGAGGTGGTTCCGGTGGGGATCACCGCGGACGGTGCCTGGGTACTCGGCTCCTCCGACATCGATGCGTTGGCGATTCACGACCGGGTGCTGCCGACCGTCGACAAGACGGGAGCCGCGCTTGCGCTCAGTACGGACCCCGGCCACGCCGGTGCTCTTCTCGCCCTCGGCGAGGGGGAAGGCGGGACGGTGCTCGCATCCGTCGACGTCGTGTTCCCCGTTCTGCACGGACCGTACGGCGAGGACGGCACCCTGCAGGGTCTGCTCGAACTGGCCGGCGTTCCGTACGTCGGGCCGGGCGTGCTGGCCAGCGCTGCGGGCATGGACAAGGAATTCACCAAGAAGCTGCTCGGAGCCGAAGGACTGCCGATCGGTCGCCAGGTCGTACTCCGACGCGCGGTCGACGACCTGACGGCTGCCGAGCGTGAGCGAATCGGCCTGCCCGCATTCGTCAAACCGGCCCGAGGTGGATCGTCCATCGGAATCTCGCGCATCACCGCGTGGGACCAACTACCCACCGCGATCGCCGTCGCACGCGAACACGACCCCAAGGTGATCGTCGAGGGCATGATCCACGGCCGCGAGGTCGAGTGCGGGGTGCTGGAATTTCCCGACGGCACCGTGCGCGCGAGCGCCGTCGCCGAGATCCGAATTCCCGACGCGGACATCGACGATCATGCTTTCTACGACTTCGACACCAAGTACCTCGACGATGTCAGTGAGTTCGACATCCCGGCGGCACTCGACGACGCCACGAGCGACCGCATACGTGAACTCGCCGTCGCGGCCTTCCGAGCGTTGGACTGCCAAGGCCTGGCGCGGGTGGATTTCTTCGTCACCGAGAACGGTCCGGTCATCAACGAGATCAACACGATGCCCGGGTTCACCTCGATCTCGATGTACCCCAAGATGTGGGCGGAATCGGGCGTCGACTACCCGACGCTCATCGCGACTCTGATCGACACCGCCCTCGCCCGCGGCACCGGTTTGCGCTAGAGCCGTTGCGGCCCAGCGCTACTGCAACGGAGCCGGGTCGAGAGGTTGTTGGGGCAGCGCATCCGACACGGCCGAGGACGCGTCCTGCAACGGGGTGGGGCCCGAGTCGCCCGGAATCGTCAGGGCAACGTACACGCCGCGATCGACGACGAACCATGTGCTGGCATCGATCCCGTCGTCTTCCCCGGACACCTCGAACCACTGAACGCCGTTGATCACCTGCAGAGGTGCGGCCACATCGAACCCGATGGGCCGGGGCAGGCCGCACCGCAACACGACCGGCTCGGCGTTCTCCACGTCCGAGGCCCACGCGCGGACTCCGACCGGGGCCGGGTCGGCCAACTCGGCCCTGGTGTAGTCGCCGAGGTTCTCGGGCAAGGCGTCGAGCAGGGACGTGCACTGCGCGCTCGCGGCATCGGGGGAGTCGACCGGGCCCAGCGCGACCGGATCGCGAACGGGTGAGCGGTTGACCGCGATGGCGGCAACCAGAACTCCGACGACCAGCGCGACCGGCAACGCGATCGCGGTGGCGATGACTGCGGGATGGCGCTGCTCGCGAGTGCTCTCGGTCTCGGCCGGGCTGTCTTCGGTGCCGGCGTCGTTGCCGGTGTCGGGTGAATTCACGAGCTATCCGACGGACGTCGTCGACTGCGGGGCCACGGGGCAGGTGAGGGTACGAGTGATGGCATCGACCTTCTGGATGCGGGAGACGATCTCGGCGATCTCGGCGTCGGAGGCACCGTCGGCGCGCGCGATCACGTCGTAGGGCCCGACCACTGCCTCCGCCGACACGACACCGTCGACGGCCTCGATCTGCTGTGCGACGGCCGTCGCACGGCCCACCTCGGTCTGAACGAGAACGAATGCTTGCACCATCGGTGGTCCCTTTCCCCTGCCGGACTTCTCGACTGTAGGTTGGTTCGACTACGTTCTCTTCGCACGTAACCTGCTGCATCGGTACTGTCCCGACCGCCGCTAAAAGGTACCGCAGGCTCGGCGCGCGCTCCGCGTGAGACCGTCGCGCACGCACCGCGTTCTCAGGGAGGAACATCATCGACGACACCGTCACCGACTCGTCCACCGGCAGCGAGCGCACCGTCGCGCAGGTCGGTGAATTCGACGTGATCGCCCGCGCCGTGGCAGACCGTGTGCAGCCACCGTCGACCATCGTCGGGCCGGGTGACGACGCAGCCGTCGTCGCCGCGTCCGACGGTCGGATCGCGGCGTCGACCGATATGTTGGTGCACGGCAGGCACTTTCGGCTCGACTGGTCGAGTCCGATACAGATCGGCCGCAAGTCGATCGCGCAGAACGGCGCGGACATCGCCGCAATGGGCGCGCAGTGCTCGGGTTTTCTCGTCTCGCTCGGGTGCCCGGCCGACACGCCGGTGAGCGTGACCGACGGCCTCAACGAGGGCATGTGGCTCGAGGCGGTCGCTGCTGGATCGGCCATCGTCGGCGGCGATGTGGTGCAGTCGCCGGAGCTGGTGATCTCGATCACCGCGCTCGGCGACCTCCAGGGCCGGGCACCGGTTCTTCGGTCGGGGGCGCGTGCCGGTGACGTGATCGCGTACGCGGGACGGCTCGGCTGGTCGGCGGCCGGACTCGCCCTCCTGCTCGGCGACAGGGACAGAACCGGCCACGACGCCGTGGTGGACGCGCACCGAGTGCCCGTCCCTCCGTATCGCGCCGGGATCGACGCGGCAGAGGCGGGAGCGACCTCTCTCACCGACGTTTCCGACGGCTTGTTGGCCGATCTCGGCCACATCGCCGACGCGTCGGGCGTTCTGCTGGACGTCGATCCCGACCTGCTGGACATACCGGTCGAAGTACGTTCGGCCGCAACACTGATGGGTCACGATCCGCTGGACTGGGTGCTCACCGGAGGCGAGGATCACGCTCTCGTCGGCACCTTCCCCGATACCGCAGGCGTTCCCCGGGGATGGACGGTGATCGGACGTGTCCAGCACGGCGGTGACGGACAGGGCCCGCGAGTGACGGTCGGCGGACGCCCCCATTCGGGTAGATCGGGATGGTCGAGTTTCGAGGGCGAGTGAACGCGGTCGGGTTCATCGGGTCGGCTAAGTTGCAGAGATGGCTATCTACGCACTCGGTGATCGCGAACCCGACATCCACCCAGACGCCTACGTCCATCCCGACGCCGTCGTCATCGGAGCGGTGACTCTGGCGGCCGGATCGTCGGTGTGGCCCACTGCCGTTCTGCGGGCCGATTACGGCACCATTTCGATCGGCGAGGGCACCAACGTGCAGGACGGGACCGTGGTGCACTGCACCCCGATCGACGCAACGGTCATCGGTTCCGGGTGCGTACTGGGCCACAACGCGCACGTCGAGGGTGCGACCATCGGGAACAACTGCCTCATCGCCTCGGGCTCGGTGGTACTGAACGGCTCGAAGATCGGTGCCGGCTCGATCGTGGGGGCAGGCGCAGTGGTGCCGTTCAAGTTCGTCGTTCCCGAACGCTCCATGGCGCTGGGGGTTCCGGCGAAAATTCGCGAGGGGTACGAGGTTCCCGAAGGGCATGTCGACATCAACGTGCAGATGTACTCGGCCAACGCCGCGTACTACCGCGACGCGCTGCGCCGGATCGATCGGTGACGCCGCGTCCGCTCGCCGAGAGCGTCGAATCGGGGTGGGCGGCCGCCCTTGCACCGGTCGAGTCGAATGTTGCTGCCATGGGCGACTTCCTACGGGCAGAACTCGCCGCAGGCCGTCATTACCTCCCCGCCGGCGAGAACGTACTGCGCGCTTTCCGCCACCCCTTCGATGGAGTTCGCGTCCTCATCGTCGGTCAGGATCCGTATCCGACGCCGGGACACGCAGTGGGGCTGAGCTTTTCCGTTGCCCCGGATGTGCGACCCGTACCGCGCAGTCTGAGCAACATCTTCAAGGAGTACTCGGACGATCTGGGGTTGCCCACGCCCAGCAACGGTGATCTGACACCCTGGGCGGACCGCGGGGTGATGCTGCTCAACAGGGTGCTCACCGTAGAGCCGGGTCAGGCTGCGTCGCACCGGAAGAAGGGGTGGGAAGCGGTGACCGAGCAAGCAATTCGTGCACTCGTCGCCCGGGCCGAGAATCCCGACGCGCCCGGACTGGTCGCCGTTCTGTGGGGACGTGACGCGGCGAGCCTGAAGCCGATGCTCGGATCGGTGCCCTACATCGAATCCGCGCACCCGTCTCCGCTGTCCGCGTCACGCGGATTCTTCGGATCCAAGCCTTTCAGCCGTGTCAACGAATTGTTGGTCGAGGGGGGAGACGAACCGATCGACTGGACGCTGCCGTGATCGAATCAGGAGAAGTCGGGCCGACGCTTCTCGACGAACGCGTCGACGCCTTCACGTCCGGCAGGTGACGACGCGGCTGCGGAAATCGAGGCGGCTTCGGCGTCCAACTGCTGTGTCAGCGTGACCGATTCGGCGGCCCGCAGCAGAGTCTTGATTCCCTGATACGCCGATGTCGGCCCGACGGCAAGGGTTCGCGCCAGGCGCTCGGCCTCGCTGTCGACGATGTCGTCGCCCACCAGGCGGCTGAGAATCCCGAGACGAACTGCCTCCTCGCCGTTGATGATCGAGTCGTTGAGAAGGATGTCCATAGCGCGGCCCGAACCGACGATTCGGGGGAGTGTCCACGACATGCCACCGTCCGGAGTGAAACCGATCGAGGGATACGCGGGGCGAAGCTTGGTCGACGGCCCGCCGATGGCGATGTCGGTGAGGCAGACCAGGCTCATTCCTGCACCGGCAGCCCAACCGTGCACACCGGCCACGACCGGGACGCTGACGGCGGCCAATTCACGAACGAAGGCGTGGAACGTGTCGGCGACAGAACCGACGAAGGCGCCCCGATCGGCCGCACCGGCGAAATCGCGAACATTGCCACCTGCGCAGAAATTCGGCCCTCGACCGATGAGCAGGACGCTTCCGATCGCGGTGCTGCCGTCGTTGACGGAGCTCAGAGCCGCGGTGCCGTCGGCGATACCCTCCAGGTCGAGCGACGCACCGCCGGCGTCGGTGGCGACGACGATGCGCAGTACACCGTCCTCGATGCGGACCTTGCTGGAAATGTCGGCGTCCGAATAAGTCACGTTCCGGACTCTAACCGACGTCGTGATTCCGCCGTGGGGCCGCGGTGCCTCGGTACGGATCCGCGATCCCGCTTCCGGCACTTACCGGCTGTGTAACAGAACGGAACGGAACGGGCCGGAAGCACGAACGACTGTGCCCCGCCTCCGAAAATCGGGGGCGGGGCACAGTGCTCGCACGCAGTCGAGGCCGTGGAGGAAATCGAAGAGCGAGGCCGAAATCAGCCCCGGACCACCTTGCCTGCCTTCAAGCAGGAGGTGCACACGTTCATGCGCTTGGAGTTACCAGGCGCAACCTGAGCGTGAACGGTCTGGATATTCGGGTTCCAACGACGGTTGGTCCGTCGGTGCGAGTGCGAGACCGACTTACCGAAGCCGGGCCCCTTGGCGCATACGTCGCAGACGGCAGCCATAGTCGCGAACTCCTTGATAGATGTTGATCGATACATGTGGTCGAAGACATCGAAACGAACTACGAGCAGATGCAAGGATTGCAATGCGTGAAGATCGCCTCGAGGCAACCCTGCAAGAATAGCGGCGCGGCCCGCAATCACCAAACCGCCACGGCAGACGCTGCGTGAGGGCTCACGGACGGCGCGCCACCGATCATGCCCGACTAAGCTTCGGGAACTGTCCGCGAGGGAGTTCGGACCAGGTAGCGGATGTGACGCGGGGGGAGGCTGCTCGACGTGGTCGACGTTCTCGAATCGATCGATGCGGCGGCCCTACGACGGTGGGCCTACCGCTGTGTCGATTCTCTGACCGCGCGGTGCGACGAGATCGATGCACTCAACGTGTTCCCCATACCCGACTCGGACACCGGCACCAATCTCATGTTCACCTTCCGTGCCGCGGTGGAGTCGATGCGCGCAGCCGGGCCCACTGCGGACGCCCGCGCCATCGGACGGGCACTGGCCGTGGGGGCGGTCGCGGGCGCGCGGGGCAACTCGGGAGTGATCGTGTCGCAGTTGTTGCGCGCTGTTGCCGAGGCCTCAGCGGACGGCCCGCTCGACACGGTGTCGATCCAGGCGATGCTGCGACGCGCGAAAGTCCTGGTCGCAGCCGCAGTGAGCGTTCCCGTCGAGGGCACGATGCTCACGGTTCTGGACGCCGCCGATCGGGAGGCCTCCGCCCACGACGCCAACGTCGGCCTCTCGACGCTGGTGGTCGACATAGCCGAGGCCACCGCTCGGGCTGTCGACAGCACGACCGATCAACTCGCCGAACTCCGCGAGGCGGGAGTGGTGGACGCAGGCGCTCTCGGTCTCTCGGTGATCATCGATGCCCTCGTGGAGGTGGTGATCGGCCGCACCCCGCCGCGCCGGCGTTACCGTCGCCCACACGAGCACGAACGCCGGGCGGTGACCGGTGCGTCGAACGTGTCGTCGGAGTGCGGCGGTGCACCCGAGAGTGTGTCGGGGTACGGGTCGAGTCGCCCTCTCGGGTACGAGGTGGTCTACGTCGTGCACGGCCCGAACGACGCGAGGGCGGCGGAACTTCGACGGGATCTGGCCGACATCGGAGATTCCGTCGTGGTCGCCGGTGACGGTTCCGGGGCATGGTCCGCACATGTGCACACCACCGATCCCGGCAGTGCCGTGGATCTCGGCATCGCAGCCGGAGATGTTCACGGAGTGCGCATCTCGTGTTTCGGATTCGCCGAGTTCGACGGGGCGGTGAGCCCCCGAGCGCACGACGAAGCAGCGTTGTCGGTGGGTCGCGATATTTTGGCGCTGGTGGCCGGTGAGGGTGCCGCGGATCTCTACGTTCAGGAAGGCGCGACGGTGGTGCGGTGCGACGAGGCGATCGACTCCTCGGTGCTGCATCGTGCGATCGTCGGGATGAAGCACCGCGAGGTGTTGGTGTTGCCGAACGGCGCTTTGTCCGCGCAGGAACTGGTTGCCGTCGGCGCAGCTGCCCGAGCGGACGGCAAAGACGTGGTGATGTTGCCGTGCTCGGCCATGGTGCAGGGTTTGGCCGCGCTCGCGGTGCACGATGCAGCCAGGGCTGCGGTCGACGATGCATTCACGATGTCCGAGGCGGCGGCGGGCACGAGATGGGGATCTCTGCGTATCGCGCGGGAGCGATCGCTGACGTGGGTCGGCACGTGTGAGCCGGGCGACTGCATCGGGCTCGCGGGGCAGGAAGTGGTGATCGTCGCCGCTCGTCCGCTCGATGCGGGGTGTCGGTTGATCGATCAGCTCCTGGCGACGGGCGGGGAGATGGTGACAGTGCTCGTCGGTGCCGAGGCGTCGGAGGATTTCGGCGATCAGTTGGCCGAATACGTGGCGGGCGCACACCCCGGAGTCGACGTGGTGGTCTATACAGGTGGGCAGCCGGGGGATCTCGTGCAATTCGGAGTGGAATAGGGAATCTCGGACAATGGCAACGTTGGTGGACCGGCTCGATCACGTCCTCGGAGCCGCGGCGGCGACGCCGCTGGCCGACGTCTTCGGTATTCACACCGTCGAGGATCTGCTTCGGCACTATCCGCACCGCTACATGACGCACGGTTCGGAGCTGGGAGAGAAGGAGCCGCCCGAGGGCGAGCACATCACCATCGTCGCGACGGTCGAGTCCGCGACGCTGCGGTCGATGAAGAACCGCAACGGCCAGTTCCTCGCGGTGACACTCGCCGCCGACGGACAGCGCATCGAAGCCACCTTCTTCAGTCCGCACAAGCTCAAGCATGTGGTGGTGCCGGGTCGACGCGGGATGTTCTCCGGCAAGGTCAAGTATTTCGGCAAGCGGTGGAATCTCACGCACCCCAGCTACGTGATTCTCGGTGGCGACGACAACGACGGTGCCGTCGTGCCCGCAGGTCGAATCGTCGGCGGCGGCACCCTGGCCGGACTCGCTCGTGGCTCGGTCGATTCCTCCGGAGCCGTCGACATGTCGGTGTTCGATCGAGCATTCGTGCCCATCTACCCGGCCGCGAAGGACGTCGAGAGCTGGACGTTCATGCGCTGCGTGCGGCAGGTGCTCGACCAACTCGACGCAGTGGTCGATCCGCTGCCCGAGTCGGTACGTGCGCAGCGCGGTCTCGTCGACATCGACACCGCACTGCGGTCGATCCATTTCCCGGACACCGCACAGGACAAGGACTCCGCGCGCGAGCGGCTCAAGTTCGACGAGGCGCTCGCCGTTCAACTCGTCCTCGCCGACCGCCGACGCGACGCATCCACCCGGGTGGCAGCGCGATGCCCACCGATCACCGACGGTATCGCGGCGGAGTTCGATCGGCGTCTGCCGTTCGAGTTGACGGCCGGTCAGCACCAGGTCGCGGCCGAGATCGCCCACGATCTGTCGGCGCCGCATCCGATGTCGCGGCTGCTGCAGGGTGAGGTCGGCTCGGGTAAGACGATCGTCGCGTTGCGGGCGATGCTGCAGGTCATTGACGCCGGACACCAATGCGCGTTGCTGGCACCGACGGAGGTGCTCGCCTCCCAACATGCGCGCTCGATTCGCTCGATGCTCGGAAGCCTCGCAGCCGGTGGGGAACTCGGATCGCACGAGCTGGCGACCAAGGTCGCCTTGTTGACCGGCTCGATGTCCACTGCGGCCAAGCGGTCCGCGTTGCTCGATGCGGTCACCGGTGATGCAGGCATCGTGATCGGTACCCACGCCCTGATCGAGGACCGAGTGGAGTTCCTCGATCTCGCGATGGTCGTCGTCGACGAGCAGCACAGGTTCGGCGTCGAGCAACGAGATGCGTTGCGCGCGAAAGCTCGCGACAACACCAGTCCGCACTTGCTGGTGATGACCGCCACCCCTATCCCACGCACCATCGCGATGTCGACCCTCGGCGACCTCGAGACGTCGGTGCTCACCGAACTGCCCCGCGGCAGATCGCCCATCGTCAGCAACGTGGTGCCCGCCAGGAGCAAACCGGGCTGGGTCGATCGAGCGTGGCAGCGTATTCGCGAGGAAGTGGCAGCAGGTCGGCAGGCGTACGTGGTGTGCTCCCGCATCGGCGACGACGAGGACACCGAGACCGGGAAGAAGAGCGCTGCGAAGAAGAAGAGCGCGAGCGCGGAGGACGGCCCCGAGACGACGGCAGCGGTCGACCTGTACGAGACCCTCTCCACCGGACCGATGCACGATCTGCGCGTGGGGCTGCTGCACGGACGACTGTCGGGGGACGACAAGGACATCACCATGTCCGAGTTCAACTCCGGCGAGATCGACGTCCTGGTCTGCACCACGGTGGTCGAAGTGGGCGTGGACGTTCCCAACGCGACGGTCATGGTCATTGTGGACGCGGACCGATTCGGCGTGAGCCAACTGCATCAGTTGCGAGGGCGAATCGGCCGAGGCGGGCACCAGGGCCTGTGCATCATGATCAGCTATCTCAGCCCCGCGGGCGGCTCCTTCGCCCGGCTCGAGGCGGTAGCAGCGACCAACGACGGCTTCGAGTTGGCCAAGCTGGATCTGGCCACTCGTCGCGAGGGCGACGTTCTCGGTGCCGCACAGTCGGGCACGGTCAGCGGGTTGCGACTGCTCTCGTTCATCGACGACGAGGGCATCATCGCCGACGCTCAGGACTGCGCACGATCGCTGTTCGCGCGGGACCCGTCGCTGGCAAACGATCCCGGCATCGCGTCGATGATGCGGTCGGCCTGGAGATCGGATCGAGTCGACTACCTGCAGAAGTCCTGACGGGGCAGGAGTGGAGCCTGCAGGAACGACAGGGGAAGGCAGGAGTGGAGCCTGCAGGAACGACCGGGAACGATCAGGAACGGCCGTCGGGATGCACTGCACCGTTTCAGTCGGCCGATTCGACCAATTCGTCTCGAATGGTGAGATCAGTACACCTCGGTGGCTCACTCTGCCGGGT
The DNA here is from genome assembly GCF_002259095.1 of Rhodococcus sp. 05-2254-2. Classification (NCBI taxonomy): domain Bacteria; kingdom Bacillati; phylum Actinomycetota; class Actinomycetes; order Mycobacteriales; family Nocardiaceae; genus Rhodococcus; species Rhodococcus sp. 05-2254-2. The sequence goes on along the minus strand of NZ_NOZJ01000019.1, from coordinate 322,847 downwards.
AAGTTGAGCCAATGTTCTCCAAAGTTTTGGTTGCCAACCGCGGCGAAATCGCCATCCGCGCCTTCCGCGCCTCCTACGAACTCGGGGCCTCGACCGTTGCGGTGTTCCCGTTCGAGGACCGGAACTCGGTGCACCGGACGAAGGCCGACGAGGCGTATCAGATCGGGGAGAAGGGGCATCCCGTTCGCGCGTATCTCTCGGTCGACGAGATCGTCGCCGCTGCCAAGCGCAGCGGCGCGGACGCTGTCTACCCCGGCTACGGATTCCTTTCCGAGAACCCGGATCTGGCCGCAGCGTGCGCCGAGGCCGGCATCACCTTCGTCGGCCCGTCCGCCGACGTGCTCGAACTGACCGGCAACAAGGCGCGGGCCATCGCGGCAGCCAAGGCCGCAGGACTGCCGGTGCTGGCGTCGTCGGAACCGTCGTCCGACGTGGACGAGCTGGTCGCGGCGTCCGAGACCATGACGTTCCCGTTGTTCGTCAAGGCGGTCGCCGGTGGCGGCGGTCGCGGGATGCGCCGGGTGGCCGAGCCCGAGCAGCTACGCGAATCCATCGAAGCTGCTGCGCGCGAGGCGGAATCGGCCTTCGGTGATCCGACGGTGTTCCTCGAACAGGCCGTGATCGATCCTCGGCACATCGAGGTTCAGATCCTCGCCGACGGCCAGGGCAACGTGGTGCACCTGTTCGAGCGCGACTGCAGTGTGCAGCGTCGGCATCAGAAAGTCATCGAGCTCGCTCCGGCTCCCAATCTGCCCGAAGGATTGCGAGAGAAGATCTGCGCCGATGCCGTGGCGTTCGCGAAGCAGATCGAGTACTCGTGTGCCGGTACCGTCGAGTTCCTGCTCGACACCCGCGGCAATCACGTCTTCATCGAGATGAACCCTCGAATCCAGGTGGAGCACACCGTCACCGAAGAGGTGACCGATGTGGATCTGGTGCAGTCCCAGCTGCGGATCGCCTCGGGAGAGACGCTCGCGGATCTGGGTCTGCAGCAGGAGAACATCGTGCTGCGCGGTGCGGCGCTGCAGTGCCGCATCACCACCGAGGATCCGGCGAACGGATTCCGTCCGGACGTGGGACGCATCACTGCATACCGCACGCCGGGCGGTGCCGGAGTGCGTCTCGACGGCGGAACCACGTTGGGTGCCGAGGTCGGGGCCTACTTCGACTCCATGCTCGTCAAGCTCACCTGCCGCGGCCGTGATTTCGACACCGCTGTGGCTCGTGCCCGACGCGCGTTGGCGGAGTTCAGGATTCGCGGTGTGGCCACGAACATTCCGTTCCTGCAAGCGGTTCTGGTCGATCCCGACTTCACGGCCGGTCGCGTCACCACCTCGTTCATCGAGGAGCGCCCCGAACTGCTCACCTCGCGATCCTCGGGCGACCGCGGCACGAAGATCCTCGCCTACCTCGCCGATGTGACGGTCAACAAGCCGCACGGCGAGCGTCCGTCTCCGGTGTACCCGCACGACAAGCTCCCCCCGGTCGACTTCTCGGCACCGATTCCCGACGGTTCGAGGCAGCGTCTGCTGGCGCTCGGACCCGAGGGCTTCGCTCGCGATCTGCGGAACCAGAAGGCTCTCGGCGTCACCGACACCACGTTCCGTGACGCACATCAGTCGTTGCTGGCGACGCGAGTGCGGACGAGCGGACTGCTCGGCGTCGCCCCGTACGTGGCGCGCACGACGCCGCAGTTGCTCTCGATCGAGGCGTGGGGCGGTGCCACCTACGACGTGGCACTGCGATTCCTGCACGAGGATCCGTGGGAGCGACTGGCGAGCCTGCGAGAGGCCGTGCCCAACATCGCAATTCAGATGTTGCTGCGCGGCAGGAACACCGTCGGCTACACCCCGTATCCGGAGAAGGTGACCCGCAGCTTCGTTGCCGAGGCCACCGACACCGGCATCGACATCTTCCGAATCTTCGACGCGCTCAACAATGTCGATCAGATGCGTCCGGCCATCGATGCCGTGCGCGAGACCGGCACGGCGCTCGCCGAGGTGGCACTGAGCTACACCGGTGATCTGTCGAACCCGAACGAGAACCTCTACACCCTCGACTACTACCTGAAGTTGGCCGAGCAGATCGTCGACGCAGGCGCGCACGTGCTCGCGATCAAGGACATGGCAGGACTGCTTCGCGCACCTGCAGCCAAGACCCTGGTGACGGCGCTGCGCTCGAATTTCGATCTACCCGTGCATGTTCACACGCACGACACCCCCGGTGGGCAGCTCGCGACGTACCTGGCGGCCTGGGAGGCCGGGGCGGACGCCGTCGACGGTGCCAGTGCGGCGATGGCAGGCACCACCAGCCAGCCCGCGTTGTCCGCGATCGTTGCGGCGGCGGCACACACCGAGCGCGACACCGGTCTTAATCTTCAGGCGGTCTGCGACCTGGAGCCGTACTGGGAAGCCGTGCGAAAGGTGTACGCGCCGTTCGAGTCCGGGCTGCCGGCACCGACGGGGCGCGTTTACACCCACGAGATTCCCGGTGGACAGCTCTCGAATCTACGGCAGCAGGCGATTTCGCTCGGGCTCGGTGATCGGTTCGAGACCGTCGAGGCCAATTACGCTGCAGCCGACCGTATGTTGGGCCGCCTGACCAAGGTGACCCCGAGCTCGAAGGTCGTCGGCGACCTGGCTCTGGCTCTGGTCGGTGCAGGCGCGTCCGCCGAGGAGTTCGCCGAGAACCCCGGTCGTTACGACATCCCCGATTCGGTGATCGGCTTCCTGCGCGGCGATCTTGGTACGCCCGCGGGCGGATGGCCGGAACCGTTGCGGACCAAGGCGCTGGAGGGGCGCGGTGAGGGCAAGCCGGTGACACCACTCACCGAGGAAGACGAGAAGAGCCTCGACGGAACGTCGGCTCAGCGCCGCGAGACTCTCAACCGTCTGCTGTTCCCCGGTCCCACAGCCGAACTCGCTGCTCATCGCGAGAAGTACGGCGATACGACGCGGCTGTCGGCCAATCAGTTCTTCTACGGCCTGCGGCAGGGCGAGGAGCATCGCGTGGCACTGGAGAAGGGCGTCGAACTGCTCATCGGTCTCGAGGCGATCTCCGACCCCGACGAGCGCGGTATGCGTACCGTGATGTGCATTCTCAACGGACAGTTGCGTCCTGTCTCGGTGCGTGACCGGTCCATTTCGAGTGAGGCACCCACTGTCGAGAAGGCAGACCGATCGAATTCCGGTCATATCCCGGCACCGTTCGCCGGTGTCGTGACGCTCTCCGTCGAAGAGGGACAGAAGATCTCGGCCGGTGACACCGTCGCCACGATCGAGGCCATGAAGATGGAGGCCGCGATCACCGCACCTCGCGGCGGCACCGTGACCCGTCTGGCGATCTCGGGCGTGCAGCAGGTGGAGGGCGGCGATCTGCTCGTCGTCATCGGTGGGGGGTCGACGGGCGAAGAGGCCGGCAGCGAATGACGCGGATCGTGGCGGGTGTCGCGGGCGGTCGACGTTTGTCGGTACCCGGCCAGGGCACCCGCCCCACCTCCGAGCGAGTGCGCGAGGCGCTGTTCAGCTCCCTGGAGAGTCGGATGGAACTGGGTGGTGCCGCGGTGCTGGATCTGTTTGCGGGATCGGGGGCACTGGGGCTCGAAGCACTCTCGCGCGGCGCGTCGTCGGCGGTGTTGGTCGAGTCGGACGCCCGAGCGGCAGCGGTGGTGCGAAAGAACATCGAATCCGTGGGTCTGCCCGGCGCGTCGGTCCGGTGTGCCCCGGTGGCCTCGGTACTGGCCGGGGCCGCGGACGCGGCGTACGACCTGGTGTTGGCGGACCCGCCGTATGCGGTCACCGACACTGCCGTCGCCGGTCTGCTGGACAGGCTCGTCACCGGGGGGTGGCTCACCCCCGACGCGGTCGTCGTCCTCGAGCGCTCGTCGCGGTCGCCGGAGACCCGATGGCCGACCGGACTCGTTCCGGAGAAGTCGAAGAAGTACGGCGAGAGTCGGATCGAGATCGCGGCACGCGCGTGACGGGTGAGTCCGGGATCGGCTGATAGGTTCGCGGGCATGACTGGCGCACTCTGCCCTGGATCCTTCGACCCGGTGACCAACGGTCACCTCGACATCTTCGAGCGCGCAGCCGCCGCCTTCGACGAGGTGGTGGTCACGGTGATGGTGAACAAGAGCAAGAAGGGCATGTTCAGCATCGACGAGCGGATCGAGATGCTCGAGGTCGCCACGGAGCATCTGCCCAACGTCAGAATCGGTTCTTGGTACGGCTTGTTGGTCGATTATGCTCGGCAAGAAGGCTTTTCGGCGATCGTCAAAGGTCTGCGCAGTGCCAACGACTTCGATTACGAGTTGCAGATGGCGCAGATGAACAGAACGTTGACCGGTGTGGACACGCTGTTTCTTCCGGCGAATCCTGCGCACAGCTTCCTGTCGAGTTCGTTGATCAAGGAGGTCGCGACCTTCGGGGGAGACGTCACCGGCATGCTGCCGCCGTTCGTTCAGGACCGACTGCTGGCCCGTATCGCCGAGCGGGCGGCAGACTAGTTCGAGGAGCGACACACCGGGCCGGTATAGCGCAGACGCGCGCGTCGGCGGGCAGACTGGGTAGCGCAGCACTGCGAGTGAAGACCGCGCAGTGGCAGATTCGACGATTGGGGTAACCGGTGTACCGCGTATTCGAGGCGCTCGACGAGCTCGTCGCCATTGTCGAGGAGGCGCGCGGCGTTCCGATGACTGCCGGGTGTGTCGTCCCTCGCGGCGACGTCCTGGAACTGCTCGACGACGTCCGAGACGCCATCCCCGGCGAGCTGGACGACGCCCAGGACGTACTGGACCATCGCGACAAGCTCGTCGGCGATGCCAGGGCCACCGCGGAGAAGACGGTGAGCACCGCCAATGCCGAGGCCCAGGACACGGTCGAGAACGCCAGGGATTCGGCCGATCGCATTCTCGCCGACGCCAAGGCTCAGGCGGATCGCATGGTGTCCGAGGCGTCGGCGCACGCCGACCAGCTCGTGGCCGATGCCGAGGCAGAAGCAGAGCGCACGGTGCTGGAAGGCCAGCGTGAGTACGAGGCACTGACCGTTCGCGCCCGCACCGAAGCCGATCGGATGATCGAGTCCGGTACGGCGTCGTACGAGCGGTCGGTCGCAGACGGCACCGCCGAACAGAACCGTCTCGTGTCGGAAACCGAGGTCGTTCAGGCGGCCCACGCCGAGTCGGCTCGGGTGATCGACAGCGCGCACGCCGAATCGGATCGGATGCGCAGCGAGTGCGACGTCTACGTCGACACCAAGCTGGCAGAGTTCGAGGAGTTCCTCAGCGGCACCATCCGTTCGGTGGGCCGTGGGCGTCAGCAACTGCGAACCGGCTCGGGTGTACCGGAATACGGCAGCGAGCCGTACGGCGAATCGGCGTACGGAAGCCCGGAGCAGGGGCGTCGAAGCCGCCACTGAACGGCAGCAATTTGCCCTCGTATGCGTGTATGCGTATCGTTGTGAGGTTGCTTACCGACAGTAGGCATACCGACAGTAAGGAAGATCAGCCGTGCCCCCGCCCAAGAGAACGACCCGTCCGGAATTGGACGACGGATTCGTTCTGGACATTCTCAACCTCGGTCGTCGACCCGGGTCTACGAAGGCCATCGAGCGGACGGTTCCGGCTCCTTCCCGAATCGGCCTCGATGCCATTGCCATCGAAGCCGGTGTACCGGTCTCGCTCGATCTGCAGTTGCAGGCGGTCTCGGAGGGCGTTCTCGTCACCGGCTCCGTACGAGCAGCCACGGCCGGAGAGTGCACACGGTGCCTCGACCCGGTCAGTGGCAACGTCGACGTCTACCTGACCGAGTTGTTCGCTTACCCGAACAGCATCACCGAGGAGACCACCGATGCGGACGAGATTCACCGCATCGCCGACGACCTGATAGACCTCGAACCCGTCATCGTCGACGCGGTCGGTCTGGAGCTTCCACTCCACCCCGTCTGCAGTGACGAGTGCGAGGGATTGTGCCCAGAATGCGGCGTTCGCCTGGCGATTGCTGAATCCGGCCACTCTCACGATACAATTGATCCTCGCTGGGCTGGTCTTGCAGCCAAATTTGGCGTGGATCCAGAACCGAGCACAGAACTTGTGAACAACGAAGCCGAGGAGAAGTAAGTGGCTGTCCCGAAGCGCAAAATGTCGCGTTCCAACACGAGGTCGCGTCGTGCACAGTGGAAAACCACTGCGCCCACCCTCGTGACGTGCCCCAACCGCGGTTGTGGCGAGAAGACCTTGCCCCACATCGCGTGCCCCTCGTGCGGCACCTACAAGGGCCGCCAGGTCGTCGCAGCGGTCTGATTTCCGCTTACGTGACACACGAAGTAGTGGATCGGCACAACAGCGGTTCACAGAAGAATAGCTCCACTGCCGTCAGCGGCGGGGACGACCGAGAGTCGCTCCTCGCCGCTATCGGTGTTTCCCTGTCGGAACCGTTGTTGACATTGGCTCTGACGCACCGATCGTTCGCGTACGAACACGGTGGTCTGCCGACCAACGAGCGTCTCGAGTTCCTGGGGGACTCCGTCCTCGGTCTTGCTGTCACCGAGCACCTCTACGCGGTGCACCCCGCGAAGTCCGAAGGTCAGCTGGCCAAGATCAGGGCGAGCGTGGTCAACATGCATGCCCTGGCCGAGGTCGCGCGTGGACTCGGCGACGGCGGCCTGGGTCGCCACCTGCTGTTGGGCAAAGGTGAGGAGCAGACCGGTGGACGCGACAAGCCGAGCATACTTGCCGACGGCATGGAGTCGTTGCTCGGTGCAATTCACCTGCAGCACGGCATCGACGTTGCGCGCACCGTCGTTCTGACGTTGTTCGCAGGCCTCCTCGACCGGGCTCCCAAGCTCGGTGCAGGACTGGACTGGAAGACGAGCCTCCAGGAATTGACCGCCGAACGTGCACTCGGCGTTCCCGCGTACGAAATCTCGTCCACCGGGCCCGATCACGACAAGGAATTCACTGCGACCGTGCTGGTCGGTGGATTCCCCCGCGGCGTCGGTATCGGCCGATCGAAGAAGGAAGCCGAACAGAAGGCTGCCAGTCTGGCGTGGAATGCGTTGTCGGACAACGACACTGCGATTCCGGCCGAGTCGGCCCCAGACCCTTCCTGATGCCGGAACTACCCGAGGTCGAGGTCGTCAGGCTCGGTCTGGAATCTCATGTCGTCGGCAAAACGATGCGGTCGGTGGAAGTATTGCACCCCCGCGCCGTGCGGCGTCACGATCTCGGTGGTCTCGATCTGATCGGCCAGTTGCGCGGTCGACGCATCTCCTCCGCTCGACGGCGCGGAAAATACCTCTGGCTGGTGATGGAACCCGGCGATTTCGCGACCGTCGTGCACCTGGGTATGAGCGGGCAAATGCTGGTGCAGCCGCCGTCCGCCCCGGACGAGAGGCACCTGCGCATTCGTGCTCGACTCGACGACGGCACCGATCTGCGCTTCGTGGATCAGCGCACGTTCGGCGGCTGGGCACTCGCCCCGATCGTCACCGTGGACGGCACCGAGGTACCCGAACCGGTCGCACACATCGCCCGCGACCCGATCGATCCTCTGTTCGACGCCGAATCGGTGGTGAACGTGTTGCGCGGCAAGCACACCGAGATCAAGCGGGCACTGCTCGATCAAACCGTGCTGTCGGGCGTGGGCAACATCTATGCCGACGAGGCGCTGTGGCGTGCGAAGATCCACGGCAATCGAATCGCGGAGACTCTGACACGGCCGGCGCTGCGGCGCCTTCTCACAGCGGTGCACGCGGTGATGGGCGAGGCCTTGGCACAGGGCGGAACCTCGTTCGACGCGCTGTACGTGAACGTCAACGGTCAATCCGGCTACTTCGATCGATCCCTCGACGCCTACGGGCAGGAGGGCCTGCCCTGCTCGCGATGCGGAGCCCCGATCAGACGCGAGAAGTTCATGAACCGCTCGTCGTTCAGCTGCCCCACCTGCCAGCCGCGACCCCGACACGTGCGCGGCTGACAGGGAACAAATTGTTCCGCAGGCTCCACTCCTGTGCGAAGGGTCGTTCCGCAGGCTCCACTCCTGAGCGCACGGGTCGTTCCGCAGGCTCCACTCCTGAACCGCCCGCCTAGTATTTCGGTCATGGCAGAACAGAGCACGCCGACCAACCTCTGGGTCGAGCGCACAGGCACACGTCGATACACCGGTCGTAGCTCGCGAGGAGCCGAAGTGCTCATCGGGTCCGAGTCGGTCGAGGGCGTCTTCACCCCCGGCGAGCTGCTCAAAATCGCCCTCGCAGCGTGCACCGGGATGAGCTCGGACCTACCGCTCTCGCGTCGACTGGGAGACGACTACTCCGCCACCGTCGAGGTGTCGGGTGCCGCGGATCGGGAGAACGAGCTGTACCCGGAACTGAACGAGATTCTCCGGGTCGACCTCAGCGAAATGGACCCCGAGGCACAGGAGCGGCTGCTCACCGTCGTCCAGCGCGCCATCGACAAGGTGTGCACGGTAGGCCGGACCCTGAAGGCCGGCACCACCGTCACCCTGGACATCGACGTGGACGCCTGATGAAAGCCAGAGCAGCCGTGGACGTCACGGGTCTGCTCCTCGGCGCGGCGACTGCTCCGGCTCCCGCCGGATCGGGCGCTCTGCGTACCGTCGCTCCGAGCGGTGACCGGGGCACACTCGTTGCCGACGTCGATTCGCCGGGCAGACTGGTCACCGACGGTGACACGCTGTGTTTCACGACCGGAAACAGCGCTGCCGCAAAGCTTTTCGATACGCGAACCGGCACCGGTTTCGATGGAAACGTCCGAAAGTTGGCTCGCGAATGAGCGAAGAACGGCTGACGGCGTGGGTGCACGGGCTCGTTCAGGGCGTCGGGTTCCGGTGGTGGACGCGCTCGCGCGCACTCGAACTCGGACTGGTCGGTCACGCGACCAACCACGCGGACGGACGGGTCCTGGTGATAGCGGAGGGCCCACGTGAGCGTCTCGAGGCACTGCTGGCCTTGCTCCGAGGCGATAAGACGCCGGGCACGGTCACGCTCGTGGTGGAGAGTTGGGACACCGCCCGCGGAGATCTGGAGGGGTTCGTCGAACGCTGATCGTCCGTTGCGTGAGGCTCGGCGCGCTTTCGCGCAGCGTGCCGGTAAAGTACGGACGCTATGTATCTCAAGAGTCTGACGCTGAAGGGCTTCAAGTCCTTTGCTTCGGCGACGACTCTGCGTTTCGAGCCGGGAATCACCTGTGTAGTCGGCCCCAACGGCTCGGGTAAATCCAATGTCGTGGACGCCCTGACCTGGGTGATGGGTGAACAGGGTGCCAAGGCGTTGCGCGGCGGGAAGATGGAAGACGTCATCTTCGCGGGCACCTCGGGGCGCGCCCCGCTGGGCCGCGCAGAGGTCACTCTGACGATCGACAATTCCGACGGCGCACTTCCGATCGATTACTCCGAGGTCTCGATCACTCGGCGAATGTTCCGCGACGGCGCGGGTGAGTACGAGATCAACGGCAGTTCGTGCCGTTTGATGGACGTCCAGGAACTGCTCAGCGACTCCGGTATCGGCCGCGAGATGCATGTGATCGTAGGGCAGGGCCGGCTCGCCGCGATCCTGGAATCGCGGCCCGAGGACCGGCGAGCCTTCATCGAGGAAGCAGCCGGGGTACTCAAGCACCGCAAGCGCAAGGAAAAGGCCGTCCGCAAGCTCGACGCGATGCAGGCCAACCTGGCGCGGTTGACCGACCTGACGACCGAATTGCGCCGCCAACTCAAGCCTCTCGGCAGGCAGGCCGAGGTTGCGCGCCGCGCGCAGACCGTCCAGGCCGACCTACGTGATGCCCGATTGCGACTGGTGGCCGACGATCTGGTGGCCAGGCGCGAGGAATTCGCGAACCAGACCCAGGACGAGGAAGCGGCACGCGAGCAGTACGCGATGGTGCAGGACGCCCTCGAAGCCGGCTCGGTGGCACTCGGCGAACACGAGCAGGCGGTCGCCCGGCTGACCCCCAGTGCCGAAGCGGCCGGGCAGACGTGGTTCCGCCTGTCGGCCCTGGCCGAGCGCGTCAACGCGACGGTGCGCATCGCACACGAACGGGCTCGGCATCTCGACGCCGTTCGATCCACGGGTCGAGGGCAGGACCCGGACGAGCTCGAAGCGCAGGCCGAGCGGGTCGCCGAAGAAGAGATGGAACTCGTCGAAGCAGTCGAGATGGCACGTGAAACCCTCGAGGCGGCACGCGAGCAGCTGGCCGAGCGCGAAGCGGCCGCTGCGGCCGCCGAGCGCGCCCACCTCGCCGCTGTACGCGCGGTGGCCGACCGCCGTGAGGGGTTCGCTCGCCTGTCCGGCCGAGTCGACACCTTCCGAACCAAGGTCGAGTCGATCGACTCGGAGGTGGAGCGCTTGTCGGTGGCCATCGACGAGGCCCGAGAGCGGGGCGAATCGGCTCAGCGTGAGTTCGAGAGTGTGCAGGATCAGATCGGTACCCTCGATGCGAGTGAACTGAGCCTCGACACCAATTACGAACGAGCCGTCGCCGCGCTTCGACATGCCGACGCTCGAGTGACCGAACTGCAGGCCGAAGAACGCATCGCGGGCAAGAAGGTGGCGTCGTTCGAGGCCAGGATCGAAGCGCTCACGATGGGCCTCGAACGCAAGGACGGTGCCGGGTGGCTGGTGGAGAACCAGCAGGACGGTCTGTCGGGTCTGCTGGCCGGCCATCTCACGGTCGAGCCTGGATACGAGGTCGCGGTGGCAGTGGCCATGGGTCCGGCCGCCGATGCCGCACACGCCGAGTCGTTCGACGCCGCGCGGGATGCCGTGCTGGCGCTGCGTGCGGCCGACGGCGGGCGCGCGTCCATCGTGCACGGCAGTGTCGCTGCAGCGCAGTCGTTTTCACGTCCGGAACTGCCGGACGGCGCTCGATGGGTGCTGGACCTGATCGAGTATCCGGACCGGTTGGCCGGAGCCATGGCGGCCCTGCTCGACGGTATGGTCGCCGTCGAATCGCTCGACGCTGCACACCGTCTCGTCTCCGAATCCGGTGATCTGCGTGCGGTCACCAAGGACGGCGACGTCGTCGAGCCAGGCTGGGTCACCGGCGGCTCGGATCGTCGTCCGAGCACCCTTGAGGTGCAGTCGGCGATCGACACGTCCACCGTGGAGTTGGCAGCGGCAGTCCGCCGCGCGGAGGAACTCGACGCAGCGCTGTCGGGAGCGTTGGACGAACAACGGGACCGGCGCGAATCGGCCGAGCAGGCGCTCGCGGCGCTCAACGAATCCGATGCTGCCATGGCAGCGGTGTACGAGCAGTTGGGCCGATTGGGTCAACTGGCGCGTTCGGCGCATGCCGAGTCGGCGCGATTGACGACGCAGCGTAGCTCTGCCGAGGCCAGCCGGGAGGAAGCGATTGCGCGGCTGGCCGAGCTCGAGGAAAGTCTGCGGACGGCCGAGGACGAACAGTCGGGTTTCGCGGGAGACGGCGAGAGCAGTGACGCAGCGACCACGATGGAACGGGAGATGGCGGCAGCGGCACTGACCGAAGTGCGTGCCGTGGAGGTCGAGGCTCGGTTGAACGTACGGACCGCCGAAGAGCGCGCACAGTCCGTGCGCGGTAAGGCGGATTCGCTTCGACGGGCGGCGCGAGCCGAGCGTGAGGCCAGGGCGCGAGCCGAGCGTGAGAGCGCGGCGCGTCGGCATGCGGCCGCAGTGGCGGCGGCGGTCGGAGAATCGGGCGAGGAAGTCGCTGCGCGGTTGGCCACGGTCGTGGCAGCCGCTGCCCGTAGACGAGACGAGCTTTCTGCCGAACGTGCAACGCGCACAATCGAACTCGACAAGGTCAAGGAGCAGGTTCGAGCCCTGCAGGGGCAGCTGGCGTCGATCACCGACGCCGTGCACCGGGACGAGGTGGCCCGCGCCCAGGCCGCGCTGCGGATCGAACAACTCGAGACGACGATTCTCGAGCAACACGGCATCGGCCTCGACGATCTGGTGGCCGAGTACGGGCCCGACGTGGCCCTGCCACCCACCGAACTCGAGATGGCCGAGTACGAGGCAGCCAAGCAGCGGGGCGAGCAGGTGGTGGCACCGGCCCCGATGCCGTTCGACCGCGCCACTCAGGAGCAGCGCGCCAAACGCGCCGAGCGTGACCTCGCGACACTCGGCAAGGTGAACCCGCTCGCTCTCGAAGAGTTCGCCGCCCTAGAGGAGCGCTACAACTTCCTGTCCACCCAGCTCGAAGACGTCAAGTCCGCGCGCAAGGACCTGCTCGGCGTGGTCGCCGACGTCGACGAACGGATTCTGCAGGTCTTCACGGAGGCGTGGCTCGACGTCGAACGAGAATTCACCGGGGTGTTCGCCAAGCTTTTTCCCGGCGGCGAAGGACGACTGATCCTGACCGACCCGTCGGACATGCTCACCACCGGAATCGAGGTCGAGGCCCGCCCACCCGGCAAGAAGGTCAAGCGGCTCTCGCTGCTCTCCGGTGGCGAGAAATCGCTGACCGCGGTGGCCATGCTGGTGGCCATCTTCCGCGCCCGACCGTCACCGTTCTACGTCATGGACGAGGTCGAGGCAGCACTGGACGACACCAACCTGCGTCGACTGATCGGACTGTTCGAGCAGCTCCGCGAGAAGTCGCAGTTGATCGTCATCACGCACCAGAAACCGACGATGGAAGTGGCCGATGCGCTGTACGGCGTCAGCATGCGCGGCGACGGAATCACCACGGTCATCTCGCAGCGGTTGAACCGAGAACGCGTCGCAGTGGACGCAGTACAGCCGGACCCGACCGAGCCGGATGCGGTCGCTGAATCCGACACCGTCTCCTGAGCAGCGTCCTCCGTGGCTACTGCTTCGGGTAGAGCTGTTCGGCGTAGGACGGACCGTAGTATTCCCGCAGTTCCTCCACCGTCTCGGGAGCCTGAGGAATCAACGCTTTCGTCAGCGTCGCGACGTCGGGGATGGCGTCGGCATCCCAGGTCTCGGGCTGCCACAGCTTTGACCGCATGAACGCCTTCGCGCAGTGATGGAATACCTGCTCGATGTCGACGACCAGACACATGATCGGGCGGTGGCCCTTGACCTGCAGTTCGTCGAAGAACGGGGCGTCGGTGACCAAGGAAGCGCGACCGTTGACGCGGAGGGTGTCACCGCGACCGGGGACGAAGAAGTTCAGCCCGACGAACGGGTTCTCGAGAATGTTGCGATAGCCGTCCATCCGGCGGTTGCCCGGCCGTTCGGCGAGAGCGATCGTGGCGTCGTCGAGGACGTGCACCAGGCTCCCGGGCGGATCGCCCTTGGGCGAAACGTCGCATCGCCCGCTCGCGTCCGAGGTCCCGATGAGGCAGAACGGTGAGGCAGCGAGCCACTGCACGTCCAGAGGGTGCAGCGTGCGCCGGTCCTTGTTGGCGGCTCGGAAGCTCGGCTCTCCGAACATCTCGGTCAGTTCGGCGGCGTCGCGCACCGTGGTCCACTCCATGACCGTGAATGTTATCGACACGGACTTGCGGGCGGGAAGCGCATTTTCACGGTCGGTGCACCACCGGTGACGAACGGACGCGATCGCCTGAGAGGATGTTCCACGTGAGTAACCAAGCGTGGATCATCGTCGCGGCGATCGCTGCCGTCCTGCTCGTCGTCCTCGTCGTCGGGCTGGTTCTCTCCCGTCGCCGGAGAGTGTCCCTCAAGTCGGACGAGGCAGCGCGAATCGAGGGCGCGGCCACCAAGGACAAATCCGGTGGCTACACCGCGGGTAGCGGCTTCTCGTTCAGTCAGGGAACGGCGACAGCCGAGCCTGTTGCCCCGAAGGCCCCCAGGCCCGAGCCGAAGCCGGTCGTGCCGAAGCCTGCCGAGGCGAAGCCGGTCGAGAACATTCCCGTCGAGTCCACGCCGGTCGAGCGGCCGCCGGTGGTACCCACGCCTGAACCGGTCGAATCGGAGACCGTCTGGATCGAACCGGAGGTGTCCGAGCCGGAGGCCCCGGCAACCGATGCCACCGTCGAAGATCCCGTTGCTCCCGAGCCGTCGGTGGCCGACACCGTTGCTCCCGCGCCTCGCCGCTTGGACACCATCGAACCGACCGAGGGACGACTCGACCGTCTCCGTGGCCGGCTGGCACGATCTCAGTCCGCGGTGGGCAAGAGCCTGCTCGGCCTCCTCGGCGGCGGCGACCTGGACGAGGACTCGTGGGAAGAGGTCGAGGACACCCTCCTGATCGCCGATATCGGTTCGGCCACCACCGCGGAGATCATGCGGACGCTGCGTGAGCAGATGGCGGCGCGCAGTATTCGCACCGAAGCCGACGCCAGGGCTCTGCTGCGCGAGATCCTCGTGGCGCAGCTGCACCCCGAGTTCGATCGTTCGATTCGCGCGTTGCCGCACGACGGCGCGCCCGCGGTGTTGCTGGTGGTGGGGGTCAACGGAACCGGCAAGACCACGACCACGGGCAAACTGGCTCGCGTGCTGGTCGCGGACGGGCGGCGGGTGTTGCTCGGTGCCGCCGACACGTTCCGCGCCGCTGCGGCCGATCAGCTGCAGACCTGGGCCGAGCGAGTGGGTGCCGAGGTGGTTCGCGGCAAGGAGGCCGCGGATCCGGCTGCTGTCGCCTTCGACGCGGTGAGCAAGGGGATCGAGAACGGCGTCGATGTGGTTCTGATCGACACCGCGGGACGATTGCACACCAAATCGGGTCTGATGGACGAACTGAGCAAGGTCAAGCGAGTCGTCGAGAAGCGTGCCCGCGTGGACGACGTTCTGCTCGTTCTCGACGCAACCGTGGGCCAGAACGGACTGACGCAGGCCCGTGTCTTCGCCGAAATCGTGAACATCACGGGAGTCGTGCTGACCAAGCTCGACGGAACCGCGAAGGGTGGCATCGTTTTTCAGGTGCAACGTGAACTCGGAGTGCCCGTCAAGCTCGTCGGTCTCGGCGAGGGTGCCGACGATCTGGCACCGTTCGAGCCGGGTGCCTTCGTCGACGCGTTGCTGGGCTGATCTCGACTCGGGGGCAGTTCCCGAACCGGGGCAAAAGCACAAACGCCAGCACGAAACCTTTTTGCAACAGAATTCGGTCATGCGTTCACATGCCCGAAACACCCGAGTGTCACGGATGAAACTTCGTGAAACCACTCTTCTTGCGTAACGGCGCGCCAACCGGTGTGCAGGAGAATGGAGGGTGTACGTGAGTCCCGAGGATATGTTGGCCAACTCCGGCAACGCCGCGTGGATGCTGATGGCAGCATCGCTGGTACTGCTGATGACGCCGGGCTTGGCGTTCTTCTACGGCGGTATGTCGCAGTCGAAGTCCGTGTTGAACATGATGATGATGTCGTTCGGAGCAATGGCCGTCGTCTCGATCATCTACTTCCTGTGGGGATGGTCGATGTCCTACGGAACCCAGGACATCGGCGGTGTCTTCGCCAACCCGTTCGAGTTCTTCGGACTCAAGGATTCGATCACCGATGCCGACGGTAACTACATCGCCGGCGCATGGGGCTACGCCAACATCATCGACGTGGCATTCCAGGTCACCTTCGCCATCATCACGGTGGCACTGATCAGCGGCTCGATCGCCGGCCGTGTCAAGTACGGCACCTGGCTCGCCTTCGCCGGTATCTGGGTCACCCTCGCCTACTTCCCGCTGGCTCACATGGTCTGGGGCGGCGGACTGCTCTCCGGATCCGAGAACGGGCTGGCGGCAATGATCTTCGGAACCACCGACGACGGAGAGGGCGGACTCGTCGCCAGCGTCGCTCCGATCGACTTCGCCGGTGGCACGGTGGTGCACATCAACGCCGGTATCGCCGGCCTGATTCTGGCGATCATCATCGGCAAGCGCGCAGGCTTCGGCAAGGTCGCCTACCGCCCGCACAACCTTCCGTTCGTCATGCTCGGCGCAGCGCTGCTGTGGTTCGGCTGGTTCGGATTCAACGCAGGCTCCGCCTTCGCCGCCGACGGCATCGCCGGCGTGGCCTGGGTCAACACCACCGCCGCCACGGCAGCCGCGATCGTGGGCTGGCTCATCACCGAGCGCATTCGTGACGGTCACGCCACCAGCCTCGGCGCCGCCTCGGGCATCGTCGCAGGTCTGGTCGCCATCACTCCGGCCGCAGGCACGCTCACGCCGGTCGGTGCCATGATCCTCGGCGTCGTCGCCGGTGTGCTCTCCGCACTCGCGGTCGGACTGAAGTTCAAGTTCGGCTACGACGACTCGCTCGACGTCGTGGGCGTTCACCTCGTCGCAGGACTGTGGGGAACGATCGGAATCGGCTTCCTCGCATCCGAGACCGGCCTGTTCTACGGCGGCGACTACAAGCAGCTCGTCGTGCAGATCGTCATCGCACTGTTCGCGCTGGTCTTCACCGCCATCGTCACCGCGGTCATCGCGTTCGCGCTCAAGCCCCTCGGCTGGCGCGTCTCCGACGAGGAGGAGGCGAACGGCATCGACGAAGCCGAGCACGCTGAGACTGCATATGATTTCGCCTGACAAGGTAGAGATAGACGTGAACGCTGCACCGTACGACAACGGGCACTCGAGGTCTTGTGAAGGGAAGCAAAAATGAAGCTGATCACGGCAATCGTCAAACCGTTCACCCTGGAGGACGTCAAGACGGGGCTGGAGCAGGCCGGCGTACTCGGAATGACAGTCAGTGAAGTTCAGGGATACGGCCGCCAGAAGGGCCACACCGAGGTGTACCGAGGTGCGGAGTACTCCGTCGACTTCGTCCCGAAGGTCCGTGTCGAGGTAGTCGTCGACGACGCCGCTGTGGAGAAGGTCGTCGAGGTCATCGTCGAGGCTGCACGCACCGGCAAGATCGGTGACGGCAAGGTCTGGGTTTCCCCGGTCGACTCGGTCATCCGAGTCCGCACCGGAGAACGTGGCGCTGATGCACTCTGACCCCAAAGGGTCTCGGGCCGTGGGCCCCGGTTCTGGCGCGAAAGCGTCAGGATCGGGGCCTTCGGTCTCCATGGGCTCCGCATCGAAGGGCACGAGCGATGCTGCAGCAGATCTCGCTCGGGCCAGAAAACAATTGCTCGACGGCGGAACACGCAATCGTCGACTCGATGCACCCTCGCTCCGGCAGGCTCTGGTCGATCTGCACGAGTTCTGGCTGACCACCAAAGGTGCAGAGCTCGGGATCAAACCGGACTCCGGTTTCGCGATCGTCGCCGTAGGCGGTCTTGCTCGACGCGAACTGCTGCCGTACTCGGATCTGGACCTGATACTGCTGCACGACGATCTCGAACCACGCATCGTCTCCGATGTCGCCGACAAGCTCTGGTACCCGTTGTGGGACGCACACATCAAGCTCGACCACAGCGTGCGAACGGTGCCACAGGCTCTGCAGGTGGCGGCGGCCGACATGACGGCATCTCTCGGCATGCTCGAGGCGCGGCACATCGCCGGCGACGTCGAATTGAGCAACCTCCTCATCGGCGGCGTACGTCGCCAGTGGCGCAACGGTATTCGAGGGCGCTTCGACGAGCTGATCGAGCAGACCCGCGGGCGGTGGTCGCGCAGCGGTGAGATTGCACACCGCGCCGAACCCGATCTCAAGAGCGGCCGCGGAGGGCTGCGTGATGTTCAGTTGCTCGACGCCCTCTCCATCGCGCAGTTGACCGACGGCATGCCCGGGCTCGGGCCCGAATCGCCCGGTGGCGGTTTGGCCTTCGCACACGGACGCCTGTTGGACGTGCGCACCGAACTGCACCGCGTCGCCGGTCGAGCACGGGATCAACTGCGGGCGCAGGACGCCGACGAGATCGGTGCCGCGCTGCGGATCGGAGACCGCTTCGATCTCGCTCGCGTACTGAGCGATTCGGCCCGCACCATCAGCTACTCGGTCGACGTCGGACTGCGCACCGCCGGCAATTCGCTTCCCCGAAAGGGTCTTTCACGCCTTCGTCGAGTTCCGATCCGGCGGCCGCTGGACGAGGGGGTCGTCGAACACGGCGGCGAGGTCGTTCTCGCCCGCGACGCGCGGCCGAACAAGGATCCGGGTCTGATCATGCGTGTCGCTGCGGCGTCGGCGCAGACCGGAATGCCGATGTCGGCCTCGACCCTGAACCGACTGTCCGACAGCGCGCCCGAGCTCCGCGAACCCTGGCCGAAGGAAGCCCTCAACGATCTGCTCGTGTTGCTCGGATCGGGTCGCAAAGCCATCGCGGCCATCGAAGCTCTCGATCGAACCGGACTGTGGGGCAGGCTCATTCCGGAGTGGGGCGCGGTACGCGATCTGCCACCGCGAGATGCCGTGCACACGTGGACAGTCGATCGGCACCTGGTCGAAACTGCAGCCTACGCAAGCGCATTGACCACCCGAGTTGCGCGTCCGGACCTGTTGGTGCTCGGCGCGCTGATCCACGACATCGGCAAGGGACGCGGCGGCGACCACAGCGTCGTCGGTGCAGATCTGGCCATCCAGATCGGCAACAGGCTAGGACTGTGGCCGTCCGACGTGGCACTGCTGACGTCGATGGTGAGATACCACCTGCTGCTGCCGGAGACCGCCACCAGACGCGACCTCGACGACCCGGCAACCGTGCAAACCGTCGTCGACGCCCTCGGTGCCGACACCATCTTGCTCGAGCTGCTCCACGCACTGGCGGAGGCGGATTCGCTCGCCACCGGACCGGGGGTGTGGGGCGACTGGAAGGCCTCGCTCATCCGCGAGCTCGTGCGCCGTTGCCGATTGGTGATGGCGGGGGAGAGTCTGCCCTCTCCGGATCCACTCGACCCTGCGCACGTCGAACTCGCAGCGCGGGGAGGCGTCCATGTCGACATCGCGCCGACCGACGGGCTGCACACCTTCGTCGTCACCGTCATCGCCCCCGACACGCCCGGTCTGCTCTCCGACGCCGCAGGAGTCCTCGCGCTGCATTCGCTTCGCGTTCTCTCGGCCTCCCTCGGAAGTCACGAGGGATCGGCGATCAACTCGTTCGACGTCGCGCCGCTCTTCGGATCCCCGCCACAGGCCGGTCTGCTGCGGCAGGAAATCATCCGAGCCCAGGCCGGCGAACTCGACCTCGTCGCCGTGCTCGACGCCAAGGAACGCGACGCCAGAGCCGAAACCGTCGAGGACGATGCCGAGGATTCTGCAGTCCCGGTTCTCTACGCCCAAGCTCCGCCTCGGGTGCTGTGGTTCGACGACAACGAACCCGGGCAGGTGGTGCTCGAGCTACGAGCAGAGGACCGGCTCGGTCTGCTCTGCCGACTGGCCAGTGCGATCGAACAGCAGGGATCGGACATCCGGTGGGCCCGCGTCTCGACCCTGGGTAGCTCGGTGGTCGACTCCTTCTGCATCGACCTTGCGGGAGCCGACAGCAGGGCGGTTCGCGAGGACCTCGAGCGCGCGATCCTCGCGGTGGTACCTGCCCCGGAACCGCCCAAGCCCCCGGAAAAGCCCGAAGGCACCTGACCGCGGGTCGGAATGCGAGAGCAGACCGACTCGCGCTGGTGACTATTCACGAACTTCCGGCCACCGGGCCTTGCGCCGATGCCGATTTGTTACATTCGTCCCAGACGCAGAAACGACACTCTCGACCGTTCGAGCGACCACCACACTGCTCGAACCACGTCGTTCCTGCAGGCTCCACACTGCTCGAACCACGTCGTTCCTGCAGGCTCCACACTGCTCGAACCACGTCGTTCCTGCAGGCTCCACTCCTGATCTTTCGAGAGGCACCAACTGTGGGATCCCACCGACGGTCGACCGTCCACACACCGACCGACATCGCGGCGCGTCCGACGAGCGGCAGACACCGCGCCGTACAGGACACACCCGACCTCGGCCGACGGGCGGCAACCATCGTCGCCGCGACGGGCGCGATCGTCGTCGGCGCCACGACGATGGGTGCCGGTACCGCAGGTGCCGCGCCGATCCCCGAGCCACCCGCAGCAGGACTGCCGTTCGCCGTACCGGAGGGTCTGCTGCCCGCGGGATTCGAGCTGCCCCAGTTCGAGCTCCCGCAGTTCCTTCCCCCACAGTTAGCGCCACCGCCCGCACCGTCTCAGCCTGCGCCGCCCGAGGCCGCGCCTACCGCACCCGCGCCTGCTGCGGAACCTGCACCGGCACCGGCACCGACCGCCGACCCACTGGCCTCGTTCGGAGTCGCCGATCCCGGTGCTGCCGCCCAGCAATGGCTCGACGACGTCGGCCTGGGGCAGTTGGGTGCGGAGTCTCCTCTCGACAGCCTGCGCTCGCTGAAGAAGGGCACAGTGCAGCCCGTGGCAGGAGTGTTGACGTCCAACTTCGGCTCGCGATGGGGAACCCAGCACAGCGGCCTCGACATCGCGGCACCCATCGGAACGCCCATCTACGCCGCCGCTGACGGCACCGTGTCCGACGCAGGACCGGCATCCGGCTTCGGTCTCTGGGTCAAGGTGCGGCACGACGACGGCACCGAGACGGTCTACGGGCACGTCAACGACTTCTCGGTTCAGCCCGGTCAGCGCGTGGCGGCCGGTGAGCAGATCGCAACCGTGGGCAACCGCGGCCAGTCGACCGGCCCACATCTGCACTTCGAGGTACACGATCCCTCCGGCGTCAAGGTCGACCCCGCGCAGTGGCTCGCGACGCGGGGAGTTGCAGTGACGTGGAACGATTCCGCGCGCCTGGCCTGACTCGACATCGCCACGTTCGACACGACAGTCGAACGCCCCAGAGACGACGCGGCGTGCTGCCGCTAGTGTGGTGACCGTGCCGGATTCGGCTCGTTTTCGGTGATCGGCTAGCTCAGGAGTGCAATCGGTGTTCGAATCCCTTTCCGACAGGTTGACCGGGACTCTCAAGGACCTGCGTGGCAAAGGTCGACTGTCCGACGCGGATATCGACGCCACTGCCCGTGAGATCCGTCTTGCCCTGCTCGAAGCGGACGTGGCACTGCCCGTCGTACGTGAGTTCATCAGCCGCATCAAGGCCCGGGCCAAGGGTGCCGAGGTCTCGGGCGCGCTCAACCCCGCCCAGCAGGTAGTCAAGGTCGTCAACGAGGAACTGGTCGGCATCCTCGGCGGCGAGACTCGCAGGCTCGTGTTCGCCAAGAACCCGCCAACGGTGATCATGCTCGCCGGTCTGCAGGGTTCGGGTAAGACGACCCTGGCGGGCAAGCTCGCGAAATGGCTCAAGGGCCAGGGCCACACCCCACTGCTCGTCGCGTGCGACCTCCAGCGTCCCGGTGCCGTGAGCCAGCTGCAGATCGTGGGCGAGCGCGCCGGTGCCGCCGTCTTCGCGCCGCATCCGGGCACGTCCATCGGTGGCGGCGACAATGCACTCGGAGTCTCGGCCGCGGATCCCGTCGAGGTCGCTCGGGCCGGCATCGCCGAGGCTCGAAGCAAGCAGTACGACGTGGTCATCGTCGACACCGCTGGTCGCCTCGGCATCGACACCGAGCTGATGAGTCAGGCCGCGGGAATTCGTGACGCGGTCCAGCCGGACGAGACACTGTTCGTTCTCGACGCGATGGTCGGCCAGGATGCCGTCAGTACCGCCGAGGCGTTCCGTGACGGCGTCGGCTTCACCGGTGTCGTTCTCACCAAGCTCGACGGCGATGCTCGCGGCGGTGCCGCGCTGAGTGTCCGCGAGGTCACCGGCCAGCCGATCATGTTCGCGTCGACCGGTGAGAAGCTCGAGGACTTCGACGTCTTCCACCCCGATCGCATGGCCAGCCGCATCCTCGGCATGGGCGACGTGCTGAGCCTCATCGAGCAGGCCGAGCAGCACTTCGATGCCGAGCAGGCCGAGGCGACGGCCAACAAGATCGGCTCGGGGCAACTCACGCTCGACGACTTCCTCGAGCAGATGATGGCCGTCCGCAAGATGGGACCCATCGGAAACCTGCTGGGTATGCTGCCCGGTGCCGGGCAGATGAAAGAGCTCGCCAACGTCGACGAGAAACAACTCGACCGCGTGCAAGCGATCATCCGCGGCATGACGCCACAGGAGCGGAACGACCCGAAGATCATCAACGCGTCGCGTCGACTCCGTATCGCGAACGGCTCGGGCGTCAAGGTCTCCGACGTCAATCAGCTCGTCGACCGATTCTTCGAGGCGCGCAAGATGATGTCTGCGATGGCCGGTCGGATGGGAATGCCGGGCGCGCGCAAGCAGGTGCGGAACAACAAGAAGGGCAAGAAGGGCAAGAAGGGTGCACGCGGCCCGACGCAGCCGAAGATCCGCGGTGGATTCCCGGGCATGCCGGGCGGAATGCCTGCCGGAATGCCCGACCTGTCGTCCATGCCCAAGGGCCTCGACCAGTTGCCACCGGGGCTCGAAGGCATCGATCTGTCGCAGCTGAAACTACCCAAGAAGTAAGCGCGCACGTGTCGGCGATGCGGGTGCGGGGCCGCGGACTGCCGGACGGGTCCGAGATCGATCTGTGGATCGAGGGTGGCGTCCTGTCCACGGAGCCGATCGCGGATGCCGATCTCGTTCACGACGGCGGCTGGATTCTGCCCGGTCTGGTGGACGCCCACTGCCATGTCGGAATCGAGTACGGCGGGGGACACACGGACCTGATCGGGTCGATCCGCCAGGCCGAGACCGAGCGAGGCGTCGGCGCGCTGCTGTTGCGCGACGCCGGGTCTCCGGTGGACACGCGCGAGCTGGACGAATACGAGGACCTTCCCCGCATCATCCGAGCGGGCCGTCACATCGCATCACCGAAGCGCTACATCCCGGGTCTGGCAATCGACATCGAGGACGAATCGCAGCTGCCCGAGGCGGTGGCCCAACAGGCACGATTCGGCGATGGCTGGGTCAAGCTCGTCGGCGACTGGATCGATCGTTCGGTGGGAGATCTCCGACCGCTGTGGAACGACTCGATCCTCGTCGACGCCATCGCCGCTGCCCACGCCGAGGGCGCGCGGGTGACCGCACACGTCTTCGGTGAGGATGCCCTGCCCGGATTGATCGCGGCGGGAATCGATTGCATAGAACACGGCACCGGCCTGACCGACGAGACCGTCGAGATGATGGTCGATCACGGCACCGCACTGGTACCGACGCTGATCAACATCGAGACGTTCCCCGGCATCGCCGACTCCGCCACCCGGTATCCCGTCTACGCCCGGCACATGCGGGCGCTGCACGAACGCGTCGCCGATACCGTCGGACGAGCTCACGACGCAGGCATTCCGATCTACGCAGGCACCGACGCAGGCGGTTCGATCGCGCACGGTCGTATCGCCGACGAGGTCGCCGCACTCGCGGCCGTCGGACTCTCACCGACCGATGCACTCGGTGCCGCCTGCTGGGAGGCCCGGTCGTGGCTGGGTCGACAGGGGCTCGAACACGGCGCGCCCGCCGATCTCGTGGTCTACGCCGAGGATCCGCGAGGCGGACCGGATGTGCTGTCCAACCCGGATCTGGTGATCCTTCGCGGACGAGTGACCGACCGGCGTGGTCGCACGACGAGTGGATCGACGGTCCGGGGGTGACCGACCCGGGTGACGGCGCAGGACGAGCCGATCCCGACCGCCCCAGCTGGGCCGGTCTGGCTCCGATGAATCACGTTCATCAGCAAGGATCGGGACTGTCCGAAACCTACTGGCGCGCCGAGCAGGCCGCGCTCGAACGCAGACGCGACCAACGGTGGGGACTGCCGGCCGCGGCACTGGTGCTGGGGCTCAATCTGGCCGGATTCCTGGTGCTCGGCCTCGTCGTGACGTCGGACGCCTCGGCCGTCTTCGTGGTGGGCATCATGATCCCGAGCCTGCTCGCCACGGGAGTGGCGGTGGCCATCTCGAAGTCGCGGGGCAACGGCCCCGTCGTCGACTTCGGCCTCCCCAGATCCATCCCCGAATTTCTCGGGCACCTCCGATCCGGGTTGGCGTGGGGTGGCGTCGCCGTGGTCGGCGGCATAGTGCTGGCTCTGATTCTGTTGTCCCGTATCGAAGTCGGCGACCCGACGCCCCTCGGCGCGGTCACGGATACGGCCGTCGGCTTGAAAATCGTTCTGGCCCTGTGGATTTGGCTCGGTGCACCGATCTGCGAGGAAACGATGTTCCGCGGCATGCTGTGGGGAGCGCTCGAGAAACGCACCCGCCCGATGCCGATGGCCTGGTTGGGCAACCGATGGGTGGTCCTGGCGATCACCGCGGTGTTGTTCGCGGTGTGGCACCGAGAGTGGTGGCGCCTGGTGGTGCTGTTGTGGGGAGGATTCGCAATCGGCATCGCTCGAATGCGTTCCGGTTCGATCGTCGCGTCGATCACGGCACACTCGTTGAACAACACCCTTCCTGCCCTGGTGGTCCTGCTCGCCTGACGGGAGTGGTTCTGCGGGCCCGATTCACCGATAGTGCGACCCGTCTGGCACAATGAACAGCTGTTCGCCCGTCATCCGGTTACGTACCGAGCGGCGGTCACAACACCCTTCAACGCAAAACCGGGTTCGCATGCCGTGCGGACCGCTGAATTGCGCCGTGACCAACTTTCGAAAGGCTCCACCAGAACATGGCTGTCAAGATCAAGCTCATGCGTATCGGCAAGATCCGCACCCCGCACTACCGCGTCGTCATCTCCGATGCCCGCACCCGTCGTAACGGCCGTGCGATCGAGACCATCGGCACGTACGAGCCCAAGCAGGACCCCAGCATCATCGAGATCAACTCCGAGCGGGCGCAGTACTGGCTGAGCGTGGGCGCACAGCCGACCGAGCCGGTCGAGGCTCTGCTCAAGATCACCGGCGACTGGCAGAAGTTCAAGGGCCTCCCCGGTGCCGAGGGAACCCTCCGCCTCGCCGAGCCCAAGCCGTCCAAGCTCGACCTGTTCAACGCCGCACTGGCGCAGGCCGATTCCGAGCCCCAGGGCGAGGCCACCACCGCCAAGAAGAAGAAGGCTCCCAAGGCCGACGACGCCGCTGCGGAGACCACCGACGCTGCAGCAACCGAGACGGCAGACGCGCCGGCCGCCGAGGCTGCTGAGAAGTGAGTGCCGTTGTCGCCGATGCCGTCGAACACCTCGTTCGCGGCATCGTCGCCAATCCCGATGACGTTCGCGTCGAGATGATCACCGGCCGTCGGGGCCGCACCGTGGAGGTCCACGTGCACCCCGACGATCTGGGCAAGGTCATCGGCCGTGGCGGTCGTACCGCTACGGCACTGCGCACTCTCGTCTCGGGAATCGGTGGTCGCGGCATCCGCGTCGACGTGGTCGACACGGACCAGTAGGTCACGTACCCATCATGGAGCTGGTCATCGGCCGTGTCGCGAAGTCGCACGGCATCAAAGGCGAAGTCGTCGTCGAGGTCCGCACCGACAACCCCGACGACCGCTTCGCCGAAGGAACCGTTCTGTCGGGCCGCAAGCCTCGATCGAACGCCGAGCCAGCCTCGTACACAGTGGACGCCGTCCGGGAACACTCCGGGCGGCTTCTGCTGCGTCTGAACGGTATCGACGACAAGACGGCCGCCGACCAACTCAGGGGCATTCTGTTCGTCGTCGAATCCACCGATCTTCCGCCGTCCGACGACCCGGACGAGTTCTACGACCACGAACTCGAAGGGCTCACGGTGATCCTGACCGACGGCACCGTCGTGGGAACGGTCCGCGAAGTTCTCCACTCCGCAGCGGGGGAGCTGCTCTCCATCACGCCGAATCCGAGGCCCGGCGAAGCAGCACGCGCCGAAATCCTCGTGCCGTTCGTAGCGGCCATCGTGACGACGGTGTCGTTGGCAGACAAGACGATCGAGATCGATCCGCCCGAGGGTCTGCTGGATCCGGAGTAGATCGTGCGCCTCGACGTCGTCACCATCTTTCCCGAGTACCTCACGCCGCTCCGAACCGCGTTGCTGGGCAAAGCAATCGACCGCGGCCTGGTCTCGGTCGAGGTCCACGATCTGCGGTCGTGGACTCATGACGTGCACAAGGCCGTCGACGATTCGCCCTACGGCGGCGGACCGGGAATGGTCATGAAGCCGACCGTCTGGGGAGACGCACTCGACGACGTGCTGACCGACGATTCTCTCCTCGTCGTTCCGACGCCTGCCGGCGTCCCGTTCACCCAGCGGACAGCCGAGCGGTGGTCCTCCGAAAAGCATCTCGTATTCGCCTGCGGCCGATACGAAGGCATCGATCAACGAGTGTTCGACGATGCCGCACGTCGGGTCCGTGTCGAGGAAGTCAGCATCGGCGACTACGTGCTCATCGGCGGCGAAGCGGCTGTTCTCGTCATGGCCGAGGCCGTGGTGCGGCTGATGCCAGGGGTTCTCGGCAATCAGCAGTCGCACCAGGAGGATTCGTTCTCCGACGGTCTGCTCGAGGGGCCGAGTTACACGCGTCCCGCACAGTGGCGTGATCTCGACGTTCCGCAGGTACTGCTCTCGGGTGATCACGCCAAGATCGCTGCGTGGCGCCGACAGCAGTCACTGGACAGGACCGCCGAGCGTCGTCCGGACCTGTTGCAGGACTGACGAATTCAGCTGACGGTGCCGTCGGGGAAGAGCATCGAGACGAATCCGGTGAGAGTGTCCCTGGCATGCAGCGCGCTGGCGTCGTCACTGACGTCGACCACCGCGGTGTCCGGATAACTTTCCAAGTCGTCGGCGTAGAAGATGTCCTCGCGTGACGACAGAGCCAGAACGTAGCGGTTGTCGACACCGATGGTGCCCGTCGACAGGTGTACCCACCGATCGGACACGCAGCACATCCAGCCCTGTTTCACAGCGTGCACACTCTCGCCGGGCAAACCGTCGACGATCCCGAAGTGCTGCTTGTAGCCGTCCGCGGCAATCGGTGCCGAACGGCGCAGCATTCCGATCACGATGTCCGTGGATGCCGTGGTCAGACCGCCGCTGCCGTTGAGCAACCCCGCGTAGTAACCGACCAGGTCGCTGGGCGTGGTCTCGGTGTTGTACCACTCGTCGTCCCCGGGCGGCGTGGTGCTCGTCAAGCCGTAGCGAGCCGCGACCGTGCGCACGATCTCCGACGAGCCGTAGCGATACCAGAGCGTGTACGCGGCGTTGTCGTCGGACAACTCGAGCATGCTCGTCATGGTGGTCAGGTCGTCGGCAGAGACAGGACGGTTCTCCGACTGTGCTCGGAACAACACCTCGTCGGCGATGAACAGCTTGGATACCGATGCGGTTTCGACCTGGATATCGGCATTGCTGCTGTAATAGGAGCCCGTCTGACGATCCAACAGTGCGAAATCGACGTCGGCACCGCGGGCCTGGGCCGACGCGATCGCCATCGGGATACGAGCTTCGAGGGCTACGCCGTCGACCTTTTTCATGTCGGGAAAGGGCGACGCCGACGTCTCGGCGGTGTCCTTCGAGGCGGAGTCACCGACCTGGTCGTCGGGAGGAGCCGAGCATCCGGCCAGTATCAGGGAGGCGCAGGCTGCAGCCAGGAACCGAGACCCCCTGACCATCCGCGTATCTCTCCCACACGTTGAACCGCTGACCGACTTGTCCCACAGTAGCGGTAGGGTCCATCGCCGTGACCACTGCTCTGAAATCTGTGAACAAGCGCATAGCCGAAGAACTCGACGTTCGTGAAGAACAGGTTCGTGCCGCCGTGGAACTGCTCGACGGCGGGTCGACGGTCCCGTTCATCGCGCGCTACCGCAAGGAAGTCACCGGCACTCTCGATGACACGCAACTGCGTCAGCTCGATGAGCGACTTCGGTATCTGCGCGAGCTCGACGAGCGCAGAGACGCCGTCATCGAGTCCATCCGCTCGCAGGGCAAGCTCGACGACGCGCTGGAGCAGTCGCTGATGCTGGCCGACACCAAGGCGCGCGTCGAGGACATCTATCTGCCGTTCAAGCCCAAGCGTCGAACCAAGGCTCAGATCGCGCGTGAGGCCGGGCACGAGCCCGTCGCCGACGCTCTGTTCTCCGACCCCACCACCGACCCGGCCCAGTTCGATCAGGAGCAACTCGACGGCGCACGGGCGATTCTCGTCGAGCGCTTCGCCGAGGACGCGGACCTGGTGGGCGAGCTGCGCGAACTGATGTGGACATCCGGCAAGCTCGTCGCGTCGGTTCGCAAGGGCAAGGAGGAGGAGGGTGCCAAGTTCTCCGATTACTTCGAGTTCTCGGAACCGTTCACGAGCCTGCCCTCGCACCGAATCCTCGCCACGCTCAGAGGCGAGAAGGAAGAAATACTTTCCCTCGGTTTCGAGCCCGAGCGCGACGAACCGACCCCCGGGGTGCCGAGTGTCTACGAAGGTCGGATCGCGACCAAGTTCGGGATCGAGAATCGAGGACGGCCTGCCGACAAGTGGCTGCTCGATACCGTCCGATGGGCGTGGCGCACCAAGATGCTGGTGACCGTCTCCCTCGACACTCGTATGCGACTGCGTCAGTCGGCCGAGAAGGACGCCGTCGACGTCTTCGCGAGCAACCTCAAGGATCTGCTGCTCGCCGCACCGGCCGGCAACCGCACCACCATGGGCTTGGACCCGGGCTTCCGTACCGGCACCAAGGTCGCCATCGTCGACGCCACCGGCAAGGTCGTCGACCACGACACCATCTACCCGCACAAGCCGCAGGGCAAGTGGGATCAGGCGGTGGCCACCCTCGCCGGCCTGGCCGCCAAGCACAAGGTCGAACTGATCGCCATCGGCAACGGCACCGCATCGCGTGAAACCGACTCGCTGGCAGCAGAATTGATCGCCAAGTTCCCTGCCGCCAACCTGACCAAGGTGGTGGTGTCCGAGGCCGGAGCGTCGGTGTACTCCGCTTCCGCGTACGCCTCGAGCGAGCTGCCCGAACTCGACGTCTCGATCCGCGGTGCCGTCTCGATCGCCCGCAGGTTGCAGGATCCGCTGGCCGAGTTGGTCAAGATCGATCCCAAGTCCATCGGCGTCGGGCAGTACCAGCACGACATCTCCGAAACCCTGCTGGCCCGTTCCCTCGGGGCCGTCGTCGAGGACGCGGTGAACGCCGTCGGCGTCGACGTCAACACCGCGTCGGTTCCGTTGCTCTCGCGGGTCTCCGGTATCGCCGGCTCTCTCGCCGAGAGCATCGTGGCGCACCGCGACCAGAACGGTCCGTTCTCCAGCCGCAGCACGCTCAAAGATGTACCTCGTCTGGGCCCCAAGGCTTTCGAGCAGTGCGCCGGATTCCTTCGTATCTCCGGGGGAGAGGATCCCTTGGACCGGTCGAGTGTTCACCCGGAGGCGTATCCCGTCGTGCGGCGCATCGTCGGCAAGGCAGGCCTGGGTGTGCGCGAGGTAGTCGGTAACACGGCTCTGCTGAGAGGTCTCGACCCTGCCGAATTCGTGGACGAGCGATTCGGTCTGCCCACCGTCACCGACATCATTTCCGAACTCGAGAAGCCGGGTCGCGACCCTCGCCCCGAGTTCAAGACCGCCACCTTCGCCGCCGGTATCGAGAAGGTCGCCGATCTGAAGCCGGGTATGACGCTCGAAGGTGTCGTGACCAACGTGGCAGCGTTCGGCGCGTTCGTCGACGTCGGTGTGCACCAGGACGGGTTGGTGCACGTCTCGGCGATGTCGCACAACTTCGTCAAGGACCCCCGCGAGGTGGTCAAGTCCGGTGACGTGGTGCGCGTCAAGGTCATGGAGGTCGACCTCCCGCGGCAGCGCATCGGCCTGAGTCTGCGGCTGGACGACGAGCCCGGTGCCGGTGGCGGCAAGGACGCCTCTCGCGGACAGCAGCCCGACCGGCCCCGAGGCCAGGGCAGAGCTGCGGGCAGCGGCCAGAGCAACCGAAGTCGAGACGTGCGCCCACAGCGCGGCGGCGGCCAGTCGGCAGCACCGGCGGCCGGTTCCATGGCCGATGCGCTTCGGAAGGCGGGATTCGGAAAATAGCGGGCGGATCCTCGGGTCGATGCTGCCCTGGGCGGTCCCGAACACGAATAGTGTGAACGGTGATTCGCCGGTCGTTCGGCCGTTCGGCAGGAAGGACGTGAGCCACACGTGAGGTGGTTGCAACACGGGGTCATCGATCACGGCCGCCTGCCGCTGCTGTGCTTCCTACTGGGGCTGTTGCTGGGGTTCCTGCTGATCCGACTCAGCGTCAGGATGATTCGCGCAGATGTGAAGTGGTGGCCGGGAAACATCACGCCCGGCGGTCAGCACATCCACCATGTCGTCTTCGGGATCGTGTTGATGCTGCTGGCGGGGATCGGCTTGATCGCGGTGTACGTCGACGGTTCCGAGTCGGTCGGGGCGATGCTGGCCGCGATCTTCGGTATCGGGGCAGCTCTCGTCCTCGACGAGTTCGCGTTGATCTTCTATCTCCGCGATGTCTACTGGTCCGAACAGGGGCGCACGTCGGTGGACGCCGTGTTCGCGGCAGTGGGATTCACCGGCCTGCTGCTGCTCGGCTTGCACCCTCTGGAGCTGCTCAGCCCGGCCGGCTTCCGGGCCGATCCCGACCCGTGGGTGCGCGGCACCCTTGCGGTGTTGGCCCTGGCCAATCTCGCGCTGGGTGTCGTCGTACTGCTCAAAGGAAAGATCTGGACCGGACTGCTCGGGCTGTTCGTCCTGCCGATCCTCGTTCTGGCCGCAGTGCGGTTGAGCAGGCCGAGTGCCCCGTGGGCGAGGTGGCGGTACACCACCAGGCCGAAGAAGATGGAACGCGCACTGCGCCGGGAGAAGCGGTGGCGACGGCCGATCATTCGGGCCAAGATCTATCTTCAGGACGCGATCGCAGGCAAGCCGAGCATCGTGCATGCACGTGAGGCCACGGAGCAAGAATTGGCGCGGACGGTACTGCCTGCGCCGATGCCGAGCGGGACGGCGGCGAGCCGAGAAGCGCCGATTTCGTCGAACGCCTGATGGTCTGGCACAATGGTCGGGTTGCCTCTAGCAGGCACGGACCTCACTCGGAGTACGAACCAGTCGAGCCGCTGTGTCAGCGAGCCGCTCGGTTCCTCTACTCATGCGCAGAACGCAAGGATGGCACAACCGATGAACACTCTGGACTTTCTCGACAATCAGTCGCTGCGTAGCGACATCCCCGATTTCCGCCCCGGCGACACGCTGAACGTGCACGTCAAGGTCATCGAAGGCTCGAAGGAGCGCATTCAGATCTTCAAGGGCGTCGTCATCCGACGTCAGGGCGGTGGCGTTCGCGAAACGTTCACGGTCCGCAAGGTCTCGTTCGGCGTCGGTGTCGAGCGCACCTTCCCGGTGCACAGCCCCAACATCGCTCAGTTCGAGGTCCTCACCCGCGGTGACGTCCGTCGCGCCAAGCTCTACTACCTCCGTGATCTGCGTGGCAAGGCCGCCAAGATCAAGGAAAAGCGCTGACCGGTTCCGCCCGGACACATCAGTTCACACCATGCCGCGTTGCCCGTCAGGGCGACGCGGCATGGTGCGTTCTGCCCGCGATCGGCCCGCATTCAACCCTGCCGACGGGCGGATCGAGAGCCGCGAACCGCCCATGCGCAGACCGTCCGGCCGTGCGGGTGACGGTTCCGGCTAACCTGATCACGTGACGCAGTCCCCACAGGATCCAACCGACGAGCCCGACGACGAGTCTTCACGGATCAAGCGTCGGGAACGCAAGCCCCGATCGTTCTGGCGTGAGCTCCCCATTCTGATTCTGGTAGCGCTGGTACTGAGTTTTCTGCTCCAGACATTCGTCGCACGGGTGTATCTGATCCCGTCCGAATCGATGGAGCCGACCTTGCACGGCTGCACCGGCTGCACCGGTGACCGCATCGTGGTGGAGAAGATCGGATACCGGTTCGGCGACCCGAAGCCCGGCGACATCGTCGTCTTCCGTGGCCCGGATTCGTGGAACGACGAATTCGTGTCACAGCGGTCCGACAACTCGGTGATTCGTGGCGCCCAGGAAGTCGGCTCGTTGATCGGAGTCGTCGCGCCCGACGAGAACGATCTGGTCAAGCGCGTCATCGCCACCGGCGGTCAGACCGTCGAATGTTGTGACGACCAGGGAAGAGTGCTCGTCGACGGACAGCCGTTGGACGAGCCGTACATTCAGATGGATTTCCCGTTCACCCCGGGAACGATGACGTGCGACACCGAACTGAAGTCCGGACGATGCTTCGACCCCGTCACCGTGCCGGAGGGCAACGTCTGGGTCATGGGTGACAACCGGAGCAACTCGCGAGATTCCCGGTATCACGTCACCGACGAATTCACCGGAACCGTTCCCCTCGACAACGTGATCGGGAAGGCCGTGTTCATCGCGCTGCCGCCGTCACGAACCGGCATCCTGGATTCTCCCGACATTCAGGGTCGATGACGGCAACCCCGCGACGTGCGCCGCGTGCGCGCGCAACTCTGACTCGGTCGTCGTGGCCGCCGCGTCCGATCATCCGACGAGCGGCCGGATTGCGGACGATGGAGTCTGCGTTGGAGCGGGGCGGACTCGGTCCGGTCGCAGGAGTCGACGAAGCGGGAAGAGGAGCCTGCGCCGGTCCGTTGACGGTCGCAGCGTGTGTTCTCGGGCCGCGCGCACATGCCGCCCTGGCGGATCTGGACGACTCGAAGAAGTTGACCGAGCGACGACGCGAAGAGCTCTTTCCCAAGATCCAGAGGCTGGCACTGGCATGGAGTGTGGTGTCGATCGATGCGGCCGAGGTCGACCGCATCGGGGTCCACGTGGCGAACATCGAAGGAATGCGACGCGCTGTTGCCGGGCTCGGCATGAACCCGGGCTACGTACTCACCGACGGCTTTCGGGTGCCCGGCCTTCCGGTTCCGTCGCTACCGGTGATCGCCGGTGACGCCACCGCAGCGTGCATCGCCGCGGCGAGCGTGCTCGCGAAGGTCTCCCGGGACCGATTGATGGTGCAGTTGGACGAAACGATTCCCGGCTACGGATTCGCCGTGCACAAGGGGTACAGCACCCGTGCTCACTCGGCCGCCATGACCGCTCTCGGGCCCAGCCGCGAGCATCGAATGTCCTACGCGAATGTCGCAGCGGCCGCCGCGGGGCTTTCTCCTGACGCCGTCGACGCCCTGGGGCGAATGGACTGCCGCGACGCCGGTACGCGATGATTGCTGTTCACGCCCGACTGGAGGATGAAAGAGACCGATGAGTGCCGAAGATCTCGAAAAGTACGAAACCGAGATGGAGCTCTCGCTGTATCGCGAGTATCGGGACATCGTGGGTCAGTTCAACTACGTCGTCGAAACCGAGCGGCGGTTCTATCTGGCGAACTCCGTAGAACTCATTCCGCACAACGCCGACGGTGAAATCTACTTCGAATTGCGCATGTCCGACTCGTGGGTGTGGGACATGTATCGCCCCGCCCGTTTCGTCAAGCATGTCCGGGTGATCACCTTCAAGGACGTCAACATCGAAGAGTTGGACAAACCAGATCTTCGTCTGCCGGAATAGCTCCTCGTCCGAGGCTGGGGCCTGACGGAGTCGCCCTGAGCGTCGGATGTCGGATCAGCCTGCTGCGGACCACCCGATGCGATGCGGTCGTGCTGTACCGATCGTTTTGCCACCCGAAAAATTGGACGCCCGGCCAAATCGGTCCGCATGTCCTGTTTCCGTGTTCGGTGTCACGGAAAGTTGTTCCCCGTCCAATGGTGCACGGCGGTTGCGATCGGGTTTCCCGTGTGAAATCGATTGCGCAACAAAGCTATTCGAATTGGTCGATTAGTCGCTCGAAATGCTGGACAATTTCTGCACCGATATTCGTCGATTCGACACGTCACGAAACGCCTGCAGTTCTTTGCGTGGATACGAGAATGGGTGGTAGAACTTGAATATCACATCCCCCAGACGTGTAAGAGGTACGAGATGGCACGCAAGACGCTTGTGCAGATGATCGACGATGTGGACGGATCGGTCATCAAAGACGGTCAAGGTGAATCCATCGAATTCGGCATCGGTGGAAACCAGTACCGCATCGATTTGAACCTCAAACATGCCAACGAATTGCACGAACAGTTGGCATTCTGGATCGAGCACGCCGAGAAGATTTCCGGACGCCGCACCCGTAAGGGCGGCGCTGCGTCGGCACCGGCTCGCGGCAAGGTGGATCTGCAGGACATTCGAGCATGGGCCCGCGAGAACGGTCACGAGGTCAGTGCCCGCGGCCGTATCAGTCAGGATGTGCAAGCGGCCTACGAGGCTGCTCACTGACCGTCCTTTCGCGAACCGAGGCTCGGTGTCTCGGCAGCACGTTTTGCGTATCGGCACTTTCGATGTCGGTATCGACAAGCCGCATCAGCTCCGTCCGATTCTTTGAATCAGGACGGAGCTTTTTGCGTATCGAGTCCGCTTTCGCCCGGCGGCTCGGACACGCTACGAGCCATAGCACGGCGGTCCGACACGGTGGACTGATCGCCGCCGACAATCGGACCGTTCGTCCACAGTCGAGCAGTTGTCCACAGGGCAATTTCCCACCTGCGCTTTCTTCGCTTCTCCTCTTTCGGGTCGTGCCACCGTCGAGACGACCGAATCGGCCGCAATGCACGGTCGGAGAGTGGAGGAATGGCGGACATGGCAACCAACCAGAAACTCGGTGCGCGCGGTGAGGAACTCGCGGTGCGCCATCTCGAGGACATCGGTCTCGAGGTGATCGAGCGGAACTGGCGGCATCGTTCCGGAGAACTCGACATCATTGCGCGCGATGGCGAGACGGTGGTGTTCGTCGAAGTGAAGACTCGATCGGGAATCGGATACGGAACACCCGCCGAAGCGGTGACGTACACGAAACAGACTCGAATCAGAGGGCTGGCGCTGCGGTGGCTTTCGCTGCAGCAGGGACCGTGGGTGCAGATCAGATTCGACGTGATCGCGATCGTGGTCGGTCGCCACGAGGAACCGGTCATCACGCACGTTCGGGCCGCGTTCTGATGCCACTCGGGAGAGCGCATTCGGTGGCGGTCAACGGGGTCGACGGTGTGCTGGTGGAAATCGAAGCCGATATCGGGCAGGGCCTACCTGGCACACATCTTGTCGGTCTTCCCGATACTGCGCTGAACGAATCGCGTGACCGGGTCAAAGCCGCTGTGAAGAACTCGGGCGGTACCTGGCCGGACAGTCGGGTGATTCTCGCTCTGTCGCCCGCGACGTTGCCCAAGGGCGGATCGGTGTACGACCTCGCACTCGCGTTGTCGGTTCTCGATGCCGCGAAGGCGATTCCGCGTGGATGCCTGTCCGAGACCGTGTTTCTGGGTGAGCTGGCACTCGATGGGAGGCTGCGCGCAGTCCGTGGGGTCCTGCCCGGGGTGCTCGCGGTCAAGAGTGCGGGCTGGCAGCGAGTGGTCGTTCCGCTGCAATGTCTGCCCGAGGCGGGTCTGGTGGACGGAATCGAGGTGCTGGGTGCGGGTTCGCTCGGGGACGTGGTGGCCTGGCTTCGTGGTGAGCAGGCCCTCGAATCACCCGTCCCGACCGAATGGCACGAGGAGATCTATCCGGACCTCAGTGATGTTGCCGGACAGGCCGATGCGCGATGGGCTCTGGAGGTCGCCGCCGCAGGCGCACATCACATCATGTTGACCGGGCCACCGGGCATCGGAAAAACGATGTTGGCGCAACGTCTTCCGGGGATTCTGCCGCCGCTGACCGAATCCGAAGCGCTCGAAGTGACAGCCATCCACTCGGTGGCGGGCCTGTTGACCACGGCGCGGCCGCTCATCACGTCACCGCCGTTCATCGCGCCGCATCATTCGACCTCGGTGAGTGCCTTGGTCGGGGGCGGAACCGGAATGGCCAAACCGGGGGCAGTCAGCCGCGCACATCGCGGAGTCCTGTTTCTGGACGAGTGCGCCGAGATGAGCGTCCGGGTACTCGAGGCGTTGCGTACTCCGTTGGAGGACGGAGAGATTCGTATTGCCCGTCGTGACGGTGTGGCCAGGTATCCGGCCAGGTTTCAGTTGGTTCTCGCAGCCAATCCGTGTCCGTGTGCGCCTGCGCGGCAGGTCGACTGCGTCTGCCCGCCCACAGCGCGACGCAAATATCTCGGCAAGCTGTCCGGGCCATTGCTGGATCGCGTCGATCTGCGAATTCAGATGATGGGTGTCGCGACAGGTGCACTGGTCGACGAGGTGGGGGAGGGTACGAGCGAAATTCGCGCACGCGTGACGGGGGCCAGGGACGCCGCCGCGCAGCGGTGGCGAGAGTTCGGCTGGAGGACCAATGCGGAGGTTCCCGGACCCGCTCTGCGCCAACGATTTCGATTGGCACGCTCGACGCTCGCTCCGGTCGAGCGTGCGTTGCGCAACGGATCGCTGACCGCGCGCGGCGCAGACCGAGCCATTCGGGTGGCGTGGACGCTGAACGATCTCGCCGGTGGTTCGGTCCCCGGTGCCGACGAGGTCGGAGCCGCGTTGGATTTCCGTGACAGGGGAGTGGCATGACGCACGACGCGCGTCGACTCGCCTGGGCGTATCTCTCTCGCGTGGCGCAGGGTCCGCATCGGCCGGTGGTCGATCATGCTGCAGCGCACGGTCCCGAAGCGACGGCAGAAGCCGTGCGGGCGGGCAGGTTGGGGGAGCGGCTCGCGGTCCGCGCCCACATCGACACCGCGGCAGCAGATCTCGATCACATCGCTGCGCTCGGTGGTCGGTTGATCACGCCGGACGACGACGAGTGGCCGGCGTGGCGATTTCTCGGATTCGACGGACCGGGTATGACCGCAGGGGTGGATACCTGCCCACCGATTGCGTTGTGGGCACTGGGAACTCGGCCGGTCGCAACGATCACCGAGCGTTCGGTGTCCATCGTCGGGACACGCGCCTCGAGTCCCTACGGTGATCATGTGACGGCGGAGATATCCGCCGATCTGGCGCTCGACGGGTGGACCGTCATTTCGGGAGCCGCTTTCGGTATCGACGCCGCGGCGCACCGGGCGGCTCTCGGAGTCGAGGGTACGACGATGGCGGTACTCGCCTGTGGCGTCGATCGTGCGTATCCAGCGGGCCATTCGCGGTTACTGCGGCAGATCGCTGCCAGTGGCCTGGTTCTCAGTGAATACGCGCCGGGTACGACACCGGCGAAGCATCGTTTCCTCGCTCGCAACAGGCTCGTCGCGGCACTCGGATCGGCTGTGGTGGTCGTCGAGGCCGGGTGGCGCAGCGGTGCTCGCAACACAGCGGCGTGGGCGGCGAAATTGGGTAGGCCCGTGCTCGCGGTCCCTGGGCCGGTCACCTCGCCGACGTCCACGGGCTGCCACCGCATGATCCGGGACGGCGAGGCCGTGCTGGTGTCGAGCTCGCACGATGTGGTCGCCGAGGCGGGTGCACTCGGGTCCCCGGAGGAGCCTCGACCCGACCTCTTTCGGGAGACCGATGCGCTGTCGGACACCGCCCTGCTGATCTACGACGCGTTGCCGGCAACCGGTTCGGTATCGAGTAGAGAGCTGTCCGAGCACTCCGGTGTTCCGCTGAACAAGGTGCGCGCATCCCTGCCGGTACTGGAGATGGACGGTTTCGTCGCCAGCGACGAGACCGGATGGTTCCGCGTCGTGCGTGGGTGAGCGCACCACGATTCGAGAGCCTAACGGTAGGGTGTTAGGTAATGCTTAGTCGACGCATCGGCTGTCGGCGTCGTTCACTCGAAGAGGGGTCAGAAGTGCCACGCAAGAAAACCACCCTGTCCGTCCTGCGCACCGAAGCGCTCACCCCGCACATGCACCGGGTCTACCTGGGTGGGGCCGGTTTCGACGACTTCGATGCGATCGACGAGACCGACGCCTACGTCAAGTTGTTCTTCGGGACCGATGACGAACCGATCATGCGCACGTACACCGTTCGCTCGGTGGATACTCGCGCTCGGGAGATCGCCATCGACTTCGTGGTGCACGGAGACGAGGGAGTCGCCGGGCCGTGGGCCACCCGGGCGAAGCCGGGGGACGAGATGTCGTTCTTCGGCCCGTCGGGTGGGTACGCCCCGCGCCCCGACGCGGACTGGCACCTCTTCGCCGGCGACGAATCGGCGATTCCGGCGATTTCGGCTGCTGTCGAAGCACTCCCGGAGGATGCCGTCGCCAAGGTCTTCATCGAAGTTGCCGACAGGCACGACGAGATCTACATGGAGACGCTCGCTGTCGTCGACGTGACCTGGATTCACCGGGGTGCGTCCTCGAACGAGGTCGGAGACGACCGAGCCGGAGACAACGCACCGCTGATCGCAGCGGTGAAGAAAACGGAATGGCTGCCGGGGCAGGCTCAGGTCTTCGTGCACGGCGAAGCCCAGGCCGTCATGCACAACATTCGGCCCTACATCCGTAAGGAGCGGGGTGTCGGTGCCGAGTGGGCCTCGATCTCGGGCTACTGGCGTCGCGGCCGAACCGAGGAGACGTTCCGAGTGTGGAAGCGCGAACTCGCGCAGGCCGAATCCGGTGTCGACGCCTGATCCCGCGACGACCCACCCCGAACGGCGTGTCCGGTTGTCGCGCGGCCTGCCAGAGCCCAAGCTGACCCGATGACCGATTCGCTGCCGCCTCACCTCGGCATTCACGTCGAGGAGTTCGCCGAGCATCTTCGACTCGGTCGAGAGCGATCCGAGCACACCATTCGGGCCTACGTCTCGGACGCTCGTTCGTTGCTCGCGCACTTCGCGGAGTGCTCGCCGGATGCGACCATCGCCGACCTCGACCTCCGCGCGGTGCGCTCGTGGTTGGCCACGCACTCGGCCGCCGGATCCGCCAGGACCTCGATGGCGAGACGCACCTCGTCGGCGAGGACGTTCGGGAAGTGGCTCGAACGGGTGGGAGCGGTGGCGGTGGCACCGGCGGAACGGTTGGCCGGACCGGCCGGCCACCGCACGCTGCCCGGTGTTCTTCGCCACAGCCAGGCGGAGCACGCGCTGGCCGCGGCCGAATCGGGTGCCGCCGAGCTCGACCCCATCGCGCTGCGGGACAGGCTCATCGTCGAGTTGCTGTACGCGACCGGGGTGCGCGTGGGGGAGCTGTGCGGACTCGACGTCGACGACGTGGACACCGAGCGTCGCTTGATCCGTGTGCTCGGCAAGGGCAACAAGGAACGCTCGGCACCGTACGGTGCGCCGGCAGCGCATGCGGTCGAGAACTGGCTGGTCAGCGGCAGGCCCGAACTGGCCTCCGATCGATCCGGTGCGGCATTGCTGCTGGGACGGCGAGGTGGACGGCTCGATCAACGGCAGGCCAGAACGGCGGTGCACGAGGTACTCGACACCGTCCCCGGTGGTCCCAGCCTCGGTCCGCACGGCCTGCGCCACACCGCAGCGACACATCTGCTCGAAGGTGGGGCCGATCTGAGAGTGGTGCAGGAGCTGCTCGGCCACGCCTCTTTGGCGACCACCCAGATCTACACACACGTGTCGGTGGAACGGCTGCGTGCCGTGCACGATCAGGCTCATCCCCGGGCATGAGCCGAGCGTCGGCGGCGCAACGTTTGGTAGCGTCGTGGACGACTTACGACACCGAATACGGGGGACCGTGGACCGCGACCGACCGCAAGGTACTTCGGAGACGTGGTCCATGCATGTCCGCGACGGCTCGGCCGCCGACCATCGGAATCCCCCTGGGCGATCGGACAACGCACGCGACAACGGCAGCGGGCCCGTATCGTCGGGCTCGATGTCCACTCCTCGTTCGACGCCTCGGCAACCTCCACCCTGGCAGACGCCCGACTCGGGCGACCGACAGCCGTTGCCGCCGAGGTACAGCCCGCCGGTGCCGCTCGAGCCAGGGCCGCCGGCAGCGCAGCCGGACCGGTACCTGCCGGTACCGCCACACACCGAGGATTCGCGAACGCAGCCGGATCGGTGGTCGCCGCAACCGTGGTCGGGGGCACCCAACGCCTACCGACCCAACAGTCAGGATCTGGGCGCGGATTCGTTGCTCAAGCGTCCCAAGCGAGCGTCGAACTCCGGTTGGCGGCGAGGAGTGCACCGACTCACCGGCGGAGTCATCAACCCCGGCGAATCGACGGCGGAAGAGCGGTACCGAAACCAGGTCGAACGTATTCGGCAGCCGGTGCTCGGCGACTACCGGATCGCGTTTCTGTCGCTCAAGGGTGGCGTCGGCAAGACGACGACCACGCTGGGTCTCGGTTCGACTTTCGCGTCGCTGCGCGGAGATTGCGTCATCGCCGTGGACGCGAACCCCGACTTCGGCACCCTGGGTGAGCGAGTTCCGCGGCAGACGTCGTCGACCGTGCGTGATCTGCTCGCCGCGGCACCACACATTCGTCGTTACTCCGACATCCGCGAGCACACCTCGCAAGCACCGAGTCGACTCGAAGTGTTGGCAGGCGAGCGCGATCCCGCAGCGTCGGAGATGTTCGGCGAGGAGGACTACCGCGCCGTCATCGACATGTTGCAGGTGTACTACAACCTGATCCTGACCGACTGCGGTACCGGGATCATGCACTCGGCGATGAACGGGGTGCTGCAACTGGCGAACGCACTGGTTCTGGTCAGCTCGCCTGCAGTCGACGGCGCGCGCAGTGCTGCGGCGACGCTGGACTGGTTGGAATTGCACGGCTACGGACATCTGGCGGAGCGGACCGTCGTGGTGATCAGTTCGGTTCGCCCGGGTTCGTCGGCGGTGGACATGAACCTGCTGCAACAGCACTTTCTCGAGCGCTGCCGTGCTGTGCTGGTGATTCCGTTCGACGAACACCTGGCCGAGGGTGCCGTGGTCGACCTCGACCTGTTGCGTCCCCAGACTCGAAGCGCGTTCGTCGAGCTCGCCGCGATGGTGGCCGACGATTTTCCTGCGGCGTCCGGCAGGCATTCCGGCCCCCAGCGCTGACGGTCATCTGCCGTCATTCGTCGAGGGGTTTCAACCTGATCGGGCTTGCGCGCACCGTCGCCGTGGGATCGAGGTAGTCCCGGCCACGTCTGATGCCCCAGTGAAGGCACGTCGACGAGCAGCCCTCGTGCCCCGATGTCACCGAACCCAGCACGGTCCCTCGCCGAACCCGCGTGCCGGCGGCAACCGACGCCGACACCGGTTCGTACGTCGATCTCAGTCCGCCCGGATGATCGACCGATACGACGGGCTTTCCCGCGACCGACCCGGCGTACACCACGATTCCGTCGGCGACGGCGAGAACCGACTGGCCCTCGCGGGCGGCGAGGTCGACACCACGGTGGCCGGGCAGCCAGTTCTGCTCGGGACGGTCGAACGGGGTGACGACCTGCGGTTTCGGCTGCAGCGGCCAGGCGAATGCGCCTGGCTGCGCCGAGGCGACCGGCGTCGAGATCGTTACCGCGGTGACGAGGCACACCGCGAGTGCGCGGAGCGCGAGAGAGATGTTCACCCGTCGACCATGTCGTGGATATGAGCAATCGAACGAACCCGGACGCGATTTGTGGACAAGAAGTTTCTTTGTCCACAGGCATCGGAATCCCTTGACAGTCGGGCCTGGTTATGACGGGGGACGTGGCAGGTCTACACTCGTCACTTGCGGCCTGTGCGTGCACGGGTCGACTTCGCGCGTCCGCGTCATCGCATCGTCTGCCTCGCGCAGAATCACCGATACGAGAACCGGTTGTCGGCGGTCCCGAGATCTTCGTGATGTCGGGTCCGGCAACTTCAGCGGGCGCCAGGGCAGAGGTCACCGACACTCTGCGTCAACCGCACCATCGAAAGAGAGTTCTTCAGCCATGGCTGTA
The DNA here is from genome assembly GCF_002259095.1 of Rhodococcus sp. 05-2254-2. Taxonomy (NCBI): domain Bacteria; kingdom Bacillati; phylum Actinomycetota; class Actinomycetes; order Mycobacteriales; family Nocardiaceae; genus Rhodococcus; species Rhodococcus sp. 05-2254-2. Next base: position 281,388 of record NZ_NOZJ01000019.1, on the reverse strand, counting down.
GTAACAATGAAGCAGCTGCTCGACAGCGGCACACACTTCGGACACCAGACCCGTCGCTGGAACCCGAAGATGAAGCGATTCATCTTCACCGACCGCAACGGCATCTACATCATCGACTTGCAGCAGACTCTGACCTTCATCGACAAGGCCTACGAGTTCGTCAAGGAGACCGTCGCCCACAACGGCACGGTTCTGTTCGTCGGCACCAAGAAGCAGGCGCAGGAGTCCATCGCCGCTGAGGCAACCCGCGTGGGCATGCCCTACGTGAACCAGCGCTGGCTCGGTGGCATGCTCACCAACTTCCAGACGGTGCACAAGCGTCTGCTCCGCCTCAAGGAGCTCGAGGCCATGGAGCAGACCGGTGGCTTCGAGGGACGCACCAAGAAGGAAATCCTCATGCTCACGCGTGAGATGACCAAGCTCGACCGCACCCTCGGTGGCATCCGGGACATGTCCAAGGTTCCGTCGGCCATCTGGATCGTCGACACCAACAAGGAGCACCTCGCGGTTGCCGAGGCTCGCAAGCTGAACATCCCGGTCATCGCGATCCTCGACACCAACTGCGATCCCGACGTGGTCGATTACCCGATCCCGGGTAACGACGACGCGATCCGTTCCGCTGCGCTGCTGACCAAGGTCGTCGCATCCGCAGTCGCCGAGGGCGTGCAGGCGCGAGCAGGTCAGAACACTGCATCCGACGCCAAGCCCGAGGTCGGCGCAGGCGAGCCCCTCGCCGAGTGGGAGCTCGAGCAGCTCGCTCAGGCTTCACCGGCAGCAGAGGCTCCCGCAGCGGACGCCCCGGCAGCGGACGCTCCCGCAGCCGATGCCCCGGCAGCAGAAGCACCGGCAGCAGAAGAAGCACCGGCCGCTCAGGCTTGATCGAATTCGGTCCCGGTTCACCCTCAGGGGTGGGCCGGGGCCGCTTCGGTATGTCAGGGTCGAGGTCGGCACGGCTCCGCAACGAGTCCGTCGATCACGCCCTGAGAACAGCATTTTTCGTCAACGCCCGTACCCAGACATTTGAGGAGGCTCGCCCACGATGGCGAACTACACTGCCGCCGACGTCAAGCGGCTCCGTGAGCTCACCGGCTCCGGAATGATGGACTGCAAGAACGCGCTCGCCGAGAACGACGGCGACTACGACAAGGCCGTCGAGTACCTGCGTATCAAGGGTGCCAAGGACGTCGGCAAGCGCGCCGAGCGCAACACCGCCGAAGGCCTCGTCGTCGCCGAGGGTGGAGTGCTCGTCGAGATCAACTCCGAAACCGACTTCGTGGCCAAGAACGACGAGTTCCAGACGTTCGCCGCATCCGTTGCAGCGACGGCTGCAGCAGGCAAGCCTGCCGACGTCGATGCCCTCAAGGCGCTCGACCTCGACGGCAAGACTGTCGAAACGGCTCTGAACGAGCTGTCGGCCAAGATCGGCGAGAAGCTCGAGCTGCGTCGCGTCGTGTCCTACGACGGCAACACCGCGACGTACCTGCACAAGCGCAGCGCGGACCTGCCGCCTGCCGTGGGCGTGCTCGTCGAGTACACCGGTGACGGCGACGCCGCAGGCGATGCCGCGCGCGCAGCTGCGATGCAGATCGCCGCCCTCAAGGCCAAGTACGTCACGCGCGACGAGGTCCCCGAGGACCTGGTGGCCGCCGAGCGTCGCATCGCCGAGGAAACCGCTCGCGAAGAAGGCAAGCCGGAACAGGCACTGCCGAAGATCGTCGAAGGTCGGGTCAACGGATTCTTCAAGGACGTCGTTCTCACCGAACAGAAGTCGGTGCAGGACGGCAACAAGACCGTCAAGGCCATTCTCGACGAGGCCGGCGTCACCATCACCCGCTTCTCGCGCTTCGAGGTCGGTGCCAGCTAGTCTGCGCACCGGTTCGGTCGAGCGATGCCGTTCATTCGATTCCATCGAGTGGGCGGCATCGCTCGTGCGCGGGGCAGGTGGGTGTGCAGGCCGGAGCCCTGTCCACCACCCGGGCCTCGATAGGGCAGGATGATCCAAGAGGAAACCGTAGTGTTCGACGAGTACCGAGGAGAGCTATGACCGATCCGGCCCCTGACCGTCCCGGGTTCCGACGCGTGATGCTCAAACTGGGTGGGGAGATGTTCGGAGGCGGCCAGGTCGGTCTCGATCCGGATGTCGTGAACAACGTTGCCGAACAGATCGCCGAGGTGGTGGCCACCGGGGTCCAGGTCGCAGTGGTGATCGGCGGTGGCAATTTCTTCCGTGGTGCCGAACTGCAGCAGCGCGGCATGGACAGGTCCCGTTCGGACTACATGGGCATGCTCGGAACCGTCATGAATTGTCTTGCGCTGCAGGACTTCCTGGAGAAGCAAGGCGTTGCCACCAGGGTGCAGACCGCGATCACGATGGGTCAGGTCGCAGAGCCGTACCTCCCGCTCCGCGCACGACGTCATCTGGAGAAGGGGCGCGTGGTGATCTTCGGAGCCGGCATGGGTATGCCGTATTTCTCCACCGACACCACGGCTGCGCAGCGCGCGCTGGAAATCGGTGCCGAGGTGTTGTTGATGGCCAAGGCGGTCGACGGCGTGTATTCGGCCGATCCGCGACTGGACCCCGATGCGACCATGTTCGACACCATCACGCACCGCGAGGCCATCGAACAGGGACTCAAGGTTGCCGATGCGACGGCCTTCAGTCTGTGCATGGACAATCAGATGCCGATGCTGGTGTTCAATTTGCTGATTCAGGGAAATATCGCTCGCGCCGTTTCCGGTGAGAAGATCGGCACGCTGGTCACGTCGTGATCGTTGCCGACAGTGACGTGAGCGAATCGAAGACGAAGACGATGGAGGACAGATCGTGATTGACGAAGCTCTCTTCGATGCCGAAGAGAAGATGGAAAAGGCCGTATCGGTTGCACGTGACGATCTGTCCTCGATTCGCACCGGACGTGCCAACCCCGGGATGTTCTCCCGCATCGTCATCGAGTACTACGGTGCTCCGACACCGATCACCCAGCTGGCAAGTATCAGCGTCCCCGAAGCGCGCCTCGTGGTCATCAAGCCGTACGAGTCCAATCAGCTGGGACCGATCGAAACCGCCATTCGCAACTCCGATCTCGGTGTCAATCCCACCAACGACGGCAACCTCATTCGAATCGGAGTTCCGCAGCTCACCGAGGAACGTCGCCGCGAATTCGTCAAGCAGGCCAAGGGCAAGGGCGAGGACGCGAAGGTATCGATTCGCAACGTTCGCCGGAAGACGATGGAAGAGCTCAAGCGCATTCAGAAGGACGGCGAAGCAGGCGAGGACGAGGTCGTCCGCGCCGAGAACGATCTGGACAAGACCACTGCCAAGTACACCGCTTCCGTGGACGAACTCGTCAAGCGTAAAGAGGGCGAGCTGATGGAGGTCTGACCCGACCTCGACAGCTGCTTTTCGCGACGGACGACGATGAATTTCGAGGAGATGACGACAGTGGTGGGACCGGATCGGCAGGAGGGCAGCGGTACGCCCGCTGCCTCGTCCGGGGTCGCCGCAGCGAAGTCGACGGGCAAGGCAGGTCGTAATCTTCCTGCCGCGATCGGAGTCGGCGGGTCGTTGGGAATCGGCCTGATTCTCGTCCTGGTCTTCGTGCCGCTGGTGTGGATCGGCGTGGTGGCCGTCGCGTTGGCCGTCGCTACCTACGAGGTGTCCAAGCGCCTGCGCGAGGGTGGGGTCCTCGTGCCCCGCATCCCCCTGATCCTCGGCGGTCAGGCGATGATCTGGCTCGGCTGGCCGTTCGGGGCAGTCGGTGTGCTCAGCGCGGCGGTGGGCACCGTCCTGGTGTGCATGGTGTGGCTGCTGCTGCGGCAGGGATTCGGCACCGCTCCGAAGAACTACCTCGAAGAACTCTCCGTCACCGTCCTCGTGGCATGTTGGTTGCCGCTGCTGGCCTCGTTCACCGTTTTGATGGTGCTGCAGGACAACGGCGCAGGCCGCATCCTGGTGTTCGTCATCGGCGTCGTGTGCTCGGACATCGGCGGATACATCGCGGGTGTGTTGTTCGGAAAGCATCCGATGGCACCCGCCATCAGCCCGAAGAAGTCCTGGGAAGGGCTCGCCGGTTCGCTCATCTTCTGCATCATCGGATGTCTGCTGACGGTGACGCTCATCCTCGAGGCCAACTCGATGATCGGCATCCTTCTCGGCGTGGTTCTGGTGGTGACCGGCACGTTGGGTGATCTGATCGAGTCGCAGGTCAAGCGTGACCTCCGCATCAAGGACATGGGCACCCTGCTGCCCGGCCACGGCGGCATCATGGACAGGCTCGATTCGCTGCTGCCCTCGGCGTTCGTGGCATGGCTCGTCTTCACCGTTCTCCTCTGAGCAGACTGTTCTCGGGCGTGCGCAGCGAAGTCACCGGGGTGATTCCCAGCCCGAACATCTGGAACTGGCCTCACCTGTACGAGGCGGAGAACCGTGCTCAGGACGTCGACGGTGCTCTGTTCGACGCGATCCGTTCGGTGGCTGACTGGACGGCCAAGACGGTCGTCGACGTCGGTTGCGGAAGCGGCTTTCATCTTCCGGTGTTCGCGGCCGACGCCGACCGGGTGATAGGCGTCGAGCCGCACGAACCACTCGCTGCTGCGGCGAGACTGCGAGTCGCGAACCTACCGAATGTCGAGGTGAAGACCGCGCAGGCGGATTCCCTCCCGATCGACGACGGCACCGTGGACATCGTCCATGCGCGCACCGCGTACTTCTTCGGACCGGGCTGCGGGCCGGGAATCGTCGACGCCATGCGCGTGCTCGGGCCGGGAGGGGCGCTGGTCGTCGTGGATCTGGACGCGACCGCGTCGCCGTACGGGGATTGGATGCGGGCCGATCTACCGCATTACGACCCGGCAACAGTCGAGGCGTTCTTCGAGGCGCAGGGTTTCGCACTCACCCGTGTCGACACGAGATGGTCGTTTCCGAATCGACGCATGCTGCGCGATGTGCTGGGAATCGAGTTCGGTCCACGCGTCGCACGTGAGGCCGCGAAGTCGGTGGACGGTGTCTCGTTCGACGTGCGGTATCGAGTGCACGTCCGGTACAAACCGACCGGAATCGAGCTGCATTAGCGAGCCGATGGGCTTTTCGCCGAACGCACCTCGACCCCAGGTGATTTCAGGAGGCGGCGGAAATCCCGAAGATCTCGGCCAGCTCGTTGATCTTGAGCGCCTTCGCCAGGCGGGGCAGGTCGCTTCCGTCCTTGACGTGCGCGCCGTCGGCACCGAGGGCATCGATGACGTCACGGGCCCACGACACATCCGTCGGTGACGGCGCGAGCTCGCGGTTGACGATGGCAGCCTGCTCCGAGTGCATGCACAGCTTGCCCGTCATGCCCATCGACAGGGTCAGAGCTGCGTCGCGTCCGAGGATGCTGTCGTTGGCCGTCAGCGTCGGTCCGTCGATCGGTCCCGGAATGCGCGCTGCGCGTGAGGAGACGACGAGGCGCGAACGGGGGTACGCCATAGCCAGCGGGTCGTCGCTCATACCCGTGTCGCGGCGGAAGTCGCCACTGCCGAAAGCGAGACGGAAGGTCGACTCTGCACGGGCGATCTCCGTCGCGGCTTCGAGGCCCATCGCGGACTCGACCAGTGCCAGGATCGGAGTGCCGGGTGCCAGGCGAGCAGCTGTGGCCTCGACCTGACCGCCACTCTCGGTCTTCGCGAGCATGACGCCGACCAGTCCGGGCAGACCGGACAACGCGGCGAGGTCATCGGCCCAATACGGCGTCGTTGCATCGTTGATGCGTACCCACGCAGAGTTTCCTTCGCCGAGCCACTGCACGACGGCCTCGCGCGCGGCCGGCTTCTTGGCCGGGGCGACTGCGTCCTCGATGTCGAGGATGACGGCATCGACTCCCGACGCGACGGCGTCGCCGAAGGTCTCGGGCTTGGTGGCCGGCACCAGCAGCCAGGACCGGGCTCGGTCCGGGGCAACGCCGGATGCCACAGGTGTCTCCATGAAAGTTGTCACGTCATGCTCCTCGAGTGAAGTGGGGCACCCCAAGCCTGATCGATTCAGTGAGTCAGCGCCAGCTTCTGTACATAGTGTTCACGAGTGGCGCTACTTCTTCTTGGCCGAACGTCGCACCTGAAGGATTCGAGCGCCGCCCACCATTGCCATCACCAGCGCGCCGGCGATCGCGGCCAGCAACATACTGATGCCGAGGGGCAGATCGAGCTGCCACGCGAAGATCTGGACCGTGACGGAGTCGAGATTCTGCACGATGAACACCAGCAGGATCACCAGGACCACAGCTCCGACCACCAGGCCGGTCCACAGGGCGGCGGTGCGAGTGTGGGCGATATCGGTCGGAGCGGCAGCCTGTCGCTCGGGAACGAACTCGGGATCGGGAGCGGAATGGCCGTCCGAATCCGGAGTCGTGATCGGAGCGAGGTCGCCCGAGGCGCTGTGCTCGCCGGGGTGCGCTGCGCCCGATTTGTCCAGCGATGTCTCGTGATTGTCGTCAGCTCTGGTGGCCATGTCGATGATCCTTCCGCACGTGAAGGCCGAATGCACGTGCATCCGGCCACGACCTCGATACCCATCGGATAACGGACGGAAACAGTCGCGAATAGGACTGCGAGGCGATGGGGTGGACAATGGAGGAATGCAGTGTCACCGAAAGATGTGGGGTGGAGTATGAGCGACTCCGTCGAGGCAACGAACACGTCGACCGAGCAGAAGAGGCCCAATCTCCCCTTGGTCTTCACTGCGCCGCGTCGCGGTATGCCGTCGCGCCACCTCGCCGACCTGGACAAAGAGGGTCTGCGGGATGCGGTGAAGGCGCTCGGTCTACCTGCGTTTCGCGCCGATCAGCTGGCCCGGCACTACTACGGGCGTCTCGAGGCCGACACCACGAAGATGACCGATCTTCCGGCCGAGGCCCGCGAAAAGGTCGGTGCCGATCTCTTCCCCACGCTGCTGACGCCGATCAAGCACCTGGCATGTGATGACGGTGACACTCGCAAGACCCTGTGGAAGGCCAACGACGGAACCTTGCTCGAGAGCGTTCTGATGCGGTACCCGGATCGGGCCACTCTGTGCATCTCCAGTCAGGCCGGCTGCGGAATGGCCTGTCCCTTCTGCGCGACCGGCCAAGCGGGTCTGACGAGGAACCTGTCGACGGCCGAGATCGTCGACCAGGTCCGTTCGGCTGCAGCCGACCTGCGCGACGGCGTGGTCCACGGGGGTGAAGGTCGACTGTCGAACGTGGTCTTCATGGGGATGGGCGAGCCCCTGGCGAACTACAAGAGGGTCGTCTCCGCGGTGCGCAAGATCGTCTCGCCCGCACCCGACGGACTCGGTCTCTCGCAGCGCTCGGTGACGGTGTCGACGGTCGGTCTGGCACCGGCAATCCGCAAGCTGGCCGACGAGGGACTGTCGGTGACGCTTGCGGTGTCGTTGCACACGCCCGACGACGAACTCCGCGACACGCTGGTGCCCGTGAACAACCGTTGGTCGGTGGCAGAGGTGTTGTCGGCGGCAAGGTACTACGCAGACCAGACCGGTCGTCGTGTCTCGATCGAGTACGCAATGATCCGAGACGTCAACGACCAGCCGTGGCGAGCAGACATGCTGGGCAAGAAGCTGCACAAGGCACTCGGCTCACGAGTTCACGTGAACCTGATCCCACTCAATCCGACTCCGGGTAGCGAATGGGACGCCAGCCCGAAGCCGGTGGAGCGAGAGTTCGTCCGACGGGTGATTGCGCAGGGCGTCTCGTGCACCGTCCGAGACACCCGCGGTCAGGAGATCGCCGCAGCGTGCGGTCAGCTGGCAGCCGAGAACTGACTCGGTTGCTAGCGGGGCTTGCGGCGGACGACGATGTCTCGCACCACGAGGCCGACCAGCATCGCTGCGAATCCGATCAACCACAGATCCTCGACCTTGCCGGTGTGGTTGCCGATCATCATGAACAGCAGGAACACGGCTACGACGATGGCGGCCACCCGCATCGCGCGATTCGATTCACCACTCCACCCCCACTCGGCGGACGGCACGTCCGGCACCTCGTTGCGGGTATCGACGACCGGGTCGTACGAAGCGGATTCCAGTTCGGTATTTGCCACCGGTCGGTCCTCTCGGGTGATGAATTCTCGAAGTCGTACTTCACGAGGCGTCGAGCCTGCGCGTTCGGACAATATTGGCATACGACCGCCCGTCGTAGCCATCAGGGTTGTGTGCTCACCCGGCGCGACTGCCGACTTCGGTGAGAGACTGCGGCGGTGACGTCCGAGCGCCTTCCGCATCCACTGACCCAGTTTCCGCTGAGCTACCCCCGAGACATGGTGGGGTACGGCCGCACGCCGCCGCACGCCCAGTGGCCGGGTCAGGCCAACATCGCCGTCCAGTTCGTCCTCAACTACGAGGAGGGTGCGGAGAACAACGTCCTCGACGGTGACACCAAATCCGAGACGTTCCTCTCGGAAATGATCGGGGCACAAGCCTTTCCGAATCGGCACATGAGCATGGAGTCGCTGTACGAGTACGGCTCGAGGGCAGGCGTGTGGCGGGTGCTGCGGGCGTTCGAGAAGCGCGACCTACCCCTGACGGTGTTCGCTGTCGCGAAGGCCATGGAACGAAACCCGGAAGTGGTTGCCGCACTGTCGGAATTGGGTCACGAGATCGCCTGCCACGGTCTGCGGTGGCTGTCCTACCAGCAGATCGACGAGAACGTCGAGCGCGAGCACATGGCCGAGGCCGTGGCCATCCTTCAGGGCCTCACCGGCTCGGCCCCGCTCGGGTGGTACACCGGACGTGACTCTCCGAACACCCGGTCGCTCGTCGTCGAGCACGGCGGCTTCGTGTACGACTCGGATTCCTACGCCGACGATCTTCCCTACTGGGAGAAGGTCTCTCGTGGCTCCGAGATCGTCGATCACCTGGTGGTGCCGTACACCCTCGATACCAACGACATGCGTTTCGCGTCGCCCGGAGGGTTCTCGACCGGAGACGAGTTCTACGCGCATCTACGGGACGCGTTCGACGTGCTGTACGCCGAGGGGGAGAACGGCAGCCCCAAGATGCTCTCGGTCGGACTGCACTGCAGGCTGGTGGGCAGACCGGCTCGTATCGCCGCCCTCGAGCGTTTTCTCGATCACGTTCAGTCTCACGACAAGGTGTGGGTGGCCAAGCGAATCGACATCGCCGAGCACTGGCGCGCAGTGCACCCACCCTCCTCCTGACTCAGCGCGGCGACCGGCACGCCGACGCCAGCGCCGTCAGATAGCGGTCGGTGAACAGGGCCTGCACCCGCTTGCCCACCGGACCGCCGAGCCTGGTGTACCAGCGGCCGGGGTTCGAGAACGCGGTGATGTGCGCGGAGACCGTCCCGTCCTCGGGGGAGTAGTCGACGTAGAAGAGTTCCTCGCCGGACTCGGGATGGCCGTCCAGGGTGCCGTAGGCGAAGCCCTGTCGGTTGGCTTCGTCGATGACGTAGACGACACGGCAGGGGATGCGGACGGGCCCGAGCGTGAGAACGACCACGGCGTCGGGGACGGCGTTGTCGGCGTCGGAATGGACCTTCAGTCCGGTGCCGCGGTGCATGTCCCAGCGCATCAGCGTGTCGGCTGCGGCCACGAAGTCCTCGAGTCCGGATCCGATCACCCGCGATTTCTCGACGTGGTGGTAGCCGGACGGGAGCCTGCCGCTCGTTGCTCCTACGTCGACGTAGTTGAACGATGCCGCGCGATACTTCGAGACGTCCATGCCCTCCAGCGTGCCAGCTACGGCGGCACATAGGGGTTTCTCAGCCTCGGTAGGCAACAATGGACCGGTGCCAGACCATCGTGAGCGAACGACCTCCTCGGATCGTCCCGAGCCGATTCGAGTGTTGCTGTTGGGCAGCACCGGCTCGATCGGAACCCAAGCGCTCGACGTCATCGCCACCGACCCCGACCGTTTCGTCGTCGTCGGTCTTGCTGCGGGCGGTGGAAACATCGAGCTACTTCGCCGTCAGATCGCCGAGACCGGTGCTCGACGCGTGGCCGTGGCCGACCCCGCCGCTGCCGCCGAGCTCGACTTTCCCGGGGTTCTGAGCGGGCCGCGCGCGGTCACCGAGCTCGTCGAGTCCACGCAGGCGGACGTGGTGCTCAACGCACTGGTGGGCTCGCTCGGTCTCGAGCCGACGTTGGCGGCGTTGAAGACCGGAGCCCGGCTGGCGTTGGCGAACAAGGAATCTCTGGTCGCCGGCGGGGAACTGGTGCTCGCTGCCGCCGCACCGGGACAGATAGTTCCGGTGGACTCGGAGCACTCGGCGCTGGCGCAGTGCCTGCGCAGTGGCCACCGAAGCGAGGTGGATCGACTGATCCTGACCGCTTCGGGCGGACCGTTCCGTGGGTGGAGCGAAGCGGAACTGAAGTCGGTGACGCCTGCCCAGGCCGCGGCTCATCCGACCTGGTCGATGGGTCCGATGAACACGTTGAACTCGGCAACCTTGGTCAACAAGGGCCTCGAGTTGATCGAAGCGCATCTGCTGTTCGGGGTGCCGTACGACAAGATCGACGTCACCGTGCATCGGCAATCCATCGTCCATTCGATGGTGACGTTCGTGGACGGATCCACCATTGCCCAGGCCAGCCCGCCGGACATGAAGCTTCCGATCGGGTTGGCGCTCGGGTGGCCCGATCGAGTTCCCGATGTTGCGCGTGCACTCGATTTCACTTCAGCGTTCTCCTGGGACTTCGAGCCACTCGACGATCGAGTGTTCCCCGCCGTGCAGCTGGCCCGCGAGGCCGGAATCATGGGCGGGTGCACGACGGCGGTGTACAACGCGTCCAACGAGATCGCGGCCGAGGCGTTCCTCGCCGGGCGCATCGAGTTCCCGCAGATAGTGCAGACGGTGCGCGCCGTCGTCGATGACGGCAGTGGACAATGGTCGACGGTGCCGACCGACGTGGACGACGTCCTCGCGGCGGATTCCTGGGCTCGCGCACATGCGAGTGAGCTCCTGAAACAGAAGGGCCTCTGAGTTACATGCTGTTCGCTCTGGGTGTGGTGCTGTTCGCCGTCGGCATCGGTGTGTCGATCGCGCTGCACGAGGCAGGACACATGTGGACCGCGAAAGCGCTCGGCATGAAAGTCCGCCGGTACTACATCGGGTTCGGCCCCAAGATCTTCTCCTTCCGACGCGGCGAGACCGAATACGGCCTCAAGGCAATTCCGGCCGGCGGATTCTGCGACATCGCCGGAATGACGGCGATCGACGAGCTCGCACCCGACGAGGTCGAGCGCGCGATGTATCGCCAGAAGACGTGGAAGCGGATCGTCGTCATGGTCGGCGGCATCGCGATGAACTTCGTACTGGGAATCGTGCTGATCTATGCGCTCGTTCTCGGGTGGGGCACGCCCGATCGGGTCACTCCGACCACGACTGTCCAGGGTGTCGGCTGCGTCGGAACGACGCAGACACCGGACGGTGAGATCGCCGATTGCTCGGGTGACGGTCCGGCCGCCGCGGCAGGGCTGCGTGAGGGCGACATCATCACAGCGGTGGACGGCACCCCCACGGAGGTCTGGTCGGATGCGGTTCTGGCCATTCAGGCCTCCACCGGCTCGGTCGAGCTGACAGTGGATCGCAACGGTGCTTCGCAGACCATCACCGTCCCGGTCACACAGGTTCAGCGATACGTCGTCGATCCCGACACCGGAGCGAGGGAATCGACGACGGTCGGGGCGGTGGGTGTCACCGGGGGTCCGCCACCGAACATCACGTACAACCCGATCGAGGCGGTGCCGGAGACGTTCGCTTTCACCGGCGACATCTTCGTACAGACCGGCAAGGCACTCGTGCAACTGCCGACCAAGGTGCAGGCGCTGTGGGAGTCGATCTTCGGCGGTGAGCGTGGCCTCGACACCCCGATGAGCGTCGTCGGTGCCAGTGTCATCGGTGGTCAGGCAGCGGAGACGGAGAACTGGGCGACGTTCATCGGGTTGCTCGCGTCGTTGAATTTCTTCCTCGGGGCGTTCAACCTCGTGCCGCTGTTGCCGCTCGACGGTGGCCACATCGCCGTGACCATCTACGAGCGCATTCGCAACATCTTCCGAAACCGCCGTGGCCTACCGGACGGCGCGCCGGTGGACTACATGAAGCTGATGCCGGTCACTTACGTGGTCATCGTCGTTTTCATCGGGTTCTCCTTGTTGACACTCACGGCGGACATCGTCAACCCGATTCAATTGTTCTAAGTAGACTCGTCAGTCGTAGCTAGGAAAGAAGGCCACTGTGTCCGTGTCAGTCGGATTGGGAATGCCGGCACCGCCGGTACCGGTACTCGCGCCGCGTCGAAAGACCAGGCAGCTCCAGGTCGGGTCGGTGGGAGTGGGCAGCGACAGCCCCATCTCGGTGCAGTCCATGTGCACCACCAAGACCCACGACATCAACGCCACTCTGCAGCAGATCGCCGAACTGACGGCGTCGGGCTGCGACATCGTGCGTGTGGCATGCCCCACACAGGACGACGCGGATGCGCTGTCGATCATCGCCAAGAAGAGTCAGATTCCGGTGATCGCCGACATCCACTTCCAGCCCAAGTACATCTTCGCCGCGATCGATGCAGGATGCGCCGCTGTGCGCGTCAACCCGGGGAACATCAAGGAATTCGACGGCCGGGTCAAGGAAGTCGCCAAGGCAGCCGGTGACGCGAACATTCCGATCCGCATCGGCGTCAATGCCGGTTCGCTCGATCCTCGCCTGATGAAGAAGTACGGCAAGGCGACACCGGAGGCCCTCGTGGAGTCCGCGCTGTGGGAGGCGGGTCTGTTCGAGGAACACGGATTCGGTGACATCAAGATCTCCGTCAAGCACAACGACCCCGTCATCATGGTCGCCGCGTACGAGCAGCTGGCCGCGCAGTGCGACTACCCGCTGCACCTCGGTGTCACCGAGGCCGGCCCCGCTTTCCAGGGCACCATCAAATCCTCGGTGGCCTTCGGCGCACTGCTGTCTCGTGGAATCGGCGACACCATCCGCGTGTCCCTGTCGGCTCCGCCGGCCGAGGAGATCAAGGTCGGTAACCAGATTCTGCAGTCGCTCAACCTGCGTCCCCGCAAGCTCGAAATCGTCTCCTGCCCGTCGTGCGGACGCGCGCAGGTCGACGTGTACACCCTCGCCGACGAGGTCACCGCAGGCCTGGAGGGCATGGAAATTCCGCTGCGCGTTGCCGTCATGGGATGCGTCGTCAACGGTCCGGGCGAGGCGCGCGACGCCGACCTCGGCGTGGCGTCGGGCAACGGCAAGGGCCAGATCTTCGTCAAGGGCAAGGTCATCAAGACCGTGCCCGAGGCGCAGATCGTGGAGACCTTGATCGAGGAAGCAATGCGCATCGCCGAGGAATTCGAGAAGGATGAGACCGCAGACGGCGGCGCTCCGGTGGTGACGGTCAGCTGAGCAGGATCGATCCGGTCGGTGTCCGGTTTGCCGCTCTGCCACCGAGGGAACAGGTTCTCTGGAATGATTCGCTACACGCTCGGTCGGTGTGTATGCGGTAGGTGGGTCAGGAGGTCGGCAGGTGCTCAAGCTCCTCGGTGCGAAGCCTCTCGGTAATCGGGACGTTGCGCATGTCTTACGGGTGCTCGATGCCGACCCGGTTGCCACCTGCATGGTCGCCGCGAGGGTGCAGGAATCCGGACTGGATCCGAGGTCGTTTCACGGTGAGATGTGGAGCCGGGGCGGACCGGACGAGTCATTGTGCTTCTACGGAGCCAACCTCGTCCCTCTGCTCGGATCGAGTGACGATCTGCGGTCGTTCGCCGACCGCGCGTGCCGCGGTCCACGGCTGTGTTCCTCACTGGTCGGACGAGCCGAACTGACACTGCCGCTGTGGGAGATGCTCGAAACCGACTGGGGCCCGGCCCGGGAAGTTCGTGGTGAGCAACCGCTGCTGGCCACGTCGGTCCGATCGTCGGTCACCCCCGATCCACACGTACGTCTCGTTCGCCCAGAGGAACTGGACGTGTATCTGACTGCGGCCGTGGCCATGTTCATCGAGGAAGTCGGAGTCGACCCGAGGCAGAACGACGGCGGCCGCGGATACCGGCGACGGATCTCGAGTCTGATTGCCGCGCAGCGTGCGTGGGCTCGATTCGAGGACGGTCGGGTGGTGTTCAAGGCCGAGATCGGGTCGCAGTCGGCGACGGTGGGGCAGATCCAGGGGGTATGGGTTCACCCCGATCGGCGTGGGCACGGTCTCGGTGCGTCCGGTACCGCAGCGGTGGTGAATTCGGTGGTCCGCCAGGGCCGCACCGCAAGCCTCTACGTCAACAGTTTCAACTACGTCGCCAGACGGGCGTACGCGAAGATCGGTCTGACCCAGGTGGCGACCTTCACGACCGTGCTCCTCGACTAGATCGGCCGTCGCTCGAACGGGTTGTGCCGAACCGCGATTCGTTGCCGCAGCCGGAGGCAGCGCCCTATTACTATGGGGCGCAATGAGATCACGTGGTGCAACCGAAGTGCGGTATCGGATCGGCGCGGTATCGGTGGTCGCAGCCGTCGTTGCTGCCGCCCTCGCCGGATGTACCCCCAAGCCCGACGGCCCGGAGCCGGCTGCCCAGGCATTTCTCGCCGCGTTCGAGTCCAACGACATCGCCGCCGCGGCCGCGGACACCGACAAGCCCGACGCGGCGGCCACGGCACTGACCGAGGCGTGGACCAATCTTCAGGCCGAGGCTCTGGAAGCGGAGACGACGTCGGTGCAGGTCGACGGTGACACCGCCACAGTCGGCTACACCTACACGTGGCAGCTGCCGAAGGATCGGGTGTGGACGTACGACGGTCAGCTGAACATGGGTCGCAGCGAGGGCGAGTGGGTGGTGCGCTGGACGGCGTCGGACATCCATCCCAAGCTCGGTGACACTCAAACGATGTCGTTGCGATCCACGGCGGCTCCGCGCGCACGAGTCAACGAGCGCTCCGGGACCGACGTGTTGGTGCCCGGGGTGGTGCACCGAATCAAATTCGACGCGGCCGATGCGAACAATGTGGTTGCCTCGGCGACGGCGCTGTCGACATTGCTGACACCGTTCGATGCGTCCATCACCGCGCAGTCCATCGTCGAATCCGCCACCTCTGTCGACGGCGACTATCCGGTGGCGTTGCTTCGAGACAGTGACTACCAGCCGATCTCGGCCGCGCTGACCGAGATCCCGGGAGTGACCGCATCGGACGAATCGGATCTGGTGTCCACCGACCCCACGTTCGCGCCGGACCTGGTCGGCCAGGTCAAGAAGGCCGTCATCGACGAGGTCGACGGCAAGGCGGGGTGGAGTGTGGTCACCACGAATCGCAACGGCGTCGACATCGATGTCCTCACCGACACTCCGCCGGAGCCCTCTCCGTCGTTCTCCATCAGTCTCGATCGCAACATTCAGGTCGCGGCGCAGCGTGCGGTGAACGCACGCACCGAGCAGGCGATGACGGTGGTCATCCAGCCGTCCACCGGGGCGATTCTGGCGGTGGCACAGAACCCGGCTGCCGATCGGGACGGACCGGTCGCGTCGGCCGGCCTCTACCCACCCGGATCGACCTTCAAGATCATCACCGCCGGTGCCGCCATCTCGAGCGGACTCGCGTCTCCGGGCAGCACCGTCCCGTGTCCGGGTCGAATCGTGATCGGTGAGCGCAGTGTGCCCAACTACAACGAGTTCGCATTGGGTGACGTGACGATGAGTACTGCGTTCACCCGCTCGTGCAACACCTCGTTCGCCAAGCTGGCCAGCGAGATGGCACCGGATGCATTGACCGTGGCGGCATCTCAGTTCGGCGTCGGGCCGGACTACGACGTCGTCGGGCTGCCTACCGATTCCGGTTCGGTGCCCCCGGCCGAGGAGCTCGTCCAGCGCACCGAGGACGGATTCGGTCAGGGCCGAGTGGTCGTGTCGACGTTCGGTATGGCCCTGGCCGCCGCGACGGTGGCCCATGGCTCGACGCCGGTGCCGAACCTCCTGGTCGGACGCGACACCGTCATCACGGGAGAGCATCCGCAAATCGAGCCTGCGATGGTCGACGGGCTGCGCGGGATGATGCGTTCGGTGGTCACCAGCGGTACGGCCGAGCGCATCGCAGACCAGGGCGAGGTGTACGGCAAGACAGGCGAAGCAGAGGTCGACGGCGGCTCGCACTCGTGGTTCGTCGGCTACCGCGGAGACATCGCCTTCGCCACCCTCGTGGTGCGGGGCGGCAGCTCGGACAATGCGGTCGCTGTGACCCGAGAGATGTTCGAGCAACTGCCCCCCGGGTACTGACCGCTCGGGTACTGACCGCTCGGCGGTGTGCCCGGTTCAGGAGGGCAGCACTCCGAGTCGACGGCAGGCCACCACGGCTTCGTATCGAGTGTGCGATTCGGTTTTGCGCATCACGCTGCGCAGGTACGACTTGACGGTCTCGGCACCGATCGACAAACGCGCGGCGACCTCGATGTTGGTGCAGCCCAGAGCAACTTGCGAGATCACGTCGATCTCTCGTGGTGTCAGCGACTGCGACACGTCCTGGGTCCGCGGGTCGTGGGGCATCTCCTGGCCGAACGACGCGGCCACGCGGGCTGCGACCGCGTCGAGTCTGCGCCGGATGGCCACGTCACCGACAGATCGGGCGAGATCGGACAGTTCCTCGTGGACGCTGCGCAGTTCGGCCGTGCGGGAGAGATCCGAGTCGAGCATCGAGCGGGTGGTCGCCAGCAGACGGATCCGGCGGTCGACCTCGTCACGCACGGAGATCTCCTGGCCGAGACGCCTGGCGGCGGTCGTCATGATGTCGCCGACGCGATCTCCGAGGGGGCCGCGTTCGCGTAGGGCCGCGTACATCACTATTCGCGCCACACCGGCAACGACCACCGGCACGGCCAGTATCGATTTGAGGCCCTCGCCGAGTACCGGTCGGTCGAAGTGATGGGTGATCGACATCGACGCGCCGTAATCGCTCACGGCCGCGGGCCTGCGCTGTTCCATGACTCGCCCGCCGAGGCCGGATCTGGGTGGGATGGCGAGTCCGTCCAGGCCGCGGGTTCTGGTTCCGTGGAATTCACTCAGGTACAGGGTCTCCGAGGAGACCTCGCCGCCGAACACGACGGGCACGTCGGACGCCGCTGCCACCTGGCGCAGTTCGGCGCGTAGGGCATCGCCGTCACGGGGCCGCAACAGATTCGAATGGACCACGGAGCTTCCTTTCCCGTGTCGGATGCACGAGCGACGAACGTGATCCAGATCATATCCACAACGGCAAGCGCTGTTTCGACTGGCACGGGCCACTGCGCTGCGGTTCGGGGCCGAATACGAGCCGACTACTCTGGACGCCATGTCTGTGACCGCCGAGAGCAAGCCCCGTCAGCCACTCGTACCAGGCGTCGTATCGCCCGTCCTCCCGGTGCCCAAGTCCATCGAGCGCCCCGAATACGCCTGGAAGTCGACCGTGGCCGAAGGCAGTGAGCCCTGGGTCCAGACCCCCGAGGTCATCGAGAAGATGCGAGTGGCGTCGAAGATCGCGGCCAGGGCACTACAGGAAGCGGGCCGGGCGGTGGCACCGGGAATCACCACCGACGAGCTGGACCGGATTGCCCACGAGTACATGATCGATCACGGTGCGTACCCGTCCACGTTGGGCTACCGAGGGTTCCCGAAGTCCTGCTGCACGTCCCTGAACGAGGTCATCTGCCACGGCATCCCGGATTCCACCGTGATCGAGGACGGTGACATCGTCAACATCGACGTCACCGCGTACGTCGACGGCGTCCACGGCGACACCAACGCGACCTTCCTGGCCGGCAACGTCTCCGAGGAAGCGCGCCTGCTGGTCGAACGTACGCACGAGGCCACCATGCGTGCCATCAAGGCGGTCAAGCCGGGGCGCGCGCTCAACGTGATCGGCCGCGTCATCGAGTCGTACGCGCACCGGTTCGGCTACGGCGTGGTGGAGGACTTCACCGGCCACGGCATCGGTACCACCTTCCACAACGGTCTCGTCGTTCTGCATTACGACCAGCCGTCGGTGGACACCGTCATCGAGCCGGGTATGACGTTCACGATCGAACCGATGATCAACCTGGGCACGATCAACGCCGAGATGTGGGACGACGGCTGGACGGTGGTCACGCACGACAAGAAGTGGACCGCGCAGTTCGAGCACACGCTTGTGGTCACCGAGACGGGCAGCGAGATTCTGACCCTCCCGTGAGCGGAGCCTGCGGAGTGAATAGAAATACGATGCCGTGAATCCGAAAGGTGCCCTGCTGGTTGCGGGGACGACATCCGACGCAGGCAAGAGTGTGTTGGTTGCCGGGCTGTGTCGGATGTTGGCGAGACGGGGCGTGCGGGTTGCTCCGTTCAAGGCGCAGAACATGTCCAACAATTCGGTGGTCACGCTCGATGGCGGTGAGATCGGTCGAGCGCAGGCGATGCAGGCGTCGGCCTGCGGTCTCGAGCCGAGTGTCCGCTTCAATCCGGTGTTGCTGAAACCGGGGAGTGACCGGACCTCGCAGTTGGTGGTGCGCGGGCGGGCCGTTGCGCAGGTGAGTGCGAGCAACTACATCGAGCATCGGCAGTCGTTGCGCGCTGTGGTGGCAGACGAATTGTCCTCTCTGCGCGAGGAATTCGATGTGGTGATCTGCGAGGGGGCGGGCTCGCCCGCCGAGATCAATCTGCGCGCCACGGACCTGGCCAACATGGGGTTGGCGACGGCGGCGTCTCTTCCGGTGATCGTGGTGGGGGATATCGATCGAGGGGGAGTGCTGGCTCATCTGTTCGGCACCGTTGCGGTGCTGTCTCCGGGGGATCAGGCGCTCGTCGCCGGGTTCGTGATCAACAAGTTCCGCGGTGATCCTGCTCTGCTGGCACCCGGTCTCGATCAGTTACGCGCGTTGACGGGACGTCCGACGTACGGTGTCGTTCCCTTCGCGGACGGATTGTGGATGGACGCCGAGGATTCACTCGGAACCGTTCCCGATGCTCCGGTGGGGCGGCCGCGTGCACCGCACGGCTCGCAGTGGTTGCGCGTCGCTGCGGTGCGTTTGCCGAGAATCTCCAACACCACCGATGTCGAGGCGTTGGCCTGCGAGCCCGGGGTGTCGGTCCACTGGGTCACCGAGCCGTCCCGGCTCGAGGATGTGGATCTGGTGGTCGTTCCGGGCAGCAAGTCCACCGTGTCGGACCTGGAGTGGTTGCGGCGCAGCGGTCTTGCCGATGCGATCGCGGCCCGCGGGGCTGCTGGCCTTCCGGTTCTGGGGATCTGCGGTGGTTATCAGATGTTGGGCCGAACGATCGACGACACCGTCGAATCCGGAGCGGGGGCAGTCCGGGGTCTCGGTCTGCTCGATCTCGACATCGAGTTCGCAGCCGACAAGGTACTCGCGCAGGTGGCGGGGCAGTCGATGCAGTTCGGCCCGAATCCCGTGTCGGGCTACGAGATTCACCACGGCAGGGTCGCACGAAACGGCGACGACGCCTTGTCGACCACCGCGTCGGGTATCGCCGAAGGCAGCCTACGCGGCAGCGTTCTGGGTACCCACTGGCACGGATTGCTCGAGTCCGACGATTTCCGTCGTTCCCTGCTCACCTGGGTGGCAGAGAAGTCGGGTCGTACGGGATTCGAGGTGGCACCCGACACGTCGGTCGCGGCACTGCGGGAGCAGCAGTTGGATCTGTTGGCCGATCTGGTGGAAGACAACCTCGACGTCGACGCCGTACTCGACCTCATCGAGCACGGCGTCGATCCGGGCCTCGACACCATTGTCACGCAGTTGCTTTGAGCAGACCGAACCAGCTGGCCGCAGACAGTATCGCCGTGATGGTCAACGGAATGACGACCAGTAGCAGAATTCGCGGTGTGTCGGTGAAGAAATCGCCGACGTTGGGCCACCAGTTCTGCCAGGTCACGAGTACAGATCCGCCGCCGAAGACTACGAGCGCTCCGAGTCCGAGGGTGAACAATCCGTTGGTGCGGAACCGTCGATACACGACGCCGATGAATGCACCGATGCCGCCGAGGAGCAGCATGACGGTAACGAGTGCGGCCCACTGCACGAACGGATTGTCTGTCGCGTACCGAGCGATGCCGAACATTCGCAGTTTCAGGCCGAATCCATCCGTGGCTGCTTCGATCAAGGACAGCACGTAGATGATCGTGCCGAATGCAATCGACTGGCATACACCTACCAACGCTGTGGCGGTGAGGAATTCGCGGCGAGTGATGCTCAGACCCAAGGCATAGGGAAAGCACTGAGTGATCGCGGTGATGTAGAACGCCATGGCGAATCCATAGATCGAGAAGACGCTACCGGTGAAGTTGTATTCGGAGTCTGTGGTCGGGATGACCAGAAATATGCCGAAGGTGATCACGAAGGCAATCGCGAGAACCGCCATCGGCCACACGAATGTCGTTGCCCACGAAGTGTTGTGGATGCGAGCTACGTTCAGTATCCGTTTCATGACAACGCCTCCTCGGCGGTGGTGCGTTCGATGATCAACTGCTGCAGTGGAACAGCTTCGATGGTGAGCCCTGCGGCTCGGCCGTCGGATCTCTGCTGAGCAGTCAGTCGGGCGTCGATCGTCGTTCGTACGCTCGGTCCAAGAGCGGAGCGGTGCAGGGTCCGGTGAGCAGCGGTGAACGCGTCGACAGCCGGCGCAGGACCGGTGATCTCGAACGCACTCTCGCGCAGGGTATCCGACTCGTCGTCGAGCACGATCCTGCCCTTGTCGATGAGGATCACGTGTTCGATGAGATCGCTGACCTCATCGATGAGGTGAGTGGACAGAACCACGGTCCTGGGGTGCTCGGCGTAGTCGGCCAGCAATCTGTCGTAGAACAGGTGTCGCGAGACCGCGTCCAGTCCCAAGTAGGGCTCGTCGAAAAAGGTCAGTGGTGCACGCGACGCGAGTCCGATGACGATTCCGAGAGCCGACGTCATTCCTCGCGAGAGCTTCTTGATCTTGCGGCCGAGGGGCAGGTCGAAGTCGCGCAGCAACTCGGCGGCGAAGTCGCCGTCCCAGTGTGGAAGGACATGTGACGCGTGCGAGACGGCGTGCTTGACCTTAAGATCGTCGGGATACTTCTGGCTTTCCTTGACGAAGCACACGTGACCGAGCGCGTGAGGGTTTTCCCACGGACGTTGTCCGAACACCGAGATGTCCCCGGCGCTCTGGCGCATTTGAGCCGTCATCATCTGCATGACGGTGGTCTTACCCGCGCCGTTGCGGCCGAGGAAGCCGTAGATCTTGTTGCGTTCGATCTCGAAACTCACATCGTCCACCGCGGTGAACGAGCCGAAATTCTTGGCCAGGTGCGTGGCCGACGCAACGATGCTGCTGGGTTCGTCGAACGAGTCGAGGGTGTGGACGCTCATCGTGCTGCCTCCCAGTTGTCGAGCATGGTCTTGAGTTCGTCGACGGTCATGCCGAGCTTGCGAGCCTCGGTGACGAGCGGATCGATGTACTGGCGAGCGAAGAGGTCTCGGCGACGGAATCGAAGAGCGTCCCGAGCGCCTGTGGTCACGAACATTCCGATACCTCGTTTCTTGTAGACGACACCGTCGGCGACGAGCTTGGCGAGTCCCTTTCCTGCGGTGGCCGGGTTGATTCGATGGAATGCGGCCAGTTCGTTGGTCGAGGGGACCTGCTCTTCCTCTGCC
Organism: Rhodococcus sp. 05-2254-2; assembly: GCF_002259095.1. Classification (NCBI taxonomy): domain Bacteria; kingdom Bacillati; phylum Actinomycetota; class Actinomycetes; order Mycobacteriales; family Nocardiaceae; genus Rhodococcus; species Rhodococcus sp. 05-2254-2. The sequence goes on along the minus strand of NZ_NOZJ01000019.1, from coordinate 259,773 downwards.
AGGGAGCCGTCGATGATCGAGTTCTCGATCATCTCGGCAATCTGCAGGAAGATAGGCCTGCCCTCGTCCATCAGAACCGCCGCCGGTGCGTCGAGGTTGCTTGCCTCAGTGGTTCATTACTCATGTAACTAACCATAGAACCGACGCGTGGTCGGCGCAAGAGGCAGTACCGTCGTCCCCATGGAGTTCACGCATGTGAGTGCTGCGGGTGGGCAATGTTCGGTGCGAGTGGCAGGCCCGGACAGCAGGCACGCCGTTCTCTTGCTTCCCGATGCAGGCGATCCGGTGGATGTGTACGACGCCGTCAGTGAACGGCTGCACAATTCGGATCTGAAAACCGTTGCGCTGGAAAGCATCGACGGCGTCAGCGACGAGGCAATCCTGACGGTTCTCGACGAGCTGAAACTGTCGTGGGTGCACCTCGTCGGCAGCGGAGCGGGTGCGGAAACGGCATGGACGTTGGCCGCCAAGACCTTCGGGCGCTTCGCCAGTCTGATCGCGGTGAACCGGTGCCACCCCGCGATCGCGGACGAGCAGGGCACCGTACGCGGCGCGGATTGCCCCCCGGTCGAGCTGCCGACGACATTGGTCGTCGGGTCCTCGCTGGGCCGCGCATCCGCCGACGCGAGCGGAAGGTTCGTCTACTCGGACTTCCGCGTGGTCCAACTCGACGGCAGCGCGAATGTCGTCGCCGACGAGCCGGCTGCGCTGGCCACCGAAATCGTGCTCCGCACCAGCCCCTGGTAGTCGGAACTACAGTTCGAGCCCCAGCAGGGCGTTCTCGACCACCTCGGGCAAGCCGGGGTGAATCCAGTACTGGCCACGTGCCATGTCCTGGGCCGACAACCCGAAGCTCATCGCCTGGATGAGGGGCTGAATCAGGGTCGGGGCCTGCGCACCGATGATGTGCGCGCCGAGAATCTTTCCGGTGCCCTTCTCGGCGATGATCTTGCACAGACCTTCGCTGTCCTCCATGGCCCAGCCGTAGGCGACATCTCCGTAGTTCTGGACCTTGACGGTGATGTCCAGGCCGGCGTCGCGGGCGTGCTCTTCGGTCATGCCCACCTCGGCGATCTGGGGATCGGTGAACACCGCAGCGGGAACGAACCGATGGTCGTTCTTCCGTAGCGTCGAGGTGTCGCCGTGCCACGCGTCCTGCAGCAGGTTGTACTGAACGACGCGAGCTTCCTGGTTGGCCACATGCTTGAGTTGGTAGGGAGACGATACGTCGCCGAGTGCGAACACTCCCTCGGCCGTGGTGCGGCCGAATTCGTCCACCACGATGCGGCCTTCGTCGTCGAGCTCGATGCCTGCCGCAGCCGGATCGAGACGGTCACCGTTGGGCTCGCGGCCCACGGCGACGAGGAATGCATCGCCGAGGACCTTGGTGCCGTCGGCGAGTTGGACCCCGTGCAACCCGCCCTCGGACAGGGGAGTGGTCTCGCCGGAGTCGAGGTGTACGTCCCACTTGGCGCGGGCGAGCTCGGTGAATCGCTTCGAGATGTCGGCGTCGAGTGCGCGGAGCAAGGTGTCCTTGCGGGCGACGATCGACACCTTGGAGCCGAGAGCCGAGAAGACGTGCGCGAATTCTGCTGCGATGTAACCGGATCCGAGAATCACCAGGTGCTCGGGTAGCTCGCGGAGACGCATCACATCACTGTTGGTGTGGTATGCGACACCCGAATCGGCGATGGCCTGCGGCACCGTCGGACGAGATCCGGCGGCGACGACGATCTGGTCGGCGGTGATCACGGCGCCGGTGCCGGTGTCGATGGTGCGCGGGCCGACGAAGCGCGCGTGACCCTCGAACAGGGTGAGATTGGGGCTGCCTTCGGCGCGGTAACGCTTGCCGCCCTCCGAGATCGGGTCGATGCGGCCGAAGACGCGATCGACGATGTCCGGCCAGCGCACTGCGTCCACGTGGGCATCGACACCGTATTTCGAGGAATCGCGTACCGTCCGCGCAACCTCGGCGGCGTAGACGAACATCTTGGTGGGGATGCAGCCGACGTTGAGGCAGGTGCCGCCGAAGGTCGAGTTCTCCTCGATCAGAGCGATCTTCTTGTCTTCGAAGCGCGAATCGGCGATCGAGTTGCCGGATCCGGAGCCGATGATCGCGACGTCGAAATGCTCGGTCATGAAATGTGCCCGCTCTCGGTGTGGTCCTTGCCCGACGCGTGGTCGGTGCTCTCGCTTCGGTGCAACCACTCGATCCACTCGTCCATTTCCTCGAAGGCCCGAGCGCGTGGAGTCTCGGTGGACAGGAAGACGTCGTGGCGGGCTCCCTCGATGGGCACGATCGTGGTGCGGTCGCCCAGGCAGCCCGCCCAGCGCGCGATCTGGCGAACGTCGAGTACGGCGTCTGCGGCGTCGACTGCGGAGCTGTATCGGCGCGAGAAGTGCGTCACCTTGGAGCGCAGAATCAGTGCGGGGATACCGATGTCGAGGCCGCGATGAAGTTCGGCGTGTCCGTGGCGGACGGCGCGAATCCACCCGAAGGTGATGGGGAAGCCGGCCAGGGGCTTCCAGTCGAGGTCGTAGTCCCACTCGCCGTTTTCCGATGCCGCGAGCGACAACCCGTACGTATCGAGCCCGCCGCCGGGAACCTGTGCCTTCGACCGGAACCTGCCGATGACGTCGATCGCGGCGGTACCGACGCTGCGGATGGCAGGTGGGCCCTGCAGATCGAACCACGGGCTGTTGAGGACCACACCCGACAGGCCCAGCCCGGCCGATCCGCCCTCCTGACGGTTGAGACGGTTCAGCCACAGCGGCAGTACGAGGCCGCCGGTCGAGTGCGCCATGAGCAGGACCGGGGCACCCGGGCGTTCCGTGCGGACCAGGGCGAGAGCCTCGTTCAGCTCGGCGTCGTACATCGCCAGATCGGTCACGAAGTGTGCGGTCTGGCCCTCGCGGCGCGAGCGTCCGCATTTACGCAGGTCCAGGGCGTAGAAGGCGTATCCCTGCGCTGCGAAGTGCTCGGCGATGTGGCGCTGGAAGAAGTAGTCGGTGAACCCGTGGACGTAGATCACCGAACGCTCGAAGTTGGCGGCACCGGGCGGTTGGTACCGCACGAGAGTGGCCTCGACCTGCCCTTCGCCGTCCGGATCGTTGCCGAGTGGAATGGTCGTCTGTTCGTAGCCGTCGCCGAGGACGTCGGGCACCCAGGTAGTCACAGATCACAACTGTAGTGGGCACCGCGGGCGGCGTCCGAGGAGCACAATCGGAACCGGGTTGACGTGGTGTCCGACGGGGTAGGCCCAGCTAGTAACCTGACCGCATCGGGTGAAGTAGCCCTCTACAGCAGAGTTCTCCGGTCGATACCGCCACCGGCCGAGACCTCCACAGACAAGGAAGTCGATTCTCCAGTGTCCAAAGATGAGCAGGGTAAGCGGATCAAGACCGACGTCGTTCTGGTCGGTGCCGGAATCATGAGCGCCACCCTCGGTGCGCTGCTCCGTCAGCTCGAGCCGAACTGGTCGATCGACGTCTACGAGCGGCTCGACGCGGCCGCAGCCGAGAGCAGCGACGCGTGGAACAACGCGGGCACCGGCCACTCGGCACTGTGCGAACTGAACTACACGCCGCAGAACAAGGACGGCAGCGTCGATATCGCCAAGGCGCTCAACGTCAACGAGCAGTTCCAGGTGTCGCGTCAGTTCTGGGCACACGGCATCGAGACCGGTGTGCTCTCCGACGCCAAGAACTTCATCAACCCCATTCCGCACGTGAGCTTCGTGCACGGGGCCGAGAACGTGAAGTACCTCCGTGCGCGGTACGAGGCGCTCGTGGGCAACCCACTGTTCGCAGGCATGGAGTACATCGACTCCGAGGACGAGTTCTCGGCGCGACTGCCGTTGATGGCCAAGGGCCGTGACTTCTCCGATCCCGTGGCCCTGAACTGGAGTCAGGAAGGCACCGACGTCGACTTCGGTGCGCTCACCAAGCAACTGCTGAACTACCTGTCGTCCGCGGGCGGCACAGTGCACTTCGGACACGATGTGCGCAACATCACCAAGCAGTCCGACGGCAGCTGGGACGTCAAGGTCGCCAACCAGCGCACCGGCGTCAAGAAGACCGTCAACGCCAAGTTCGTGTTCGTCGGCGCAGGCGGCGGCGCACTGCACCTGCTGCAGAAGTCCGGAATCGCGGAGATCAAGGGATTCGGCGGCTTCCCGGTCAGCGGCGAGTGGTTGCGGTGCACCGATCCGGCTCTGATCGAGCAGCACTCGGCCAAGGTGTACGGCAAGGCTTCGGTCGGTGCTCCGCCGATGTCGGTCCCGCACCTCGACACCCGCGTGATCAACGGCCAGCAGGGTCTGCTGTTCGGCCCGTACGCCGGCTGGTCGCCCAAGTTCCTCAAGCAGGGCAAGATCACCGACCTGCCCACCTCGGTGAAGCCCGGAAACCTGATGTCGATGCTCGGGGTCGGTGTGACCGAACTCGGACTCGTCAAGTATCTGGTCAGTGAACTGGCTCAGTCGCAGGCAGATCGTGTCGAGACGCTGCGCGAGTTCGCGCCCTCGGTGCTCGGCGAGAACTGGGAGCTGGTCGCCGCGGGTCAGCGCGTCCAGGTGATCCGCAAGAAGGGTCGCGGCGGTGTGCTCGAGTTCGGCACCGCTGTGGTCAACGCAGCGGACGGCACCATCGCCGGACTGCTCGGTGCCTCTCCCGGCGCATCCACCGCCGTTCCGGCCATGCTGGACGTGCTGCAGCGGTGCTTCGGTGACAAGTACGACGCGTGGCAGCCCAAGCTCAAGGAAATGGTCCCGTCGCTGGGGGTCAAGCTGGCGCAGAACAGCTCGTTGTTCGACGAGGTCTGGGGCTGGACGTCCAAGACACTGCAACTGGAAAATGCTCGTGAGCTCGCACAGCCCACGGGTGTGTGATAGCAAAAGGTATGAATACGCAAGCAGCAGCTCTCAAACGATCATGGGCACTAGATCTGTCCAACAGCACGTTGTACGACCTGTTGAAGCTGCGTGTCGAGGTGTTCGTGGTCGAGCAGGCGTGTGCGTACCCGGAGTTGGACGGGCGTGACCTGCTGACCGAGACACGGCACTTCTGGCTCGAACGGGACGGCGAAGTGGTGTGCACACTTCGCCTGCTCGAGGAGCACGACGACGGCGAGAAGGCGTTCCGTATCGGCCGGCTCTGCACGCAGCGCTCGGCCAGGGGACAGGGCCACACCACGCGAATTCTGCGAGCCGCGCTTGCCGAGGTCGGTTCGGCCCCGTGCCGGATCAACGCTCAGAGCTACCTCGTCGACATGTACGCCAAGCACGGCTTCCTGCCGGACGGCGAGGAAGTTCTCGAGGACGGCATCCCGCACACGCCGATGCGTCGGGGTGGCGGCACCGCCTGGAGCGAGAGCTGACCTCCCTGTAGTACGACAAAAACGAATGCCACACACGGCCCTACCGTGTGTGGCATTCGTTCGTTCGGCGGTAGTGTTCCGTTCGAAGTCGGTCGCGGAGAAGTCCTGTGTCAATCAGGCGCGGTCCCGCCACTGTGTTCAGGAGAATCTTCGCTCGAGGAGATTCCCCTGTCAGCCAGATCGCCGCTCGGCTTCGCGTATCTCGACCGAACGTCCGGCGCGGAACTCCGGGCACGAAGGGAATTGGCTGTGCAGCGAAGTGGGAGTGTTCCCGAACCGGGATATCCGTTCAGTGCGATCGTCGGTCAGGATCAGCTGAGGTTGTCGCTGATTCTGTGTGCCGTGCACCCCGGTATCGGCGGTGTACTGGTGCGAGGAGAGAAGGGCACAGCGAAATCGACGGTGGTGCGCGCACTCGCGGCACTGCTGCCCGCCGTGGAAGACGAGGACGGCTCGCGTCCGGCGAAGCTCGTCGAACTTCCGGTGGGGGCAACGGAGGACCGAGTGGTGGGGTCCATCGACCTCGAGAAGGTTCTGCGCGACGGCGAACGTGCGTTTCAACCCGGTCTGCTCGCGGCTGCGCACCGTGGTGTTCTCTACGTCGACGAAGTGAATCTGCTGCACGATCACCTGGTCGACGTGTTGCTCGACGCGGCCGCGATGGGTCGGGTGCATGTCGAGCGTGACGGAGTCTCTCATTCTCACCCAGCGCAATTCGTTCTCGTGGGCACGATGAATCCCGAGGAGGGCGAGCTTCGCCCGCAGCTGCTCGACCGGTTCGGTCTGGCAGTGGAGGTGACGGCGTCGCGGGACGTGGACGTTCGCATGAACGTCGTCCGCCGCCGGATGAACTACGAGCGTGACCCGCACGCATTCGCCGCCGAGTACCGCAACGAGGACATCGCCGTGGCCGAGCAGATTCTGGCCGCCCGAAAGATTCTCGACGATGTGGTGTTGAGCGACAAGGAACTTCGGCGTATCGCCGCGCTCTGCGCATCATTCGACGTCGACGGTATGCGCGCCGATCTTGTGCTCGCTCGCACCGCATCCGCCCACGCCGCCTGGCGAGGCGCAAGCGACGTGGCCGAGGAAGACGTGCGGATTGCCGCCGAACTGGCTCTGCCGCACCGGCGTCGGCGCGATCCCTTCGACGAGCCGGGCATCGACGACAAGCAACTGGACGACGCCATGCGGGACGCGGTCGAACAGGCCGAGCAGCAGCCGGATCCGGATCCAGACCCCGACGGTGGTGGGGGAGCTCCCGATCCCGAGGCTCCCGACGACGCCTCCCAGTCCCCGTCCTCCGACACACAGTCCTCCAATTCGAACGAGGATTCGGCGCAACCACCGCCGCCCTCGGGTACCGGCAGCGAGAAGCAGGCAGGCACTCCGGGAGCACAGTTCAGAGCCCGGTTGCTCGAGGTTCCCGGAGTGGGCGAGGGTGCGCCTGGTCGACGCTCGCGGTCACGGTCCGCGCACGGACGATCGGTACGTCCCACCGTCGAGTCGGGCAAGGGCCTGCACCTGGTTGGCACCCTGTTCGCCGCGGCCGAGCAGCAGGTCGTCCGCGGCCGCACCTCCGGCCGGCTGAAGCTCGAGCCCGCGGATCTGCGGGGCGCGATCAAGGAGGGCCGCGAGGGCAACCTGATCGTCTTCGTCGTCGATGCCTCGGGTTCGATGGCTGCGCGAGATCGACTGTCCGCGGTGACCGGTGCGGTGCTCTCGCTGCTGCGCGATGCGTATCAGCGCCGCGACAAGGTTGCGGTGATCACCGTGCGCGGCACGGAAGCCGAGACGGTGTTGCCGCCGACGTCGTCGGTGGACGTGGCGGTGACGCGGTTGCGGAAGATGAAGACCGGTGGCAGATCGCCACTGGCGCAGGGTTTTCTGCAGGCACGGGAACTCGTTCTGCGAGAGCGTGTTCGGGACCCGCTGCGCCGCGCTCTGGTCGTCGCGTTGACCGACGGCCGTGCCACCGGAGGCACCGACCCCGTCGGCCGGGCCCGGATCGCCGCGGGGCGTATCGCGTCGGACAAGATCGCCTCCGTCGTCGTCGACTGCGAATCGGGAATGGTGCGCCTCGGGCTCGCTGCCGATTTCGCGGCGTGCCTCGGCGGCGGTTACGTGGCGCTGGCGGATCTGTCGGCGGAGCAGGTCGCCGCAGTCGTTCGCGCAGCGGCGTAGGGGGGGTTCGCGATGCCTCAGGGTGTACCGGCCCCCGGAACCGTTCCGCAGGACGGTCTCACGACGCGTCAGCGTCGCAATCTGCCCGTCCTTGCCGTGCACACCGGCCCGGGCAAGGGGAAATCGACCGCCGCATTCGGCATGGCGTTGCGGGCCTGGAATCAGGGTTTCGACGTCGGAGTGTTCCAGTTCGTCAAGAGTGCCAAGTGGAAGGTCGGCGAGGAAGCGGCGTTTCGCACACTCGGCGAACTGCACGAGAGCACCGGGGTCGGCGGAGCCGTCGAATGGCACAAGATGGGCGAGGGCTGGTCGTGGACTCGGAAGAAGGGCAGCGACGTCGATCATGCCGAGGCCGCGGCCGAGGGCTGGCACGAGATCGCCCGGCGAATCGAGCAGGAGTCGCACCGCTTCTACGTGCTGGACGAGTTCACCTACCCGCTCAAGTGGGGGTGGGTCGACGTCGCCGAGGTGGTCGATGTCCTGACCCGCCGACCGGGCAATCAGCACGTCGTCATCACCGGACGCGACGCGCCCCGTGAACTGATCGAGGCAGCGGACCTGGTCACCGAGATGGCCAAGGTCAAGCATCCGATGGACGCCGGACGCAAGGGTCAGCGAGGCATCGAATGGTGAACCAGTCCTGTCCCGCAGTGGTGATCGCGGCTCCCGCGTCGGGCAGCGGAAAGACGACGGTGGCCACCGGACTGATGGGCGCGCTGCGCAACGCCGGCCGCACCGTCGCACCGTTCAAGGTGGGTCCGGACTACATCGACCCCGGATATCACTCGCTCGCGGCCGGACTCCCGGGCCGCAACCTCGACGCCGTGATGGTCGGTGCCGACCGCATCGGGCCCCTGTTCCGACACGGCAGTCGGGGCTGCGACATCGCGGTCGTCGAGGGCGTCATGGGACTGTTCGACGGCAAGATCGACATGACCGGACCGGGTGAGGCCTCCGCCGAGGGATCGACCGCACGGGTGGCCGCGATGCTCGGTGCCCCGGTGATCCTCGTGGTCGACTCCCGTGGACACAGTCAGTCGCTTGCCGCTGTGCTGCACGGGTTCTCGACGTTCGACGCCAGCGTCCGCATCGGCGGTGTGATTCTCAATCGCGTCGGCAGTCAGCGGCACGAGGACGTGTTGCGTCAAGCGTGCGAACGGGTAGGTGTTCCGGTACTCGGCGCGTTGCCGCGCATGAGCGAACTGGTGGTCCCGTCACGGCATCTGGGGCTGATCACCGCAGTCGAACACGGCGGTGCCGCAACCGATGCCGTCGACGCGATGAGCGCCCTCGTCTCGAGGTTCGTCGATATCGAGGCAGTGAGCGCCCTGGCTCGATCGTCGGTGACAGCGCCGCAGTGGTCCCCGGAGGACGAGGTAGGCACCTGCGAGGGATCGCCCGTCGTCGCGGTGGCCGGTGGCCCGGCATTCACCTTCGGATACACCGAGCACGTCGAACTGCTCCGCGCAGCCGGGGCCGACGTCGCCGTGTTCGATCCACTGCGTGACGGATTACCCACCGGCACAGCGGCAGTCGTTCTCCCCGGCGGATTCCCCGAGGAGCATGCGGCCGCGTTGGCGGCGAACGAACTGCTGCTGGCCGATATCAGGACGGCCGCGGCCAAGGGTTTGCCCATTCATGCCGAATGCGCCGGATTGCTGTATCTGGCAAGCCGATTGGACGGTCATGCCATGGCCGGGGTCGTCGACGTGGACGCGGAATTCGGGAACACCCTCACGCTGGGATACCGCGATGCGGTTGCCCTCGAATCGTCCACACTGTTCGACGCGGGTACCCGCGTCACCGGCCACGAGTTCCACCGAACGAAACTCGTGGACGTGCGCGAGAGCGCCTCGGCCGCGTGGGGCTGGCACAAGCAGAGCCCCGACGGCAGAACTGCGGCGCGGGAGGGATTCGTGCAGGGCGGTGTTCACGCGTCGTACCTGCACACCCATGCGGCGGGCAATCCCGGATCCATCACCCGGTTCGTTGCCGCCGCAGTCGACTACGCGCGAGTGTAGAGGGATCGCGAGAATGCGGGTCGTCGTCGGAATAGGTGCCCGAGCCGGCGTCGATGCCGCCGACGTCGAGGCGGCGATCTCGACGGTGCTGCAACCGGACTGGAGCGTCGAGGCGATCGCCTCCATCGACCGGAAAGCCGACCTGGTTGCCGCGGTGGCGTCGAGCATGGGGGTTCGGGGCGTGACGTACTCCGCGCTCGAACTGTCGACCGTCGTGACACCCACCGTGTCGGTGCGTGTGCTCGATGCCGTCGGATGCGCCAGCGTCGCCGAAGCAGCGGCACTGCTGGCCGGTCGTTCGACGGAGTTGACGGTACCCAGGTTCGGTCTGGACGGTGTCACCGTTGCCGTGGTCGAGCTCTGCCTTGACGGTGGACAGGGGGTTCGGGCCATCCTGTAGGTATGACCGAGACGATGAAAGCCGTTGCCTACACCCGCTCGCTTCCGATCGACGATCCTGCCGGCCTGACGGATGTGGTCCTCGACCTGCCCACCGTGCGCCCGCGCGATCTTCTGGTCGACGTGCGTGCCGTGTCGGTGAATCCGGTGGACGTCAAGGTCCGCACCGGCAACGATCCGCAGGGCACCCCGAAGGTCCTCGGGTTCGACGCCGCCGGTGTGGTGCGCGCTGTCGGTGCCGACGTCACCATGTTCGCGCCCGGCGACGAGGTCTACTACGCGGGCGACATCGGCAGACCCGGAACGAACTCGCAGTTCCATGCGGTGGACGAACGCATCGTGGCGAAGAAGCCGACCACCCTCGATTTCGCACAGGCTGCGGCATTGCCGCTGACTGCGATCACTGCCTGGGAAGGTCTGTTCGACAAGCTCCGCATCACTGCCGAGACCACCGGAACTTTGCTGATGGTGGGCGCCACCGGGGGTGTGGGATCCGTTGTGCTGCAGCTGGTTCGGGGCCTCGTTCCTGGCGTCCGCGTGATCGCGACGGCAGCGGACGAGGACGCCGAGGAGTGGGTCCGTTCTCTCGGTGCAGCCGAGGTGGTGAATCACCGACGCGATCTTCGGGAGGAAGTACGCCGAGTAGCGCCCGACGGCGTCGATTACGTGTTCACTGCTCATTCCTCCGGGCAGGTCGAGATCTACGCGGACCTGTTGACGCCGTTCGGTCAGATCGTGGCGATCGACGATCCGGAGACCCTCGACGTTCTGCCGCTCAAGACGAAGGCGATCTCGTGGCACTGGGAGTTCATGTTCGCGCGTCCGATGCACGACACGCCGGATCTGATTCGCCAGCACGAGCTACTGACCAGGGTGGCCGAGCTCGTCGATGCGGGTTCGGTGCGCACCACCGTCACGACGGTTCTGTCTCCGATCGATGCCGAGCAGCTGCGCGAAGCGCATCGGTTGGTCGAAACCGGGCACGTACGGGGAAAGGTTGTGATCGCAGCCCGCTCGTGAGGACCGATCCGCGCCACTGACTGGCGAAAGCGGGCCGACGCAGGCAATGTGGATCCAATGACTTCCGACAGCCTCGTCCTACTCGGCCCGATCGTCCGGTACGTCGGCACCGAGACTGCGACCCTGTGGTTCGAGATGGCCGAATCGTCGACCGTAACGGTCGTGACCGACGTCGGCGTCCGCGCAGAAGAACGAACGTGGGGCGTGCACGGACACCACTATGCGCTGGTGCCACTGGAAGGTCTGCCCGCCAACTCTTCGGTGCACTACGAGGTGTTCGTCGACGAGCGTCGAGTGTGGCCGCCGGAAGGCCGAAGGGCCGCCATTCACACGGTCGACGCCGAAGGGCCTGTCACGCTGGCATTCGGATCCTGTCGGCGAGGGGACAACTACAGCGACGAATCCTTGAAGGAGATCGGAGCCGACGCGTTGGCCGGGCTCGGGAACGCGCTGATCGAGGAGGACCCGAGCCGGTGGCCGCAGGCCTTGCTGCTCCTGGGCGATCAGGTCTACGCCGACGATCCGTCGCCGGAAATCGTCGAACGGCTGCAGGCGCGGCGTCGGTCCGGCGAGGGTCCACGCAGTGCCGTCGGTACCGACGCGGAGAACGAGATCTGCGATTTCGAGGAGTACTCGTGGCTGTACCGAGAGTCCTGGGGACTCGAGCCGGTGCGGACACTGTTGGCGAGCATCCCGTCGTGCATGATCCTCGACGACCACGACCTGCGCGACGACTGGAATTCATCCGCTTCCTGGCGTCGAGACATCGTGACGCGGCCCTGGTGGAACGACCGAGTGGTCGGCGCGTATTCGTCGTACTGGGTGTATCAGCACTTGGGCAACCTCTCGCCCAAGGAGCTTGCGCAGGATGAGATGTATGCCGCGGTGCGATCGGCCGCCAGTGACGCAGAGCGCGAGAAGTTGTTGTCCGACTTCGCTTTACGAGTCGATCGGCGGCCCGAGACCGGACGCTGGAGCTTCTACCGCGACTTCGGCGACACGCGGCTGATCATGATCGATTCGCGCTGCTCTCGAAACCTGGATCCGGACAACAGAGAAATGGTCGACGAGAAGGAGTGGGCGTGGGTACGTGAACGCGCGCTCGAGACCAGTCCGCGGCATCTGCTGTTCGGATCGTCGTTGCCCTACCTCATGCTGCCCGCGCTGCACTACCTGGAACAGTGGAACGAGGCTGTGGCGCAGGGCAGTTGGGGCTCGATGTCGGCAAAGGTGGCCGAGAAGATGCGGATCGGTCTCGATCTCGAACACTGGGCCGCTTTCACCAACTCGTTCAACGACATGGCCGCTCTGACGCGTGAGCTCTCCCGCGGCGAGAACAAACCCGCCTCGATCATGTGGCTGTCCGGAGACGTGCACTGCTCCTACGTGGCGAACGCGGACTTCGGTGTCGGCGGGCGCGAGGTACCGGCCACGTATCAGCTCACTATGTCGCCGTTCCGCAATCCACTCGATCTGCCGATTCGCGCGGTCAACAAGCTGGCCATCAAGCGTCCCGCCGCCCGAATTCTGTCGAAGCTGGCGCGCGCTGCCCACGTGGGCCCCTCCGGTGTCGAATGGGAGGCCGAGGCCGGGCCATGGTTCGCCAACGGCGTCATGCTGCTGACTCTGCACGGCGACTCCGCCCGGTTGCGGGTGCACCATGCTCATGTCGACGACGCGGGCAAGCAGGTGCTCACCGAGACGTCGACCCTGGCCCTCGCCTAGCGAACGGTAAACGATTGGCCATAGCCGGGCCGATGAGGTTGGCTGGTTCGTTGTGGCCCACCTCGAACTCAACGACATCGTCTACTTCCTGCCCGACGGGCGGCAGTTGCTCAACGGTGTCGGGTTTCGTGTCGGCGACGGTGCCAAGACCGCCCTCATCGGGCCCAACGGAACCGGTAAGACCACGCTGACGCGCATCATCGCGGGTGACGAGACCCCCGACGAGGGATCGGTGTCGAGTTCGGGCTCGCTCGGAGTGATGCGGCAGTTCGTCGGCCAGCTACGAGACGACTCGACAGTGCGTGATCTGCTGCTGTCGGTTGCGTCCCCGGCCGTGCGGACGGCCGCCGCTGCCCTCGACACTGCCGAGAACACGATGATCGAGGTCGACGACGAGAAGACCCAGATGAAATACGCGCAGGCCCTGTCGGATTGGGGCGATGTCGGCGGTTACGACCTCGAACCGTTCTGGGACAAGGTCACCACGGCGGCCCTCGGAATGCCGTTCGACCGCGCGAAGTGGCGCGCTGCATCGACTCTCAGTGGCGGTGAGCAGAAGCGCCTGGTGCTCGAAGCGTTGTTCGCGGGCTCGGACAATCTGTTGCTTCTCGACGAACCGGACAACTACCTCGATGTGCCGGGCAAGCGCTGGCTCGAATCGACCATTCGTGATTCCGACAAGTCCGTCCTGTTCATCAGTCACGACCGGGAGCTCATCGCCAACGCCGCGAATCGGATCGTGACCCTGGAACCGGGCGTCAGCGGTGCCACTTCCTGGGTGCACGGCGGCGGGTTCGCGACGTATCACGCTGCGCGTGAGGACCGGAATGCTCGGCTCGACGAACTGCGACGGCGGTGGGACGAGGAACTCGTCAAACTCCGTGCACTGGTGCTGCGCCTGCGGGAGAAGGCAAAGTTCAACGACGGGGTCGCTGCGCGCTACCACGCGTCCCAGACTCGATTGGCGAAGTTCGAGGAGGCCGGACCGCCGGAAGCGGTGCCGTTGAAGCAGCACGTCACCGTTCGTCTGCGCGGCGGCCGCACAGCCAAGCGCGCGTTGGTGTGTACGGCACTGGAACTGACCGGACTGATGAAGCCCTTCGACACCGAGATCTGGTACGGAGACCGCGTCGCCGTGCTGGGCTCCAACGGTTCCGGCAAATCTCACTTCCTGCGTTTGCTCGCCAACGGTGGAACCGATCCGGAGAAGGAGCACGAGCCGGTTCAGGAACTGGCACTCGATCCCGTTCCGCACACCGGCACCGCGGTGCTCGGCGCTCGCGTTCGGCCCGGCCTGTTCGCGCAGACCCACACTCGGCCCGATCTCGCGGGCAACACACTCCTCGACATCCTGCACATGGGCAACGAACACCGCGACGGCATGGGCCGGGAGGCCGCAGGCCGGGCACTGGACCGCTACGGTCTGGCCCGAGCCGCCGAACAGTCCTACGACAATCTTTCCGGTGGCCAGCAGGCGCGCGTACAGATTCTGCTGCTCGAACTCTCCGGGGCCACCCTGCTGCTGCTGGACGAGCCGACCGACAACCTCGACCTGATGTCCGCCGACGCACTCGAAGACGCCATCGCCGCGTTCGACGGCACCGTCATCGCCGTGACCCACGACCGCTGGTTCGCGCGCAGCTTCGACCGATTCCTCGTGTTCGGCAGCACCGGTCAGGCCTACGAATCGAACGAGCCCGTATGGGACGAGAAGCGGGTGCAGCGCGCGCGGTAGCGTTTCCTCTCGTGAACGCGACTGACTCTCCCTATCTGGTCGGCCTCAATCTGGAAGGTCGACGCGTCGTCGTGGTCGGTGGCGGCACCGTCGCGCAGCGCCGATTGCCGCTGCTCATCTCCTGCGGTGCCGTGGTTCACGTCATCACACGGGAGGCCACACCCGCTGTGGAGGCGATGGCAACTGCCGGTCAGGTGACCATGGAGTTGCGTGACTATCGCGAGGGCGATCTCGCCGACGCCTGGTACGCCGTCGCGTGCACCGACGAGGCCGCGACCAACATCGCCATCGTCGCCGAGGCCACCGCGTCCAAGATCTTCTGTGTGCGAGCCGACATCGCCAAGGACGGCACCGCGGTCACCCCGGCGTCCGCCGAATGGGACGGGCTGACCCTCGGAGTGCTCGCCGGCGGTGAGCACCGTCGATCGGCCGCGGTACGCAACGCCGTCATGGAAGCCCTGCAGTCCGGTGTGGTCGCCGACTCGGACCGTGCGCCGTTGACGGGTGTCGCGTTGGTCGGTGGCGGACCCGGCGATCCGGACCTCATCACCGTCCGCGGGCGCAGGCTGCTCGCCTATGCCGATGTCGTGGTGGCCGATCGGCTCGCGCCGCCCGAGCTGCTGGCCGAACTGGGCCCGCACGTGGAGGTCATCGATGCCTCGAAGATTCCGTACGGCCGCGCGATGGCGCAGGAGGCGATCAACCAGGCGCTGATCGACGGGGCGAAGGCAGGCAAGTTCGTCGTCCGACTCAAGGGCGGCGACCCCTACGTGTTCGGCAGGGGATACGAGGAACTCGAAGCGCTCGCTGCCGAGGGAATTCCGGTCACCGTGGTGCCCGGCATCACCAGCGCCATTTCGGTGCCCTCGTCCGCCGGGATCCCGGTGACGCATCGCGCCGTCACCCACGAGTTCGTCGTTGTCAGCGGCCATGTGGCACCCGACCATCCCGATTCGCTCGTCGACTGGGACGCGTTGGCCAAACTCAAGGGCACCATCGTGTTGCTGATGGCCGTCGAACGCATCGGGCTGTTCGCCGACGTTCTCATCGCCGGTGGTCGGCCGTCCGACACCCCGGTGATCGTCGTCCAGGAGGGCACCATGCGCACCCAGCGTGAAGTTCGCGCGTCTCTGAGCACCGTCGCCGATGCGGTTCGCGACGCGGAGATCAGGCCTCCGGCGATCGTGGTCATCGGAACCGTTGCCGGTTTCTCTGTACACGCCGGTAACGTGAACGCCCGTGCCTGAATCATCGATGTCCGATACCTCCAGTACCGAGGTCAAGTACCCGGTGACGACCCGAGCGTTCGGGTTGGCGATCATCGTCCTGAGCGGCCTGCAATTGATGGTGGTGCTCGACGGCACCGTGGCCAATCTGGCACTTGCTCCGTTGCAGGCGGATCTGGGCCTGTCCGATGCCGGACGCAACTGGGTGCTCACGTCGTATGCCCTCGCCTTCGGCGGGCTGATGCTCCTCGGCGGCAGACTCGGTGATGCCTTCGGTCGCAAGAAGATGTTCCTGGCCGGCGTCGTGCTGTTCACCATCGCGTCCCTGCTGTGCGGGCTCGCGGTCAACGAGGCGACGCTGGTAGCGGCGCGCGCGCTCCAGGGCGTCGGAGCCGCGGTGGCGTCGCCCACGGCGTTCGCGCTGGTGGCGACCACCTTCGCGCCGGGCCCGGTACGAAACCAGGCCATCGCGATCTACGCGGCCATGACCGGTGTCGGCTCCATCGCAGGCCTGATCATCGGCGGTGCGCTGACCGAGGTGTCGTGGCGGTGGATCTTCCTGATCAACGTGCCGATCGGTGTCGTCATCGTGGTGCTCGCAGTCGTGTCGCTGCAGGAGACGGTGGGGGCGAAGCTACCGCTCGACGTGCCGGGAGCGATTCTGGCGACGCTGGGCTGCACCGGAGTGGTGCTCGCTCTGAGCGAGGGCACCGAACTCGGCTGGACCAATCCGATCGTCATCGTCTCGCTGATCGCCGGTCTGCTCTTCCTCGGGCTGTTCCTGCTGGTCGAGCGTCGTGCCGACAACCCATTGCTGCCGTTCTCGCTGTTCGGCAGCCGAGACCGGGTGGCGACGTTCGTGGCCATCTTCTTCGCCGGTGGCGTGATGTTCTGCCTCGCCGCCTACGTGGCACTGTTCGTCCAGGACATCCTGGGATACAGCCCGTTGCATGCGGGCCTGGCGTTCGTGCCGTTCGCCTTCGGACTCGGTGCCGCCGCATTCCTCGCCTCGCAGCTGGTGACGCGCATCGCCCCACGGTGGCTGATACTGAGCGGTGCCGTCATCATGGTCGGGTGGCTGATGGTGTCGGTCGCGACGATGAACGCCGACTCGTCGTACTTCCCCGGACTGTTCTTCCCCGTCATCGGCATCGGATTCGGCGTCGGCCTGACGGTCGTGCCACTCCCGCTGTGCGCCATCGCTGGAGTCAGCCCCACCGAGATCGGCCCGTTGACCGCCATCGCCCTGGTTGCCCAGACCCTCGGCGGGCCGCTGGCGCTGGCCGTGATCGGTGCGCTGGTGACCTCTCGAACCTTGTCTCTCGGTGGCATCTCCGGACCGGCAACGTTGATGAACGACAGCCAACTCGACGCGTTGAGCTCGGGCTACATGTTCGCGCTCTTCTGCTGCGCAGTCTGCGCCGTGGTCGCGGGAATCGCTGCGGTGTTCATTCGCTTCACCCCGGAGCAGGTCGCGCAGGCACAGGCCGCTCAGGAAGACGCCCAGAAGGGCTGACGAGCAGGGCCGATCACACGCCCAGTACGGCCTTGGCGATGAGGAAGTAGACGATCAACCCCGTCGCGTCGCAGAAGGTGGAGATGAAGGGCGTCGAGAAGACCGCCGGGTCCACCCCGATCTTCTTGGCGATCAGCGGCATCGCACCGCCGACCGTGGCTGCGAGAGTGCAGATCGACAACAGCGTCGTACCGATGACGACCCCGAGGTGCCAGTCGTAGACGAGTCCGGCGATGACGAAGCCCAGGGTGCCGAGCATCGCACCCATCGTCGCGCCGACGCGAACCTCGCGAAACAGCACGGCGGCGATGTCGCGCGGTCGCACGTCGCCCAGTGCGAGTGCCCGCGTGACAGTGGTCGCGGCCTGCGAGCCGGTGTTGCCGCCGGTCCCGGTCAGCAGCGGAATGAACAGCGCGAGAGTGACGACTGCGGCGAGCGCGTGCTCGAAGATCTCCAGAACCTGCACCGTGAGGATGGCCGACAGCGCCAACACCAGCAACCACACCACGCGCGAGCGAACGATGGACAGCACCGGCGTGGACAGATACGGCCGACGCAGCGGCTCCGAGCCACCCGCGCGAGCGGCGTCCTCGTCCTCGGCTTCCTCCAGGATTCGAGAGGACTGTTCGAGTGTGAGAATGCCGATCAGCCGTTGCTCGGAATCGACCACCACCACCGCAGGACTGCGGTGCTCGAAGCACAGCCGTGCAGCCTCCTCCGCCGACGAATCGGCCTCGACCACAGGATGATCCGAGTACAGATCCCCGACCGGAGTGCTCGGTGCCGCCGTCGCCAGATCGGCGAGGGTCACCACCCCCAGCAGAGTTCGGTGATCGTCGGTGATCGGCAACAGATACACCGACTCGGCGTCCGAGCCGGTCCGCCGCACGGCGACGAGTGCGTCGCCGGCGGTCGCGGCGGTCCGTAGCCGAACGAACTCCGGGCTCATCCGGCGGCCGACCGACCCGCGGTCGTACCCCAGCATGGGCGCGGTGAGTGCGCGCTCGTCGGGGGACAGGCCCACCAACAGTCGATGCGCGACATTGGAGGGGAGTTCGTCGAGCAATTCGACACGGTCGTCCGGGTCGAGATCCTCGAACAGCGCGATCACATCGTCGCTGCGCAGACTCTCGAACAACTCACCGCGAACGGTGGCGTCGAAGCGTTCGAAGACCGCCACGGCCTCGTCCTTGGGCAGAAGGCGAAACAACACCGCGCGTCGAGACGAGTCGACACGCTCGAGCATGCGCACCGCATCGGTCGTCGACAGCTCGCCCATCAGAGTGGACAGGGCGGCCATGTCACGGGCGGTCAGGAGTTCGGACGTTCGCGTCATGATGTCGTCGAGAGTTTCGGGCACAGAACCATTTTGCCTTGCGAACGGGCGGTCGACTCACATACCTCAGCGCGAGAGATCGGCCCGATCCGCCGCAGCCTGGCCCGAATCCCATCCCTCGGCGTCCAGGCGTGGGCCGCGCATCGGCTTCGCCGTCGGGAACAGTCGATCGAATTCGGCTTCGACGGCGACGGTCTGTGCGGCGAGTATCGGTAGTAGATCACCGGATTCGTGACTCGCCTCCTCGAGGGCGTTCGCATCGGCGTCGGTCAGACGGTCTCCGATACGGACGGCGTACGCGTACAGGAATGCCTTGCCGAACGCCGCCGATCCGGCCTTCTTGCGCTTCTTCGCCTGCGGTGAATGCCCGAGGGCGCGTGTGGCCTGAACGAGCAGAGAGGTGAACAGCAACTCGGTTTGCTCCACGTCCACCGGCGCTCCGACCAGAGTTGCGACGGCGAACTCCGGGTCCCAGATCGCCTTGACGCGGTTGGCGGTTCCGACGACGTGCAACAGCTGCGCCTTGGCCGGGGCATGCGGGCCGTCGACATGAACGCGTCGGCCGTGAATATCGATGTGGCCCTGCGAGAGCAACATGGTGTCGATGGAGTAGCGCGTCATCAACTCCTGCGCCTTGGCCGTCAGCGTCTCGGCCTCCTCCTCGAAGTCCGTGGCGTCGGCCTTGGCCAGTAAGCCGCGAATCTTGCTCAGCATCTTGGTGTTCGGGGAGTCGGAACCGGAAACACCCGTCACCGTGGGACGAGTGCGCGGCCACTGGGACGGTTTCGGGCCGAGCTGAGGCCAACGGGGGAGTGTCTGCCATCGACCGAGCAGGGTGAGTACGTCGAGCCACTGATCACTGGCCGCGATGTAATCGGTCTTACCGGAAGAGGTCAGGTACGCGGTCAGGAAATCGGGCGTGGCCTCGACCCGGGCCGCAACCTTCGGGAACTGCTCGCAGATCGTGGACATCTGATCCACCCAGTCCTGTGGAGCCCGCGAGTCCGCGTCGGCGAGATCGGCCTGATGCAGCAGTACCGCGGCAGCGAGATCGGCCACGGCCACCGTGTGCTGACGCCGCACGACGTGCACCAGATCCATGGGCTGCCAACCGTTTTCGTACATCGTCTCGATCATGTTCGTCAGCGCGCGAGAGCCGAGTTCGGTCGCGTCCATCGAGACCAGTCGATCCGCGACGTCGTCGGCGACGCGTTGGCTCTTGGTCTTGCCGACCGAGGCGTCGGCGCCGCGGCGGAGCAGTCCAGGAATCTCGCTCATTCGGTGAGCACGATCAATTCGGTGCTCGATGCCACTTCGACTCGCAGTCCGGCCTTGGACGCCACGCGCGCAACGGCTTTCACGTCCTTCGGCTCGGCGGTGGTCAGAGTCAACGCGCGTGCCAGCAGGCCCTTGTGATGCTTGTTGAAGTGGCTCACCACCGAACGGGTGCCGTCGGGCTTCTCGGTGAGCACCGTGGCGGTGATCGCACCGGGGACGGGACCGAGCTGCTGGTAGGTGCCGGATCGGAGGTCGACGACGATCCCCTCGTCCTCGGCGTCGATGGCGTCGGAGAGTTCGGGCTTCCAGTGTGAGCGCAGGGTGCCGAAATTCGGAACGGTCGATCCACCGGAGAGTCGGTAGTACGGAATCGGGTCGCAGGCACGGACGGCTCCGAACAGGGCCGAGCCGATCCACAGCCGCGCGTCCGCTCGGGCGCGACCGGCCCGGGTGAACGACGCCGCGTCGAGGGCGTCGTAGAGCACGCCGGTGTACCGCTGCAGCGCAGGTGTGGTGGGTGAGGTCCACAACCGGGCGTTGCGTTCGATCTCGTCCACCTGGGTGGGGCCCAGGCCGAGCGCCGCGATCGACGCGTCGACGTCGGCGGACAATTCCACCAGCGCGTCGGCGAGCTTTCGACGAAGCGGAGTCAGCGAGGCCAACGACAGTCGGTCCAGATCGAGAGGTGCTCCGGAACCGCCGTCGGACTTCGTCTCGGAGGGAGGCAGCAGAATCAGCACGGGCTCGAGGCTACTCACTGTACGGCCGCCTGCTCACAGGCACTGCAGGAGCGACTAGTCTGACAACCCGTGATCACCCGTCTTTCGCAGTTGTTCCTTCGTACCCTTCGCGACGACCCGGCCGACGCCGAGGTCGACAGCCACAAGCTGTTGGTCCGCGCCGGCTACGTCCGTCGTATCGCGCCGGGCGTCTACTCCTGGCTGCCGCTGGGTCTGCGGGTGCTGCGCCAGGTAGAGCGTGTCGTGCGCGAGGAGATGAACGCCATCGGTGCACAGGAGATATCCCTGCCCGCACTGCTGCCGCGCGAGCCGTACGAGACCACCAATCGGTGGACCGAATACGGCGACGCCCTGTTCCGGTTGCAGGATCGCAAGGGCAACGACATGCTGCTCGGTCCCACCCACGAGGAACTGTTCGCGCTGACGGTCAAGGCCGAGTACAACTCGTACAAGGACCTGCCGGTCACTCTGTACCAGATTCAGACCAAGTACCGCGACGAAGAGCGTCCCCGCGCAGGCATTCTTCGCGGCCGCGAGTTCGTGATGAAGGACTCGTACTCCTTCGACATGGACGAGGACGGACTGAAGAAGTCCTACGCCGCCCACCGCGAGGCGTACCAGCGCATCTTCGCCCGCCTCGGTGTCAGCTACGTCATCGTCGCCGCCACGTCCGGTGCCATGGGCGGCAGCGCCTCCGAGGAATTCCTCGCCGAGAGCGACATCGGTGAGGACACCTACGTGCGCTGCATCGAGTCGGGATACGCGGCCAACGTCGAGGCCGTCACCACTCCGGCACCTGCGCCGCTGCCCATCGAGGGGCAGCCCGCTGCCGTCGATCACGAGACCGGCGACACCCCCACCATCGCGACCCTGGTGGAGTGGGCCAACTCCGCCGATCTCGGACGCACCGTCACCGGCGCGGACACGCTGAAGAACATCTTGCTCAAGGTGCGGGGTGCCGAAGGTGAGTGGGAACTGCTCGCCGTCGGCCTACCCGGTGACCGCGAGGTCGACGAGAAGCGCCTCGAGGCGTCGCTGGAGCCGGCCGAGTTCGCTCTTCTGACCGACGCGGACTTCGCAGCCAATCCGTTCCTCGTCAAGGGATACATCGGGCCTCGCGCGTTGCAGGCCAACGGAGTTCGCTACCTCGTCGATCCCCGGGTGGTCGACGGCACGTCGTGGATCACCGGCGCGGATGTCAAGGGCAAGCACGTGGTGAACCTCGTCGCCGGTCGCGATTTCGTCCCCGACGGCACCATCGAAGCAGCCGAGGTGCGTGACGGCGACATGTCTCCCGACGGTCGTGGACCGCTCGTCAGTGCTCGCGGAATCGAGATCGGGCACATCTTCCAGCTCGGCTACAAGTACACCGACGCGTTCTCCGTCGACGTGCTCGGCGAGACCGGCAAGCCGGTTCGCCTGACTCAGGGTTCCTACGGCGTCGGCGTCTCGCGTCTGGTCGCCGTGATCGCCGAGCAGATGCACGACGACAAGGGCCTGCGGTGGCCGTCGGAGGTCGCACCTGCCGATGTCCACCTGGTGATCGCGAACAAGGACGACGCTGCTCGCGCGGGCGCGGAATCGATTGCGACACAACTCGATACACAGGGCATCGAGGTGTTGTTCGACGATCGCAAGGCCTCGCCAGGAGTGAAGTTCAAGGACTCGGAACTGATCGGTGTTCCGCTCGTGGTCGTTCTCGGCCGCGGTTGGGCCGACGGCAAGGTCGAGATCCGTGATCGCTTCAGCGGTGAGAGTCGCGAACTCGACATCGACTCGGCGGTCGAGGAGATCGTCAAGGCCGTGCGAAACACCCCGTAGAACAGTCTCGCGATCTTTCTGCGCGGTCGTTTACCCGCTGGTAGCTTCGGGGCAACGACTAGGAGAGGTCACACCGTGGCTCAGTATGCGCTGTTCGATCCGACAACCTTCGATCCGGCCGAGCTCGACGAGGATTCTCGCCGACAATTGCGTGCATTGATCGAGTGGTTCGAGAGTCGCGGCAAAGGCAGGCTTCTGGCGGACGATCTGGACAGCGTCTGGCCGGCCGACTTTCTCGAATTCGTCGCCGAGCAGAAGCTGTTCGCAACCTTCTCCACGCCAGCCGCTTATGCGGAGGGACTGCCGAACACGCGATGGGACGCTGCTCGCAACGCCGCGCTGAGCGAGGTTCTCGGGTTCTACGGTCTGGCCTACTGGTACACCTGGCAGGTCACCGTGCTGGGTCTCGGGCCCATCTGGATGAGTGCCAACGACGACGCCAAACGCCGCGCCGCACGCGAGCTGGACCGCGGCGGTGTGATGGCGTTCGGACTGTCCGAGCGCGCACACGGAGCCGACGTCTACTCCACCGACATGCTGTTGACGCCCACGCCCGAGGACTCCGAACTCGAGTTCACCGCGTCGGGGGAGAAGTACTACATCGGGAACGGCAACGTCGCGGGCATGGTCTCGGTGTTCGGCCGACGCACCGACCTGGACGGACCCGATTCGTACGTGTTCTTCGTGGCCGACAGCGCGCACCCGGCCTATCGGCTTCGCGAGAGCGTCGTCCACGGGCAGATGTTCGTCAGCACGTTCGCGCTCGAGAACTACCCCGTCCGGCAGCAGGACATCCTGCACACCGGTGCCGACGCTTTCTCGGCCGCGCTGAACACGGTCAACGTCGGAAAGTTCAACCTCTGCACCGGATCCATCGGCATCTGTGAGCACGCGTTCTACGAGGCGATCACGCACGCGAACAACCGAATTCTGTACGGCAATCGCGTCACCGACTTCCCGCACGTTCGCAGCGCATTCGTCGACGCATACTCCCGGCTGATCGCCATGAAGCTGTTCAGCGCGCGGGCGCTCGACTACTTCCGTGCCGCGGGACCCGAGGACCGGCGCTACCTGCTGTTCAATCCGATGACCAAGGCGAAGGTGACCTCCGAGGGTGAAACGGTCGTCCGTCTGTTGCACGACGTCATCGCGGCCAAGGGATACGAGAGGCACACCTACTTCCGTGAAGCCGCCCAGTTGATCGGAACACTGCCGAAGCTGGAGGGCACGGTGCACGTCAACGTGGCGCTGATGCTCAAATTCATGCCGGCGTACATGTTCTCGCCGACCGACTACCCGGACGTCGGCAGTCGAACAGAGCCGGTCGACGACAGCTTCTTCTTCGCTCAGGGGCCGGCCCGTGGCGCGAGCTCGGTCCGGTTCCACGATTGGAACCCGCTGTACAGCAAGCACTCCGGGATACCCAACGTAGGACGGTTCTACGAGCAGGCACTGGCGTTCAGGTCGTTTCTCCAGGACTGTGCGCCCGACGAAGCACAGCAGAAGGATCTCGATTTCCTGCTCGTGGTGGGGCACCTGTTCTCGCTCGTCGTCTACGGCCATCTCGTGCTCGAACAAGCCGACGAGATCTCGCCCGAGATGCTGGACCAGATCTTCGACTTCCAGATCAGAGATTTCTCCGGTTACGCCGTCGCGCTGTACGGGAAGCCCTCGTCGTCTGCGGCGCAACAGCAGTGGGCCCTGGACGCCATACGCAAGCCGGTGGTCGATGCGGGTCGTTTCGAGGCGGTGTGGAACGAGGTCGCCTCCTACGACGGCCGGTACGAGATGCGTCCCTAGCGCCGACGGTCAGCCGGGATCGGCCGGAATCAGATTGGTTCCGAACGCGCACACCGTCATCTCGTGCAGTCCGGCGCTGTCGTTCGGATGCTCGAGCGCCCGCATCGACATCAGGACGTTGAGCAGCATCCCGTGCGCGATGAACTGCCGTGCCTGATCCTCGGAACAACCTGTGCCCTCACGTATCCGGCTGTAGATGGCACCCATTCCCTCCCGCGCTGCCCGGCCGATCTCGGGTACCGAGCCTGCGCCGAATCCGTGCATCATGACCATCAACAGGTCGCGATCGGCCACCAGATCGGCGTAGGCGGAACCGAGATCTGCCCAGGTGCCGTCGTCGTCGGGGTCGAGCGGGCCCGTTGCCAGCACGGCATCGAACGCGGCCATGATGCCGTCGACGGAGCGTTGGAACACCAGTCGAAACAACTCGACCTTGGTGCCGAACATACGGACCACGTACGGCTGAGAGACGCCCGCTTCCTTCGCGACGGCGTCGGTACTTGTGCCGGCGTAACCCCCGCGCGCGAACGCGCGCATCGCCGCGTCGAGGACGAGCTCTCGGCGTTCGGCCGCATCCATGCGGGTGGCTCTGGGCTTGGGCGCTGACGGGTCGGACATGTTGACAGGTTATCAGTCGATAACTTACGGTCTCCAACAAGTAATCATTCGATGCTTACAAGCGCGAGACGGGACGACCGCAATGACCGCCACAGCCTCTCCACCAGCAGTGCAGCCTGCCGCTCGGAACGTTCCCGTGTGGCTCGGCATCCTTGCAGCTTCCCTGCCGATGTTCATGGCAACCCTCGACAATCTGGTGATGACCAGTGCACTCCCGGTCATCCAGCAGGACCTGAACGCCTCCGTCGGACAGCTGCAGTGGTTCCTCAACGCGTACACCCTCAGCTTCGCCACCTTCATGCTGACGGCGGCGACGCTCGGCGACAGATGGGGCAGACGCACGGTGTTCCTCGGTGGGATCACCGTTTTCACCGCCGCCTCGGTGGCCAGCGCGCTCGCTGCGAGTCCAGCGATGCTCATCGCGGCGCGCGCCGTGCAGGGAATCGGTGCAGCCGCGATCATGCCGTTGTCCCTGGCGTTGCTCGCCGCGGTGGTGCCGGTGGGCAAGCGTGCGATGGCGATCGGGATATGGGGTGGAGTCTCCGGACTCGGTGTCGCGCTGGGACCGGTGGTCGGCGGAGCCGTCGTCGACGGGATTTCCTGGCAGGCGATCTTCTGGATCAACGTTCCGGTGGCCCTCGTTGCAGTTCCGCTGGCGTACGTAGCGCTGAAGGAAACAGCAGGGCGCATCCAACCGCTCGATCTGCCCGGCGTTGTCCTCGCAGGTGGCGGTGTCTTCCTTCTGGTGTGGGCGGTGGTCCACGGCAACGACGACGGGTGGGCGTCGGCCACGGTGCTCGCTGGCTTCATCGGCTCGGCGGTGCTGCTCGTCGCGTTCGTCCTGCGCGCCTCGCGCACCCGGCACTCGGTACTGCCGCTCGTACTCTTTCGTTCGCGCAGCTTCACCCTCGCCAACATCATCGGAATCACGTTCTCGCTCGGCATGTTCGGGGCGGTGTTCCTCCTCGCGCAATACCTGCAGATCGTGATGAACTACACGCCGTTCCAGGCAGGCCTACGCACGCTGCCGTGGACTGCAGCACCGATGGTGGTCGCACCGATCGCAGGTCTGCTCGCCGAGCGCGTCGGACTGCGCGGGTTGTTGGTCGGCGGCCTGTCGCTGCAGTCGGTCTCGCTCGTGTGGATGGCGCTGATTCTGGGACCCGACACCGAGTATTCGTCGATGGTCCCGGCCCTGCTGATGGCGGGCGTGGGCATGGGGCTGACGTTCGCTCCGTCCGCCACCGCGGTGCTGCGGGATATGAAGGACGACGATCACGCCACCGCGAGCAGTGCGAACTCCACTGTGCGAGAGGTGGGTATCGCGCTCGGCATCGCCGTACTGACAGCGGTGTTCATCGGAGCCGGTGGATCACTGACACCCACCGGTTACACCGACGCCTTGGCACCCGCTCTGCTCGTCGGCGCTGGGGCAGTGGCGATCGGACTGGTGGCGGCGCTGTTCATGCCGGGGCGTTCCGTCGGACCGGAACAAGGGCTCACGGTTGGCCGGGAAATGCCGTCGACGACGGACTGACGCCCAGAATCTGCTGCCACGTCGCGAGGCGCACCGCGGCGTCGGTCAACGCTTGCACCCCCATGTCGCGGGTCGCTCCCGAGCGGCTGCGTTCGATCAGCGAACGCCACGCGATGCTCGTGTCGATCTCGGCCTGCGCGGCCAACTGTGCAGCCGAGATCGCGTCGGTCACCGGAAACGGCGACGCGTACGCCGGATCGGGCAGTGGCACAGTGACGCTCGCTGCCTGGAGCGCATCGATGGTCGCGTCTCGGCGTGCACGGTGAGCGGCAGTGTTCGACGCCACCACCTCGGCGCGGGTGGGGTTGGAGAATGCCGCGACGACGCCGTAGGCGAACACCGCCGCATACTCGGCGGCCAGTGCATCGACGAGGCCTTGCTGTTCCGGGCCGAGATCGCTCATGCCAGCACCACCAGGGCCGAGACCGTGCACGAGGCGCTGATGGAACCGAGAAGGCCTGCTCGGTAACCGCTTTCGTTGCGAGCCGCATCTGCCGCGCTGCGAGCGGAGGCCGTCAACATCTCTCGCACGGCGGCGAGATCGGGCGGCGGCGTCGTGGGAACGGGTGTCGTGGTGGCCGTGACCGACGACGTCTCGGTCGAGGCACCGGTGGCGCGGGCGATCTCGGTGTCGAGCGCATCGGCGTGCTCGGTCCGCTGCGCCGCAACGATCCCCAGGGCGGCGGCGTAGTCGGCGATCACCGTCGCGGCCGCGGTGGCATCCGCGGCGTCGGCGCGGGCAGCGCGCAACTGCGCAGTCAGGGTGTCGAGGGCAGGACCCGAGATCGTCTCCTGACCGCAGGCCGCAACAGTCGACACGGTGGCCGCGGACAGAGCAGCGACGCCGGCGAGTCGGAACAACCCGCGGCGACTGAGCGCGAAGGGGACGGTCGGCGTTGGCACTCCGATATCGTGCCAGACCGCGGCGCTCGCACGTGCCGTGCCCGTGTGTCGCGTCGGCCGATCGTGGTCACGAGCACTGCCTGCGGGGCGGTAGGCTGTTGGTTCACCAAACGCAGTCCTGCTGCCGTACGCCGGATCGCCCACAACTACACACGAGGAGTTCGCGACATGCCTGTTCCGTCCAAGGAAAGGGTTGTCGAACTGCTCGCCGACCTCGTTCGAGAACGGGGTTACGACCTCGAAGACGTGAACGTCGTCGCCGCAGGAAAGCACAGTGCAGTGCGGATCATGGTCGATCGCGAAGAGGGAATCGACCTCGACGCTCTCCCGGAACTGAGCCGCGAGATCTCGGATGCCTTCGATGCCGTGACGGATTTCGGGGAAGCTCCGTACACGTTGGAAGTCACCACCCCCGGAATCGACCGCCCACTGACCGAGGCACGGCATTGGCGTCGGGCTCGCGGACGCAAAGTGCGTATCGAACTGGCCGACGGCAAGTTCGACGGTCGCGTCGGGGTACTCGACGGTGATTCGGTCACCGTGGTGATCAAGGAGAAGGGTGTGCTGTCGACTCGCCCCGTTGCCTTGTCCGATGTTGTGAAAGCTGTTGTACAGGTGGAGTTCTCCCGGCCGAGCGCCGAAGAGATGGACCTGGCGGGTGGCGTGGTCGGCAGTAGGCCGTCACCCGCGAACACCGATGAGATCGTGGACGTGGAAGCACCGGAAGAAGGGTCGGACAAGTGAATATCGACATAGCCGCATTGCGTGCCATCGAGGCGGACAAGGGAATTCCGATCGAGATGGTGATCTCGACGATCCAGACTGCGCTGCTGACGGCCTACCGGCACACCGAGGGTCACCAGTCCAACGCTTGGATCGACGTCGATCGCAAGACCGGCTCCGTTCGGGTGATGGCCAAGGAACTCGACGCCGACGGCAATCTGATCTCCGAATGGGACGACACCCCGGAAGGCTTCGGACGCATTGCGGCAACCACGGCGCGTCAGGTCATCCTGCAGCGCCTGCGCGACGCCGAGCACGAGCGGTCGTTCGGTGAGTACTCCACGCACGAGGGTGAGATCGTCAACGGTGTCATCCAGCGTGACACGCGTGCCAATGCGAAGGGCACCGTGATCGTCCGTATCGGAAGTGACGCCAACGGAGCCGACGGCCTGCTGCCGCCCGCAGAGCAGGTGCCGGGCGAGAGCTACGAGCACGGCGAGCGCATCAAGTGCTACGTCGTCGGAGTCGCCCGGGGTAACCGGGGTCCGCAGATCACGCTCTCGCGCACGCACCCGAA
The DNA here is from genome assembly GCF_002259095.1 of Rhodococcus sp. 05-2254-2. Lineage (NCBI taxonomy): Bacteria > Bacillati > Actinomycetota > Actinomycetes > Mycobacteriales > Nocardiaceae > Rhodococcus > Rhodococcus sp. 05-2254-2. The sequence goes on along the minus strand of NZ_NOZJ01000019.1, from coordinate 231,237 downwards.
TCTGGTGCGCAAGCTGTTCGCCCTCGAGGTTCCCGAGATCGCCGACGGCTCGGTCGACATCGTGGCAGTGGCTCGCGAGTCGGGGCACCGCTCGAAGATCGCCGTCGCGTCCACCGTGTCCGGGCTCAACGCCAAGGGTGCCTGCATCGGACCGATGGGTCAGCGCGTGCGCAACGTGATGAGCGAACTGGCAGGCGAAAAGATCGACATCATCGACTTCGACGAGGACCCGGCCACGTTCGTCGGGAATGCACTGTCCCCGTCGAAAGTTGTTTCGGTGACCGTCGTCGACGCGGTTGCCCGTGCGGCCCGTGTCGTGGTTCCCGAGTACCAGCTCTCCCTGGCCATCGGCAAGGAAGGGCAGAACGCCCGACTGGCTGCTCGGTTGACCGGTTGGCGCATCGACATCCGCAGCGATGCGGCGGCACCCGAGACGACCAGCGCGTAGGGCCGGAATGCGGAGTTCGGGGCAATACAGCGGTAGAGTGGTCGATGGTTCGGGAACGACCTCTCCGCCCAGGGGCATGAACGCGAGTATCCGGCAGTGACAAGCCGGCCGATTCGTACATGCATCGGGTGCAGGGAGCGAGTGCCGGCCGCCGATCTGTTGAGGATCGTGGTTCGAGAAGCTGGTTCGCACGAATTCGCTCTCGTCCCCGATGTCCGGCATTCGATGTCCGGCCGTGGTGCGTGGTTGCACTACAACCGAGAGTGCCTGCACAATGCGGAACGACGCCGAGTCTTCGGTCGTGCGTTTCGGATATCGGGAAATGTGGAATCGTCCGCAGTGACAGCCGTGCTCGACGAGCACGAACAACTGCAGGTCGAGGACACGACAAGAGCAACACCCGTCGACAAGAACAGGCAACAGCACTGATGAGCACACCGTGAAGCACCAACGATGAACGTCCATCGGAGATAACCCGAGGTCGTGCGGGCACCAAGCCTCGCTCGGCCTCTCAGTGAGGAGAGCAGTGGCAGGCAAGGCCCGCGTGCACGAGTTGGCAAAAGAACTCGGTGTCACCAGTAAGGAACTACTCGCACGGCTCAAAGAGCAAGGCGAGTTCGTCAAGTCCGCATCATCCACAGTCGAAGCCCCCGTGGCGCGTCGACTGCGTGAATCCTTCCCGTCCGAGAACACGGACGCGTCGGCACCGGCCGCAGCTGCACCGAACGGTCGCGCAGCGGCCGATCGGGCAGCGAGCAGCACCGCGAAGCCGGGTGCCGCCAAACCGGGCGGACCCCGTCCCGGCCCCAAGCCGGCACCGCGTCCGGCAGAGCCGGAAGCACCCGCAGCGCAAGCTCCCGTGGAGGCAGCACCCGCTGCACCCGCGACTCCGGCTGCCGCGCCGGCTCCGGCCCCCGCAGCGCCTACCCCCGAGCCCGCAGCTCCGGCCGCTCCGGTCGAGCAGGCTCCCGCCGCGTCGGCTGCCACCAGCGACGCTGCCTCGGCCCCGGCCGCTCCGAAGCCCGCAGGTCCCGGCCCCAAGCCCGGCCCCAAGGCCCCGCGTGTCGGTAACAACCCGTACTCCTCGGCTCCCGTGGAGCGTCCAGCTCCTCGACCCGCTCCCGGTGCTCCGCGCCCCGGTGGCGGACGCCCCGCTCCCGGACAAGGTGGGCCTCGTCCCGCAACACCGTCCGGTGGCAGTCGTCCGGCTCCAGGGCAGGGTGGGCCCCGTCCCGCACCGGGCCAGGCCGGACCTCGTCCGAGCCCCGGCTCGATGCCTCCTCGTCCCAACCCCGGTGCCATGCCGACCCGTTCGGCACGTCCCGGCCCCGCAGCAGGTCGCCCCGGTCGTCCCGGTGGTGCTCCGGGCGGACGCCCGGGCGGCGGCGGTGGCGGTGGCTACCGCGGTGGCGGCGCTCCCGGCGCTCCCGGTGGTGCCCCCGCAGGCGGCGCTCCCGCAGGTGGTTTCCGTGGTCGTCCCGGTGGCGGTGGACGCCCCGGTCAGCGCGGCGCAGCAGCAGGTGCATTCGGTCGTCCCGGCGGAGCAGTTCGTCGTGGCCGCAAGTCGAAGCGGGCGAAGCGCGCCGAGTACGAGAGCATGCAGGCTCCCGCAGTCGGCGGCGTCAGGCTGCCCCGCGGCAACGGTGAGACCATTCGTCTCGCCCGCGGCGCATCGCTGTCGGACTTCGCGGACAAGATCGACGCGAACCCGGCTGCACTGGTGCAAGCCCTGTTCAACCTCGGTGAGATGGTCACTGCGACGCAGTCCGTCAACGACGAGACGCTGGAGCTTCTCGGCGGCGAGATGAACTACGTCGTTCAGGTCGTCAGTCCCGAGGACGAAGATCGTGAGCTGCTGGACTCGTTCGACCTCACCTACGGCGAGGATGCCGGCGGCGAGGACGATCTGGAGCAGCGTCCCCCGGTGGTCACCGTCATGGGCCACGTCGATCACGGTAAGACGCGACTGTTGGACTCGATTCGCAACACCACGGTGCGCGAAGGCGAGGCCGGCGGAATCACGCAGCACATCGGTGCGTACCAGGTGCTGACCGAGCTCGAAGGCAACGAGCGTCTCGTGACGTTCATCGACACCCCCGGTCACGAGGCCTTCACGGCCATGCGTGCCCGTGGTGCCAAGGCCACCGACCTCGCGATCCTGGTGGTCGCAGCCGACGACGGCGTCATGCCGCAGACGGTGGAGGCCATCAACCACGCACAGGCAGCCGACGTGCCGATCGTGGTCGCGGTGAACAAGATCGACAAGGAGGGCGCGAACCCGGACAAGATCCGGCAGCAGCTCACCGAATACGGTCTGGTCGCCGAGGAATACGGCGGCGAGACGATGTTCGTCGACATCTCCGCCAAGCAGGGCACCAACATCGATGCCCTCCTCGAAGCAGTGCTGCTGACGGCCGACGCGTCGCTCGATCTGCGCGCCAACCCGGACATGGACGCTCAGGGTGTCGCCATCGAGGCACACCTCGACCGTGGTCGCGGCCCGGTCGCGACCGTGCTCATCGCCCGCGGAACCTTGCGTGTCGGTGACTCGATCGTCGCCGGTGACGCATACGGACGCGTTCGTCGCATGGTCGACGAGCACGGCGAGGACGTCACCGAAGCGATGCCGTCTCGTCCCGTGCAGGTCATCGGCTTCACGTCGGTGCCCGGTGCAGGCGACAACCTTCTGGTGGTCGACGAGGACCGAATCGCTCGACAGATCGCCGACCGTCGAAATGCGCGCAAGCGCAACGCTCTGGCAGCCAAGAGCCGCAAGCGCATCAGCCTCGACGATCTCGATGCAGCTCTGAAGGAGACTTCGCAGCTGAACTTGATCCTCAAGGGTGACAACTCGGGAACCGTGGAAGCGCTCGAAGAGGCGCTGCTCGGAATCGAGATCGACGACGAGGTCGAACTGCGCGTCATCGACCGCGGTGTCGGTGGCGTCACGGAGACCAACGTCAACCTGGCGTCGGCATCCAACGCGATCATCATCGGCTTCAACGTTCGAGCGGAGGGCAAAGCCACCGAGCTGGCCAACCGTGAAGGCGTCGACATCCGGTACTACTCGGTGATCTACCAGGCCATCGACGAGATCGAGAAGGCCCTCAAGGGCATGCTCAAGCCGGTGTACGAAGAGGTTGCCCTCGGGCAGGCCGAGATCCGCGCGCTGTTCCGTTCCTCCAAGGTCGGAAACATCGCCGGTTGCCTCGTCACCTCCGGTACGATCCGTCGCAACGCCAAGGCGCGACTCATCCGAGACAGCGCCGTTGTCGCGGAAACCGTCACGATCTCCTCGCTCCGTCGCGAGAAGGACGACGCGACGGAGGTCCGCGAGGGCTACGAATGTGGTTTGACGGTGACGTACTCCGACATCAAGGTGGGCGATGTCATCGAGGCGTACGAGCTCCGTGAAAAGCCGCGCGACTAGAACGGATGCGGAGCCTTTCGGCTCCGCACCCGGTCGCGTCGGCTCGGTGGTGAAGCCAGGGGAGTGACACTGCGCTCCGACTTTCGAGCCGGTGGTGGTACGACAGATGTACCGCCACCGGCTTTGTCGTCGAAGCTGATCGAAGGACGTCAGCGTGTATCTGGGTGCTCTGGAGTTGGACGTGTTGTTGGGGGATGTGCGTTCGCTCGCCGAGAAACGGTCGATGGTGGAACCGGTGCTCGGTGATCTGCAACGGCTGGGAGTCTCGGCTGCCGAAACCGGTGAGCGAGAACGTATTCGGCGGTCCCTGCTGGGGGTTGCCGCGGCCGGTACCGACGTCGACCTACTGCACGACAAACTGGACGAGTGCGAACGGCATGTCGCCGAACGCCACGATCTGGAACTGTTGGCAGTACGCCGGAGAATCTTCGGACCCGAGGATTGATCCGGGAAGTCCGCCGAGCGCTGCTCGGCGGACGAGAAGTGCACAACCGCCGCTTCGTCGGAACAGAATCGACGTTCGGCCATGAAAGAGGAGTGTGATTGTCGTGGTGGATCAGGCCAGGGCTCGAAAGTTGTCCAAGCGAATCGCCGCCATCGTTGCAACGGCGATCGATCACGAGATCAAGGATCCACGGCTGGCATTCGTGACCATCACCGACACCAAGGTGACCGCCGACCTGCACGACGCCACGGTGTACTACACCGTGATGGGTGAAGACCTCGATACTCCGCCCGATCTGCAGGCCGCCGCGGCAGGGCTGGAGAAGGCCAAGGGCGTGCTGCGCTCGAAGGTCGGAGCCGGAACGGGTGTGCGGTACACGCCGACGTTGACGTTCGTGACCGACACGGTGCCCGACACCGCACGCCACATGGAAGACCTGCTCGAACGCGCCCGCGTGGCCGACGAAGAACTGGCCCGCGCGCGTGCGAACGCCAAGCCCGCCGGGGACCCGGATCCGTACAAAGCTCCACGCGAAGTCGCAGACACAGATGGTCATTCCGCAGGCTCCACTCCTGCAGGCGTCGAGCCCGCCGAAGCCGACTGACATGTCCTACGGTTCGGGGGCAGTGTCGGAGGCCGACGAGGATCTGGCGCGGGCGATCGAGATGCTCGAACGTGCATCCTCGGTGACCGTGCTGTGTCATGTTCAACCCGATGCCGACACGATCGGTAGTGGGCTTGCGCTCGGTTCGGTGCTCGAACGTCGCGGCGCGACCGTTCAGGTGGCATTCGCAGCACCGGCGTCCCTGCCCGAGTCGATGGACGAATTACCGGGTAGACACCTTCTCGTCGGCGCAGACGAGGTCAGCGAGTCCGTCGATCTGGTGGTCACGGTCGACGCCGGAAGCAGGGGGCGGCTGGGTTCGCTGGGCGACCGACTCGATACGGCGTCGGCCAGCCTCGTCATCGATCATCACCGCAGCAACACACGATTCGGAACGCTGAATGTGGTGCACGCGTCTGCTGAGTCCACCACCGCCGTCATCGCGCGGTTGTTCGATCGGTGGGGCGTCGAGATCGATGCCGATCTGGCCCACTTGCTGTTCGCGGGTCTGGTCACCGACACCGGGTCGTTCCGCTGGGTTCGCCCGGGTTCTCATCTGCTGGCCGAGAGACTGTTGGCCACGGGGATCGACGGGGCTCACATCGCCCGCAAGCTGCTCGACACTCACCCGTTCGACTGGTTGCCGATGCTCGGGTCGGTGCTCGGTTCGGCATCGTTGCTTCCCGACGCAGCCGACGGACGAGGGCTGGTGTACGCCGTCATCAGGAGCGAGGATTCGGCCGGACTGCGGTCCGAGGAGATCGAGAGCGTGATCGACATCGTGCGCACCACCTCCGAGGCCGAGGTCGCCGCGGTACTCAAGCAACAGGATTTCGGGTCGGTCTGGGTGGTCTCTCTGCGGTCGAAGACCGAGGTCGACGTGTCGGCGGTGGCGTGCGCGCTCGGCGGTGGCGGGCACCGCAATGCAGCCGGCTACACCGCGACCGGCGACCTGCCCGACGTGATCGATGCGCTGCGTGAGGCCCTGTCGGCGTCGTGAGTTCCACCCCGGTCACGGCTCGAAAGATCCTCGGTCTGTCGTTGCCCTCTCTCGGCGTCCTCGCTGCCGAGCCCCTGTACCTGTTGTTCGACGCCGCCGTGGTCGGCCGGCTCGGCGCGCTCGCTCTCGCCGGCCTGGCCATCGGTGGGCTCGTGTTGGCCCAGGTCAGCACGCAGCTGACGTTCCTGTCCTACGGCACGACCGCGCGAGCGGCCCGCATGCACGGTGCAGGCCGCGAACGCGACGCCGTCGGTGAGGGTGTGCAGGCAACCTGGTTGGCCTTCGCGATCGGTATCGCCATCGTCGCGGTGATGCAGCTCGCCGCCGAGCCCGTGGTCTCGGTGCTGACCGGCGGAGGGGACATCGCTGCCGAGGCCGTCGCGTGGCTGCGCGTGGCACTGCTGGGTGTGCCGTTCATCCTGGTGTCGCTGGCCGGAAACGGATGGATGCGTGGAGTTCAGAACACGGTGACGCCACTACGTTTCGTCGTGTTCGGCTTCGGTGTATCAGCGGTGTTGTGCCCCCTCCTGGTCCACGGGTTGCTGGGATTCCCACGGCTCGGGCTGGTGGGATCGGCCGTGGCGAACGTGATCGGCCAGGGCGTCGCCGGTGCGCTGTTCGTCGGCGCAGTCGTGCGGGCGAGCACCGAATTGCGCCCGCATTGGTCGGTGATGCGCGCACAACTGGTGCTGGGCCGCGACCTGATCGTGCGCAGTCTGGCGTTCCAGGCCTGTTTTCTGTCCGCCGCAGCGGTCGCGTCGAGGTTCGGCGCCGCCTCGGTCGCCGCCAACCAGGTGGTTCTGCACATGTGGAACCTGGTGTCGTTGATGCTCGATTCACTGGCAATCGCCGCACAGACCCTGGTCGGAGCCGCCCTGGGTGCGAGCAGGATCGACGATGCGCGCGCCCTGGCGTGGCGATTGACGGCATGGTCGACGGTGTTCGCGGTCGTTCTCGCCGGTGTGTTCGCCGTCGGGCGGTCGTTCGTCCCGGATCTGTTCACCACCGACGCATCGGTCATCGACGAGATGCATGCGATCTGGTGGATATTCGTCGCGATCATCCCCATTGCCGGCGTGGTGTTCGCGTTGGACGGTGTGCTGCTCGGCAGCGGCGACGCTGCATTTCTGAGAAACGCGACCATGGCCTGCGCCGTTGTGGGCTTTCTGCCGTTCATCTGGTCGGCTCTGGTGTTCGACTGGGGACTGGTAGGGATCTGGACAGGGCTCGGCGTCTTCGTCGCACTGCGGATGCTTGCAGTCGCGGGCCGGGTACTGTCCGGAAAGTGGCTGGTGATCGGCAGCGATCGCCAACTCCGCCGATAGCCGTCAGGGTTGCGACGGCAACGCGGGGTGCAATGCCACCTCACGGCTCTTGACGACGAAGAAGACGGTGCCGCCGGGCTCGAGCCCGAGATCGGACACCGCGGCAGGGGTGATGTCTGCAGCCATGCCGGGAGACCCGTCGGGTTGCGGACGTGATCGAACACGAATGCCGGAGCCCTGCACCTCCATCTCCTCGATCACCACCTCGAACACGTTTCTCGGGCTGGCGTGCGGGGCCGTCGGGTGTACCGAGACGGCGGCGGGGGAGAACACCGCCACCAGTGCGGTTCCGGTGGTGTACCGCCCGGAGCCGTGGACCGTCAGTCCCCAGTTCGTGGTCAGGGACGTCGAGTCGTCGGCGTCGACAGCCCGTCCCGAGAGCAGGTTCACCCCCGCGATGCGGGCACCGAATTCGCTGCGAGGTGCGGTCAGGACCTCGGTGACCGAGCCTCGCTCGACGACGCGTCCGCCGTCGACGACCGCGACGGAATCGGCGAGCGCGACGACGTCGAGCAGATCGTGGGTGACGATCAAAGCCGTGCGACCGCTCTCGCGCAGCACCGTGCGCAGTACTCGTCGAATGCTCGGTGCCGTGTCCACATCCAGCGCCGCGAGGGGTTCGTCGAGCAGCAGCAGGCGTGGGTCGGCCGCAAGAGCGCGCGCGATGGCGATTCGTTGAGCCTGCCCGCCGGACAGCTGGCCGGGGCGGCGATCGGCCAGGTAGGAGGCTCCGACCGTGTCGAGCCAGGTATCGGCGACGGCACGCGCGGCGACGCGGTTCGCGCCTGCGCTACGCGGCGCGAAGGCCACGTTCGTACGAGCGTCCATGTGAGGAAACAGCAGAGCTTCCTGAGAGAGGGTCGCGACGCCTCGGGCGTGAATCGGGACGACGGTGTTCGAGACGGTATCGGTCAGCACGTCCTCGCCGAGTCGGACGATTCCTTCGTCGGGTGCCACCACACCGGAGACGAGCTGCAGCAGTGTCGATTTGCCTGCCCCGTTCGGTCCGAGGATGGCCACCGTCTCACCCTCGGGGACGTCCAGTTCGAGATCGATGCCGCGGACGCGGAGTGTGGCCCGCAGGTGCAGTGAGTTCACAGCGTTCCCGACGACCGAGTGCCGCGTGCGGTCACGACGACGAGTGCCGCTACGAGAATCAGTACCAGCGACAGCGCCACCGCGGCATCGGGGTCGCTCTCGCGCTGCAGATAGATTTCCAGCGGCAGTGTCCTGGTCACGCCTTCGAGGGATCCGGCGAAGGTCAAGGTCGCTCCGAATTCTCCGAGTGCGCGCGCGAAGGCGAGGACGGTTCCCGATATCAGTCCGGGAAGTATCAGCGGAACGGTGACGCGCCGTAGGACGGTCGTGGGGGTGGCCCCCAGCGTCGCGGCCACCACGTCGTACCGGTCGCCGGCCGTGCGCAGTGCGCCCTCGACGCTGACGACCAGGAAAGGAAGCGACACGAACACCTGTGCCAGCACCACGGCCGAGGTGGTGAACGCTATTCGAATCCCGAAGGCGTCGAGGTGCTCGCCCAACAGGCCTTGTCGCCCGAAGGTGTAGAGCAGCGCGATGCCCCCGACCACCGGGGGCAGAACCAAGGGCAGTACGACGAGAGAGCGAAGGATCGAGAGCCCGCGAATCGAGCTGCGCGAGAGCACGATTGCCATCGGCACGCCCATAGCCACGCACACTGCGGTGCTGGCCGTCGCCGTCTTCAGGCTCAGGATCAACGCCGCGACAGCGGATTCGGAGGTGATGAGTCCGAGAAAATTGGACCAGTCGATTCGGGTGAACATCGCGGCCAGCGGTGCCACCACGAGGAGTGCACCGATGGCTGCCGGAACGAAAATCCACACCGGCACACCGACGGTCGACCGCCCGTCGTGTGCGACTCGTACGGTCACGGAGCTGCGAAGCCGGCTCGACCGAGTACGTCCTGCCCGACGGGTCCGGCGACGAACTCGGTGAATGCGCGAGCGGTGCCCTCGTTGTCGGACCCGCTCAGTGTCGCGATCGGGTAGGTGTTGACGGCCTCGCTCGACTCCGCGAAGGGCACGGCGGTCACGGCCTCTCCTGCCCCGGCAGCGTCGGTCACGTAGACCAGTCCGGCATCGGCCTGCCCCGAGGTCACCTTGCCCAACACGTCGGTGACCGAGGATTCTTCGCTCACGGCCGGGATCTGCGTGCCGGTAGCGGCCTCGACCGAGGCCGTCGCCGCGCCGCACGGCACCTGGGGCGCGCAGATCACCGTGAGAACGTCGGGATTCGCCAGATCGGCGAACGATGCGATGCCGTCCGGGTTTCCGGGGGCGGTCACGATGGTCAGCGTGTTGGACGCGAAGTCGACGGGGTCATCCGCAACCAGGCCCTCGTCGACCGTCTCGGTCATGTTCTTCGTATCCGCGGAGGCGAAGACGTCGGCAGGGGCGCCGGAGATCAGCTGCGCGGCCAGATCGGATGAGCCCGCGAAGCTGAACTCCACCGAGGTGCCGAGGTGTTCGGCCTCGAATCGATCACCGAGCTCGGTGAACGTCGCGCGAAGCGATGCTGCGGCGAAGACCGTGATCCCGCCTCGGACCGCGCTGCCGTCCGAGGGTCCATCGGGCGCGGTCGAATCGGACTGCGAGCTGCACCCGACGAGCACGAGGGTGGCTGCAATGAGGAGCGCGAATACCGGGCGCAGTGTCTTCACGAACATCTCCTGTGTCCTACGGTGTCTCGACGATGACGGTCGTGGCCTTGACCACAGCGACGGTGACCTTGCCGGGCTCGAGCCCCAGTTCGCGAACCGAGCGGGTGCTCATCAGGGACACGATCGTGAACGGCCCGCACTGCATGCTCACCTCGCTCATCACCGCATCCGAGACGACCTCGGTGACCAACCCCACGAGTCGGTTGCGTGCAGAGCTTCCGCCCGACGCGATCTCCGGCGGGGGGACAGCATGTTCGCGCGCGTAGTCGGCCAGGTCCCGGCCGCCGATGACCTTGCGTCCGGTCTCGTCCTCGAGCGCCGGGAGCGCTCCGGTGTCGATCCATCTACGGACGGTGTCGTCACTGACACCGAGGAGTGCTGCGGCGTCTCGAACGCGGACCGGGGGCACCGTCATCGAGACGCCACCCGAGCAGACATCCGCAAACAAGTCATGAACGGCACCATATACCCGAATCTGCGGGTGTTTCGACCAGATCCTGTTTTCGGTGAGCCGTACCGTCCCACCGTCGACCGGGTTGCCGCATCACCCCGCCGGATACGTCGCGGAATCTGCAGGGAGTATTGGACGTTGGTACGTTCTCGGACGGTTCTGGCGATTCGACGCCGGCGGCCGAGCGCATCGGAAGGAATTTTCAGTGGCAGCGAAGCTGTGGGCAGTGAGCGACATTCACGTCGGACATCGGGGCAACCGGCCCGTGACCGAGGACATCTTTCCCGAATCGCCCGACGACTGGCTGATCGTCGCCGGCGACGTGTCGGAGAAGACCGACGACATCAAGTGGGCGCTCGAACTGCTCCGTAGCCGTTTCGCGAAAGTCATCTGGGTTCCCGGAAACCACGAGCTCTGGACGACGGTGAAAGATCCCGTCCAGATCCACGGGGCGGCTCGGTACGAGTACCTGGTCAACCTGTGCCGCGAGATCGACGTCGTCACCCCGGAGGACCCTTATCTGCGGTGGGAGGGTGAGGGTGGCCCGGCGACGATCGTGCCGATGTTCCTGCTCTACGACTACACGTTCCTGCCGCAGGGAGCGAGAGACAAGGAACACGGCCTGGCGATCGCACGTGAGAAGAACGTGGTCGCCACCGACGAATTCCTGCTGTCCTCGCAGCCGTACGCGACGCGCGATGCCTGGTGCCATGCGCGGATCGACGCCACCCGGGAGCGTCTCGATGCGCTCGACACCTCCGTTCCGACGGTGTTGATCAACCATTTCCCGATGGTTCGGCAGCCGACCGAGGTGCTGTTCTACCCGGAGTTCGCACTGTGGTGTGGTTCCACTCTGACGGCGGATTGGCACACGCGGTACAACGCGATCTGCTCGGTGTACGGGCACCTTCATATCCCGCGGACCACCTACTACGACGGCGTTCGCTTCGAGGAGGTGTCGGTGGGCTACCCGCGTGAATGGCAGCGCCGCGGCCTACCGAAGAACGTTCTGCGCCAGATTCTTCCGGTCCCCGAGTATCCGCCGGGCGCGTTGAACAAGTGGGGCGGGCACTTCACGGTGACGCCCGAGATGGAGGCAGAGGTAGAGAAGATGAGGGCAGGCAAGTGATCGAATCGATACTTCCCAACGGCGTCGTCTCGGCCGAATTGTTTGCGGACCCACCGGGTTTGACGCCACATCCGCTCGAGGCCCCGCTGGTGGCCAAGGCGGTGGACAAGCGCAAGCGTGAGTTCACCTCGGCCCGACACTGTGCGCGGGTGGCGATGGAGAAGCTGGGTGTGGAGCCTGCGCCGATCATGCGTGGCAAGTCCGGTGCCCCGCAGTGGCCGAAGGGTGTGGTCGGATCGTTGACGCACTGCGACGGGTATCGCGGTGCGGTGTTGGCCTATTCGATGCAGGTGCGTTCGGTGGGAATCGACGCCGAGCCGCACGGGCCCTTGCCCGATGGAGTGCTCGAGGCAGTGAGTCTCGAGGCAGAACGGGAGTGGCTCGCGACCGCGGGCCGCGAGGACGTGCACTGGGATCGAGTGTTGTTCTGCGCCAAGGAAGCGACGTACAAGGCCTGGGAGCCGTTGACCGGACGCTGGCTCGGCTTCGAGGACGCACACATCACCTTCGAGCGCACCGGCTCCGGTGACGACATTTCGGGAACGTTCCGTTCCGAGCTGCTGGTGCCGGGAGACACGGTGTCCGGGCCGCCACTGCGGGCCTTCGACGGTCGATGGATGGTGGCGGGCGGTCTGGTGATGACCGCGATCTCGGTGATGTGACGACCTGCTCCGCGAGCCTGGCACAATGCTCTCTCGTGAGTGCTCGCGAAAAGATTTCGTCCGGTCTCGTCGGTGCCGGCCTGCTGGTGGTCGACAAGGGGCCGGGAGTGACGAGCCACGATGTGGTGGCGTCGTGCCGAAAACTGTTGCGCACCAGAAAGGTCGGCCATGCGGGGACCTTGGACCCCATGGCGACCGGCGTGCTCGTGCTCGGCGTGGAGCGTGCGACCAAGATGCTGGGACTGCTCTCGCTGACCACCAAGTCGTACACCGCCACCATCCGGCTCGGCCGGAGCACGACGACCGACGACGCCGAGGGCGACGTCCTGGCCGATGTTTCGGCCGCGCATGTCTCCGACACCGAGATCTCGACCGCGATTGCCGCCCTGACCGGTGACATCGAGCAGGTTCCCGCCAGTGTCAGCGCCATCAAGGTCGACGGGCAACGCGCCCACAAACTGTCTCGCGCAGGTGAGGAATTCACACTCGCCCCGCGCAAGGTCAGCGTCACCCGATTCGACGTGACGGCCAGGCGCGACGTGGCGGAGGGCGAATCGGCGTTCGTCGACCTCGATGTCGAGGTCGACTGCACGTCGGGGACGTACGTTCGGGCCCTGGCGCGCGACCTCGGCGCGGCGCTCGGCGTCGGCGGCCACCTGACCGTGCTGCGCCGCACCCGCGTCGGACCTTTCACCCTCGACCACGCACGGACACTCGAAGAACTGGCAGAGGACCCGGCCGTGAGCCTGGACATCGATCAGGCGGCCCGAACGGCGTTCCCGCACCGGCAGATCGACGCGAGTGAGGCGGAATCGTTGAGCCAGGGACGGTGGCTGGATCCGATAGGAATCGACGGGGTGTACGCGGCGGTCGATCCCACCGGGCACACCATCGCTCTGCTCCAGGAGAAGGGCAAGCGCGCCAGTTCGGTCATGGTCGTGCGGCCTGCGACCTTGCGCGGGCACTGAAACATTCGGCACGGATGCGGCACCGGCCCGGCGATCAGGTCGCCGGAACCATCCAGATCGCCTCTGCGGCGCGGTGGCCGAGATCGATGGAATCGGTGGCGTCGGTGCGGGCCAGCTCGATGGCGACGGTGCCGGCGTAGTCGCGTCGTTCGACCACCGTGATCGGCAGGTCCAGCGTGATGCCGACGGAGTCGAAGTAGCGGAGCATCGCCGGGTCGGAGTCGGAAATTCTGGCGACTCGGCCGGACTGTCCGTCGAGGTAGTCGCTCAGGCGGGTCGCGGACGGGGCCTCGATCGCACCGTCGACGGACGGAATCGGGTCGCCGTGCGGATCGCGTTCGGGGTGGCCCAGTTTGGCGTCGATTCGATCCATCATCAGATCCGAGACGGCATGCTCGAGGATCTCTGCCTCGTCGTGCACTTCGTCCCAGCCGTAACCCAGCTCTCGCACCAGGTAGGTCTCGATCAGTCGATGTCGACGCACCATACCGATGGCAGCGAGACGACCCTTCTCGGTCAGTGAGATGGCTCCGTAGCGGGCGTGGTCGACCATGCCCTGGTCGGCGAGCTTGCGAATGGCCTCGGACACCGTCGAGGCGGAAACACCGATGCGCTCGGAGAGCATCTTGGTGCTGACCGAGTCCTCGCTCCACTCACTGGCCGTCCAGATGACCTTGAGATAGTCCTGCGCAACCGCGGACAGCTGGACGCCCTCGTCGGCCGGTGCGGGATCGTCTTTTCGTAGCGCCACGTCGCCGAGCTTAGGCAATCCAATGGAAAAAGACATCTCACCCGGCCGGAGCCACCGGCACCTGTCCGCGTTGTCGCAGAGCGCGGACGACGATGCCCTGTGAGGGGCTGAAGAGGTAGGCAAGGACGAAGACCAGTCCCTGGGTGAGCACGACGCTGCCGCCGGAGGACACGTCGAGGTAGAAGCTGGCGTAGATCCCCACCAGCGCGCAACCCACCGAAATGACCGGTGCCAGCACGAGCATGCGGCCGAAGCTGTGCGTGAGCAGATAGGCGGATGCACCGGGAGTGATCAGCATCGCCACCACGAGGATGACGCCGACGGCCTGGAGCGCGACCACGGTCGTCAGGGCGAGCAGGGTCAGCATGACGGCCGAGATCACCGACGGGTTGATGCCTACGGCGCGGGCCTGGGTGCGGTCGAAGGCGAAGAGAGTGAAGTCGCGACGCTTGACGATCATGACGACCAGCGCGATACCGCCGAGGACGAACACCTGAACCATGTCTGCCTGCGAGACTCCCAGCAGATTGCCGAACAGGATGTGGTTGAGGTCGATCTGACTCGGAAACTTGGAGATCAGGACGACGCCGAGTGCGAACAAGGTGGTGAAGACGACGCCGATAGCGGCGTCCTCCTTGACGACGGTGGTGTTGCGGACCACTCCGATGGCACCGACCGCGATGAGCGCGAACAGCAACGCTCCGATCGCGAACGGTGCCCCGAACAGGTATGACAGCGCGACGCCGGGAAGAACTGCGTGCGAGACGGCGTCGCCCATCAGCGACCACCCGATGAGGACGAGCCAGCAGCTCAGCACCGCGCACACGATGGAGGCGGTGACAGTGACCAGGAGGGCTCGCTGCATGAAGGTGTATTCGAGTGGGTCCACGAGAAAATCGATCAGATACACGGTTCAGCTCGCTTCCGTGGTTCGGGTGGCCGGATTTCGAGTGCCCGCACCCAACTCGCCGACCTTCGACGGGTCGATGCCGAAGGCCAGCGCCAGGTTCTCCGGGCGCAGTACGTCGGTCGGACTGCCGTGCATCAGCACGCGCTGCTGCAGCAGGATCGCTTCGTCGCACAGTTCCGGTAGGGCATGTAGATCGTGTGTGGACACCAGAACCGACGCACCCTGTGCTGCGAGTTCGCGGAGCAGCCGGGTGATGGTTGCCTCGGTTTTCTTGTCCACACCGGCGAAGGGCTCGTCGAGCAACAGCAGCGATGCCTCCTGGGCGATGGCGCGGGCGACGAACGCACGCTTGCGCTGACCGCCGGAGAGCTGGCCGATCTGTCGGTTCGCCAGTTCGGCGAGGTCGACGCGCTGCAGAGCCTCGTCGACGGCCAGTCGATCGGCGGCTCGGGGAGTGCGGAGAAAATTCTGCTTCCCGTATCGGCCCATCATCACCACGTCGCGCACGCTGATCGGGAATGTCCAATCGACGGATTCCGCCTGGGGCACGTAGCTGACCGTGCCGGCCTTGCGCGCCTGCGCCGGGTCTCCGCCGAACACGGTGATCGAGCCGGAGTTGGGCTTGACCACTCCCATGACGGCTTTGAACAGCGTCGACTTGCCCGACCCGTTCATTCCGACCAACCCGCACACCCGGCCGGGTGCGAGGGTCAGGCTGGCATCGGTGAGGGCTACGACGTCGCGGTATCGAACGTTGACGGCGTCCACCGACAGCGCTGCCCCGGTCTCGTGCGGGGTCCTTTGACGCGGGTCTCCAGTGTGCTGGGTCATCGTTCTCCTACCAGTGCGTCGGCGATCAACCGCGCGTCGTAGCGCAGTAGATCCAGGTACGTGGGGACCGGTCCGGTGGCGTCGCTCAGAGAATCGACGTAGAGCTGTCCGCCGAACCGCGCGCCGGTGTCCTCGGCGACCTGCAGCTGCGCCTTGTCCGAGACCGTCGACTCGCAGAACACGGCAGGTACGTCGTTGTCGCGAACGAAGTCGATGGTGCGGACCACCTGCTTCGGCGTTCCTTCCTGCTCGGCGTTGACCGGCCACAGGTAGGCCTCCTGCAGATCGAAGTCGCGGGCCAGATAGCCGAATGCGCCCTCGCAGGTGACGAGCGCGCGCTGACGAGCCGGTAGCCCGGAGAGATCCGCGGCCAGTTCGGCACCGACCTCGCGTAGTTGTCCCACGTATGCGGCTGCGTTCGCGCGGTAGTCGTCGGTGTTGGCGGGATCGAGCGCGACGAAGGCGTCGGCGATGTTCTCGACGTACGTCTCGGCCACGACGGGCGACATCCATGCGTGGGGGTTCGCTTTGCCGGCGTAGGCGTCGTCGCGAATGTAGATCGGGTCCACGTTCGCACTCACCACGGCGTGGGGTGCGGGGATGCGCTCGACGAATTTCTCGAACCAGGCCTCCAGCCCGAGACCGTTGTCCAGGATCAGCTCGGCCTGCTCTGCGGTGCGTAGGTCTCCTGGGGTCGGCTCGTAGCCGTGGATCTCGGCTCCGGCTTTTGTGATCGATTCCACTCGGAGGTGATCGCCGGCGACATTGGCGGCCATGTCGGCGAGGACGGTGAAGGTCGTCAGAACCAGGGGTCTGCCGTCGTCGAGCACCGCCGGATCGTCCTCCCCGACGGCACGGGCGCAGCCGCTCGAGGCTGCCACCAGTAGTCCCACCACGGCCCAGCTCGCGAGAATCCGCCCACTGCGCGATCCACACCGGCGAAGAAAAAAGTTAGGCACACCGAAACATTTACCGTGGGGATACCTTTTTGTCCATACGTGCCGCGCGCGACACGCCTGTCCGAGAGTGACCGAGCGGCCGTCGGGCCGTAGGCTTCGCGGTGTGCAGAGATGGCGAGGTCTCGACGATGTACCTGCCGACTGGGGTCGGTGCGTGCTCACGATCGGCGTCTTCGACGGCGTTCATCGCGGACACGCACAACTGATCGGGCGAGCGGTGGCCGCTGCGAAGAAGCGCGGCGTTCCCAGCGTGCTCATGACGTTCGATCCCCATCCGATGGAGGTCGTGCGACCGGGAAGCCATCCTGCTCAGTTGACGACCCTGACGAGGCGGGCCGAACTCGCCGAGGAGCTGGGTATCGACGTCTTCTGCGTCATGCCGTTCACGCCCGAGTTGATGAAGCTCACTCCCGAGCGTTACGTGCACGAGATCCTGATCGAACGCCTGCACGTTGCCGAGGTCGTCGTCGGTGAGAACTTCACCTACGGGAAGAAGGCGCTCGGCACCGTGCCCATGCTGCGCAAGATCGGCGAACGGTCCGGATTCGCAGTCGACGGAGTCAACCTGCTCGCCGAGCACGCCGTGACGTTCTCCTCGACGTACATCAGATCGTGTGTGGACGCCGGTGACGTCGCTGCAGCCACCGCCGCGCTCGGGCGACCGCATCGCGTCGAAGGAGTCGTCGTGCACGGAGACGGCCGAGGTCGCCAAATGGGTTATCCCACAGCCAATGTCGCGCCGCCCATGTACTCGGCCATTCCCGCCGACGGCGTGTACGCGGCATGGTTCACCGTGCTCGGGCCGGGTCCGATCATGGGGACGGTCACTCCGGGGGAGCGGCATCCGGCTGCCGTATCGGTGGGCACCAATCCCACGTTCTCGGGTCGTACCAGGACCGTCGAGGCATTCGTCCTCGACGGTGAGGCCGACCTGTACGGGCAGCACGTGGCAGTCGACTTCGTCGACCGACTGCGCGGCATGGAGAAGTTCGACTCGATGGAAGCCCTCGTGGAGGAGATGGGCCGCGACGCCGAGCGGGCCCGGACGATCCTGGCGGCCAGCACGGCCTGATAGGCTGTCCCCTCGGTGCTCGCTGCGGTCCGCGGCGGCTGTACCGGCTTCGATCCCGTGGTCTCGACACCGGGCGCGTAGCTTCCTTTCACGCGGACGTCATTGATCAGGAGTAGTACCAGTGGCATTGACCACCGAACAGAAGAAGGCCGTTCTCGGCGAGTACGGCTTGCACCCCACCGACACGGGTTCGCCCGAGGCGCAGGTTGCAATGCTCACCAAGCGCATCGTCGACTTGACCGAGCACCTCAAGACGCACAAGCACGACCACCACTCCCGCCGCGGCCTGCTGCTGCTGGTCGGACGTCGTCGTCGTCTGCTCAAGTACATCGCGAAGGTCGACGTCACCCGCTACCGCTCGCTCATCGAGCGTCTGGGTCTGCGTCGATAATTCGCATCGACGCGAGGATGTCACCGATGCACGGTTCGACGCGCCGGTGCGCACCCGACTCGCAGCAATAGTGCAGTAGCCAACGAGGCAGTGCTTAGACTGTTCCTCGTTGGCTATCTGTGTTTGTACCGCAAGAACAGTTTCGCCAGCACGAGAAAGCGAATGCACAGCATTCGCACACCGCCGTGTATGCCTGTCATGCCGTGGTGACGGTCTTCGGTAGTGGCCTTTCGGATACGAGATCCGGTGGGCTTCGATCGATGGCCGCCTCCGCGCAGCCGCGTCCCGAGAGAAGCTCGGAGATGGACGGCACAGGTATGCCGCCACAGCCAGGAGGGCTGGTGGTGTGTCCACGCGGGCACGGCAAAGACGAGAGGACGAGAACAGAACACATGTCGGAAACCACAACCTTGGACGTCGAAGAAGGCGTCTACGAAGCAACTGCGATCATCGACAACGGCACGTTCGGCAAGCGGACCATCCGCTTCGAGACCGGCCGCCTCGCGCAGCAGGCCGCAGGCGCAGTCGCCGCGTACCTCGACGAGGACACCATGCTGCTGTCGGCAACGACCGCCGGCAAGCACCCTCGTGAGGGCTTCGATTTCTTCCCGCTGACGGTCGACGTCGAAGAGCGCATGTACGCCGCGGGCCGTATCCCCGGATCGTTCTTCCGCCGCGAGGGCCGTCCGTCCACCGACGCCATCCTCACCTGCCGCCTGATCGACCGGCCGCTGCGTCCGACGTTCGTCGACGGACTGCGCAACGAGATCCAGGTCGTCATCACGGTCATGAGCCTCAATCCAGCCGATCTGTACGACGTCGTCGCGATCAACGCGGCATCGGCCTCGACGCAGATCGCCGGACTGCCGTTCTCCGGGCCGATCGGCGGCGTTCGCGTCGCACTGATCGACAAGCAGTGGGTCGCGTTCCCGACCAACGAGCAGCTCGAGAAGGCCGTGTTCAACATGGTCGTAGCCGGCCGCATCGTCTCCGGCTCCGGTGCCGACGCAGACGTCGCGATCATGATGGTCGAAGCCGAGGCCACCGAGAACGTCATCGAGCTCATCGAGGGTGGCGCTACCGCCCCCAACGAAGCGGTCGTCGCCGAGGGCCTCGAGGCATCGAAGCCGTTCATCGCAGCCCTGTGCACCGCACAGCAGGAGCTCGCGTCCAAGGCAGCAAAGCCCACCGGCGACTATCCGGTTTTCCCGGCGTACCAGTCGGACGTCTTCGAGGCCGTCGAGAACGCCGCGAAGATCCCGCTCAACGAGGCGCTGACCATCGCAGGCAAGGCCGAGCGTGAGAGCAAGCTCGACGAGGTCAAGGCTCAGGTGCTCACGTCGGTCGGAGACAGCTTCGCCGGCCGCGAGAAGGAGATCGGTGCCGCATTCCGCGCACTGACCAAGAAGTCGGTTCGCCAGCGCATCCTCACCGATCACTTCCGCATCGACGGCCGCGGCATCACAGACATCCGGTCGCTGTCCGCCGAGGTCGCGATCATCCCGCGTACCCACGGATCCGCCCTGTTCGAGCGCGGCGAGACCCAGATCCTGGGCGTCACCACCCTTGACATGGTCAAGATGGCGCAGCAGGTCGACTCGCTCGGGCCCGAGACGTCCAAGCGCTACATGCACCATTACAACTTCCCGCCCTACTCCACCGGAGAGACCGGCCGCGTCGGTTCGCCGAAGCGTCGCGAGATCGGCCACGGCGCACTCGCCGAGCGCGCTCTGCTGCCGGTTCTGCCCAGCCAGGCAGAGTTCCCGTACGCCATCCGCCAGGTCTCCGAGGCACTGAGCTCCAACGGCTCGACCTCGATGGGCTCGGTCTGTGCATCGACGCTGTCGCTGCTCAATGCCGGTGTGCCACTGCGTGCCCCGGTCGCCGGAATCGCAATGGGCCTCGTGTCCGACGAGGTCGACGGTGAGACCCGCTACGTCGCCCTCACCGACATCCTCGGTGCTGAGGACGCATTCGGTGACATGGACTTCAAGGTCGCCGGAACGAAGGACTTCGTCACCGCACTGCAGCTCGACACCAAGCTCGACGGCATCCCCTCCAAGGTGCTCGCCGGCGCGCTGTCGCAGGCCAAGGATGCGCGCACGACGATCCTCGAGGTCATGGCCGAGGCCATCGACACCCCGGACGAGATGAGCCCGTACGCACCTCGCGTCACCGCGATCAAGGTGCCGGTCGACAAGATCGGCGAGGTCATCGGGCCCAAGGGCAAGATGATCAACTCCATCACCGAGCAGACCGGTGCCAACATCTCGATCGAAGATGACGGCACTGTCTACGTCGGTGCAGCGGACGGCCCGTCCGCACAGGCCGCGATCGACATGATCAACGCCATCGCCAACCCGCAGCTGCCGAAGGTCGGCGAGCGATTCCTCGGAACCGTCGTCAAGACAACGGCTTTTGGTGCATTCGTCTCGCTGCTCCCGGGCCGCGACGGACTGGTGCACATCTCCAAGCTCGGTAACGGCAAGCGCATCAACAAGGTCGAGGACGTCGTGAGCGTCGGATCGAAGTTGCGCGTCGAGATCGCCGATATCGACAACCGCGGCAAGATCAGCCTCGTTCCCGTCGAAGACGACAACGCTGCTGCTCCCGCCGACGCTCCCGAGGCACCCGCCGAGGTCAGCGCTGAGTAAGAAGCAACCGAGTCGAACGGTACGTCCCCTCGGGACGTACCGTTCGGCCGTTCCAGAGAGCACCGGCATCGACACGGGCGTGCAACGCACCACTCTGCCCGGCGGTCTTCGGGTCGTCACCGAGTTCGTGCCGGGCGTTCGCTCGGCGTCGGTCGGTGTGTGGGTCGGAGTCGGCTCGCGCGACGAGCAACCCAGTGTTGCCGGTGCGGCACACTTCCTCGAACATCTGCTGTTCAAATCGACGCCCACGCGCAGTGCGCTCGAGATCGCCCAGGTGATGGACGGTGTCGGGGGAGAGCTGAACGCGTTCACCTCGAAGGAGAGCACGTGCTTCTACGCGCACGTGCTCGACGAGGACGTGGCGCTCGCCATCGATCTCGTCAGCGATGTGGTGCTTCGCGGACGCTGCCGATCGGCAGATGTCGACGTCGAGCGCCAGGTGGTCCTCGAAGAGATCTCCATGCGCGACGACGATCCCGAGGATCTGCTGGGAGATGCCTTCCTGGAAGCCATGTTCGGTGATCATCCGATCGGGCGTCCGATCATCGGCTCCGTCGAATCCATCGAGTCGATGACCCGTGCGCAATTGCACTCGTTCCACGTTCGCCGCTACACGCCGCAGCGCATGGTCGTTGCTGTCGCTGGCAACGTCGATCACAAGCAGATTGTGTCGTTGGTGCGTCGCGCTTTCGCGGGCCATCTGGAAAAGGGACTGCGACCGGCCGAAAGGCGAAGCGGCACAGCGCGATTGCGTAACGTCCCCACATTGAGCCTGACCACTCGTGACAGCGAACAGGCACACCTGTGCCTCGGCGTACGTGCGTTCGGTCGACACGAAGGGCATCGCTGGGCGTTGTCCGTGCTGAACTCGGCAGTGGGCGGCGGGCTCAGTTCTCGTCTGTTCCAGGAGATCAGGGAAGAGCGCGGACTGGCGTACTCGGTGTACTCCTCGGTGGACACGTTTGCCGACAGCGGTGCGTTCTCCGTCTACGCGGGTTGTCAGCCGGAGAACCTGGGCGAAGTGACCACGGTGATCAGGGAAGTGCTCGCCAAGGTCGCCTCCGAGGGCATCACCGACGCGGAGTGTGCGCGGGCCAAGGGTTCGTTGCGCGGCGGATTGGTTCTGGGACTCGAAGATTCAGGCTCTCGGATGAACCGGATCGGTCGTAGCGAACTGAACTACGGCAACCACCGCGACATCACCGATACGTTGGCGCGGATCGACAGTGTCGGCAACGACGAAGTACGTGAGGTCGCGGCCGTGTTGCTCGACCGTCCTCTCGGTGCCGCGGTGGTCGGCCCCTACAAAAACGTTCGCCAGCTACCGGCGTCGGTCAAGTCTCTGGTTCGGTAGCGTCGGCGATCGCGGCGCTATTTCCGTCAACGGAGGTCTACAGTCGCAGGGCGGTGAACTGTGGATTCTCCGGTACGAGGGCAGCGACCGCGCGCTCGACGATGACGTGTATGCCGCTACGGTCAAGGATTCAGCATGAACAGCGATGGGCGTACCGTCCTTGTCACCGGTGTGGGTCGACGCCTCGGTATCGGCTACGCCATCACTCGTAGGTTGCTGCAGGATGAGCGCGGCCGCGTCTTCGTTCAATCCTGCGATTCCTACGACGTGAGCGAGCCGTGGGGAGCGGGGACGCCGGGAGCAGTACAGGTTCTGGCCGAGTTGTCCACCGCGCCAAGCAGGCTCGGGCATCTGGACATCGATCTGTCCGATCCCGAAGCACCTGCCGCCCTGTTCGATGCTGCCGAATCCAGGTTCGGAGCCGTCGACTCGTTGGTCATCAACCATGCGCGATCACAGCTGGGCGACGTGGGGTCTCTGACGGCAGAGAGCCTCGACCTGACGTGGGCGGTGAACGTGCGCGCGTCCTTGCTTCTGGTGCAGGAATTTGCGGAACGGTACGTCGATCACCGCGACGGCGGACGCATCGTGCTGTTCACGTCCGGGCAGGGTGAGGGGCCGATGCCGACCGAGATTCCCTACGCGGTGACCAAGGGCGCGATCGCCGCGATCACACCGACCTTGGCCGATTCGCTGATCGAACGGGGTATCACCGTCAACACGATCAATCCTGGTCCGACCGATACCGGTTGGGCGAGTGCCGATCTGGACACGTTCGTCTTGCGCCACATGCCGCGGGGTCGGTGGAACTCTCCGGACGAGGCCGCGGCGGTCGTGGCGATGCTGCTCTCGCCCGATTCGGGCTCGATCACCGGCCAGGTCATCGGTGCCGAAGGTGGATTCCGACGCTTCACGCCGTGACGCCTCGGTCAGAGCTTCTTCTTGCGCAGCAACAGCTTCCAGGGCACCAATGCCGACTCGAGCTGAACCGACAGGCTCATCTTGGATTCGCCCTCGCTGCGCTCCTCGAAGGTGATCGGCACTTCGGCGAGAGTGAGGCCGTGCTTGACGGTTCGGTAGTTCATCTCGACCTGGAATGCGTACCCGTTGCTCTCGACCGAGGCAACATCGATGGTGCGCAGGGTGCGCGCGTGCCACGCCTTGAATCCCGCCGTCGCATCCTTGACGCCGAGGCGCAGGATCGTGTTGACGTAGAAGTTCGCCCATGCGGACAGGGCCTTGCGGTGCCAGGGCCAATCGGCGGCGACCGCTCCGCCCGGTACGTATCGCGATCCGAGCACCACGGCCGCGTCGGTGGTGTTCAGTTTGTCGATCATCGCCGGGATCACCTCGGTGGGGTGCGAGAGATCGGCGTCCATCTGAATGACGATGTCCGCACCCTCGTCGAGGGCCCTGGTCATGCCTGCGACGTACGCGCGTCCGAGCCCGTTCTTCTCCGTGCGGTGCAGAACGCTGACCTCGATGGGGCCGTCGATGGCCAACTTGTCGGCGACGTCGCCGGTGCCGTCGGGCGAATTGTCGTCGACGACCAACACACCGAGCCCCTCCACCTGCAACCCTGCCAGCAGCTCGACGAGCTTGGGGAGGTTCTCACGTTCGTTGTACGTCGGTACAACGACGGTGGTCTTCGGGGCGACTCGTTCCGTACTCACCACCGTATGATCCGTGATTCGGGGTTCCGATCCAAATATCGGACACGACCGGCCGTGTCGGGTCGGCATCGTGGGTCGTTTTCGAGCGCCGGTCGACTCATGCGCGAGTCGCGTCGACGAATACGCCGCCGCGCAGAATCGGAACGCTCGAACTCGAATCGACCTCGGCTGCGATGTCCACGTCTTCCAGGTGCCCCATCCCGGCCAATTCACGACTGGAGCCGCATTGCCGCAGCTCCGAGCCCACGTCTCGCTCCACGGCTCGCCACGCGGACGCAGCTGCGCGCGCCTCCGGGGAGACATCGGCAACTCCGGCGTCGACGAGGGCAGCGATGACTGCACCGGCACCCCACAGGTCCTCGACGGCGGGCCGGAGGGATCCGTCCGGCCACTTTTCACCGCCCGCCATGACCGCTGTCACTGCGTTTGGGTTCCTGGCACGTATCCACTGCGCTACGGCCGATGCGTTTCTGAGCGACGCGCCCACGCACAGCGGGGCCGTGCTCGCGAGCTCGTGGGCGATGGTGGATCCGTTCGGTGACGGCAGCACCAGTCGTGTCGGAGCAGGCGCGGCCCGGACGGTCGCCGGGCACAAGCTGATCAGGCCCGGTGAGGCGGCCGACCGCCCCACGGCGAGGACCGCGTCGAACTGCTCGGCCAACTGCGTGGCCCGGTCGTCGCGCCACCGACTGGGGATGACGTCGATGCCCGCGTCCACAGCAACCGTGAGAGTGGTGGTGAAGGACAGGACGTCCACGACGACGGCGACGTCTGCGCCGTCGACGATGGCGTCGGCACCGGACAGACCCCAGTCGAAGCGGAGCCCGAATGCGTTCTGGGACAGTACGGGGTCGGCCGGCATTGCGGAACGGTATCAAGTCCGGTGCCGGTGACACCTTCGGCGCGGGATCGAGTGGGGGAGGTAGACATGCAGCTGGACCTGGACACCAAGGTGATCGTCCTCGTGGCCGGTCTCCTGCTGCTGTGGGCATTGGGATTGGGGGTGATCAAGTATCACCAGATGTCGACGTCACCGGATGGCACTGCGCATCGTTATGTCGACATCGCCCATCGGGCAGCGTTGATGTACTCGTTCGCCGCCCTGGTGCTCGCAGTGCTGGCGCAGTTCAGCGCGTGGTCGGTCACGGTGGACCTGATCGCCGCGTCGGTGGTGCTGGTGTTCTTCGTCGCAGCCGTCGCGAGTTACACCGTCCACGGATTTCGGCGAGACACCGAGAACCAGTTCGTCGATCCCGTCCCGGGGACGCACCTGTTCATGGTGTCGTTGATCGTTGCCGAAATCGGCGGTACAGCGGTGCTCGTGGCCGGGTTCGCGTGGGAGCAGTTCGGTCCGAGCTGAGACCTGGAGCTACCGAGGGTCCAGGTAGAGCTCGGCGGTCTCGGTGGCTACCGCGGACACTGCAGCAGCAAGACCGGGCTCGAGGTCCAGCGCAGTGGCGAGTCGTTCTCCGCGCAGCCCTTGCGTTCGGAGTAGGTCCCAGGCCTGTTCCACCAGCCGCACCGAGGTGGGGTGGTCCAACTCGGGACGGTTCGATCGCAGTGCGGTCGCAGCCCAATCCGCGTCGAAAGTTCCGTTGGGCGGACCGAACACACGCTCACCGGACGAATAGCTCTTCGGGTCCATACCCTCTGACGCTAGCAGGATCGGAGGTCGGTGCAATCGTGACCGAATCGCGTCGACGCAGCACTACCGAACCGATCGGTTTCTTCAGTACGGTGAGGCGATGTACGACGGCCACCGCAGGGCTCCGGTCGCGCTCTCGGTCGTCGGATCACTGATACTCGGTTTTGTCGCGGGCTGTGCCGGCGCAGGGGGCAGTGGCCCGGTCGACGAGGTCTCGGCCGACACGAACTACACCACGGTCACGGGATCACTGGTCGTCGGTGATCCTATGTCCAATCCCAGGCCGACCGTCGAAGCGCTGCCGCCCGCGGTGACAGAGCTTCCTCTGAGCCTCGATGGCGCGCGATTCCCAGGTGCGTCGCCGGTCGGTGTCACCGACGTGCTGGTGGAGGAGTTTTCGGTCGAGTTCGGGTTGGCAGGCAACGGGCCCGTGTCCTACACGGTGCGGTACGTCGACGAGGCCATTCGCTACGGCACCAGTGAACCGCTGGCAGTGCCGGGGAGATCGGTGTTGCAGGTGGACCTGTCGGGTACGTCGACGGACTCCGACGACACCTTCTCTCCGTATGCCGGGCCGGAACGGGTGCGAGGTGATGCGGAATCTTCGATCGTCTCGGTCGATTTCCTGGCTGACCCCGGCGGAATCTCGCAGGCTTTCGTCGGAGTTGCGGCCGATCGACCCGCGTTCACGGTGACCACCACCGAAGAACCGGCCGCGGTCGTCGTCACCGTCGAGAACTGACCGGCGCAGCAGCGTCGAATACATGTCGGCCGTGGCTGTTTCGATCCGTGTGCCGGGGACCGCGCGGTAGCATCGCGATGTGTCCGACGCCACAGCGGGAACGAGTCCATCCGGTCGTGTCCGCGTGCTCGTGTACAGCAGCAATGCCGCGACCCGCGCCCAGGTGCGGTCCGCCGTCGGAACTCGACCGGATCCTGCACTCGGTGACATCGAGTACGTCGACATCGCCACGGCAGCCGTTGTCATCGAGCACATGGATGCAGGCGATGTCGCGTTGGCGATTCTCGACGGCGAGTCCTCACCTGTGGGCGGTCTGGGTCTGGCGAAGCAGTTGAAGGACGAGATCCTCGACTGCCCACCGGTGTTGGTACTCATCGGACGTCCGGACGATGCGTGGTTGGCCGAGTGGTCGCGCGCCGAGGCTGCCGTTCCGCACCCGCTGGATCCGATCCGGCTGGGTCGAGCGGTGGTCGATCTGCTGAAGCAGCGCTCGGTACGCGTCGGTGCCCGGGTCTCTCGATCGCGCTAGATCAGACCGTTTTCTCCGATGCAGGCACAGTCAGCACGAACCGATGGATCACGCCGGCGACGACTGCTCCGAGTACGGGGAACACCACGAACACCCATAGCTGGGACAGGGCAGGTCCGCCGGCGAGGAGGGCCGGGCCGAGGGACCGAGCAGGGTTGACCGACGTCGAGTCGATTCCGATGCCCAGCAGGTGAACCACGGTCAGGGTCAGGCCGATCGGTATGCCGGCTGCAACGACGGGGTGAACGGTGGGAGCCGTGGTGGCCAGTACGACGAGGACGAGCAGGCCGGTCGCGATCGTCTCGAACACCGCGACCGACGCCAGCCCGTATCCTCCGGGCGAGGCGCTGCCGAATCCATTGGTGCCCAGACCGTCCGACGCCATGTCGTATCCGGGACGGCCGGACGCGACGAACAGTATGATCAGCGCGCCGATCAGTGCACCGACGGCCTGAGCGACGATGTAGAACACAGCCTTGATCGGGGTGATGGCGCGAGCGATCAGGGCTCCGATCGTCACAGCCGGGTTGATGTGGCATCCCGAGATCGGTCCGATCGCATAGACCAGCGCGAGCAGCGTGAGGCCGAATGCCAGGGCGATGCCCGGGGTTCCGACGGTGTCGCCCGCGATCACCGCGGTGCCGACGCCGAAGATCACGAGCAGGGCAGTTCCCAGTCCCTCGGCGGCGAGCGCCGAGACGGAAATCGATTTCATCATCTCTCCTGTTCCATGTCGGCAGCCTTGTTCGGCCGGCCGAGATCGTCGGGAGGTTTGTCGTTTTCGTCGGTGCGGATCGCATGGGGCCGACAGGTGATCTGAGTCACAGTTCCTTGGCGTACGAATTCGGGTGATCCATGCGCGTCAACGCTTTACGAAAACTGGACTCCTCGAAATCCCGCGAGATCGACACCGAACCCATACTGTGTGGTTCAGGTCACATTGGTACGGCCGTCGCATTTACTACGCGCCGGCGCGGTAGTCGATCGAGGGAGCAGATGCCGGGATGAACGCCTACGTTCCGATCCTCGTTCTCGGTGCCATTGCGGTCGTGTTCGCGGTGTTCTCGGTGATGGTCGGCACCATGGTGGGACCCGCGCGGTACAACCGAGCGAAGTTCGACGCGTACGAGTGCGGAATCGAGCCCACGATGCATGCGCCGACGGGCCAACGATTTCCGGTGAAGTTCTACCTGACCGCGATGCTGTTCATCATCTTCGACATCGAGATCGTCTTCCTCTATCCGTGGGCAGTCCATCTCGATGTTCTGGGCGCGTTCGGACTGGTTGCCATGGCACTGTTCGTCGTCAACGTGTCGGTGGCCTACGTCTACGAGTGGCGGCGAGGCGGACTCGGATGGGACTGACGTCCAACCACTGATCGGCGACGGCACGATGCACGGTTCTCACCTCGAGTGGATGCGGAAAGAGTGTGATCGATGGGACTCGAAGAGAAGCTACCCAGCGGATTTCTGCTGACCACCGTAGAGGGGTTGGCCGGATACGCTCGTAAGGGCTCGTTGTGGCCCGCGACCTTCGGTCTCGCGTGCTGCGCGATCGAGATGATGGCCACCACCTCCGGTCGGTTCGATCTCGCGCGATTCGGCATGGAAGCGTTCCGTGCGTCTCCGCGACAGGCGGACCTGATGATCGTGGCAGGCCGTGTCAGCCAGAAGATGGCACCCGTGCTGCGGCAGGTGTACGACCAGATGGCGGAACCGAAATGGGTCCTGGCCATGGGCGTTTGCGCGTCCTCGGGCGGAATGTTCAACAACTATGCGGTGGTGCAGGGCGTCGACCACATCGTTCCCGTCGACATCTATCTACCCGGTTGTCCGCCCCGACCCGAGATGCTGCTCAACGCAATCTTGGAGCTCCACAAAAAGATTCAGCAGATGCCGCTGGGTGTCAATCGCGAGCAGGTGCGCGCGGCCGCCGAGGCTGCGGCGTTGGCGTCCACCCCGACCATCGATCTGAAGGGGCTGCTGCGATGACGGCGGACGGGCCCCGCGGGATGTTCGGCGTCCGGGGGAGCGGTGACACCTCCGGCTACGGCCGGTTGCAGCCGCCGGTGGCATCGGTGGACACGGCTGTCCGGCCCTACGGCAGCTACTTCGACGCCGTGGTCGATCGATTGGCCGCGGTGCTCGACACCGGTGACGCGGCCGTGCCGTTCGAGGACGCCGTCGAGCGTGCCGTGATCTTTCGCGACGAATTGACGCTGCATCTCTCGCGAGAACACGTGCCCGCCGTGGCCCGCGCTCTCCGTGACGACGAGGAACTGAGATTCGAATTGTGCACGGGGGCATCGGGTGTGCATTACCCGGATCAGGTCGGCCGGGAACTGCGCGCGGTCTACCATCTGGTGTCCATCACCCACGGACGCCGCCTGCGACTCGAAGTCGCTGTACCCGATGCGGATCCGCACACACCGTCGCTCTGCGCGGTCTATCCGACCAACGACTGGCACGAACGCGAGGTCTACGACTTCTTCGGCATCGTATTCGACGGTCATCCCGCACTGACGCGGATCGAGATGCCGGACGACTGGGTCGGGCACCCGCAACGCAAGGACTATCCCCTGGGCGGAATTCCCATCGAGTACAGGGGCGCTCGGGTCGCGCCTCCCAATGAGCGCAGGTCGTACAACTGATGAGCGCAACGGACGAAACCATCTATGCAGTGTCGGGCCAGGACTGGGACGACGTGGTCGAACTTGCGCGCGGGTCGACCACGGAACGCATCGTGGTCAACATGGGTCCGCAGCACCCGTCCACCCATGGTGTGCTGCGGTTGATTCTCGAGATCGAAGGCGAGACCGTCACCGAGGCCCGGTGTGGAATCGGCTACCTGCACACTGGTATCGAGAAGAATCTCGAGTATCGCAACTGGACTCAGGGCGTCACGTTCGTCACTCGGATGGACTATCTCTCGCCCTTCTTCAACGAGACCGCGTACTGCCTCGGGGTGGAGAAGCTGCTCGACATCACCGACGACATTCCCGAGCGCGCGACGGTGATTCGGGTGATGCTGATGGAGCTCAATCGGATCTCGTCGCACCTCGTGGCATTGGCCACGGGTGGAATGGAATTGGGTGCCGTGACGGCGATGCTGTTCGGCTTCCGGGAGCGCGAGCTGATTCTCGACGTCTTCGAGGCCATCACCGGACTTCGAATGAACCACGCCTACATCCGTCCCGGCGGCTTGTCTCAGGACCTGCCCGCCGATGCGATCGACAAGGTCCGCGAGTTGCTGCGGGTTCTTCCCGGACGGCTACGCGATCTCGAACTCATGCTCAACGACAACCCGATCTGGAAGGCCAGAACCGAGAACGTCGGCTACCTGGACCTCACCGGATGCATGGCCCTCGGCGTCACCGGGCCGGTGCTCCGATCGACCGGACTTCCCTACGATCTGCGCCGGTCCGACCCCTACTGCGGGTACGAGAACTACGAGTTCGATGTCGTCACCGACACCGGAAGCGACTGCTACGGGCGCTATCTGATTCGCGTCGAAGAGATGAAGGAATCGCTCAAGATCGTCGAGCAGACTCTCGATCGTCTTCGGCCCGGACCGGTGGTCATCGACGACAAGAAGATCGCCTGGCCGGCCGAACTCGTCTCCGGACCCGATGGTCTCGGCAATTCTCAGGACCACGTGCGCACCATCATGGACACCTCGATGGAGTCGTTGATCCACCATTTCAAATTGGTGACCGAGGGCATGCGTGTGCCGGCGGGCCAAGTGCTGTCCACGGTGGAATCGCCGCGAGGCGAACTGGGTGTGCACATCGTCAGTGACGGTGGAACTCGGCCGTACCGAGTGCATTTCAGAGACCCCTCGTTCACCAACCTGCAGGCGGTTGCCGCGATGTGCGAGGGCGGCATGATCTCCGATGTCATCGCTGCCGTCGCCAGTATCGATCCGGTGATGGGCGGGGTGGACCGATGACCACGCCACGCTCGGAGCCGGTGCTCGTCCAACTCGGAGCTCGCCCCGAGGAAGCAGTCCAGCTGGTCGGCCCCGACGCCCGTGCGTCCTATCCCGCCGACGTGCGTGCTCGCCTGCGCGCCGACGCCGAGATCATCCTGAGTCGTTATCCCCAGGCCCGATCGGCGTTGCTACCGCTGCTGCACCTGGTGCAATCCGAGGACGGATATCTCACGCCGGCCGGAATCGAATTCTGTTCGGACGTAATCGATCTCACCGGAGCAGAGGTCACCGCGGTCGCGACCTTCTACTCGATGTACCGCCGCGAGCCCACCGGAAACTATCGCGTCGGAGTGTGCACCAACACCCTGTGCGCCGTCATGGGCGGCGACGCCATCATGGACGCGCTGCGGGATCACCTCGATATCGACCACGGCGAGACCACCGCCGACGGTGCGATCACCCTCGAGCACATCGAGTGCAACGCCGCGTGCGACTTCGCACCGGTGATGATGGTCAACTGGGAGTTCTTCGACAACAGAACTCCGGCGTCGGCACGGGAACTGGTCGATGCGCTTCGATCCGGTGCGCAGGTGACCCCGACCCGCGGCGCTCCGCTGTGCACGTTCCGCGAGACCGAGCGAATTCTTGCCGGGTTCGCCGACGATCGGCTGGGTGCACTCGAATCCTCCGGCAGCGCAGGCGAAGCCAGTCTCGCGGGTCTGCGGTACGCCCGTGAGCACTCGATGACGGCTCCCCGGGCCGTCACCGGCTCTTCGGACGATCATCCCGATCTCGGTGCCGAAGCAGTGGCGGAAACGGTGCGCGAGAAACCGGCTCCGGCTCCTTCGGCGACCGTTCCACCGCAGCCGAACACCACCGAAACCGATCCACCGACGAAGGGGAAATGACATGGCCCTGACGCCGGTGCTGAGCGAGTTCTGGGGCGAGAAGGACTCGTGGACACTCGACACCTACCGCAGTCACGACGGCTATCGGGGGCTCGAGAAGGCCCTCGCCATGGACCCCGACGATCTCATCGCGTTCGTCAAGGACTCCGGCCTGCGCGGCCGTGGCGGGGCGGGATTCCCCACCGGAACGAAGTGGAGCTTCATTCCACAGGGTGACGGGAAAGCTCACTATCTGGTGGTCAACGCCGACGAGTCGGAGCCGGGCACCTGCAAGGACATGCCCTTGATGATGGCGAGCCCGCACACGTTGATCGAAGGAATCATCATCGCGGCCTACGCAATACGTGCATCGCACGCATTCGTCTACGTTCGCGGCGAAGTGGTACCGGTGCTGCGCAGACTGCAGGCCGCAGTTGCCGAGGCCTACGCCGCCGGCTACCTGGGCAAGAACCTCCTCGGATCGGGGTTCGACCTCGAGCTGGTGATCCATGCCGGGGCCGGGGCCTACATCTGCGGCGAGGAGACGGCGCTGCTCGACTCGCTGGAGGGGCGACGAGGTCAACCCCGACTGCGTCCACCGTTCCCCGCGGTGGCAGGCCTGTACGCGCGGCCGACGGTGGTCAACAACGTCGAATCCATCGCCAGCGTCCCGGTGATCCTGCGCAAGGGCATCGAATGGTTCCGGTCGATGGGAAGCGAGAAATCACCCGGGTTCACCCTCTACTCGATCTCCGGCCACGTGTGTCGGCCCGGCCAGTACGAGGCCCCGCTGGGCATCACCCTGCGGGAACTGCTGGACTACGCGGGCGGTATCCGGACCGGTCACGAGCTCAAGTTCTGGACACCGGGAGGATCGTCGACACCGATGTTCACCGGCGAACACCTGGACGTGCCGCTCGACTACGAGGGCGTCGGTGCCGCCGGATCGATGTTGGGTACCAAGGCCTTGCAGATCTTCGACGACACGACCTGCGTCGTGCGAGCAGTGTTGCGATGGACGGAGTTCTACGCTCACGAATCCTGCGGCAAATGCACGCCGTGCCGAGAAGGAACCTACTGGTTGGTGCAGATACTGCGCCGCCTCGACGGCGGAACCGGTACCGAAGCCGACCTCACGACACTGCTCGACATCGCGGACGGCATCGCCGGAAAATCGTTCTGCGCGTTGGGAGACGGAGCCGCAAGCCCGATCGTGTCCTCGCTGAAGTACTTCCGCGACGAATACATCCGACACGTCACCGAACAAGCATGCCCATTCGATCCGCATCGATCGACCCTGATGGCAGAGGAGCTGACGTCATGACGGCACAGACGGAGCAATCGGTCACTCCGGTCGACATGGTGACACTGACCATCGACGACCACGAGATCAGTGTTCCCAAGGGCACGTTGGTGATTCGCGCCGCCGAGCTGATGGGCGTGCAGATTCCGCGCTTCTGCGATCACCCGCTGCTCGATCCGGTGGGGGCGTGCCGGCAATGCCTGGTCGACGTCGAAGGGCAGCGCAAGCCGTTGGCGTCCTGCACCACGACAGTGGCCGAGGGCATGATCGTGCGCACCCAAGTGACATCGGAGTCGGCGGAGAAGGCGCAACGCGGCGTCATGGAGCTGCTGCTGATCAACCATCCGCTCGATTGCCCGGTGTGTGACAAGGGCGGTGAGTGTCCACTGCAGAACCAGGCGATGGCTGCGGGCAGGGCCGAGTCCAGGTTCGTCGAGACCAAACGCACGTACCCCAAGCCGATTCCGCTGTCGGCCGAGGTGTTGCTGGACCGCGAACGGTGCGTCCTGTGTGCGCGATGCACTCGTTTCGCAGCTCAAGTGGCCGGCGATCCGTCCATCGAGCTACTCGAACGTGGTGCGATTCAACAGGTGGGGATCTTCGGCGACGAGCCGTTCGACTCCTACTTCTCGGGTAACACCGTGCAGATCTGTCCGGTGGGTGCGCTGACCAACACCGAGTATCGGTTCCGGGCGCGCCCGTACGACCTCACCTCGTCGCCGAGCGTGTGCGAGCACTGCGCTGGGGGCTGTGCTCAACGCACGGACCATCGACGCGGCAAGGTCCTGCGACGGCTGGCCGGTGACGATCCCCAGGTCAACGAGGAATGGAACTGCGAC
Organism: Rhodococcus sp. 05-2254-2; assembly: GCF_002259095.1. Lineage (NCBI taxonomy): Bacteria > Bacillati > Actinomycetota > Actinomycetes > Mycobacteriales > Nocardiaceae > Rhodococcus > Rhodococcus sp. 05-2254-2. Next base: position 197,610 of record NZ_NOZJ01000019.1, on the reverse strand, counting down.
AAGGGCCGGTGGGCATTCAAGTACGCCACCGAACCCGATCGCATCACCGCGCCGATGATCCGCGACGAATCCGGGGAGTTGATCGAAACGTCGTGGTCGGCTGCATTGGCGGCTGCGGCAACGGGATTGGCCGCATCGGTCGGACGTGCCGCAGTACTCGTGGGCGGACGATCGACTCTCGAAGACTCCTACGCCTATGCCAAGTTCGCCCGAACAGTGCTGCACACCAACGACATCGACTTCCGCAATCGGGATCACAGCGCCGAGGAAGCGAGTTTCCTGGCCGGTCGTATCGCGGCGGCCGGGTTGGGGGTCACCTACTCCGATCTCGAGAACGCCCCCGTGGTGCTGCTGGTCGGCTTCGAGCCCGAGGAAGAGTCACCCCTGGTTTTCCTGAGGCTGCGTAAGGCGCACCGCGCGAGCGCAGTGGTGGTGGCATCGATCGCGCCGTTCTCCTCCCGGGGCCTACGGAAGCTGGACGGCGTCCTGCTGCAATCGATTCCCGGCGACGAGCCGGGCTGGCTCGATGCGTTGCATGTCGGGGATCGCGGCACCGAATCGATTGCACATCTTCTCCGGGAGCCCGGTGCGATCGTTCTCGTGGGCGAGCGGCTCGGCTGCGTTCCCGGTGGTCTGGCGGCGGCATCGAAACTGGCGGATGACACCGGCGCGAGCCTGGCCTGGATTCCTCGACGCGCCGGCGAACGCGGTGCGCTCGACGCAGGGGCGGTGCCGAACGTCCTGCCCGGCGGGCGTCCTGTTGCCGATGCGGCTGCGCGCGCCGAGGTGGCCGCGGTGTGGGGAGTGCCCGAGTTGCCGGCGGAGGTGGGCCGTGACACGGCGGCGATCCTGGCCGACGCAGGAACGAATCGCGCTCTGGTCGCGGCGGGAATCGATCTCGACGATCTGCCGGACCCCCGGGAGGCACTCGACGCATTGGACCGATCGGCGTTCGTGGTGAGCCTCGAACTGCGCCACAGCGCGGTCACCGAGCGGGCCGACGTGGTGTTCCCGGTAGCACCGGTGGTCGACAAGTCGGGAACTTTCGTCGACTGGGAAGGACGGCCCCGTACGTTCGACACTGCACTCGGTGCAGGCGCGGTGATGCCGGATCAACGCATCCTCGACACCATCGCCGCGCAGATGGGCGTCGAACTGGCCGTGCCCGACGCGGCAGCGGCACGCGCCGAGATGGCTCGCCTCGGTGTGTGGCACGGCCCGCGCACCGCGGTGGCCCGGGTGGCACCCCGCGCGGACGTTCCGACCCTCGGTCCGGGGCAGGCGATTCTGGCCACATGGCGGATGCTCATCGATGCGGGACGAATGCAGGACGGGGAGGACAATCTCGCCGCGACCGGTCGCACACCCACCGTTCGGTTGTCGGCCGCAACGGCCTCGGCCATCGGAGCGGCGACCGGCGACCTGGTGAGTGTTGCGACGGACCGCGGCTCGATCACGTTGCCGCTGACGATCACCGATCTGCCCGACACCGTGGTGTGGATACCGATGAACTCGCCCGGTTCGACGGTGTATCGCTCGCTGGGGGTGCAGTCGGGCGCTGCGGTGAGTATTCGGCGTGGTTCTGCGGAACGACCCGGGGGTGCAGGAGTGGAGCCTGCGGAACGACCCGGGGGTGGGGGAGTGGAGTCTGCGGAACGACCCAAAGGTGGGCAGTCATGAACGTGGCCGCGCCGACCGATCTGTCGATGTTCGGCAACGATCCGTGGTGGCTGGTTGTCGGCAAGGCCCTGGCGGTCTTCGTGTTCCTGGTGTTGACGCCGCTGGTTGCGATCTACGCCGAACGCAAGATCATGGCGTGGATGCAGATGCGGGTGGGGCCGAACCGGGTGGGCCCGTGGGGGCTGTTGCAGTCTCTGATGGACGGGATCAAGCTGGCGTTGAAGGAGGGGATCACTCCGACCGGCGTCGACAAGCCGATTTACGTTCTGGCTCCGATCATTTCGGTGGTTCCTGCGTTCATGGCCTTCGCGGTGATTCCGTTCGGTCCCGAAGTGTCGGTGTTCGGTACGACGACGCCGCTGCAGATGACCGACCTGCCGGTGGGGGTTCTGTACATTCTCGCGGTCACGTCGGTGGGTGTGTACGGGATCGTGTTGGCGGGGTGGGCGTCGGGCTCGACGTACCCGCTGCTCGGTGCGCTGCGTTCGACGGCGCAGGTGATTTCCTACGAGGTCGCGATGGGCCTGTCGTTCGCGGCGGTCTTCCTGTACGCGGGCACTATGTCGACTTCCGGAATCGTTGCTGCGCAACAGAACACCTGGTACGTGTTTCTGCTGCTGCCGTCGTTCCTGGTGTACGTGACGGCGATGGTCGGCGAAACCAACCGCGCTCCGTTCGATCTGCCCGAGGCGGAGGGTGAGCTGGTGGGCGGATTCCACACGGAGTACTCGTCTCTCCGTTTCGCCATGTTCATGCTCGCCGAGTACATCAACATGGTCACCGTGTCGGCACTCGCGACCACGCTGTTCCTCGGTGGCTGGCAGGCTCCGATTCCGTTGAGTCTGTGGAGCGGTGCCAATTCGGGGTGGTGGCCGGTGCTGTGGTTCACCCTCAAGGTCTGGGTGTTCCTGTTCGTGTTCATCTGGCTGCGTTCGACGCTGCCGAGGCTGCGCTACGACCAGTTCATGAACTTCGGCTGGAAGATTCTCATTCCGGTTGCCCTGATCTGGGTCATGGTGATCGCGACGGTGCGGGTACTCGGGGCCGATCGGTACGACGTACCAGTGGTCACGTTCGGCGTGTCGATGATCTTCGCGGTGGCCGTGCTGGGTGCGTTGCTGCTGATGGTGCGCAGGCGTGCACGAGAACGGAACGTGCAGCCTGGTGTGCCTGTCGCCGAGTTCAATGCTGTGGCAGGCGGATTCCCGATACCTCCCATTCCCACGCAGGGCTCGACTTTTCCGAGCCGGCACGCCGGTGTGCGCTCACCCGCCGCCAGGTCACCGAAGGAGAACGCCGATGCCTGAATTTCTCGGTCCCATAGCCGGTTTCGGGGTCACCTTCGCGACGATGTTCAAGAAGGCCGAGACGGAGTTGTATCCGGAAGAGAAGAAGCCGACAGAGGTTCGCTACCACGGTCGTCATCAGCTCAATCGGTACGCCGACGGTCTCGAGAAGTGCATCGGCTGCGAGCTCTGCGCGTGGGCCTGCCCGGCCGACGCCATCTACGTCGAAGGGGCCGACAACACCGAGACCGAGAGGTTCTCTCCGGGTGAGCGCTACGGCGGGGTCTATCAGATCAATTACCTGCGGTGCATCGGGTGTGGATTGTGTGTGGAGGCCTGCCCGACCAGGGCTCTCACGATGACCAACGAGTACGAACTCGCCGGTGACAACCGAGCCGATCTGATCTACGAGAAGGACTCCCTGCTGGCTCCGCTCGAGCCGGACATGGTGGCCCCGCCGCACGCGATGGCTCCGGGCCGTTCGGCGGAGGACTACTACCGCGGCATCGTCACCGGCCAGGAGCCACCGGCCGTACCCGAGTCCGCAGCCGAACCCGAGTCACCAGCCGAACTCGAGGGTGGTTCGGTGCGATGAGTGCACAGGACGCTGCTGTGCAGCTCGCCCTCGAGGCCACGTCCACCGGTGAGGCCGTGCAGTTCTGGACCCTCGGCGTCGTAGCCGTCATCGGTGCGCTCGGCGTGGTGATGAGCACCAAAGCCGTCTACTCGGCATTGTTCCTCGCCGCCACGATGGTGGTGCTGGCGACCTTCTACATGGCGCAGGGGGCGTTGTTCCTCGGTGTCGTGCAGATCGTCGTCTACACCGGTGCGGTCATGATGCTGTTCCTGTTCGTGCTGATGCTCGTCGGAGTCGACACCTCGGAGTCGCTGACCGAAACCCTGCGCGGGCACCGCATCGCGGCCGTCGTCATCGGAATCGGTTTCGGGCTGTTGATCATCGGGGTGCTGCTGCGCGATTCGGTCCGGAACGGTCGGCTCGACTTCGCCGGTCTCGACGCCGTCAACTCCACCGGAAACGTCGAGGGCCTGGCCGAGCTGATCTTCGTCGAGTACGTGTGGGCGTTCGAGTTGACCGGGGCACTGCTGATCACTGCCACCATCGGGGCGATGATTCTGGCGCACCGGGAAGCTCTGGGGCCGGTCAAGGGACAGCGAGAAATGGCCCGGGATCGATTCCGCGATGGTTCGAGAGTGACACCGCTGCCGAGTCCAGGGGTGTACGCCCGCCACAACGGGGTGGATCGCCGCGCTCTGTTGCCCGACGGAACCGAATCCGAGTCCTCCGTCAATGCCATGTTCGCGGATCCTCGGATCGAGCGTGACGAGCGATGAATCCGGAGAACTATCTCTACCTGTCCGTTCTGCTGTTCACGATCGGCGCGGCAGGCGTGATAGTCAGGCGCAACGCCATCATCGTGTTCATGTGCATCGAATTGATGCTCAACGCAGTCAATCTCGCGTTCGTGACGTTCTCCCGAATGCACGGCAATCTCGACGGGCAGTTGTTCGCGTTCTTCACCATGGTGGTCGCCGCTGCCGAGGTGGTGGTGGGCCTGGCCATCATCATGGCCATCTTCCGTTCTCGTCGTTCTATCTCCATGGACGAGAATTCACTGATGAAGAACTGACGGGGGAACAACGATGTCGATCCTGTGGCTTCTTCCGGCTCTGCCGGCGTTCGGTGCGGCGTTCCTGTTGCTCGGTGGCCGGCGCTGCAACTCCTGGGGGCATCTGGTCGCGACGGCGGCAGCCGTGTCGTCTTTCGTGGTGGCCGCGGTGGTGTTCGCCTCGATGCTCGGGCGTGACGAGTCGAACAGGACGCTCACCCAGACCCTGTTCCGGTGGGTTCCGGTCGACGAACTGCAGGTCGACTTCGGTTTGCGCGCAGATCAACTGTCGATCTGTTTCGTCCTGCTGATCACCGGAGTCGGGTCGCTCATACACGTCTACTCCATCGGCTACATGAGCCACGACGCCGAGCGGCGGCGCTTCTTCGCGTACCTCAACCTGTTTCTCGCCGCCATGCTGCTGCTGGTTCTGGCCGACAACTTCCTGGGCCTCTACCTGGGGTGGGAGGGAGTCGGTTTGGCGTCGTACCTGCTGATCGGCTTCTGGCAGCACAAGCCGTCGGCTGCATCGGCTGCCCGAAAAGCGTTCGTGGTCAACCGAGTCGGTGACATCGGCCTGGCCGTTGCGCTGATGATCATGTTCGTGAACTTCGGCTCCGTCCAGTACGACGACGTGTTCGCCGGAATCGGCGAGGCGAGCGAATCGGTGGCCACCGCCATGGCGCTGATGTTGCTGTTGGCGGCGTGTGGAAAGTCGGCGCAGGTGCCGTTGCAATCGTGGCTCGGGGACGCCATGGAGGGCCCGACACCGGTGTCGGCACTGATTCACGCGGCCACGATGGTCACGGCCGGGGTGTATCTCATCGTTCGCTCCGGACCGGTGTTCGAGGCGTCGCCCACCGCCCGCGCGGCCACCGTCACCGTCGGTGCGGTCACCTTGCTGTTCGGTGCCGTCATCGGTTGTGCGAAGGACGACATCAAGAAGGCGCTCGCGGCATCGACGATGAGTCAGATCGGGTACATGGTGCTCGCAGCCGGGCTCGGCCCCTCCGGTTACGCCTACGCCATCGTGCTGTTGATCTCGCACGGCTTCTTCAAAGCGGGCTTGTTCCTGGGCGCGGGCTCGGTGATGCACGCGATGAACGACGAGACCGACATGCGACAGTTCGGTGGACTCCGCGCCGCGATGCCGATCACGTTCGTCACGTTCGGCCTCGGCTATCTCGCGATCATCGGACTGCCGCCGTTCTCCGGCTTCTTCGCCAAGGATCCGATCATCGAGGTCGCATTCGCCGCGGAGGGAGTGGCAGGTCCGATTCTCGGCTGCGTGACATTGCTCGGTGCAGGGCTGACGGCCTTCTACATGACTCGGGTGATGCTGTTGACGTTCTTCGGTCCGAAACGCTGGTCCGCGCAGGCACATCCGCACGAGGCGACGGCGACGATGACCGTCCCGATGATCGTGTTGGCCGTCGGCTCGGTGGCGTCGGGAGCCTTCCTCGCGGTGGGTGGGCGCCTCGAGGCATGGTTGGAACCGGTGGTGGGATCGGAACACGAGGAGCACGCGATTCCGGCCTGGGTGGTCACCGTCGCGGTCCTGGTGGTCGTGCTGGTGGGTGCGAGCATCGCGTACCGCAAGTACATCGCGAACGAGGTTCCGCCGACACCACCCGAGGATGTCTCGCCCCTGACCCGAGCTGCACGTGCCGATCTCTACGGAGATGCCGTCAACGAGGCGGCATTCATGCGGCCAGGGCAGACACTCACGCGCGCACTGGTGCACGCAGACAACGGTATCGACGCCGTCGTGGACGGGGTGGGGAGCTCGATCGGTGGCGCATCGACGCGGTCCGGGCGGCTGCAGACGGGCTATGTGCGGTCGTACGCGCTGGCGATGTTCGCGGGAGCCGTTCTCGTGGTACTGATGGTGGTGGCTCTGTGACGACTCCCTGGTTGACCGTCCTGTGGGTACTCCCGATGCTCGGTGCGATCGTCGTCGCCCTGGTGCCCGCCGCTCGCCCGACCGTCGCGCGCAGTGTCGCAGTGGGTTTCGCTGCCGGAACACTGGCCGTGTCGGTCGCCCTGGCAGTGTCGTTCGACTCCGGTGGTGATCGGTACCAATTCGTCGAAGACCATTCGTGGATAGCGGCTTTCGGTGCGCGGTACACCCTCGGACTCGATGGAATCGGCCTGGTCCTGGTGTTGCTCACCACCGTTCTCACGCCCTTGCTGCTCGTCGCGGGCTGGTACGACGGCAGTCGCGTCGCGAATTACGGCTCCCGTCGGGTGTCGCACACGTACATGGCGTTGATCCTGGTGGTCGAGTCGATGGTGCTCGTGTCGTTCCTCGCGTTGGACGTGTTGTTGTTCTACATCTTCTTCGAGGCGATGCTGATTCCGATGTACTTCCTCATCGGTGGTTTCGGGGGAGTGCATCGAACGCGCGCCGCGGTGAAGTTCCTGTTGTACAACCTGTTCGGCGGTCTGGTCATGTTGGCGGCCGTCATCGGCCTGTACGTGGTGACCGCGCGACCCGACGGGCCTTTCGACGGCGGGACATTCGATCTGCGCGCGATCGCCGACGCGGCGGCATCGGGCGGACTCGGTGTGGATCCGACGGTTCTGAACGCACTGTTCCTCGGCTTCATGTTCGCGTTCGCTATCAAGGCACCTTTGTGGCCGTTCCACTCGTGGCTACCCGACGCCGCAGTGCAGTCCACACCCGCCACCGCGGTGCTGATGATGTCGGTGGTGGACAAGGTGGGCACGTTCGCGATGCTGCGGTTCTGTCTCGAACTGTTCCCCGGCTCGTCGCAGACGTTCGCGCCGTGGATCATCACACTCGCAGTCATCGGCATCGTCTACGGCGCGATACTGGCGATCGGCCAGACCGACATGATGAGACTGATTGCCTACACGTCGATTTCACACTTCGGATTCATCATCCTCGGGATCTTCGCCATGACCGGTCAGAGTCAGGCCGGTGCCACGCTGTACATGGTCAACCACGGAATCTCCACGGCCGCACTGTTCTTGATCGCAGGCTTCCTCGTGTCGCGTCGAGGATCACGAGCGATCGCCGACTACGGCGGTGTGCAGAAGGTGGCACCGGTGCTCGCCGGAACGTTCCTGATCTCGGGACTCGCCACGCTCTCGCTACCCGGCCTCGCCCCGTTCGTGAGCGAATTCCTCGTGCTGATCGGCACGTTCGGTCGATACGGAGTCGCCGCGACAGTGGCCGCCGGAGCCCTCGTGCTGTCGGCGATCTACATACTGTGGCTCTACCAACGCGTCATGACCGGGCCGGTCCGGGAGGGCAACGTGACGGTGCCCGATCTCGTTCGCCGCGAACTGGCCGTGGTGGTGCCGTTGATCGCGTTGCTGATCGTGCTCGGTGTGTATCCGAAACCTGCGCTCGATGTCATCACCCCGGCAGTGCAATCCTCGATCGTCGACAGTTCAGGAGGTCAGCGATGACCACACCCGAGGTGCAGTACGGTCTGCTGGCACCGATGCTGATCGTGTTCTCGGTCGCAGTTCTCGGTGTTCTCGTCGAGGCGTTCGTGCCGCTGCGGGCCCGTCGGATCACGCATGTGGGTCTCGCTCTCGCGGGACTGGTGGCGGCGCTGGCGGCCATCCTGGGTCTGGCAGGCACCGAGGCGTCGGCGATGTCCGGCGCGGTCGCGATCGACGGTCCGACGCTGTTTCTGCAGGGAACCATTGTGCTGGTGTCGATTCCGGCGATCGCGCTGTTGGCGGAGCGCACCGTTGCAGTCACCGGGGCCGGTGCCGAGCGTCGCATCGATTCGTTCACGCCGCAGGCATCGACCACTCCGGGCAGCGTGGCGGAGAAGGAGGCGATAGACGCTGGCGTCGCCCAGACCGAGGTGTTTCCTCTGGCGATGTTCGCGATCGGCGGCATGTTGCTGTTTCCGGCGTCCACGGATCTGTTGACGATGTTCGTGGCGCTGGAGGTGTTGTCGTTGCCGCTGTATCTGCTCTGCGGACTGGCCCGACGACGTCGGTTGCTCTCGCAGGAAGCTGCCCTCAAATACTTTCTGCTGGGCGCGTTCTCGTCCGCGTTCTTCCTGTTCGGGGTTGCCTTCCTGTACGGGTACGCCGGAACCGTTCGGTTGGACGGCATCGCCGACGCCATCGCGGTGGACGGTCAGGGCAGATCGCTCGCGCTGATCGGAACCGCCCTGCTCGCGGTGGGTCTGTTGTTCAAGGTCGGTGCTGTGCCGTTTCATTCGTGGATTCCCGACGTCTACCAGGGTGCCCCCACTCCGGTGACAGCTCTGATGGCCACGGTGACCAAGGTCGCGGCGTTCGGTGCGATTCTTCGCATCTTCGGGGTTGCGCTTCCCGGTCTCGAATCGAGTTGGCGGCCGATGCTGTGGGTCGTGGCGATCGCAACCATGGTGCTGGGTTCCGTTGTCGCGGTGACGCAGACCGATGTCAAACGGATGCTGGCGTACTCGTCCGTCGCGCACACCGGATTCATTCTTACCGGAGTGACGGCACTGGGTGATTCGGGTGATGTGGGTGATGCCGGTGTGTCGGCCACGATGTTCTATCTGCTGGCCTACGCCTTCAGCACTCTCGGAGGGTTCGCGATCATCGGGTTGGCGCGCGACGAGCGCGGTGAAGTGAGTGATCTGGATCGGTGGGCCGGAATCGGTCGTCGGTCACCGCTGGTGGCGGCCGTGTTCGGGTTGTTCCTGCTCTCGTTCGCCGGCATTCCGCTCACCAGTGGATTCATCGGCAAGTTCGCGGTGTTCAGCGCTGCCTCGGGCGCTGGGGGAGCGGCACTGGTCGTGGTCGGAGTGGTGTGCAGCGCGATTGCAGCGTTCTTCTACGTGCGGGTGATCGTGCTGATGTTCTTCACCGATCCAGGAGAGCGGACCGCCACGATCGTGCGGCCGACGGCGTCGGTGTCGTGCGCGATCGGGGTCTCGGTGGTGGTCACCGTGGCCCTCGGAGTCTTCCCGCAGCCCGTTCTCGACCTGGCTGCGCGTGCCGGGAACTTCCTGTAACCGTCGAGCTGTTACTGCGCAGACTTCATTCGCTGCTTCCATGTGTGCGAGCCGGTACCGACCGGGAGTCCACCGATGGCTCCCGCGAGTCCGAACGCAGGCATGTTGACGTAGATCGCCTCACTGTTCTGTGCTGTCGCGGTATAGGTTTCGTGCCACACTCCGACGTGGCGGGTTGCGGCTACCGATCGATTGAAGGCGCGCCAGGCGGGTGCATGTGGTGCGTCGGGGTCGGAGGCGAACCTGGTGAGATCCTCGGCGTTGCGCCAATAACTGACCAGCATGGTGGTGCGTCCCAACCACGAGTGGTAGCCGAGCAGCCCGGATGCGGGATCCCGCTCGAGATGGCCGAGCATCCGCGGCATCGCCCGCACCGCAGGTAACCAGGAGCGAACGGCAAGGGGATTGTTCATGCGCATTCCGATGAGGAAGACCGTGACGGTGTCTCGTTCGGATTCGACCGTGGTGCGGCCGTCGATGATGGTTGGCATGACTTGTTCCCGTCCGTTCGAGGATCGAAGCGTTGTGTGACACTGTTATAAAACACCGTTGTGGTAGGTTTCGCAAGTGGCGAGACCAAGAATTCACGACGCCGAGTTGCGGACCCGGCTACTCGAGGCCGCGGCGGAAACCGTTGCGCAGCAGGGCGTCGACTCGTTGTCACTACGTAAACTCGCGGCTGCGCAGAGCACCTCGACCACCGCCATCTACTCACTGTTCGGTGGTCGCGCCGAGCTGCTCGTGGCACTGTTCGCCACGTCGTTCTCGAGCTTCGGGGACGCTCAGCGCGAGGTTCCGGTCACCGGCGATCCCGAGGTCGATCTGCGTGCACTGGCTATCGCGTACCGAGACTGGGCGCTACGCAATCCGCATCTGTACGCGGTGATGTTCGGCGGAGTGCTCGGTTCGATCGATGTATCCGACGAGGCGCAACTCGCATCCGCGGCGATGGACCCGCTTCGGGCGGCGGTGGCACGCGCCGTTGCGGACGGCATCATGGCCGGGGCGCCGGTCGAGTTGATCAGCCACTCGTTCTGGGCGATCGTGCACGGTCTGGTGTCGTTGGAACTGGCGATGCCGACGAACTCCGACGACGAGACCCGTCGTGCGATGTTCGAAGCCGGAACGGAGTCGGTGCTGCGAGGGTGGACGCGTCAGTAGGTGCGCGGGATCCCGAGGATCTTGGTGGCATCGACGGTCATGCCCAACCGTGCCGTCGGAGCGAGTGCAGGCAGATCCGGAAGATCGTCGGGAGTTGCTGTCGCAGCGCCGATCACGTCACCGCCCGCGATCTCGAAGTCGGAGATTGCTCGTCGAAGATGACTGGGGGTCGTCGCCAGCACGAGATCGTCGACGCCGATCTCGGCGGCCAGTGCGGTAGCGCGCTGTGCGTTCTGCACAGTCGAATTCGCGGTCGATTCGATGTGAATGCGGTCGGCCGCGATGCCTTCCTCGACGAGCCATCGCTGCATCGCCTCGGCCTCGGTGACGCCGCTATGCGGATTTCCGCCGGTGACGATGATGGGGGAATCGGGGGAGCGCTCCGCCGCGGCGACGGCCGAGCGCAGACGCTCCACCAACTCCGGGGTCGTGCTGCCGTCGCCGTTCAGGCCCACACCGAGTACCACGATCGCGGTGCGGGGTCCGTCGGTGATCGGGTCGAAGTCGATTGTCTCCGTAGCGGCTTCGTCGATGACGGCGATGGCCCGGTCGACTGCATCGGCGAGGGTGGGAGACAGCGTGTGCAGACGAGCCGAGTGTTGCGCACGCGCATCGGTGTCGGCGGTCGCGTTGGCATAGAACGTCTGCAGCGCTGCCACGTTGGCGTCGTCCGGGGCGGCGAGTGCGAGTGCGTCGAGGGCAGCGAAACCGTCGTCGTAGCGACCCTTCACCAAGGCGTCCTGCGCGCTGTTGTACTGATCTGCGTCGGCCGAGCGGACCGTCTCGGCGGCGGTTGCCGGGGCCGACGCCTCGGGATCGGCCACTGCCGTGAACGAGCCGAAACCGACGGCGAGGGCAGCGGCACAGGACACGACGGCAACGCGAACGGTCGGGTGTCCTCGGCCTTGTCGCACTGCTGACGTCCTTCCGAACGGTGACGGGTTTCCGCCACCCTAGCTCAGTTCGGTGCCTGTGTGACTGGAGTGAGCAGAGTTGTTCGAGTTACATGAATGTACTTCTGAGCAGGGATTGTCCTGCCCTCACATCGTGACAGGGGCGCGTCCGCGATCGGCGGGTTCGATGGTCACCTCGGCATCGGGAAGGAACACCCGTTCGGTCGTCGTGGTTCCGTCGACGCCGTCGGTCACCGTCACCGCCACGCTCTCGGCAACCTGGCCCGCGCTCTCGATGAACCCGGTCGCGACACCCTCCTCTATGAGCAGGTGATCACCCACCAGGAGAAGAAGCTCGTCCGCCGTCACCGTTCGTCTGCCGCCCACATCTTCGATAGTCATGAATCCCAGCGTAATGCGCTGCGCTGCACTGTGCTGTTGCATGTCCGACACAGTGCCGTCGGATGTTCGACAATCGCAGCAGGAAAAGGGCGGAGGCCAATGCCTCTCGGCGGGGAGGACGGTATGTTCGCGCATCGGTCCGCGGGAAGACGAGGTTCACGAACGGATCGACGGGACCGCCGGGCGCTGAGGGCATAGCGTAGACACACGACCCGACCCCCCCATACGGAAGAAGGTGTTTCGGTGACCGACTCCGATGCAGGATTCGACCCGACCGCGCTGCGGCCCTCGTTGTTCGTCGATGGGCAGTGGCAGGGATCCGGTGACGGCGGAACCCGAGACATCGTGAACCCCGCGGACGGCAGCACGGTCGCCGTCGTGGACGAGGCAACTCCGGACGACGCTCTGCGCGCGGTGGCCTCGGCGCGGGCGGCGTTCGACGACGGGCCGTGGCGGTCGGTGACGGTGGGTGAGCGCAGCAATCTGTTGAATCGCATCGCAGATCTGCTCCAGAGAGACAAGGCCGAGCTCGCGCGTATCGAGACTCTCGATACCGGAAAGACGTTCGGCGAGAGTGAAATCGACATAGACGACGTGACGTCGGTCTTCCGCTTCTACGCCGATCTCGCAGTGGTCGAGGCCGATCGTCTGATCGACGTGGACCGACCCGAAATCATCAGCCGAGTGGTGCACGAACCGATCGGCGTCTGCGTCATGATCGCGCCGTGGAACTATCCGCTGCTGCAGATCTCGTGGAAGATCGCCCCGGCGTTGGCGGCCGGCTGCACGATGGTGCTCAAGCCGAGCGAGGTGACTCCGCTCAGCACCATCGCGTTCACCAAGTTGGTGGAAGAAGCCGGAGTGCCGGCCGGTGTGGTCAACCTGCTGCAGGGTAGCGGCGCGGTTCTCGGGGACGCGCTCACCAGGAACCGCGACGTCGACTTCATTTCCTTCACCGGTGGGCTGGCGACAGGTAGGCACATCTTGGCCGCGGCGGCCGAGAACGTCACCAAGGTGGCCGTCGAGCTCGGTGGCAAGAATCCACATATCGTGTTCGCCGACGCGGTGGCCGACGATCAGGCATTCGCCGACTCGGTCGACAACGTCCTGACCGGAGTCTTTCTGCATTCGGGTCAGGTGTGTTCGGCAGGCACCCGACTCATCATCGAAGAATCGGTCGCCGACCGTTTCGTTGCTGCCGTTGCCGAACGTGCGAAGACCATCGTGATCGGCCCGGGTATGGACCCGGCCAGCGAGACCGGACCGCTGGTGTCGCAGGCTCAGCGAGAGAAGATCGCAGCCTTCGTCGCGGGCGGAATCGAAGAGGGTGCGACGTTGGTCATCGGTGGCACCGAACCGGACAATCCGGAACTCGATGCCGGTAGCTACTTTCTGCCCACGATTTTCGACCATTGCGATCGGTCGATGAATATCGTGCAGGAGGAGACATTCGGGCCCATACTCACTGTGGAACGCTTCGACACCGAGGCCGAAGCACTCCTGCTGGGTAACGATACGAATTACGGTCTCGCCGCGGGAGTTCGGACATCCGACGCCGCGCGAGGCGAAAGAATGGTGCGTGGGCTTCGCCATGGAACGGTGTGGCTCAACGACTTCGGTGTCTACACCGCGGCCGCAGAATGGGGCGGTTTCAAGCAATCCGGTAACGGCCGTGAACTCGGTCCGTCCGGAATGTCCGAATATCAAGAGGCGAAGCATATTTGGCACAACACCTCGCCCACGGCGGCGGGGTGGTTCGGCACCCGATAACGAAAAGATCGGAAAGGCCAGGCGCATGGCACTACTGAACGACAGTTCGAGCGGAATGGACGACTTCGGCTACAAGGAGTCACTCGATCGAAGCCTCGGCAAATTCGCCAGCTTCGCTGCGGGCGTCAGCTACATCTCCATTCTCACCGGTACGTTCCAGCTGTTCTATTTCGGATTCGGTGCGGCCGGACCGGCGTATCTGTGGTCGTGGCCTGCAGTGTTCGTCGGTCAGCTATGCGTGGCACTGTGCTTCATGGAACTGGCCGCGAAGTATCCGGTAGCGGGTTCGGTGTACAACTGGGCGAAGTTGTTGGGCCGCAGAATCGTCGGATGGTCTGCGGGCTGGTTGATGCTGACGGCCTCGATCGTGACGCTGTCCGCCGTGGCGCTGGCATTGCAGCTGAATCTGCCCCGTATCTGGAGCGGATTCCAGATCATCGGTGACGGTTCCGGAGCCAGTGATTTCGCGGCCAACGCGGTGCTGCTCGGTGCGATCCTCATCGCCATCACCACGACGATCAATGCGCTCGGGGTCCGGCTGATGGCGATGATCAACAGCGCAGGAGTGTTCATCGAGCTCATCGCGGCCGTGTTGATCGCGATTCTGCTCGCGGCCAACATCAACCGCGGCCCCGAGGTGTTCTTCTCCACCAACGGCTACGGTGCCGGTGAGAGCGGCGGGTACCTCGGAGCCTTCCTGGTGGCGTCGTTGGCGTCGGGCTACGTGATGTACGGCTTCGACACTGCGAGCTCGCTCGGAGAGGAGACCGTCGAACCCCGGCGTACCGCGCCGAAGGCGATCCTGCGCGCCATCCTCGCGTCGTTCGTCATCGGTGGAGCCATCCTGGTGTTCGCCGTCATGGCCGCGCCCGATCTGGACGATCCGTCGCTCGGCAGCCCGGACGGTAGCTTGCAGTCCATCGTCGAAGCCGTGATGTGGGGCCCACTGGGCACCGTCTTCCTCATCTGCATCGTCATCGCGGTCTTCGTCTGCTCGCTGGCGGTGCACACCGCGGCGATCCGGCTCACGTTCGCCATGGCGCGAGACAACGCGTTGCCCTTCGGCGAGAGTCTGGCCAAGGTGAACCCGAAGACCCAGACCCCGGTGGTGCCCGCAGTGACCATCGGCGTGCTGGCCATCGTCATTCTCGTCGTCAACATCGGTCAGCCGCAGATCTTCACCGTCCTCACGTCGATCGCGATCATCATGATCTACCTCGCGTATCTGATGGTCACCGGGCCGCTGTTGGTCAAGCGAATCAAGGGTGAGTGGCCGCCGGAGGACCTGAAGCCCGGCGGGTACTTCACGATGGGCAGGTGGGGCCTGCCGGTGAACATCGCGGCAGTGGTGTGGGGCGCCGGGATGGCGATCAACCTCGCCTGGCCGCGCGAGGCCGTGTACGGAACCCCCTGGTACAACACGTTCGGTGCGTTCGTCTACATCGGCGGCATTCTGGGCGTCGGCCTGCTGTGGTACGCAGTCAAGGGACGCAAGCACATCGGCACTCTGAAATCACATGCCTCCACGGGCGACTAGAAGGAGCGTGCAGTGACAGACACCCAGTTCGATTACGTCGTCGCAGGTGGCGGGACGGCGGGGTGTGTCCTCGCTGCTCGGCTGAGCGAGGACCCCTCCGTCAGTGTCTGCCTCGTCGAAGCAGGGCCGACCGACGTCGGCGACAAGGCGATTCTCGAACTGGCCGAGTGGATGCACTTACTCGACTCCGGCTACGACTGGGACTATCCCGTCGAACCGCAGGAGCGCGGCAACAGCTTCATGCGGCACGCGCGGGCGAGAGTGCTCGGTGGCTGCTCCTCGCACAACTCCTGCATCGCCTTTCACCCGCCGGCGGAAACCCTCGACGATTGGGCGGCTGCGGGCGCGACGGGATGGGGCGCGTCGGACGTCCTTCCGCTCGTCGCGCGAGTTGAGAGCAACGACACCGGTCGCGGCCAGGACGGGCCGGTGCGGATTCGCGACGTGCCACCGAACGATCCGTGCGGTGCGGCAGTGCTCGAATCGGCCGCCGGGATAGGTCTTCCGACGGTCGCATTCAACCGCGGAATGCCGGTACTCAACGGTGCCGGCTGGTTCCAGATCAATGCGGGCGAAGACGGCTTGCGTATGTCGACCTCACACGCCTACCTGCATCCGATCATCGGCACGCGCCCCAACCTGGAGGTGCGAACGGACTGCTGGATCAGCGAGATTCTGATCGACGAATCGCTGACCGCGACCGGAGTGCGGTACCAACGCCCCGATCTCACCGGCTACGACACCGTCTCGGCGCGTCGCGAGGTGATCGTCACCGCCGGTGCCATCGACACGCCGAAGTTGTTGATGCTCTCCGGAATCGGACCGGCGGCACAGTTGCAGGAGATGGGGATCACAGTTCGGGTCGATTCACCCGGAGTGGGCGAGAACCTCGACGACCACGTCGAGGGGCTGGTGTTCTGGGAGGCGAGCAAGCCGATGGTCACCACGTCCTCGCAGTGGTGGGAGATCGGCGTGTTCGCGCAGACCGACGACTCGCTGAACTACCCGGACATCATGATGCATTACGGCAGCGTGCCGTTCGACATGAACACCCTTCGCTGGGGCTACCCGACCACCGACAACGGTTTCTGTCTCACGCCCAACGTCACCCAGGGGCGCTCGCGGGGCACTGTTCGGTTGCGCAGCAGGGATTTTCGCGATCGGGCAAAGGTGGACCCGCGTTACTTCACCGACTCCGACGGCCACGACGACGCGGTGATGCTCGCCGGTCTGAAGCTGGCTCGTCGGATTGCCGCGGACGGTCCGCTCGCAGGCTGGATCGAACGAGAGCTTGCTCCTGGACCCGATGCTGTCACCGACGACGACCTGCTGGACTACGTGCACAAGACCCACAACACGGTCTATCAC
Organism: Rhodococcus sp. 05-2254-2; assembly: GCF_002259095.1. NCBI lineage: Bacteria > Bacillati > Actinomycetota > Actinomycetes > Mycobacteriales > Nocardiaceae > Rhodococcus > Rhodococcus sp. 05-2254-2. Next base: position 180,888 of record NZ_NOZJ01000019.1, on the reverse strand, counting down.
CCGGCAGGCACGGCGCGAATGGGATCGGTGGACGACACCATGGCCGTGCTGGATCCCGAGTTGCGCGTCAAGGGCATCGCGCACCTGCGCGTGGTCGACGCGTCGGCGATGCCGAAGCTGCCGTACGTCAATCCCAACATCACGGTGATGACCATGGCGGAGAAATGCGCCGACCTGATCCGTGGCGGATAGATCGGAGCTGGCCGATTTTCTCGGCGCGCATCCACCGTTTCAGGGCGCGTCACCGGCAGTCCTGGCCGAGCTGGCTGCCTCGGCCGTCGAACGCGAGTACGGCGGTGGGGCATGGGTTGTGGACCCTCCGCGGACCGACGTCTCGGCAGCTGCCGACACCGTATGGGTGGTGCGCACCGGGCGTGTGGTGGTCACGCACCCGGATGCCACCTCTCCCACCGAGGTGCCGATCGACACCATCGGGCCCGGAGGTGTCTTCGGCTTCTCGGCTCTGCTCTCCGGCGGAACCGTCGAATTCCGTGCGCGAGCAACGGAACCGAGCATCGTGATTCGATTGCCAGGCGAGCTGATTCGGCCGTTGTTCGCGACGCCGACCGGCCTGGCGTTCCTGGCCGACGCCGTCACCTCGGCCACCGCGCACCGCGGCGGGCCGGTCGAGGGGAGTGCGGGCCGCACCGTCGGTGAATTACTCTCGGCCCCAGCGGTGTTCACGCCCGTCGGCACCACCGTTCGAGATGCCGTCCGGCACATGACCGAGCAGGGCAGCTCCTACGTTCTGGTTCCGCTGCGCGGTTCTCGCCACGGCATCTTCACCGACCGCGACCTCCGAATTCGGGTGGTGGCCGCCGGGATCGGCGTCGATACTCCGATCGAGAAGGTCATGACCTCGCCTGCCGAGACCGTGACGGCGGACCGGTTGGCCGGCACGGTGCTGATGGACATGCTCGAGCGAGGCCTGCGGCACATGCCGGTGGTGTCGACCCGCGGTGAGGTACTCGGCGTCGTCGAGGATTCGGATCTGCATGCCGCGTCCACCCGACGCAGTTTCGTGGTCCGCCGAGCTGTGGCTTCGGCCTCGACCGCCGCCGAGCTCGCCGACGCAGGCAGGCTCGTTCCCCGCCTGGTGGTGGATCTGTTCGAGGGCGGAACCGATGCGATGGCGGTCAGCGCGATCCTCTCCGTCGTGGTCGACAGCCTCGTCCGCCGGGCCGTCGAGATCGAATGGACCGCACGTCCGGACGTGCCGCGTGACCACTTCGCCTGGATCACTCTCGGCAGCGTGGCGCGTCGAGAAGCGATGCCCTCCTCGGACGTCGACAGTGCATTGACCTGGGCGGATTCCACCGCAGATCCCGAAGTGCGAGGGACATCGAACGCGGTGTCGTGGACCCGCGACGAGGCGTTGATGGACTTGGCCACCCGTGTGCACGTGAGCCTCGACGGTGCCGGATTGCCGTCGGACACCAATGGAGCGGTCGCGAGTTCGCCCCGATTCGCACGCTCGGCCGGTCAATGGGAAAGGGCCGCTGCTCACTGGCTCAGCAACCCGTTCGGCGAACGTGGCAATCCGGCGGAAGACTCCGGCCTCATCATGTCCTCGTTGATGATCGACGGCAGAGTGGTGTGGGGCCCGAAAGAACTGCACACGGTGCCCGAGGCCTACCGGCGACTCCTGGTCGATCACCCCGACGCCCTGCGGTTGCAACTGCGGGACGCCCTCGCCGGACGGGCTCGGCTGCGATCGCTGCGAGACGTGTTGGCTCGGCGCGGCGGCACGTTCGACCTCAAGGCCCATGCCCTGACGCCCATCGTCAACCTCGCTCGGTGGGGTGGGCTGTCGGTCGGCATGGCATCGGCCTCGACGCCCGCGCGGCTCGCGGCGGCATCGGGCAACGGCATGCTCTCCGAACGTGATGTCGCTGCACTGTCCGAGGTGTTCGAGCTGCTGCAGCGGCTTCGACTGTCGCATCAGATCGACCAGATCACGGCCGGCCACCGACCCGGTGACGTGCTGATCATGGCTGATCTGTCACCTCTGGAGCGGAGTCTGCTCACCGACGGCATCCGCGAGATCGCCGCGGTGCAACGACGCGTCGGGTATCTGGCGGCCAACGTCGGCGTGCATCGATGACCGGCAACGACCAGACTGTGTGCCGTGACCACCAATCCCGTGAGCGTTCCCATCCCGTCCACCGTCGAACACCATCGGTTGGCGGAATCGCCCGGGGTCAGTGGACCGTGGCGTCAGTGGGGCCCGTACCTGGCGGGGCGCCAGTGGGGCACGGTGCGCGAGGACTACTCGGAGGACGGTAATGCCTGGGCGTCGTTTCCGTTCGATCAGGCGCACAAGCGCGCCTACCGCTGGGGCGAGGACGGAATCGGCGGAATCTGCGACCGCTTCGGGTTCCTGAACTTCTCGTTCGCACTGTGGAATCGAAAGGACCCGATCCTCAAGGAACGGTTGTTCGGCCTCGCCAACGAGGAGGGCAATCACGGCGAGGACGTCAAGGAATACTTCTGGGCCGTCGACGGAACACCGACGCACAGCTGGATGCAGTGGCTCTACCGCTATCCGCACGCGGAGTATCCGTACGCTCACCTGCGGGAAGAGAATGCTCGACGCGGACGTGACGACCGCGAATACGAGCTGGCCGACACCGGCATCCTCGACGAGAACAGATTCTTCGACGTCCAGGTCACGTACGCCAAGGCCTCACCCGACGACATCTGCATCACCATCTCGATCACCAACCACGGCCCCGAGGCGGCGTCGGTCGATCTACTGCCGCACCTGTGGCTGCGCAACACCTGGTCGTGGGGACGCGACGAGCGTGGCGGCACGCTGGCGCAGCTGAGCCCGCCGGATCTCTTGGCAGGTGGACTCGAAGCCATCGCCGTCGACCACGGATTCCTCGGTCGCTACTACCTCAGTGCCGAGGGAACACCGGCAGTTCTGTTCTGCGACAACGAAACCAATGCCGAGGCTCTGTGGGCGCAGGAGAACATCTCGGCGTACCCCAAGGACGGCATCGGCCGCCGAGTCGTCGACGGGGAGCTCGATGCGGTCAACCCCGAGCAGACCGGTACGAAGGCTGCGTTCTGGTACCGCTTCGACGACATCGCCCCCGGTGCAACGGAATCGGTTCGATTGCGGTTGTCGCCCAACCGGCCGGACGAGCAGACGTTCGGGGCCGGATTCGATGCCGTCCACGCCGACCGGCAGGCCGAGGCCGACGAGTTCTACGGTGCCGTGATCGGAGCCGACCTCACCGATGTCGACCGGCATGTCGCGCGGCGCGCCTACGCCGGTTTGCTGTGGACCAAACAGCTCTACCGATACGACGTGGAGGAGTGGATCGAGGGCGACAAGGTCGGCGCTCCGGCTCCGGACTCGAGGCAGGACCCGGGTGGGCGCAATGCGCACTGGCGTCACCTGGCGTTGGCCGATGTGATCTCGATGCCCGACGAGTGGGAGTACCCGTGGTTCGCGGCCTGGGACCTGGCTTTCCACGCGATTCCGTTGGCGCACGTGGACGCCGATTTCGCCAAGGAACAGTTGCTGCTCATGTGCCGGGAATGGGCCATGCACCCCAACGGCCAACTGCCCGCGTACGAGTGGGAGTTCGGTGACGTCAACCCACCCGTGCACGCGTGGGCGGCATGGCACGTCTATCGCATCGACGGCTACCGCGATCGCGAATTCCTGGTGCGGGTGTTCACCAAGCTGCTGCTCAACTTCGCCTGGTGGGTCAACCGCAAGGACTCCGAGGGCTCGAACATCTTCGAGGGTGGATTCCTCGGCATGGACAACATCGGACTGTTCAATCGATCTGCCCCACTGCCACCCGGATTTCGGCTCGAACAGTCGGACGCGACGAGTTGGATGGCGTTCTACTGCCAGCAGATGTTCAAGATCGCGCTGGAACTCGCGCGACACGACAGCGCCTGGGACGACGTCGCGACCAAGTTCTTCTCACACTTCCTCTCGATCGCCAAGGCAGTGAACTCCTTCGGATCGCAGCACATTTCGCTATGGCACGAGGAGGACGGGTTCTTCTACGACGTCCTGGTTCAGCCCGAGGGCGATGCGGTACCGATGCGCGTGCGGTCCATGGTTGGACTGCTGCCCATCCTCGGTGCCACCGAGATCCCGCCGTGGGTCGAGGAGGAATGTCCCGATCTCACCGCTCGCCTGCGCTGGATCCAACGCAGGCGACCGGAGATGGTCAGCCCTCTGCTGGCTCGGCGCGAGGGCGGCGAGGTGCGCATGCTGCTGACACTCGTCCAACCCGAACGACTCAAGCGCATCCTGGCTCGCATGTTCGACTCCGAAGAGTTTCTGTCGCACTTCGGGATTCGATCGCTCTCGGCCTCCTACCGCGAACCGGTCACGTTCGACGTGGACGGCCGGAGCCTGTCCATCGAATACGAGCCGGGGGAGTCGCGCACCGGAATGTTCGGTGGGAACTCCAACTGGCGCGGTCCGGTGTGGTTCCCGGTGAACGTATTGCTGGCCGACAAGCTGCGCGCCTACGGCCGGTACTACGGCGACTCGTTCACCATCGAGATCCCCACCGGCTCGGGCAACCATCGCACCCTCACCGATGCCGCCGATCTGATCGACAACGGTCTCGCCGGGCTGTTCCGACCGGTGGACGGCAAGAGGCCCGCCGACGGGAATCGCATCGAATCGAGCCTCGACCCGCTGTGGAGCGTGCACCCCAGCTTCAACGAGTACTTCGACGGAGACACCGGCGAGGGACTCGGGGCCACACACCAAACCGGATGGACGGCATTGGTTGCGCACCTGCTCAGGCCCCGTCTGCCGCTCTGAGGGCCTGCGGCCCATGTGTGTGGAAACTCGTAGCCCACTACGAAGTTCCACGCACATGCGGCGGAGCCGCATAGTCTGGCGGGATGAAGATTCGCGGCGCAGTACTCGAAGAAATCGGCCGATCTCGTCCCTTCGCGGACTCGCATCCCATCACCGTCTCCGACCTCGAGCTCGGCTCGCCGGGCGAGGGGGAGCTGTTGATCAGAATCGAAGCCGCGGGACTGTGCCATTCGGATTTGTCGGTCGTCGACGGCAACCGGGTTCGTCCCGTCCCGATGTTGCTCGGCCACGAGGCCGCAGGCCGCGTCGAGGAGGTCGGCGCGGGTGTCGACGACATCGCGGTCGGCACCCGCGTCGTCATGACATTCCTGCCACGCTGCGGCGAATGCGCCGGGTGCGCCACCGACGGCCAGATGCCGTGCGTCACCGGCAGCGCGTCGAACAATGCCGGGACACTGCTCGGCGGAGGCATCAAGTTGCACCGTGACGGGGAAGAGGTCAAGCATCACCTCGGAGTTTCCGGATTCGCCACACACGCTGTGGTGAGCCGAAAGTCGGTGGTTCCGGTCGAGGACGACATCCCCGCCGATATCGCAGCAGTCCTCGGTTGTGCGGTACTGACCGGTGGCGGCGCGGTGCTCAACGCCGGCACTCCGAAGCCCGGACAGTCGGTGATGGTGGTGGGCCTCGGCGGAGTCGGTATGGCAGCGGTTCTGACGGCCGTATCGGTGGGTGCCGGTGAGGTGATCGGAGTCGACGGGGTGCCGGACAAGCTGTCCACCGCAACCGATCTGGGCGCAACGCAGGTGTATTCGCCGGCCGAGCTCGCCGAGAAGGGAATCAAGGCCGATATCGTCATCGAGGCGGCAGGCAACGCGCGAGCATTCGAAACTGCAGTCGCTGCAACGGCTCCCGGCGGCAAGACCATCACCGTCGGTCTCCCCGCACCCGACGCCCGCTCGTCCATCTCACCGCTGGGCCTGGTGGCCGAAGCCCGCACGATCATCGGCAGCTACCTGGGCTCCGCCGTACCGGCTCGCGATATCCCGACCTACGCACAGATGTGGCGTGAGGGACGGCTTCCCGTCGAGAAGCTGATCTCGTCGAGAATCACGTTGGACGAGATCAACCGCGGCATGGACGAATTGGCCGACGGCAACGCGATCCGTCAGGTCATCGTCTTCGACTGAGCATCAGCGGTGGGCCGCCGTGGCGACCCACCGCCCGCGTTGCTTCGAGATCTCGATGGGATGGTCGAAGCACTCACTGATGTTGTCGGTGGTCAGTACTACGTCGACGGCTCCTTGTGTCTGTACTCTTCCGTCGCGGATGAGGAGGGCATGGGTGGTCGAGGTCGGGATTTCCTCGAGGTGATGAGTCACCAGAATGCTGGCCAGGGTCGGGTGTTCGGCCCGCAACGAGTCGAGTGCACTCAGAAGTTGTTCGCGGGCAGCGAGATCGAGCCCGGTGGCAGGCTCGTCGAGCAACAGCAGCGCCGGGTCGGGAAGTAGGGCGCGCGCGATGAGCGCTCGGCCTCGCTCGCCCTGCGAGAGCGTGTGCCACGACGCGTCGGTGCGATGGGCGACGCCGAGGGATTCGATCAGACGGTGAGCGCGGGCGATCTGGTGGTTGTCGGCCGACCATCTCGGGACCAGATCCGGAGTATTGGTCAGCCCGGTCAGCACCACCTGGAACAGCGTCAGCGGAGCCTCGATCTTCAACCGCGGGTCGACGTGGCCGATGTGCGTCCGCAATTCGCGCATGTCCACTCGCCCGAGGCGATGGCCCAGAACGTGCACTGCACCGTGCGTGGGATGGACGAGCGCGCCGAGCAAGCTGAGCAGGGTGGATTTGCCCGCGCCGTTGGCACCGAGCAACACCCAGTGCTGACCCTCCTCGACCCGCAGCGAGGCATCGCTGAGCAGGTATCGCCCGCCACGGACGAGATCGACTCGGTCGGCGAACAGGACGCTGGATGGCACCGGACGACCGTAGCTGCTGGGACGGATCGTGGAGAAGTAGGCTCTGAGGTCGGTAGAACCGACAAGACGACGAAACGAGTGTGGGTACGACGTGAGTGCAACGGCACCTGTTCGAGTAGGGGTACTGGGGTCACGCGGCAAGGTAGGGCAGGCCATCTGTGCCGCCGTCGATGCAGCCGAGGATCTCGAGCTCGTGGCGACCGTCGACCAGGGCGATCCGCTGGCGAACTTCGTCGATGCGAACGCCCAGGTGGTCGTCGATTTCACGCACCCCGACGTGGTGATGGACAACCTGCAGTTCCTGATCGAGCAGGGTATCCATGCAGTGGTCGGCACCACCGGATTCGACGAACGGCGGCTCGAGCAGGTTCGCGAATGGCTGGCGGGATCGCCGCAGACGGGTGTACTGATCGCACCGAACTTCGCCATCGGCGCGGTGTTGTCGATGCGATTCGCGCAGCAGGCCGCCCGGTTCTTCGACTCGGTCGAGGTGATCGAACTGCACCACCCCAACAAGGCCGATGCGCCGTCGGGCACGGCGTACCGAACCGCCGCGCTGATTGCCGAGGCACGAGCGGCCGCAGGCACTCCGGCGAGCCCCGATGCGACGACGACCGAACTCGACGGCGCACGTGGTGCCGATGTGGACGGAGTGCGTGTGCACTCGATCCGGCTCGCGGGACTGGTTGCGCATCAAGAGGTTCTGCTCGGCACGCAGGGTGAGACACTGAGCATTCGGCACGATTCGCTCGATCGAACGTCGTTCGCGCCCGGTGTGCTGCTCGGAGTCCGCGAGATCGCGGGACGACCGGGGTTGACCGTCGGCCTCGATCCGCTGTTGGATCTGTGAGCTGATCGACGGTGAACAAAACGACGAAGGTGCTCGCCATCCTCGCGGTGATGGTGCTGATTCTCGGCTTCTACTTCTTTCTGCTCGGCCAGCGCGGTGTGACTCTGATCCAGAACGGTGGCGTGGCGAGCATCTCCTTGGGGATCGGGGTCCTGCTGCTGCCGATACTCGGGTTGTGGATCGTCTGGGCCACCCTCAAAGCCGGCTTCGACCACCAGCGGCTGGCCTCGCGCGTTCACGAGGAGGGCCTCGAACTCGACGTCGCGGATCTTCCGCGCAGGCCGTCGGGTCGAATCGAACGTGATGCGGCGGATGAGTTGTTCCAACAGGTCAAGGCCGAGTGGGAGAAGGATCCGGACAACTGGCGCAACTCCTACCGGCTGGCTCGCGCCTACGATTATGCCGGTGACCGTGGACGGGCCCGCGAGACGATGAAGCGGGCTGTGGCACTCGAACGGGACGAGAACTGACCTTCGATGCCGCGCACCCTGCTGGTCGTTCATCACACCCCGAGCCCGCTCACGCACGAGCTGCTCGAGGCAGTTCTCGACGGCGCTCACGACCCCGAGATCACCGGCGTGGACGTGCGCAGTGTGCCCGCTCTCGGCGCGACCGTTCCCGACGTACTCGGTGCCGACGGCTTTCTGTTCGGAACACCGGCGAATTTCGGATACATGAGCGGGGCTCTGAAACACTTCTTCGACACCGTGTACTACCCATGCCTCGGTGCCGTTGCCGGAAAGCCCTACGCTGCTTGGGTTCACGGCAACGACGACACCGCGGGTGCCGGACGGGCGATCGAGAAGATTGCGTCGGGCTGGGGTCTGGAGAAAGTGTTCGGCACCCTGCACGTCGCCGAGAGCGGCAAACCTGCACGTGAACGCTGCTACGAACTCGGCGGAACCGTTGCGGCGGGGTTGTCGATCTGAGGACTTGCTCGCGCGCTCCTTCGGTTGCTCGCACACCCGACCCGAGAACTACGACGTAGCCGACGCCCTGAGGTCCGTAGTAGGGCGTTACTGATTCAGTCGGAGTCGGCGGGGGAGTCCGGGCGCAGAATGTCGTCGGCCGGGATCGGCAGCGGAATCTCGAGCAGGCGCTCCGGCCAACTCGGATACGCGGGCCTGATCCACACTCGGTTGTCGTCGAGTTGCGTCATCAGCACCCGCCGCCACGGCCAGTCCTCCTGCGGTGCACTCAGATCGGTCTCGGATTCGAGTGGCAGGGGTGCCTTGGTCCAGTGCGGAGCCGACAGCGATGCCAGACCGCGATCCTCGAGCTGGGCGATCGCAGTCTCGATCGGCACGCCGTGCGCAACGGTGATGCCGGCGGGATTGACGGCATCGACGGTGTAATCGTCGTCGTATTCGTCCTGTGCACTCGTGTCGTGGGCGACGGTCCACCCGATCACCTCACCGTCGGAGGCTCGTCTCACCGGCAATCTGCTGCGCCACCGCTCGATATCCACTGCCGCGAGGATACGCGGTAAGAAAAGTGAGTTCGGTGAAGAAACTATTGACAGTTGTGAGCGAGCAGGGCGGTACACGTGTTTGACTGCAGGAGATACTGCACGCTTGTACCGCTTTCTATCTCAAGGGATTTCGATGACCCTCCGCATTCTCGATCGCTCCGCCATCGTCGCGACACCCGAGTGGAGCCGCTGGTTGATACCTCCGGCCGCGCTGTCCATTCACCTCGCGATCGGATCCGCCTACGCCTGGAGCGTGTTCAAGAACGCCATCTCGCAGCCCGACGCACTCGGGCTCAGCGGCACCGTCACTGCCATTCCGTTCCAGCTCGCCATCGTGATGCTCGGCCTGTCCGCGGCGATCTTCGGAACCCGCGTCGAGAAGAACGGTCCGCGGTGGGCTATGGCCGTCTCCCTGGTCTTCTTCGTCTCGGGACTGTTGCTGTCCGCGCTCGGCATGGCCCTCGGACAGTTCTGGCTGGTGATCTTCGGCTACGGGTTCGTCGGCGGTATCGGCCTCGGAATCGGCTACATCTCACCGGTCTCGACGTTGATGAAGTGGTTCCCGGACCGGCCGGGCATGGCCACCGGTATCGCCATCATGGGCTTCGGCGGCGGCGCACTCATCGCGTCGCCCCTCACCAGCCAGCTGATGGTGAACTTCGGCGGGTTCACCGACGGGTCCATCGCCAAGACGTTCCTCACGCTCGGCGTCGGATACGCGGTGTTCATGGCACTGGGAGTCGTGCTGATCAGAGTGCCGGCCGAGGGATGGACCCCGGCCGGATGGACCCCGCCCGCGTCCTCGGCAATGATCTCGACGCACAACGTCTCGGCCGCGAACGCAGTGAAGACTCCCCAGTTCTGGCTGCTGTGGGTCGTCCTGTGCTTCAACGTCACTGCCGGAATCGGCATTCTCGAGCGCGGATCGGGCATCTATCAGGACTTCTTTCCCGACGCGACCTCGCCCGAATCTCTCGCCGCTGCGGCTGCCGGTTTCGTCGCGTTCCTCTCCCTGACCAACATGATCGGACGGTTCGTCTGGTCTTCGGTGTCCGACGTGGTGGGGCGTAAGAACATCTACCGGATGTACCTCGGTGTCGGCGCACTGCTGTACCTGTACATCGCGTTGTTCACCAACACCAACAAGATCCTGTTCATGGTCTCGGCCTTGCTCATTCTCTCGTTCTACGGCGCGGGATTCGCCACGGTTCCGGCCTATCTCAAGGACCTCTTCGGTACGTATCAGGTGGGCGCGATCCACGGACGACTCCTCACCGCGTGGTCGGTGGCCGGTGTCCTCGGTCCGCTGATCGTCAACGCCATCGCCGACGCCGGAGAAGCCGGAACCACCGGCCGATACCTACCGGCGTTCTACGTGATGATCGGTCTGCTCGTGGTCGGCTTCCTTGCCAACGAGGCGATCAAGCCGGTCGCATCGAAGTATCACGAAGCCGATCCGGCGAAGGCCGCGACGACCACAGGAGCGAAGGCATGAGCGGCGGACGCAAGCAGGTCACGATGGCGGTCGCATGGGCGTGGGTTGCCGTGCCGTTCGCCTACGGACTGTACGAACTGATCCTCAAGGCGGCGAACCTGTTCAGCACGTGAGTCGACGTGTCGGTGGGCCGTGACAGGCTGGTCCGATGCAGGAGATGAGTGCCGCCGCCGCGCGTCGTACCGCCCTGGCCGCCCAGGGGCTGGCGTCGAGGCGGTCGCGTACTCGGCCGGCGAGCAAGGCCGCGGTTCACGCAGCCATCGACACCACCGGACTGTTGCAGATCGACTCCGTGTCGGTGGTGGTGCGGGCGCACTACGCACCGGTGTTCAGCCGCGTCGGTGCCTACGATCGCACTGTCGTCGACGACGCCGCATGGACCGACACTGCGCGTCGACCTCGTCGACTGGTGGAGTACTGGGCCCACGAGGCCGCATTGCTGCCCGTGGAGGACTGGCCGCTGATGCGATGGCGAATGGAGCTGTATCGACACGGGCGGTGGGGCGGAGCTGCGCACATCCTCGATCGCGAACCGACTCTCGTCGACGACGTCCTCGCGGTGATCGGCGACATCGGTGCGGCCAGCGCGGGTGAGATCGAGAAGCACCTCGAGCTGGACACCCCCGGTCGCAAAGGTCCCTGGTGGGATCGCAGTGATGTCAAGGTCGTCTGCGAACAGCTGTTCGCGGCCGGCGTGGTGACCGTGCCGACACGGACGGGATTCGTGCGCCGGTACGAGCTCAGCGAACGGGTGATCCCGGAGAACGTTCTGCACAGGCACGTCGACGAACCGGACGCGGTACGGCAACTGATCGAAAAGTCCTCTCGGGCACTGGGAATCGGTACCGAGCCGGATCTGAGGGACTACTACCGGCTCTCGCAGAAGCAGGCCAAGGCGGCGATCGGCGATCTCGTCGAGGACGGCGTACTCGAACCGGTGACCGTCCGAGGCTGGAACGCACCGGCATACCTGCACCGCGACGCCAGGACACCGCGAACGGCCACCGCCGCCGCACTGCTGTGCCCGTTCGATCCGATGATCTTCTTTCGGCCCCGGGTGCAGCGAATGTTCGACTTCCACTACCGAATCGAGATATACACCCCACAGCACAAGCGAGTCCACGGCTACTACGTGTTTCCCTTTCTGCTCGACGGGCATCTGGTGGCTCGCGTCGATCTCAAGGCAGTGCGAGCGCAGTCCGAACTGCACGTGATCGCGGCCTACGTCGAAGGCGACCGCAACGCCGGTGACATTGCGCCTCGACTACGAGACGTACTGCGGGAGATGGCGGATTGGCTCGAACTCGAACGCGTGGTGGTGGGGGACCGGGGAGACCTCGTCGCCGCACTGCGATGACGTCGGTCGGGGGTTCGATTCTGCCGAAGTGCAGGTCGGAAGAATCGGTGTCACTATTTCCAGTGTGACTTCGCGCCGGACAGACACCGCCCCCGAACTCCCACCCCAGGTCGTCGTCCTGTTCGGGGCGACAGGAGACCTGGCCAAGCGAAAACTACTGTCCGGGATGATGCATCTGGCGCTGTCCGATCTCGCGCCGAACATCCGGGTCGTCGGCACATCTCTCGAAGAGATGTCGACCGACGAATTCCGCGCTCTCGCTCGCGAATCGATCAACACCCACTCGAGTCGCAAAGTCGGCGACGAGCAATGGAATCGTTTCGCCTCGCGACTGACCTACGTGTCGCAGCAGGCAGGACCGGCGGCGTTGGGGGAGGCCGTGGCCGAGGCCGAGATCGACCTCGGAGGAAGCGCCGAACGGCTGCACTACCTGTCTGTTCCGCCGAGAGCTGCTCTGGCAGTAGTGGATACGCTCGCATCGGCAGATCTGGTGAAGCGCTCCCGAATCATCATGGAGAAGCCGTTCGGCACCGACCTCGAGAGCGCGATCGCGCTGAACGCTCGGGTTCACCGAACGTTCGACGAGGATCAGGTCTTCCGGATCGATCACTTCCTCGGCAAGGAACCCGCTCAGAACATCCTGGCCTTCCGGTTCGCCAACGGGTTGTTCGAGCCGATCTGGAACCGCAACTTCATCGATCACGTCCAGATCGACATCCCGGAGAAGCTCGCACTGGACGGCCGAGCCGGATTCTACGAATCCACCGGCGCGTACAAGGACATGGTGGTCACGCACCTGTTCCAGGTGCTGGCATTCATGGCCATGGAACCGCCGACGGCGCTCGAACCCCGCGCCATCAGCGAGGAGAAGAACAAGGTCTTCCGATCCATGCTGCCCCTGGACCCGAAAAACGTTGTGCGAGGGCAATACTCGGGGTACCGATCAGAAGAGGGCGTAGCCCCCGACTCCGATACCGACACCTTCGTGGCTCTCAAGTGTGAAATCGACAATTGGCGCTTGGCCGGTGTGCCCTTCTATCTGCGCAGCGGTAAGCGACTCGCCGAAGGGCAGCGCATCATCTCGATCGCCTTCAGGGAACCACCGAAGAGCATGTTCCCGGCCGGCTCGGGCGTGGGAGCGCAAGGTCCCGACCATCTGACCTTCGACCTCGCGGACGCCTCGAAGGTTTCGCTGTCGTTCTACGGCAAGCGGCCCGGTCCCGGTATGCACCTCGACAAACTCAGCATGCAGTTCGCGATTCACGAAACCGAACGAGTCGGAGACGTACTCGAAGCCTACGAACGGCTGATCCTCGACGCCATGTACGGCGACCACACCCTGTTCACCACGGCCGAGGGCATCGAGCGGCTGTGGCAGGTCTCCGAACCGCTGCTCGCCGATCCACCCCCGGTCCGGTCGTACGCACCGGGGTCGTGGGGGCCCAACGCGATCCATCAACTCATCGCCCCACACGCGTGGCGGTTGCCCTTCGAGCGGGAGTGGCGCGAGAAGAAGTAGGCCGATCAGTTGTTCCAGCCACGGTCCTTGCGCATCTGATCACGCAGTGCGCCCTGAACTGCCTGCGACAACCACGAATTGAGCGACACTCCGCTGTTGTTCGCGGCGTCCTCGGCCCGTTCCTTGATCTGCTCGACCAATCGCAGCGTCACCCGTCGGACCTCACCGGACACGTCGTCCATGGTCGGGTAGTCCTCGGTGACGGGCTCTGCCGGATCGCCGTCGTGCAGACCGGGCAGCGGGCCGTCGCGTCGAACATCGGCGTGCGCCTGCGTACCGTCGAGGCAAACGGTGACCGTATGACCATTCAGGTCGTTCGATACCTCTGCCGCGAAGTCCGACAGTGCCGTGAGCAGCATCAATCTGGCCGACGCCTCCGCCGTCTTGCCGAGAGCTTCGGCCGTCTGGCGGGTGTGCTCGTCGCCCAGAGCGGCTGCCGCGAGTAGATCCGTGCGTAGCGACGCGGTGTACTTGTCCAGTTCCATGACGCCAGTGTGGCGTCATAGTTGACGTCGGTCAAGCGTGCCTGGTGACGTCATGTAGCGGCGCCGTGACGCCATCGTTCGCCGGGCATCGGTGCCGCGTTTAGGGTTGTGCGGTGTCAGCAGAAAACGAAGGTAGAGCTGTGCCGCGGACGGTTGCGCTGAAAGTGCAACTGGTCGCCCGAACCGAGTTCGTTCCGCCCGTCGACATTCCCTGGGAAACCGACGCGGACGGCGGGCAGGCATTGGTCGAGTTCGCCGGTCGTGCCTGCTACCAAAGCTGGTCCAAGCCCAATCCTCGGACCGCGACCAATGCGTCGTATCTGCGTCATTTGCTCGACGTCGGACACCTGTCGGTTCTCGAGCACGCGAGCGTGAGTTTCTACATCACCGGAATCTCGCGATCGTGCACACACGAACTGATCCGGCACCGGCACTTCTCCTACTCGCAACTCTCGCAGCGATTCGTTCCCGAACACGACGCCAACGTGGTTCTTCCACCGGCTGTCGAAGGCGATCCCGAGCTCGAGGCGCTGTTCGCGTCTGCGACCGAGGCGAGTCGGGCGGCCTACACCGAACTGCTCGGTGCGCTGGAGGGGAAACTGGAATCGGTCACCAACGCTGCTCTACGGGGCAAACAGGCGCGGCAGGCGGCTCGGTCGGTGTTGCCGAACGCGACCGAGACACGCGTGGTGGTGAGCGGAAACTACCGTGCGTGGCGGCATTTCGTGTCGATGCGTGCCTCCGAGCATGCGGACGTGGAGATTCGACGCGTTGCCGTCGAATGTCTGCGTAAGCTCGTGGCAGTGGCTCCCGACGTGTTCGGCGACTTCGAGATCTCGACGCTGCCGGACGGCACGGAAGTCGCCCGCAGCCCGTTCGTGACCGAGGTCTGACTACGAGGTTCGGTTGCGCCGTAGACCGGGTATGGCTGGACGGTGTCGGCGGGGAGTCCCGCTGCGCGAGAGTGGGCAAAGCACCGGGTAATCTGCTGCCATGACCTACGGTGACGCCGCTCCTTCCGTTGCGCCTGTGTTCGGTACGGTGCTCACCGCGATGGTGACCCCGTTCACGGCGGACGGCAAGTTGGATATCGATGCGGGCGTTCGGCTGGCACATCATCTCGTCGAGCAGGGCAACGACGGACTGGTTCTGGCCGGCACGACGGGCGAGTCGCCGACCACCACCGAGAACGAGAAGCTCGAACTGCTTCGCGCAGTGATCGCCGCGGTCGGTCATCGGGCGCGCATCATCGCCGGAGCCGGCAGCAACGACACCGCACACAGCGTCGAGCTGGCCCGTGACGCCGCCCGTGCAGGCGCACACGGTCTTCTGGTCGTCACCCCGTATTACTCCCGCCCGCCGCAGGCCGGTCTGTACGCGCACTTCACCGCGGTCGCGAACGCCACCGACCTGCCCGTGATGCTCTACGACATTCCGCCGCGGTCGGTCGTTCCCATCGAGACCGAGACGTTGCGTCGACTCGCCGAGCATCCACGGATCCTCGCGGTCAAGGACGCCAAGGGTGATCTGAACGCCGGTGCCGAACTGATCGCGTCGACCGGGTTGCAGTTCTACTCGGGCGACGACCCGCTGAACCTGCCCTGGCTCTCGGTCGGAGCAACAGGCTTCGTCAGCGTCATCGGCCACCTCGTTCCGGCTCGCCTCCGCGAGCTGCACACCGCCTTCATGATGGGCGACATCGCGCGTGCTCAGGCGATCAACGTCAGCCTCATCCCGGTCATTCGTTCGGTCGCGCGCCTCGGCGGCGTCAGCGCATCGAAGGCCGGCCTTCGCCTCATCGGAATCGATGTCGGCGAACCACGACTTCCCCAGGTGCCACCGAGCATCGACCACATCGAATTGCTCGCAGCAGAGCTGCGGGCGGCAGGAGTTCTTGTATGACACGACCGAACAGATCGCGCGGACGCGCAACCCGAAACGCCGGACCCCCCTCCGAGCGTCCGGCCCCGAAGCAGGGCCAACCGGCAGGGGCTCGGCAGGGGAAGCCGATGGTGCAGAACTCGGCGCGCACTCAGCGTCCCGACAAGCGTCGTGAATTCGACCCGACGGAGCGTCTCGGCACACCGCCGAAGGCCCCGTTCAAGGGCCTGCGAGTGGTCGCGCTCGGTGGCATCGGCGAAATCGGTCGCAACATGACGGTGTTCGAGCACCAGGGCAAAATGCTGATCATCGACTGCGGCGTGCTCTTTCCCGAGGATCAGCAGCCGGGTGTCGACCTGATCCTGCCCGACTTCCGGCACATCGAGAATCGCATGGCCGACGTCGAGGCCGTGGTCCTGACGCACGGTCACGAGGACCACATCGGTGCTGTCCCGTTCCTGCTGCGCCTGCGTCCCGACCTACCCGTCGTCGGATCCAAGTTCACCCTCGCGCTCGTCGCGGCCAAGTGCCGTGAGCACCGATTGCGGCCGAACCTCGTCGAGGTCATCGAGGGCCAGCACACGCAGCACGGCCCGTTCGATTGCGAATACTTCGCGGTGAACCACTCCATTCCCGATGCGCTCGCCATCGCCATCAGGACCGATGCCGGGCTGGTGCTGCACACCGGTGACATCAAGCTCGATCAGCTACCGCTCGACGGTCGCCTGACCGACCTGGCCGGCTTCTCCCGGCTCGGCGACGAGGGTGTCGACCTCTTTCTGGTCGACTCCACCAATGCCGAGGTGCCCGGATTCGTCACGCCGGAACGCGAGATCGGCGGAGTACTCGACACCGTCATCGGCAAGGCGAAGCAGCGCGTCATCGTCGCGTCGTTCGCCAGTCACGTGCACCGCATTCAGCAGGTCATCGACGTCGCCGAGCGGTACAACCGCCGCGTGGCATTCGTCGGCCGGTCGATGGTCCGCAACATGCAGATCGCTCAGGATCTCGGCTACCTGCGTGTGCCCGACGGTCTCGAGGTCAATGTCGACACTGCCGCAACGCTTCCCGACGACCGGTTGGTGCTGATCTCCACCGGTTCGCAGGGCGAGCCGTTGTCGGCGCTGTCCCGGATGGCTCGCGGCGAGCATCGACAGATCAACGTCAAGGCGAACGATCTCGTGGTGCTGGCGTCCTCACTCATTCCCGGCAACGAGAACTCGGTGTTCGCGGTGGTCAACGGCCTCGCCAAGCGGGGTGCGACCGTCGTGACGCAGCAGAACGCGAAGGTTCACGTCTCGGGCCATGCGTCGGCGGGAGAGCTGCTCTACCTCTACAACGCCGTTCGGCCCACCAATGCCATGCCGGTACACGGCGAGTGGCGTCACCTGCGCGCCAACGCGGCGCTGGCCAAGGCGACGGGCGTACCCGAGGAGCGAGTGGTGCTGGCCGAGGACGGCGTGGTGGTCGACATGGTCGACGGTCTCGCCGAGATCGTCGGACAGGTGCCCGTGGGGCACGTCTACGTCGACGGCCTCTCGGTCGGTGACGTCGGCGATTCGACGCTGTCCGACCGACTGGTGCTGGGCGAGGGCGGTTTCATCGCGATCAGCGTCGCCGTCGATTCGGCCACCGGTCGTGCAGTGACCGCACCCGAGGTGTCCGGTCGCGGATTCTCCGACGATCCGGCTGCACTCAAGGAAGCCGGTCAACTCGTCGAGTCGGAGTTGCAGCGTCTGGCGTCCGACGGCGTGTCCGATACGCACCGCATCGCGCAGGCAGTGCGTCGTGTCGTCGGTCGGTGGGTGGCGGACAAGTATCGCCGCAAGCCGATGATCGTTCCGACGATCATCGCGGTCAAGCCGCAACCGCAGTCGAACTAGGCGCTCCCACAGTCGAACTGGACGCGATCGTCTAGACGAGCAGTCTCCAGAGTCCGATCAGACCCAGGACGACGATGGCACCGCGCAGGGCCGCCGGCGAGAGCCGGCGGCCGTAGCGCGCTCCGACGGCTCCACCGATCAGCGAGCCGACCGCGATCAGTCCCGCTGCCTGCCAGCTGATGTCGTCGAAGCGAAAGATCGTGTACGTCACCGCTGCAACGACATTGACGACCAATGACAGAAGATTCTTGGCTGCGTTCATCCGCTGCATGGTCTCGGGGAGCAGCGCTCCCATCACCCCGATGAGCAGGATGCCTTGTGCGGCAGTGAAATAGCCGCCGTAAATACCGACCAGCAGAGTGCCGCCGGTGACCAAGGCCATCCGGGTACGGCTGATGTGGTTCGCGGCCTTGCCTGCGGCTTCCGATCGCCGTTTGGCCCAGGCCTGGATTCTCGGTTGTGCGACAACGAGAATCAGCGCGCCGATGAGCAATACCGGAACCACTGCGGCGAACACGGTTTCGGGTAGATGGAGCAGCAGCCAGGCACCGCCGAGCGCGCCCAAGAACGAGGCAGGCAACTGCCACCGCAGTCGATGCCACTGCCCGCGCAGTTCGCGCCGATAACCCCACGTACCCGAGACGCTTCCCGCCACCAGGCCCACCGCATTGGACATGGTGGCGACCACCGGGGGATAGCCGAATGCGACCAACGTCGGAAACGTGATCAGCGTCCCGGAACCGACGACGGCGTTGATGGCTCCGGCTCCGAGTCCGGCGAGCAGGATGACGAGAATTTCCGATACCGGCACTGTTGGGAGGCTACCGACGCCGCAGGTGCATCGAACATCGGGGAGTGTGGGGCGGCGGGATGCCGTCGGATCGCTCGGGACGTACCGTGGACCGCGTGAGCCTCGCCCAGGATGAACGTTCCCAACTGGTCCAGACCCTTCTCGACGTGGGTCCCGATGCGCCGACGCTGTGCGGTGAGTGGACCGCAGCCGATCTGGCGGCGCATCTCGTCGTCCGGGAACGACGCCTGGACGCCTCGCCCGGCATATTTCTCTCTCCGCTCGCGGGGTACACGGAGCGCGTCCAGCGATCCGTTGCGAACAAACCGTTCACGACGGTGGTGGAGGACATACGGACGGGGCCGCCCATGTGGTCGCCGTTCGCACTGCTGGACCCCCTGATCAATCTCGGTGAGATGTTCGTTCATCACGAGGATCTGCGCCGGGCAGGCGAGAGCTGGACTCGACGAGTGTTGCCGGCCGCGGTGGAAACGCGCCTGTGGCCGCAGGTTCGTTTGATAGGCCGGGCCGGACACCGTTCTGCGCCGATTCCGGTGCACGTCCGCACCCCGGACGGCCGCACAGCCACGTTCAAGGGTGGATCGGGCCCGGGCCCGGGCGTGACCGTGGTGGGGGAGCCGTCGGAACTGCTGCTCTACGCGTTCGGGCGCGATCGGATCGAGGTGCTGTACGAGGGTTCGGCGGACGACGTGGCTGCCGTGAAGGCACTCGATCTGAGCTTCTGACACATTCACCCCCGCTGTTACTGGTGTTGCGGATGGTTTCGACGGGGCTGTTGCGACTAGCCTGGGGGCATGGCAGGAAAGACCAGCACCTCCACCGCCAGAGCCGGATCCAGCGGATCCGGCTCCTCGCGCGCGTCCGGCACCGCCCGTAAATCCGGTGGCGGGCGTACTGCGCGCACCGTGACGACGCCGAAGAAGCCCACCGCGCCGCGCAACCCCGCGACGTCGCGTGCGAACGCGTCCTCCCGTGGCAAGGCCCCAGCCAGGGGTGCGTCGACGGCTCGGCGCCCGGCGGCGAAGAAGAAGTCACGCGGTGCCCTCGACGCGATCGGGCGAGGCATCGCGTCCACCTGGTCGATGGCGGCACGCGGAGTCGGTGCCACGACGCGGACGGTGAGCAAAGCCGCCGACATCGAGCACGGCCACCGCCGGGACGGGATCGCCCTCGGACTGATCGCCGTCAGTGTCGTCGTCGCCGCGAGTGTGTGGCTGAGCGCCGGGGGACCGGTCGGCGAATGGATCGAGGTGGGTATCCGCGCCGTCATCGGTGAAGCCGGCTACGTCGCGCCCGTGCTCGGTGTCGCCATCGCCGTCGTTCTGATGCGCTCCGAACCGCATCCCGAGGTACGGCCGCGACTTGTTCTGGGATCGATCCTGCTCGGCCTGCCGATCCTCGGCCTGTGGCACATGGCCGCAGGCTCACCGACCGACGCCGCCGGCCGATCCGAGGGCGCAGGCTTCATCGGATACGTGGCAGGTGGACCCATAGCCGACGGCCTCACCGTGTGGCTGGCCGTACCGTTGTTGCTGCTCGCAGGCCTGTTCGGAGTACTGCTTCTCACCGGCACCACCGTGCGCGACGTACCCGATCGGATGCGTGCACTGTTCGGCACCGACAGCCGCGGCGACGAATACGACGAGTACGACCCGGCCGACTTCGGCTCCGAATTCGGTGACGAGGGCTACGGCGACTACGACAGCAACTTCGACGCCGACGGCTACCCGGTCCACGGCGGCGCAGACCCCTACGACAACTACCCGACCGAGGAATACATCCCGGTCGTCAAGCCGCCACGCGCGCGCAAGACCCCGCCGCCCGAGGCTGCCACCGAGGTCATCGCACCCGCCGCCGCTGTTCCCGCACCTGCTCCCGAGCCGGTCGCGCCCCCGCGGCCGAAGCCCAAGCCGATCGTGAAGGCGGCCGAACCGAAACAGCCGGCCGAGGACGACAAGATCGTCGTCGATCGCGTCGTCGACGGGGATTACACGCTGCCGTCGCTGTCGTTGCTGATCGACGGAGATCCGCCCAAGACCCGCAGCCAGGCCAACGACGCCATGATCGAGGCGATCTCCGAGGTACTCGAACAGTTCAAGATCGATGCCGCGGTCACCGGTTTCACCCGCGGCCCCACGGTCACCCGCTACGAGGTGGAGCTTGGCCCCGGCGTCAAGGTCGAGAAGATCACGGCACTCGCACGTAACATCGCCTACGCCGTCGCCACCGACAACGTTCGCCTGCTCGCACCTATCCCGGGCAAGTCCGCGGTCGGTATCGAGGTGCCCAACTCGGACCGTGAGATGGTCCGTCTGGCGGACGTGCTGACCGCGCCGTCGACGCGCAAGGACCACCATCCGTTGGTGATCGGACTCGGTAAGGACATCGAGGGCGACTTCGTCAGCGCCAACCTCGCGAAGATGCCGCACTTGCTGGTGGCCGGATCCACCGGTTCCGGTAAGTCCAGCTTCGTGAACTCGATGCTCGTCTCGCTGCTCGCACGGGCGACGCCGGACGAGGTTCGGATGATCCTGATCGACCCGAAGATGGTGGAGCTGACGCCCTACGAGGGAATTCCGCACCTCATCACCCCGATCATCACGCAGCCCAAGAAGGCTGCCGCGGCGCTGGCCTGGCTCGTCGAGGAGATGGAGCAGCGTTACCAGGACATGCAGATCAACAAGGTTCGTCACATCGACGACTTCAACAAGAAGGTGCGGTCCGGCGAGATCACCGCACCACTGGGCAGCGAACGCGTCTACCGGCCGTATCCCTACATCCTGGCCATCGTGGACGAGCTGGCCGACCTGATGATGACTGCCCCGCGTGACGTCGAAGAGGCGATCGTGCGGATCACCCAGAAGGCGCGCGCCGCCGGCATTCACCTGGTGCTCGCCACCCAGCGTCCTTCGGTCGACGTCGTGACGGGCTTGATCAAGACGAACGTGCCGTCGCGACTGGCCTTCGCCACGTCGTCTCTGACCGACTCACGCGTCATTTTGGACCAGCCGGGTGCGGAGAAGCTCATCGGTATGGGAGACGCGCTCTTCCTACCGATGGGTGCGGGCAAGCCGACGCGTCTGCAGGGTGCGTTCATCACCGACGAGGAAATCGCCGCCGTCGTCGACTTCGCCAAGAACCAGGCCGAGCCGGAGTACAACGAGACCGTCACCGCTGCGAAGGTCTCGGACAAGAAGGACGTCGACCCGGACATCGGCGACGACCTCGACGTGCTGTTGCAGGCGGTCGAACTGGTCGTGACGAGTCAGTTCGGTTCGACGTCGATGCTGCAACGCAAGCTTCGAGTCGGCTTCGCCAAGGCCGGGCGATTGATGGACCTGATGGAGAACCGCGGAGTCGTCGGCCCGAGCGAAGGCTCGAAGGCCCGCGAGGTACTCGTCAAGCCCGACGAACTCGACGGTCTGCTGTGGTCGATCAAGGGCGGCGACCCGGACGAGCAGCCCGCGTCGGAGGAGTTCTGACCGCTTCCCGGCGTGGGTGAATGGACCACTGCAGCCGTCTCGGCGGTGCAGTGGTCCATTCATTCGAACGGGGGGGGAGCGGGGAAGATCAGGACGTGAAGGTGCCCATGACGGGCGTCCATTCGTGGAACGTCGCCGACTCGATCAGGTTCTCCACCGCGAACGGGTCTTGCGCGAACAGCGTCTCGACGGTGGCAGCATCCGCGCCCTCCACCAGCAGCAGAGCACCGCTGCCATCGGCGTACGGTCCACTCGACACCAGGGTTTTCCGGTCGAGTAGGTCGGCCAACCAGGCGCGATGTGCTGCGCGGTGGGTGTCGCGCCCGTCTGTGGTGGCGGGTGAATAGGTGTAGCTGACGGCGATCAGGGGCATGGAGCTCTCTTCCGGATTCGAGGGGTGATCCCGGAATTCTGTCAGAGCGACAGCAACATCCGCGTGTTGCCCAGAGTGTTCGGTTTGACGTAACTCAGGTCCAGGAACTCCGCCACGCCGGTGTCGTAGGAACGGCACATTTCCGCATAGACCTCGGCCGTCACGGGGGTTCCGTCGATCTCGGCGAACCCGTGTCGAGAGAAGAAGTCCACCTCGAAAGTCAGCACGAACACTTTCTGCAACGCCAGATCACGAGCGACCTCGATCAGTTTGGCGACGATCAGATGGCCTGCGCCGTGCCCCTTGGCGGCGGGATCGACGGCGACCGTGCGAACCTCGCCAAGATCGGCCCACAGCACGTGCAGTGCACCGCAGCCGATGATCTCGCCGTCACGCTCGGCGATCCAGAACTCCTGCACCGCCTCGTACAGGGTGACGAGGTTCTTCTCGAGCAGAATGCGTCCGGCGTAGATGTCGATCAAACGCTTGATCTCGGGGATGTCGGAGGTTCTGGCTCGACGCACGACGAGAGTGCCGTCGTCAGCGGAGCCGAGGTCCGCAATGTCGGATTGCACGTCGGATTCGGGGTCTGCGATGTCGCGACTCGCCCGATTCGGCCCAGAAGTCATGGGGTGAACAGTAGTCAGTACCGCAACCGATAAACTTTTCGTGTGTCGTTCAGTGAGCTGTGTCCCCGTCTCGGCGGATCGGTGCTGCGCCGAAGCCGACACACCGACCGGTACGTCGTCGACGGCGCGCGGTTCTGCCGATGAGCGGGCCGGTGACGCCCGATCACGGCGTTCCATCCAGCGGCGAGATTCCGGGCAACCGTCCCTCCGGTGCTTCGGCCCCGCGTGATTCGGGACTGCGTGATTCGGGACTGCCTCACGGCAACGCTGTCACCGGTGGTCCGGACGAAGTGCCGTTGCTCAATATCGCGAACGTCCTGACGGTGCTCCGAATCGCACTGGTTCCGGTCTTTCTCGCAGCACTGTTCGTCGGTGACGGCCACGACACATCCTGGCGGCTGGCGGCAACCGCGATCTTCGCTGCTGCTGCCATCACCGACCGGATCGACGGTCAGTTGGCCCGCAAGTACGGTCTCGTCACCGATTTCGGGAAGATGGCCGACCCCATCGCGGACAAGGCTCTGATCGGGGCCGCGCTCGTCGGACTGTCGATGTTGGGCGACCTGTCGTGGTGGGTGACGGTGATAATCGGTGTGCGGGAGATCGGCATCACCGCGGTGCGGTTCGCCGTCATCCGCCACGGAGTGATCCCCGCAGGGCGCGGCGGCAAGGTGAAGACTCTGGTGCAGACGTTCGCGATCGGGGTGTACCTGTGCCCTCTGCCGAGCGTGTTCGACCCGGTCGCGGTCGCCTTGATGGCGCTGGCGGTTCTGCTCACCGTCTACACCGGTGTGGACTACGTGGTGCAGGCCGTTCGTCTGCGCCGAGGCGTGTCCTCCGCGTGAACTCGTCGGCGGGCTACAGTCGTGGTGGCCGTGTCGCAGCTGTTTCGGCGCGTGTCGCAGTGAACGGGCATATAGGGTCGGGAACCAATCGGACCGACTGGGACGTTGAACATCGTGACGGCTCCGGACGAACGAGATGTGAACGTTGTCGTCTCGACGGCACAGCCGTCGGCACGAACACCAACGAGGAGGAGCGAGATGGCGCTGCTATTGCGTGAAGCACTCGGCGACAGTTTGCGGCGTACTCGCGTCGCACAGAGCCGAACCCTGCGTGAAGTCTCGAACACCGCACGCGTCAGCCTCGGATACCTTTCCGAGGTCGAACGTGGTCGCAAGGAAGCGTCGAGCGAGCTCCTCGCTGCGATCTGCGACGCCCTCGCCGTCCCGCTCTCGGACGTCATGAGCGATGTCAGTGTGACACTGTCCGACGCCTCGACCGCCGCCGCGCGGCTCGACGAGGCGGCGGTCGCCACCCGCATCGACGGCGATACTCGCGTCGTGATTCCGGCACCTGCTGCCAGAGCACTCGCCGCCGCCTAAGATCGGAAAAGTACCCAGTTTCCACTCCTGACCCAGACCACGCACCCGACTTTCACAGCACGGACAGGTTCATTTCGGTCACTGCGAGAGCAGCCGACCCGTACGCGGCCACCGCGGCGCAACAGATGGAGGCAGGACCACCCCATGGCTAATCCTTTCGTCAAGGCCTGGAAATACATGATGGCGCTCTTCAATTCCAAGATCGACGAGAAGGCCGACCCCAAAGTTCAGATTCAGCAGGCGATCGAGGACGCACAGCGACAGCATCAGGCTCTGTCCCAGCAGGCCGCGTCGGTCATCGGTAATCAGCGCCAGCTCGAGATGAAGCTCAGCCGTCAGCTGGACGAGGTCGAGAAGCTCAACGCGAACGCGCGGCAGGCGGTGACGCTGGCCGATCAGGCCGCCACTGCAGGCGACATCGAGAAGGCCACGCAGTACACGAACGCAGCCGAGGCGTTCGCAGCACAGCTGGTGACCGCCGAGCAGAGTGTCGAGGACCTCAAGGTCCTGCACGACCAGTCTTTGCAGGCAGCCACTCAGGCGAAGAAGGCCGTCGAGCAGAACGCCATGGCTCTGCAGTCGAAGGTCGCAGAACGCACCAAGCTACTGAGCCAGCTCGAGCAGGCGAAGATGCAGGAGAAGGTCAGCGAATCCCTGCGGTCGATGGACAGCACGCTGTCCGCGCCCGGCAACACCCCGAGCCTCGACGCGGTGCGCGACAAGATCGAACGTCGCTACGCTGATGCCCTCGGATCGGCAGAGCTGGCCCAGAACACCGTGTCGGGTCGCATGATGGAGGTTCAGCAGGCTTCGGTGCAGATGGCGGGTCACAGCCGCCTCGAACAGATTCGTGCATCGATGGCAGGCGACTCGTTGCCGTCGGGCAATGCCGCGGCGAAGCCCTCGATCTCGAAGGCTCCGGACGCGACGCCCGAGCCACCGGCTCAGGCATAGATCGAGCCGGCGAACAGCTCGGACGTCCGACAGCAACGTCGACATGAACAGTAGAGAACACGAATCCGGCCGGTCGCGTAAGCGGCCGGCCGTTTCGCTCGATCGTGAGGCCGTGACCGCAGCCGTCACCGAGTCCGGTGCCGTGGTCAAGTCTTTGGCGGAGTCCGCTCGGAGTGTCGGGACCTCGATTCTCGGTGCCGCAGGGCGCCGAAGGGATCCCCGCGTCAAGCACCTGAAGAAGATTCGCCGCGCCAGACGACGCGGAATCAGGTTCGGTGCTGCGTCCACGACGACGGCCGTGGGAACTGCGGGGATGGCCGTGCTGTCGGCACCGGAGTGGACTCTGTTCGTGGGCGGCGGTAGTGCTGCACTGATGGCGGTCCCGGCCGCATTCGCGGTGACGCGGTTGCGGCGTCTTCGAGCCCAGCCGGTGCCGGTGGGACTACCGACCAAGCGCGTATTGCCGCAGCGCGGATCTGCCGCGTACGAGTCGATGACCCGACTGGCCGGTGCCGAGCAGAGTCTGTTCGAGCTACTGGGAATCCTGGCGAGGTCCGAGACGATCGGTGCCGAGGACGTCGAGGAGATGATCGGGGTGACCTCCGACGCAGCCCGCGGGCTCGAAGGAGTCGCCGTCGACATCGCCGCTCTGGAACGTGCGGGGGCGGCAAGCGCTGTGACCCGCGAGCACTTGCGCGGCGGAATAGCCTCGGCTGCAGCCGAACTCGCCACCGGTGTCGATCAGTACGAGCAGCTCGTGGCCGCTGCCGCGCGGATGACCGGACCGGCCGGATCGGCGTCGACGACGGTCGTGGAATCGCATCGACGCGAGCTGCTGTCGGCTACGGATCGACTGCAGGGGTGGGCCGAGGCGCTCACCGAACTCGACCGGATTCGGTCGCGGCATCGCTGAGACAATTCAGGGTTCACCCCGATGTGCTCGTCGCGCGCGAGTGCCAGTATCGAAGTACGCGAAACGACACGGTGCGCGGCGACACGGTAGGAGCACTCATGTTCTGGAAAGTACTGGGATTCATCGTTCTGATCTGGATTGCGCTCGCGCTTCTGGGCAGCATCATCAAGGGTGTCTTCTGGCTCGTGGTGGTCGGCGCGATCGTGTTGAGCCTGGTGTGGCTGTACAAGGCGATCTCCTCCGACAACGATCGCTCGTCGCTGAAGTTCTGACGCGGCGGCTCGGTCACCCGCGAGCCACGGAATCCTGATTCACGAACACCCGAAGTGCACGCGGCACGCAACGCGCGGTGACAGGTAGTTCGGCGACTCGCTCACCGTCCGCATAGGCGACGATTCCGTCGCATCGCAGCGTGACCTGCGTCGAGGTGTAGGTGTCCACCTCGGGCCGGTCGATGTGCGTTCCCCGGTAGAGCGTGGGGGACAGTCCGAGCAGTCGAGTCCGGCTCACCCCTCGGATGACGGTGACGTCGAGAAGGCCGTCGTCCACGAGCGCGGCGGGGCACACGACCATCCCGCCACCGTAACTTCTGCCGTTTCCGACAGCGACCAAGGTGGCGTCGAGACGAAGCTCGGCATCGTCAAGTTCGATGACGTACGGCAGCTTTCGAAGTGACGCCAGCTGAAGCATCATCGCTGCGTTGTACCGCAGCGGTCCGCGTGGCCAGCGCAGTCGCTTGGCCCTCTCGGTGACCAGCGAGTCGAAGCCACTGGACAGGACGGTGGCGAACCAGCGCTCGCCGATCCGTCCGAGATCGATTGCGCGAGTGACGTTGTCGGCGACGATGTCGGCGGCGTGAACAGCATCGCCACGAGGCAGTCCCAGAGACCGTGCCAGATCGTTGCCGGTACCGGCCGGGATCAGGCCCATCGGGA
Source organism: Rhodococcus sp. 05-2254-2 (assembly GCF_002259095.1). Taxonomy (NCBI): domain Bacteria; kingdom Bacillati; phylum Actinomycetota; class Actinomycetes; order Mycobacteriales; family Nocardiaceae; genus Rhodococcus; species Rhodococcus sp. 05-2254-2. The sequence goes on along the minus strand of NZ_NOZJ01000019.1, from coordinate 153,676 downwards.
CGTCGGTGCCGGCCAGTACTTGGACGACGAGATTGACGAGCCCGTCGCCGCCGACGGCGACCACCGCGTCCGTACCGCTGCCGACTGCCTTCTCGAGCAAAGTCAACGCATCCCCGGGTGTGCGGCCTTCGATGGCCGTGACGTGAAGTTCACGCTCCCGCAGTCGAGCCACGGCGCACCGTCCGGCGTGCCCCGCGTGCCCACCGCCGGCCATCGGGTTGGTCAACACCGTCACCGATCGGGTCATGCTCGCAACGATTTTTCGATCACATCGATCAGCTTGCCAGGGTCGACGATTGTCGTGGTGGTGACCGACGCGATTCCTGGTCGAATGCCCCCGATGCAGATTGCGCATGCGTGTTACTAGCGATCTTCCGGCCCGATGTGCGTGTAACCGTGAGGTACTGTAACGAAATAGACTGTTACTACGCGTAATACGGTCTTTTTGTCCGAATCGAGAAAGGTGGCACGTGATCGAGCAGCCGGTGTCGAGTCCTGTCTCGTCGGAGCCCCCGCAGTCGTCGTCCGGGACCGCCGCTCCCGAGAAGTCGGTCGAGAACACCGTTCTCGACGCGGCCCGATCCTGCATCCTCGAACACGGAGTCAAGCGCACGACCTTGGCCGAGATCGCGCGTCGCGCCAAGGTCAGCAGGCCCACCGTGTACCGAAGATGGGCCGATACACGAGCTGTGGTCTCGAGCCTGCTCACGCGAGAGATCGGTGCCCTGATTCCGAGCTTCGACGCTTCGGCACCGGCTCGTGATCAGCTCGTGACTGCCGTGGGTGACGTTGCCGACCGCATTCGACTCCATCCGCTTTTCGTGAAGATTCTGCGTTCCGATTCCGACGTGCTCGCCACGTACATTCTGCATCGGCTCGGAACCAGTCAGGCGTTGATCATCGACGCACTGGCTTCTCTGGTCGTTGCCGGACAACGTGATTCCTCGATTCGTGCGGGGGATCCCACCACTCTGGCCACGTTGGTGTTGCTGATGGTGCAGTCTGCTGTCCAGTCCGCGGAGATGGTGTCCGAGCGGGTGTCCGGTGCCGAGGTGACACGCCAGATGGCGTTCGCCGTCGACCGTTATCTGCGACCCGAGGGTGCGTGAACGAGGCCGCGTCCTGACCTGACCGCCCCTCTCGCGACCTGATCTCGGCGCACGTCGAGCGGTACGGCTCGAGTGTGGCACGCTGGGTTGGTGCGAGTAGCAGTGGTGGCCGGGCCCGATCCGGGGCATGCCTTTCCGGCGATCGCCCTGTCTCTGCTCTTCCGCGCGGCCGGCGACGAACCGATCCTCTTCACCGGTAGCCGCTGGGTACCCGCCGCGCACGCCGCGGGCCTGCGAGCGCTTCCGCTGGGTGGACTCGCACCGCGGCCGGAAGACGACGATCTCGATGCCGGACAACGGATCCACTCTCGGGCGGCGTTCGTCTCGACCGAGTTGCTACCCGACCTCGAGCGGGAGAACGTCGATCTCGTCGTGTCCGACATCCTCACCGCAGGGGGTGGCATGGCCGCCGAGCGTCTCGGTATCCCCTGGGTCGAACTCTCGCCCCATCCTCTGTATTCGCCCTCGAAAGGGTTGCCGCCCATCGGAAGTGGCTTGGCTCCGGGTATCGGAATTCGGGGCAGGCTGCGCGATGTCGTTATGCGCGCGTTGACGGCACGCTCGATCGCTCAGGGGCGCACACAGCGTTCCAGCGCACGGACGAGCATCGGGTTGCCTGCCGAGGACCCGGGTCCCGCTGCTCGGCTGGTCGCCACCATTCCCGCGCTCGAGGTGCACCGTCCCGACTGGCCGGAGGAGGCACACGTGGTCGGCCCGCTGCTGTGGGAGCCGACGGACGAGCTGCTCGATGCCCCCGACGGCTCGGCACCGCTGGTGATGGTCGCGCCGTCGACCGCCTTCACCGGTGCGGAAGGAATGCTCGAGATGGCGCTGAAAGGGTTGGACGGCAGGGGAGTGCGGGTCGTGGCCTCTGTTCTCGACGGAGGTCCCGTCGCGCTCCCGAGCTGGGCGAACGCAGGCCTCGGCCGCCAGGACGAACTGCTGCGCCGTGCCGATGTGGTGGTGTGCGGCGGTGGCCACGGCATGCTTGCCAAGTCTCTCGTCCACGGCGTTCCGGTGGTGGCCGTCCCCGGCGGTGGTGATCAGTGGGAGCTGGCGAATCGGGCCGCCCGGCAGGGGAGTGCGGTCATCGTACGACCCCCGACACCGACCTCGATCGCCGACGCGGTGGCCACGGTGTTGTCCGATCCGCGTTTCGCCCGGGCAGCGGGGGCGGCGGCGGACGGGTCGCAGTCCGTCGAGGATCCGGTGTCGGTGTGTCGTCACGTGCTCGCCCGCAGCGGTCCACGGAGCGGGCGCTAGGGTTGTCGTTGTGCGTCTGACCGAATTTCGTGAACTCCTCACCGAGGAGTTCGGCTCCGTTCGAGGAAACTCCCTGCTGGCCGATCATGTGTTGTCCGGCATCGGTCGCACCGGAGCGCAGGCCATCGAGGACGGCGTCGACCCGCGAGAAGTGTGGCGCTCGATCTGTTACGAGTTCGACGTTCCGAAAGAGCGCTGGTAGTCCGCACCGGTCCTGCCGATCTTTTCCGGCGTGTCGAAAGCCGAGGTAGTTGACTCGAACACGTGTTCCCCTATGCTGATGTCAACGGTTGCTGAGCGGTCTCGAGAAACTTCTTGTCGGTACCCCGTTCTAGCGTTACCGACGACAAAGCTGATCGATACGACACAGCTGAACGACACGACACAGGGAGCTCACGATGGCTGCATACGATCGCGACAAAGCGCTCGATCTCGCACTTGCGCAGATCGACAAGAACTTCGGCAAGGGCTCGGTGATGCGCCTCGGTGACGAGGTCCGACAGCCCATCGCCGTCATCCCCACGGGATCGATCGCGCTCGATGTGGCACTCGGCATCGGAGGGTTGCCGCGTGGACGTGTCATCGAGGTCTACGGTCCGGAATCCTCGGGTAAGACCACCGTCGCCCTCCATGCAGTGGCCAGTGCTCAGCGGGCCGGCGGCATCGCTGCCTTCATCGACGCCGAGCACGCTCTGGATCCGGACTACGCGAAGAAGCTCGGCGTCGACACCGATGCCTTGCTGGTGTCGCAGCCCGATACCGGTGAGCAGGCTCTCGAGATCGCCGACATGCTGATCCGATCGGGTGCTCTCGACATCCTCGTGATCGACTCGGTGGCGGCATTGGTGCCGCGCGCCGAGATCGAGGGTGAGATGGGCGACAGCCACGTGGGTCTGCAGGCCCGCCTGATGAGCCAGGCGCTGCGCAAGATCACCGGTGCCATGAGCAACTCGGGCACCACGGTCATCTTCATCAACCAGCTGCGCGAGAAGATCGGCGTCATGTTCGGCTCTCCCGAAACCACCACCGGTGGTAAGGCATTGAAGTTCTACGCCTCGGTTCGCCTCGACATCCGCCGTATCGAGACCCTGAAGGACGGAACCGACGCTATCGGTAACCGCACCCGGGTCAAGGTGGTCAAGAACAAGGTGGCACCGCCGTTCAAGCAGGCCGAGTTCGACATCATCTACGGCAAGGGCATCAGCCGCGAAGGCTCGTTGATCGATATGGGCGTCGAGCACGGCTTCATCCGTAAGTCGGGTTCGTGGTTCACCTACGAAGGTGACCAGCTCGGCCAGGGCAAGGAGAACGCCCGCAAGTTCATGCTCGAGAACCCGGACGTGCGGGACGAAATCGAGAAGAAGATCATGGAGAAGCTGCAGATCGGCGCGGACGTCACCGCAGAGGAGCCCGCAGCTGCTCCGGTCGACTTCTAACCTGTTGTCGCTGTGCAGCAGCGAGACGAAGGCGGCGGCACCGAGGCGCAGGCGAAAGATGTCTGCCTTCGGTTGCTGACCGACCGAGCGCGCAGCAGGCACGAACTCGAAGCGAGCCTGGCCAAGAAGGGCTTCACCGCAGAAATCGCGAACGCTGTTCTCGACCGGCTCGAGAAGGCCAAGCTGGTCGACGACGAATCCTTCGCTCAGCAGTGGGTCCAGTCCCGGCACAAGTACTCCGGCAAGGGCAAACGTGCATTGAGCATGGAGCTCCGCAACAAGGGAGTCAGCAACGAACTCGCTGTGCATGCACTCGATCTGATCGATGCCGACGACGAGCGTCAGCGCGCAGCCGAGTTGATACGCAAGCGATTCCGCACGCTGCAGTTGCCCGATCCCAGCGGACCCGATGCTCGAACCGAGCGAGACAAGGTTGTGCGCAAGCTGGTCGGCATGCTCGCCCGCCGCGGCTACTCGCAGTCGATGGCATTCGCAGTGGTCAAAGAGGAGCTCGACTGCGCAGGTGCCGATACCGAAGACTTCGACGGCCCCGACTCGATGTGATCGTCCACCTCGAGCCGGTGCCGTCGAGAAACAGTAAGGCCCGCAACACCATCGGTGTTGCGGGCCTTACTTGTCGACGGCCTCGACCAGTTGCAGTGTCGTGTGGGTCAGGCTGCCTGACCACCGTCGAGAGCCGGAACCACTTCAGTCGCGCCGGCCTTGCGCTTGCGAGAACGCAGACGACGTTCGACCACGGTGGCCAGCTTCGTCAAAGCGGAGTTGATGATGATCATGATGACGGCGACAATCACCAACGACGGCAGGTAGTTGCTGTAGAACGCGCCCACCTGCTGCCCGGAACGGACGACTTCGACGTAACCGATGACGTAACCCAGCGCCGAGTCCTTCAGTGCCACCACCATCTGCGAGATGATCGCCGGAAGCATGGCGGTGACGGCCTGGGGGAGCAGAACCAGGAGCATGACCTGGCTCTTGCGCATGCCCAACGCCGACGCGGCTTCGCGCTGGCCCTTGGGCAGGGAATTGACGCCGGCACGCACGATCTCGGCAATGACCGAACCGTTGTACAGGGTCAGGCCCGTGACCACCGCAGCCAAGGCCAGGTACTTGACCTTGAAGACCTCGTAGTCGGCATAGACGGCGTACAGGAAGATCATCAGGATCAGCACCGGAACGGCGCGGAACACCTCGACGAATGCGCCACTGATCACTCGCACGACTCGATGATCGGACAACCTGCCGATACCGAGTACGGCACCGAGGATCAGGGCGAACACGATCGACAGGGCCGCTGCCACCAGCGTGCCCTGAATACCGGGCAGCAGATAGGTGGTCCACGTGGTCGATTCGAGGAACGGATCCCACTTCTCAGCGGTCAACTGCCCCTTCGAGTCGAGCGCCCGGTAGATCAGAAACGCGATCCCCAGCGAGACGACTGCAACGACCACGGTCAGAATGCGGTATCGCAGTACCGCTTTCGGGCCCGGGACGTCGTACAGAACTGCTACTGCATCACTCATCATGACACCGCCAATCGCTTGCTGATGTAGCCGAACAGCAACCCGGTCGGGAGCGTCAGGATCATGAACCCGAGTGCGAAGATGCCACCGACGACGAAGATCGCGGCCTCGTTCTCGATCATTTCTTTCATCAGGAACGATGCCTCGACCACACCGATGACGGACGCGATCGTGGTGTTCTTCGTCAAGGCGATCAGAACGCTACCGAGCGGGCCCACCACTGCCCGGAACGCCTGTGGGAGAACGACGATGCTGACGTTCTGGGTGAAGGTCATGCCCAGAGAGCGACCCGCTTCGGCTTGACCGACGGGGACGGTGTTGATGCCCGATCGCAGTGACTCGGCCACGAACGACGCCGTGTACACGCTCAAGCCGAGTACGGCGAGTCGGAAGTTGTTGTCCACCAAGCCTGTCGGCGACGACTGCGAAGCCAACGAGACACCCAGGGTCTGGAAAAGGCCGAAGGAGGTGAACAGAATGATCAACGTCAGTGGAGTGTTTCGGAAGATCGTGACGTACACGGTGGCGATCGCTCGCGCAATCGGGATCGGTGACACGCGCATGGCTGCGACCACCGTGCCGATTATCAGCGCACCGACCGCCGACAGCAGTGTCAACTGGATCGTCGTGATGAATACCTCGACGAGTTGACTGCCGTATTTGCTCAAAAGGTTCAAGGTGCCTCAGGTCCTTACGGCTCAGAGAGAATTCAGGCCGCCGAGTACTTCTGCTCGGATTGCGCAGCGGTACTCGGCGGCATCAGAGATCAGTAACGATCGACGGTGGGTGCCTCGGGCAACGGGTAACCCGATGCACCCACGGTGTCGTTGAACGCCTGCTCCCAGGCACCGCTGGAGATCATTTCCTCGATGGCGTCGTTGATCTGGTTACGTCCTTCGGTGTCGTCCTTGTTCAGGCCGATGCCGTAGTTCTCCGTGGTGAACGGCTCACCGACCACCTTGAGCTGGCCCGGGAACTGAGCGGCGTAACCGGCGAGGATGATGTCGTCCGTCGTCACCGCATCGATGGAGTTGTTGTTGAGGGCTTCGACGCAGGCGGAGTAGGTGTCGTAGTTCTGTAGCTGCACGCCGGGGTACTCGTCGGCGATGTTCTGCGCCGGAGTCGAACCGGAGACCGAGCAGAGCCTCTTCCCTTCGAGAGAAGCAGGTCCGGTGATGTCGGTGTTGTCGTTGCGAACGAGCAGCGACTGTCCCGCCACGAAGTACGGTCCGGCGAAACCGACCTTCTCCTTACGCGTATCGGTGATCGAGTAGGTGGCGACGATGTAGTCGACCTCACCGTTCTCGATCAGCGTCTCGCGCTGGGCCGAGGGGGATTCCTTGAACTCGATGTTGGCCTCGTCGACACCCAGCTGACCGGCAACGTACTTGGCCACCTCGACGTCGAATCCGCTGAACGTGCCGTCGGGGTTGCGCAGCCCGAGGCCGGGCTGATCGAACTTGATACCGACGATGAGGTTGCCGGCCTCTGCGCTGCTGGAGATGGTGCGTGCTTCCTCGCCGCCACCGCAGGCGGTGGCGACGATGGACAGAGCGGCGATGGCGACACCGAGGCGGATCGGGCGGGTGATTCTCACTGTGAATGTCCTTAAGGATCGGGTGGTGTGAACGGAATGAACGGTGCAGCGGGTCAGTGGCCGAGAATCTTGCCGAGGAAGTCCTTGGCTCGTTCGGACTTGGGGGATTTGAAGAACGTCTCCGGATCGGTGTCCTCGACGACGGCTCCGTCGGCCATGAAGATGACGCGGTCGCCTGCCTTGCGAGCGAAGCCCATCTCGTGGGTGACGACGAGCATCGTCATGCCCTCCTTGGCAAGCGAGGTCATGACGTCGAGTACCTCGTTGACCATTTCGGGGTCGAGGGCCGAGGTGGGCTCGTCGAACAGCATCACCTTGGGGTTCATGGCGAGAGATCGAGCGATGGCGACACGCTGCTGCTGACCACCGGACAACTGGGCGGGGTACTTGTCGGCCTGGTTGGCGATGCCCACGCGTTCGAGCAGAGCCAATGCGCTCTTCTCTGCCTCGTCCTTCTTCTGCTTGCGCACCTTCATGGGCGCGAGCATGACGTTCTGCAGAATCGTCTTGTGCGCGAACAGGTTGAACGACTGGAACACCATGCCCACGTCGGCACGCAGTGCGGCCAGGGCCTTGCCCTCGGCGGGGAGCAGGTCTCCGTCCACCTCGATGGCACCGGAATCGATCGGTTCCAACCGATTGATCGTCCGGCACAGGGTCGACTTGCCCGATCCGGAAGGACCAACGACGATGACGACCTGTCCGGCCGGCACTTCCAGGTTGATGTCCTTGAGGACGTGCAGATCACCGAAATGTTTGTCGACGGATTTGAGCGAGATCATCGAAGGTGCGCCCGGCGGGGGAGTCGATGCCGGCGCGTCGGTGGCGTGCGTCATAGATCGAAACCCTATGCGTAGTTTCCTCGCCGACCGGTGTTTTCGCCCGTCATCTTCGATTATGTAATGGAAACTTTACTGACGGTCTGCATCGGCCCTGGACAGTCTCCGGTGGAGCCCTCGACCCCGGCGTGTCGGTCGGTGCGGTGGACGTACCCTGGAGGGGTGCAAACGAGTGTTTTTCCGACCGTGGACGTGACCGAACGCGGGGTTACCGAGCCCGTACCGCTCACCGACGGGTCGGCGGCAGGTGCCCGCAGCTACGAAGTGCGTACGCACGGTTGTCAGATGAACGTCCACGATTCGGAGCGGCTGTCCGGACTGCTCGAGGAAGCGGGCTACGTGCCGGCGGACTCGGGCACCGATGCGGATCTGGTCGTGTTCAACACGTGCGCGGTGCGCGAGAACGCCGACAACAAGCTCTACGGCAACCTGGGCATGTTGCGGCCCGCGAAGACGCGCAATCCCAACATGCAGATCGCTGTCGGTGGCTGCCTGGCGCAGAAGGACCGCAACACCGTCGTGGAGAAGGCACCGTGGGTCGACGTCGTCTTCGGCACCCACAACATCGGGTCGCTGCCGGTTCTGCTCGAGCGCGCCCGGCACAACGAACAGGCGCAGGTCGAGATTCTCGAATCTCTCGAGGCCTTTCCCTCCACCCTTCCCGCGAAGCGAGAATCCGCCTACGCCGGCTGGGTGTCGATCTCGGTGGGCTGCAACAACACCTGCACGTTCTGTATCGTCCCCGCATTGCGCGGCAAGGAAATCGACCGCAGGCCGGGTGACATCCTCGCCGAGGTACAGGCTTTGGTGGATCAGGGCGTCCTCGAGGTGACTCTGCTCGGCCAGAACGTCAATGCGTACGGTGCCTCGTTCGCCGATCCGGACATGCCCCGTGATCGCGGCGCGTTCGCCTCGCTGCTGACCGCTTGCGGCTCGATCGAGGGGCTGGAGCGGGTGCGCTTCACGTCGCCGCACCCCGCCGAGTTCACCGACGACGTCATCGAGGCCATGGCGTCGACCCCGAACATCTGCCCCACCCTGCACATGCCGCTGCAGTCCGGATCGGACCGAATCCTCAAGGCCATGCGCAGGTCCTACCGGCAGACGAAGTTCATGGGCATCATCGACAAGGTGCGTGCGGCCATGCCGCACGCGGCTGTCACCACCGACATCATCGTCGGCTTCCCCGGCGAGACCGAAGAGGACTTCGAGCAGACCCTCGACGTGGTGCGACGGGCGAAGTTCGCCAACGCCTACACGTTCCAGTACTCGAAGCGCCCGGGCACCCCGGCGGCCGACATGCCCGACCAGGTTCCCAAAGAGGTTGTGCAAGAACGGTATCTGCGGCTGATCGCGTTGCAGGAGGAGATCGTTCTCGCGGCCAACCAGGCGCTGATCGGTACCGAGGTCGAACTGCTCGTCGCCACCGGTGAAGGTCGCAAGAACGCGGCAACCCATCGGATGAGCGGGCGAGCCAGGGACGGCCGACTCGTCCACTTCGCCGTGGACGCCGACAGGGCGAGCGAGATTCGTCCGGGTGACGTCGTCACGACCACACTCACTGCAGCCGCCCCGTACCACCTCATCGCCGATGCCGGCGTGCTCACCCACCGCCGTACGGCAGCAGGAGACGCCCACGAACGCGGAGTGATGCCGAAGACGGCACCGATCGGCGTCGGCCTCGGACTTCCCTCGATCGGCGCACCGGCGCCGCTGACGCCAGAGACAGGATGCACCGCATGACAGAGACAGACGGACCCGATCGCGTCGTACCCTCTCGATCCGCAGAGGAACTCGGGCGGACCGAGAGGGCGGTGATGACCGAACTGGATCCGGGCGCGCGGGCCATGGTGGTGGCCGGGCTGGTCATGGTCCTGCTGTTCACGTTCGCGTTGCCGCACACCGGATCGGCCAGCGGGTTCGACGTGCTCACGGGCAGCGATGCCGCAGTTGCCGAATCGATCGCACTGCCGTCGCGCGTCTTCGTCGTGCTCGTGCTCACGTTCGGTGTGGTGATGTCGGTGCTCGCACTCGTCACCCGTATCTGGGCGCTGGCCTGGGCTGCCCTGGCAGGGTGTGCGGTGTCGTCGGTGTACGGAATGTTCTCGATCTGGACGCGGCAGACCGTGCCGGACAACGTGCAGGGCGCCGGACCGGGAATCGGCCTGATCATCGCGTGGATCACCGTCATCGCTCTGACGTTCCACTGGCTCAAGGCCGTGTGGAAGAAGACGAACGCCCAACTCGCCGCCCAGGAGCAGCGACGCATCGCGGCCGCGTCGGGTGAACAGAAGCTCCGACTGTGGGACGGCCACTCGGCCCCGTAGGCCCGAACGGCCGTCCCCGGTCAGCGAATCACAGTTCGTCGACTCACAGTTCGTCGACGGCGCTTTCCGCCGCGTCGGCCCACTCGCGCCACTGCTGGGCCTGTGCCAGCGCACGCTCGGCATCCTTGGTCTTGCCTGCTGCGTTCGCCTTCGCGGCCTGATCCTCGAACTGAGCCACCCGTTCGCGGAACTGGGCCGCGCGGGCAACGGCCTCGGGGTCGGAGCGACGCCACTGCGACTCGACCGCGTCGTGCACCGACTTCTCGATCGCGCGCAGTTTGCCTTCGAGTTCCTGCATCTTCTCGCGCGGGACCTTGCCGATTGCATCCCACTTGTCCTGCAGATCGCGCAGCGCCGAGCGGGCAGCGTCGAGGTCCTTGCTCGGGTCGATGTGGGTCTTGGCCAGCAGGGCTTCCTTGGCCTCGGCGTTGGCCTCGAACTCGGCGTCCCGCTCGGAGGCCGCGGCGTTACGGGCGGCGAAGAACACGTCCTGTGCGGCCTTGAAGTTCTTCCACAGAGCGTCGTCGGCATCACGAGGAGCGCGGCCGGATGCTTTCCACTCCACCAGCAGATCGCGGAACGCAGCTGCGGTGGGACCCCAATCGGTGGACGACGACAGGGCTTTGGCCCGCTCGACGAGTTCTTCCTTGCGAGTCTTGGCCGCACCGCGCTCACGATCGAGATCGGCGAAGTGCGCGCCGCGGCGACGATTGAAGTTCTCCCGAGCCTTCGAGTACCGCTTCCACAGGGCATCGTCGATCTTGCGGTCGACCCCGCGAATCGTCTTCCACTCGTCGAGGATTTCGCGTAGCCGATCTCCCGCGTGCTTCCACTGGGTCGATTCGCTGCCGATCTGTTCGGCTTCGACTGCGAGAGCTTCCTTGCGTGCCGTGTGTTCGGCGCGTTCGAGCTCCTTCTCGTGCTTGGCCACCGCTGCTGCGGCGTCCGAATGCTCGACGACCGCGTCGAGTCGCCTCGCGAGCAGATCGAGGTCACCGATCACTGCCGCAGTCGGCAGGCTCTCCAGCAGCGCGGACGCTGCGGCCTTGGTCTTCTTGGCGTCGCCTGTACCGGAGGTCAATCGAGCTTCGAGCAGACCGACCTCGGTGGCAAGATCGTCGTAACGCCGACCGAAATGGGCGAGCCCTTCCGCTGCGTCTCCGGCTTGCCAGGACCCGATCTGCCGCTCGCCGTCGGAGGTGGTCACCCACGCCGTACCGTCGTCGTCGACTCTGCCGAACTTGCTGGGATCGCTCGCAGGCGTGACCGCCGGGATTGCCGTGGGGACGTGGGAGGGCGTGGGGTGAGGTTTGGCACCGGCCGAACCGCCGGGCCGAGGAGAACCGGTACCGGGACCCGCGGGCCTGGGTCCACCACCGGGCTTCGGTCCACCGCCCGGCTTGGGTCCACCTCCGGGCTTGGGTCCGCCGTGGTTCGCCGCATCGGGAGCGGTGGCACCGGGGGGCTGGGCGGGTGCATCCGAGGACGGAGCCTCGGGGGTGGTGGGGGTACCGGCGTTCGGGTCGGTCATTGTTCCTCATCTCTGCCGCGCGTCACGGCTGCCTCAATCGCGATCTGGACACCATTGAACTAGGTGACGACCGATCGGACCATTGAAACAGCTCAGACGACTCGAGGTGGACCCGTCCGGCCAAGTCGCACCAGCGACTAGCGTGGTGCTCGTGTTTCGTGCCGCGGCCCTGGTGCCCTCTCCGCCGTTGTTGGTCCCCGAACTGATGGGCGCGGGGGCGGCCGAGACAGCAGATCTTCGGGCCGCCGCCGTCAGCGCCACGACACACCTGGCGTCGACGGTCGACCGCTGGATCGCCGTCGGCGTCGATCGCACGTCCTCCACGTTCGGCGAGGCCACGGTCGGCACGTTGCGAGGATTCGGAGTCGACGTGGTGGTGAGCCTGTCCGGCGCCGCGGATCAGACTGCGGCAGACCCGGACCTGCCGCTGGCCGTTCTGATCGCGGGGTGGCTGCGAGGAGTGGCTGCGCCCGACGACGCGGTCGAGGTCCGCACGATCCCGGCCGATGCGAGCCCCGAGTGGTGCGCCGAGTTCGGCGAGAAGCTGCGCCGAGAGTTCGACGCCTCGGCGGAGAGCTGGGGCGTGCTGGTGCTGGCAGACGGGGCGAACACGCTGACTCCGAAGGCCCCCGGATCGTTCGACGAACGCGCCCAGGAGGTCCAGCACCGGATCGACGATGCCCTCGCGGCAGCGGACGTCGACGCGTTGGCCGGTCTGGAACCGGACCTGTGCGCATCGCTCGGTGTCGGCGGCCGAGCGGCGTGGCAGGTGCTGGCAGCACTCGCCGGAGCCGATGCGAAGACGACGACGGAGCTCTACCGAGGTGCCCCCTTCGGCGTCGGATACTTCGTGGGGACCTGGTCTCGTGACTGACGGGGCGAGCGATCCGGCCACGACTCCGGTCGCGATCATCGGCCCGACGGCCGCAGGTAAATCCGATCTGGCTCTCGATCTGGCCGAGAAATTCGGCGGCGAAATCGTCAACATCGACGCGATGCAGCAGTACCGGGGAATGGACATCGGGACCGCGAAACTGCCAGTCGCTCAGCGGCGGGGGATTCCGCACCATCAACTCGATGTGCTCGAGGTCACCGACATCGCCACGGTCGCGCGGTATCAAGCGGCTGCGGTCGCCGACGTCGAGGACATCAGATCGCGCGGATTGCGCCCGATCATCGTCGGGGGATCGATGATGTACGTGCAATCGTTGCTCGACGAGTGGGCCTTTCCGGCAACCGACCCCGTCGTGCGGGCGAAGTGGGAAGCAGTCCTCGAACGCAACGGTGTCGAGGAGATCCATCGCGCGTTGACGGCCGCCGATCCCGAGGCTGCCGCGTCGATACTGCCCACCGACGGCAGGCGCATGGTCCGGGCGCTCGAGGTGGTGGAGCTGACGGGGCAGCCGTTCGCGGCCTCGGCTCCGAAGATCGGCGCACCTCGCTGGGGCACGGTGGTGCTCGGAGTCGACCGCGACACGGCCGAACTGGACGAGCGGATCGCCGAGCGCACGCGACAGATGTTCGAGACCGGACTGCTCGACGAGGTGGAGGGGCTGCTCGGTCTGGGGCTGCGTGAGGGCGTCACTGCGTCGCGCGCGATCGGGTACGCGCAGGCTCTCGACGTGTTGGCGGGGGAGTACGACGTCGAGTTCGCGCGCGAACGGACGTTCATCGGAACCAGACGCTACGTGCGACGCCAACGCTCGTGGTTTCGCCGCGACGACCGTGTCCGTTGGCTCGACGGTGCGTCGCCCACGCTGATGTCCGACGCCCTGTCCGCGATCGATCCCTCGTAACCGAGCCCACGTAGACTCGCGGCCATGGAATTCGCCAAAGGCCACGGAACTCAGAACGACTTCGTCGTACTGCCGGATCCGGCAGCCGAGCTCGAACTCACCAGGTCGGCGGTCTCGGTGTTGTGCGATCGACGCCAGGGCCTCGGTGCCGACGGCATTCTGCGCGTCGCCCGGGCCGGTGTGCTCCGAGATGCAGGCGTACTCGATCGAATTCCGTCGGGTGTCGAGCCCGAGGACTGGTTCATGGACTACCGCAACGGTGACGGCACCATCGCCGAGATGTGCGGCAACGGCGTCCGCGTGTTCGCGCACTATCTGCGGGTGCACGATCTCGAACAACGTGACCAGTTCGTGGTGGGTTCGCGGGCCGGTGCACGCGCTGTGACCGTCCACTCGTTCGACGACACCGACGCCGATGTCACCGTGGCGATGGGTGACGTCACTCTGATGGGCTCGAGCTCGGTGACCCTCGCGGGCGGAACGTACGAGGGCGTCGGGATCGACGTCGGCAATCCGCACCTGGCCTGTGTCGACGGTTCGTTGACGCGCGCATCTCTCGGCGCTCTCGACCTGTCCGCACCGCCGACACTGGACTCCGAGTTCTTTCCCCGCGGCGCGAACGTCGAGATCCTGACCAGGCTCGACGACGGTGCCGTCGAGATGCGCGTGTTCGAGCGTGGCGTCGGGGAGACGCGATCGTGTGGCACCGGAACCGTGGCGGCGGCCGCGGCAGCGCTGTCCTACGAGGGTCTCGAGACCGGGGAGGTGAGCGTCGGTGTGCTCGGCGGTCGGGTGCGCGTGAACATCGATCACGTCGGTGCCACTCTGCGCGGACCGTCGGTGCTGCTGGCCCGCGGCGAGATCGACGACCGGTGGCTGAAGGCGCAGTCCTGACGATCGCACCGGCCTCGGCATCCGCCCGGACCGAAACCCGCGTGCATACGCTGGGCTTTTCGTGGATCATGGGTGACGTATGACGAACTCACATGAAACATCCCCTGCGGGCGAACCGGTCGACGACAGTCGCGACGAGGTCGACGGTGCTCCCGAAACCGAATCCGCCTGGACTCGCGAAGAGTCCGACGCATGGTCGAGGCGACTGGCTCGGTCTCCGCTGAACGACGAGAACTCCCCGTCGTCGGGCGACATGCAGCTCGAAGACCGCACCGCGCTACGTCGAGTGGCCGGACTGTCCACCGAACTCACCGACGTCACCGAGGTCGAGTATCGGCAGCTGCGCCTCGAACGCGTCGTGTTGGTCGGAGTCTGGACCACCGGCACGGCCGCGCAGGCCGAGTCCAGCATGACCGAACTGGCTGCGCTGGCCGAGACCGCCGGCTCGGAGGTACTCGAAGCGCTGATGCAGCGACGCGACAAGCCCGACGCCGCGACGTACATCGGTTCCGGCAAGGCCAAGGAAGTGCGCGACATCGTCCTCGCGACCGGTGCCGACACGGTGATCTGCGACGGTGAACTGACGCCTGCTCAGCTCAATGCGCTGGAGAAGGTCGTCAAGGTCAAGGTCATCGACCGCACCGCGCTGATCCTCGACATCTTCGCCCAGCATGCGACCTCGCGAGAAGGCAAGGCGCAGGTCGCCTTCGCCCAGATGGAGTACATGTTGCCCAGGCTCCGCGGCTGGGGTGAATCCATGTCGCGGCAGGCCGGTGGACGTGCGGGCAGCAACGGTGGTGTGGGTCTGCGCGGACCGGGTGAGACGAAGATCGAGACCGACCGTCGACGCATCCGCGAGCGAATGGCCAAGCTGCGCCGCGAGATCAAGGGCATGAAGCAGGCCCGCGACACCAAACGCGAACAGCGCCTGAGCGGTACGGTGCCGTCCATCGCGATCGTGGGATACACGAACGCGGGCAAGTCGAGTCTGCTGAATGCCCTGACCGGATCCGGTGTGTTGGTCCAGAACGCGTTGTTCGCCACCCTCGATCCCACCACGCGCAAGTCGACCCTCGAAGACGGCCGCGAGATCGTGCTGACCGACACCGTCGGCTTCGTTCGGCACCTTCCGACTCAGTTGGTCGAAGCGTTCCGCTCGACGCTCGAGGAAGTCACCGATGCAACCCTGCTGCTGCACGTGGTCGACGGATCGGATCCTCTTCCGATCGATCAGATCAAGGCCGTGCGCGAGGTGATCACCGAGGTTGTTCGCGAGCAGGATGCGAAGATGCCGCCGGAGTTGTTGGTGGTCAACAAGATCGACGCTGCCGATCCGGTACAGCTGACCCAGCTGCGCGGATTGCTCGACGGTGCCCGGTTCGTCTCGGCCAAGACCGGCGAGGGAATCGACGCCCTGCGAGATCACCTGGCCGAGATCCTCTCCGAGCCGGACGTGTTGGTCGACGTACTCGTGCCGTACACCCGTGGCGATCTGGTCGCGCGCATCCACACCGACGGCCGGATCGTGAAATCCACCCACGAGGAAGAGGGCACGCGCGTGGAAGCGCGTGTGCCGCAATCGCTCGCGGCAGCGCTGGTCGAGTTCACGGCAACCGTTCCCACCGCCTGATCTCGGTGGGGCCACGGCTGGTGGTGTGCGGAGCGGCCGCGGCTGCGGTCGCCACGACGGTCGCGTTCTCGGGGCCTGCCTTCGCAGCTCCGATCGAGACCGAAACGTATTGTCGACCAACCGATCCTGGTCTCGCCGAGTTGTCCGGCCTGACCTCGATCGACGGGGTCCTCTACGCAATCGGCGACAGCGGAGCCGATGATCGGGTCGCGGCGCTCGGTGCCGACTGCACGGTCGAGCGATGGATCGACGTTCCCGTTGACCCGTACGACGTCGAGGACCTGACGTCGTACGACGGCTCGCTGTGGTTGGCGGACATCGGCGACAATCAGATGCGACGCGACACAGTGGCATTGACGCGCATGGACCCGGCATCGGGTGCGGGCGAACTGTACCGACTGACCTACCCGGACGGCGCACACGACGCCGAGGCGATCCTGATCGAGCCCGGTGGTAGACCGGTGATCGTCACCAAGGAACTCTCGGGCGTGAGCGGGGTGTATGTACCTGCAGGCGACGAATCCGTCACCGATCTGAGCAGTCCAGGGCCGACGCCGATGCGCAAGGTCGGAGATCTGGCGTTCACCGCAACGGACACGGTCGGTGGGCCGGCGTTCGTGGTCGGATCGATATTGGCGACCGGGGGAGCGGTGAGCGCCGACGGCAGCGTCGCCGCGGTGCGCACGTACACCGACGCGTACCTGTTCGATTCGTCCGATGGCAATATCGCGTCGGCGTTGGTCGATCCTGCCACGCCGCGGGCAGTGATGGCATTGCCCGATCAACCGCAGGGTGAGGCACTGGCGTTCCTCGACGACGGAAGTCTGCTCCTGGCGTCGGAAGCGGGTTTCGCTCCGACGGACGGAAGCCTTCCGCCGATTCTTCGATTCACGGATGCGCGGTCTCTCGAACTCGCTGTTCCGGAGCCCACCGCCGCCGAATCCAGTGCGCTGGAGTCGGTGTCGCCGACCTCGAGCGCAGATCGGTCGCCGCAAACGCCGACAGCGACGGACTCGGAATGGGAGTTCCGAGCGGCCGTCGCTGCCGGTGTGGTGCTGATCGCCGGAGCGGTGGGATTCACCGTCCGGCGATCGATGCGTTCTCGTTAGGCGTCGCAGGAGTGGAGCCTGCGGAACGACCTATGCGTCGCAGGAGTGGAGCCTGCGGAACGACTTATGCGTCGCAGGAGTGGAGCCTGCGGAACGACTTATGCGTCCAAGTCTGCTTCGACGAGGGCGACGACCTTGTCGAGTGCGGCCTGGTCGTCGCTGCTGACGGTGACTTCGGTGCCCTTGGTGGCGCCGAGCGTCATGATCATCAGGGCCGAACCTGCATCCACCGGCTCCGAGTCGGCCACTGCGAGGGTGACGTCTACGCCGGCTTCGGCGACGGCGTCGGCGATCAGTGCTGCGGGGCGGGCGTGCAGCCCGATCGAGGATCCGACGGCGACTGTGGTGCTGGGCATGGTGCTCCTTCGTAGTGGGGTTGTTGCGATCGTAGCGAGTGTCAGACGGTGGCGAGTGCGGGATCGAGTTCGGCGTCGGACGGGGCGTTCTTGCCCTTGACGAACTGCTTGGCCGAGACGACCAGGAACGCCGAGACGATGGTGCCCGCTGCCAGCGAAAGGATGAACCACAGGATGTTTCCGATCGCGAAGAACACGAAGATGCCGCCGTGGGGTGCGCTGAGGGTGACGTCGAACGCCATGATCATCGCACCGGTCACTGCGCCGCCGGCCATCATCGAGGGGATGACGCGGAACGGGTCGGCCGCGGCGAACGGGATTGCGCCCTCGGAGATGAATGCAGCTCCCAGGAACCACGCGGCCTTGCCGTTCTCGCGTTCGGCTTCGGTGAACAGGCGTGCGCGGACGGTCGAGGCGAGTGCCATGGCCAGTGGCGGCACCATTCCGGCGGCCATGACCGCTGCCATGATGCGCAGCGACGCGGTGTCGGTGACCGACAGGCCTGCGGTGGCGAATGCGTAGGCTGCCTTGTTGACCGGTCCGCCGAGGTCGAAGCACATCATCAGGCCGAGAATGATGCCGAGGATGATGACCGAGGAACCGCTGAGGCCGTTGAGCCAGTCGGTGAGTCCACTGGTGATCGCGGCGAGCGGCTTGCCGAGCAGCAGGAACATGATCGCGCCGACGATGAGTGTGGCGAACAGCGGAATGATGACGACCGGCATGAGTCCGCGCAGAACTGCGGGGATCTTCCACTTGCTGATCCAGAGTGCGACGAAGCCGGCGATCAGACCACCGACGAGACCGCCGATGAAGCCTGCACCCACCAGAACGGCCACCGCACCTGCGGTGAATCCCGGTGCCAGACCTGGTCTGTCGGCAATGGCGTAGGAAATGTAGCCGGCCAGCGCGGGCACCAGGAAGCTGAAGGACAGCGCGCCGATCTGGAAGAGCACGGCACCGAGGTAGGCGGCGATTCCGCCTTCGGGCAGCGAGGTGATGGAGTTGTTGACGACGATGTCCTCGGCAACTCCGGAGATCTCGTATCCGCCGAGCAGGAAGCCGAGAGCGATCAGCAGACCACCGGCCGCGACGAACGGGATCATGTAGCTGACGCCGGTGAGCAGGATCTGGCGGATGCGGGTGCCCCAGCCGAGTTCACCTGCGGAGTCGTTCGAGCCGGCAGCCACTGCGGTACCGCCGACGCGAGCTGCGTCCGGGTTCAGTGCAGCGCGTAGGGCTTCGGTGAGCATGACGTCGGGCTCGTTGATGGCGCGCTTGACGCCCGAGGAGATGACGGGCTTGCCGGCGAAACGCTCGCGGCCCTTGACGCCCACGTCGGTGGCGAAGATGACTGCTTCGGCTCCGGCGATGATCTTCGGGTCCAGCGGCGTGCTGCCGCTCGAGCCCTGGGTCTCGACGTGCACCGTGACTCCGGCGCGCTCACCGGCGGCGACGAGGGAATCGGCAGCCATGTAGGTGTGCGCGATTCCGGTTGGGCAGGCGGTGACTGCGACGATGTGCTTGGGGGCAGTGGCCTCGGCCGGGGTGGCGGCCGCGCTGTGCTTGGCGGTCGACACGGGAGCTGCCGCAGTGGTCGTCGCGGCCGGCTTGGCAGCAGGGTTGATGACGCCGTCGACGAGCGTGACGATCTCGGTTGCCGAGGACGCGTTGCGCAGCGAGGTGACGAACTCCGGCTTGACCAGGGCGCGCGCCAGGCTGGAGAGCAACTTCATGTGTGCCGATCCGGCACCGGCCGGCGCGGCGATGAGGAACACGAGGTCGGCGGGGCCGTCGGGGGCACCGAAATCGACCTTGGGGTTCAGTCGGGCGAATCCGAGCGAGGCCGAGGTGACCGCTTCGGAGCGGCAGTGCGGGATGGCGATGCCGCCGGGCAGGCCTGTTGCAGACTGCGCTTCGCGGGCCAGAGCGGCGTCGCGCAGAGCATCGGTCTCGGTTGCGCGACCCGCGGAAGCCAGAACGCCTGCGAGGCGTTCGATGACGGCTTCCTTGGATTCGCCGAGATCGGCGTCGAGGAGGATCAGATCCTCGGCGATGATCTGCTGATCTTCGGTGGGGGTGGACATTGCAGGCTCCTAGAGACGATTCGAAGAAGGGGAGAGCGCGGACGGGGTGACGGAGGTGGGGATGTCGAGCGCACGGACCGTCACCGAATTCGGGTGGGTCTGCTCGGGCAGTGGAAGCGTGGTGCCTGGAAGCGCGGTTGCCGCCGTTCCGTAGGCGACGGCGCGGCGAAGTTTGTCTGCGTCGGAACAGTTCTCGGCATCGGCGAGGATGTAGCCGGCGAGCGAGGAATCGCCTGCGCCGACCGTGCTGACCGCGGTGATCG
The DNA here is from genome assembly GCF_002259095.1 of Rhodococcus sp. 05-2254-2. NCBI lineage: Bacteria > Bacillati > Actinomycetota > Actinomycetes > Mycobacteriales > Nocardiaceae > Rhodococcus > Rhodococcus sp. 05-2254-2. Next base: position 133,895 of record NZ_NOZJ01000019.1, on the reverse strand, counting down.
GGGGCGGGCTGGCGTACCAGGAACCGTCCTCGGTGACCAGTACGGCTCCGGCACTGCCCAGAGTGGCCAGTACCGCGCCGACGCCTCGGCCGAGAAGGATCGTGCTGGCTGCGATCGCTGCCGTCGGATCACCCTGCGCCGCTGCACTTTCCAGTTCTTCGGAATCGTACCCGGTGAGTTGGGCGAGTTCCTCGGAATTGGGTTTGATCAGATCGGGTGCCGACGCCGGGAAGGCTGCCGCGAGAGCGAGCAGTGGCTCGTCGGAGGTGTCGACCGCAACTTTCGCCGAGGTGGCGCGCAGCGCCGCGACGAGCTCGGCGTACCAGTCGACGGGCAGACCGGGCGGAAGCGAACCGGAGAGCACCACCCATTCGGCATCGACTGCGAGAGAGAGGATTCGCTCCCGCAGCTCGGTGCGGGTCTGCTCCGACACCGTCGCACCGGGCTCGTTGATCTTGGTGGTGGTGCCACCGACCTCGCTCACCGTGATGTTGGTACGGGCCGGCCCCGACGTCGGAACGGCGGAGTACCGCACGCCCTTGTCGGACATCGCGTCGAGCAGGGGGTCTCCGGCATTGGCCGGGAGTACGGCCATCGCGTCGATTCCGGATCCGCCGAGGACGCGAGCGACGTTGACGCCCTTGCCGCCCGGGTCGGTGGCCGACGTCGATGCCCGGTGTACGCCGCCGCGGACGAGCGGTGCGTCGAGTGTGACCGTCCGGTCCATGCTCGGGTTGGCCGTGAGTGTGACCATCATGCGATCACCACCTCGATTCCTTTGTCGCTGAGATTCTTACGGTCGTTGGTCGAGATGTCGCTGTCGGTGACGATGACGTCGATGGATCCCACTCGGGCGAAGCTCACCAGATGCTCGCGGCCGATCTTCGACGAATCGGCCAGCACCACAACGTGGTTGGCCGCCTCGACCATGGCACGCTTGACTGCTGCCTCGTCACTGTCGGGCGTGGACAATCCGTGCCCGACGCTGATGGCGTTGGTGCCGATGAACGCCACGTCCACGCGAAGCCATTCGAGGGCGCGCAGTGCTTCGTCGCCGACGGCAGCCTGGGTGGTTCCGCGCACCCGCCCGCCGAGCAGTCGAAGACTCACGCTCGGCATGGTTGCGGCCCGGGCGGCGATCGGCACCGAGTTGGTCACCAGAGTCAGCTCGCGGTCGTGGGGAAGCAGGCCCGCCAACCGGCCCGTCGTGGTGCCCGCGTCGAACACCGCACTGCCGCCCACCGGTGGCAGGAAGGACAACGCCGCGGCCGCGATGGCGTCCTTCTGGTCGGCGCGGGTGAACTCTCGCTCGGAGACGCCGGGCTCGAGTGTGGTCAGTGCGGACGCGGGTACTGCTCCACCGTGGACGCGGCGGACGACTCCCATTCGGTCGAGGGTGGCGAGATCGCGTCGCACGGTTTCGGTGGTGACGCCGTACGTGGCCGACAGATCGTTGACGGAGACGCGGCCGTGCGTGCTGATCAGTTCGGCGATGGCGTGTTGGCGTTCTTCGGCGTACACCTGCGTCTCCTTCCCGGTTGATGTTGCTTTATGTTGTTTTACGCCCGTGTGTGTTGACATGTCAAGGGTTTGGAGTAATCTCGGTCACAACACAGGCAAGTGAGTGAGTACGCCACAGCTCGCCGAACAGATGCGATGACCTTTGTTCACGCAGGATCCGAGGAGGACCACATGACGGGATCGGTTAGCACCGCTTCGACCGCACACACCGACACCACAGTCGATGCAGCCGGGGCCGGAGCAGCGCAGACGACACTGCGCGGCACACCCGTCGTGCCCGGCGTCGGATACGGCCCCGTCATTCGTCCCGGTGCCCGACCGTCCATCCCGGCCGACACCGGCGAGGTCGCCGAGGCGGATCGGGAGGCCGAGAAGGCTGTCTTCGACGCCGCAGCGAATGCTGTCGCCTCCCGACTACGCGGTCGTGCGGAACTCGCGACCGGCGCTGCTTCGGAGGTTCTGTCTGCCAACGCCGCGATGGCCACCGACCGCGGATGGCTCGGTGCCGCTCGGTCCTCGATCGCCAAGGGCAGTTCTGCCGTCACGGCAACGGCGGCGGCAACGGAGAAGTTCGCCGCGATGTTCACCCAGCTCGGCGGACTGATGGCCGAGCGCGTGACCGATCTGCGCGACATTCGCGATCGCGTCATTGCCGAGATACTCGGCGTTCCTGAGCCCGGTGTTCCGGTACCCGAGCAACCGTCGGTGCTGTTCGCCGACGATCTTGCGCCCGCCGACACCGCAGGTCTGGACCCCACCCTGATCGTCGGACTCGCCACCTCGCTGGGCGGTCCGACCAGTCACACCGCGATCATTGCGCGCCAGCTGGGCATTCCGTGCATCGTCGCCGTGGCTGGGCTCGACGACATCGCCGCGGGTACGAACGCATCCGTCGACGGAACCAGCGGCCGCATCGATCTCGAACCCGACGCCGACTCGGCCCGCGCTGCCGTCGTGTCTGCCCGTGACGAGCTCGACCGGGTATCCCAGTGGGTCGGTCCCGGAACCACCGCCGACGGCCACGCAGTCGACATTCTCGCCAACGTCCAGGACGGTGCCGGTGCTCGCGCGGCGCGGTCGAGCGCAGCGGACGGCGTCGGTCTGTTTCGCACCGAACTGTGCTTTCTGGACCGCGACTCCGAACCCACCGTCGACGAGCAGGCCGAGATCTACGCACAGGTACTCGACGCGTTCGCAGGCAAGAAGGTCGTCGTTCGGACTCTCGATGCCGGCTCGGACAAGCCACTTCGGTTCGCCACTCATCCCGACGAGGCCAACCCGGCACTGGGCATTCGCGGCATCCGCATCGCCGAGGCCGACCGAGGGATTCTGTATCGTCAGCTCGACGGCATCGCAGCAGCCGCGAAGGCGACCGATTCCTCCCCGTGGGTGATGGCTCCGATGATCGCGACCGCGCTGGAGGCAAAGGATTTCGCTGCCGACGTCCGCGAGCGCGGACTCACTCCGGGTGTCATGATCGAGATCCCCGCCGCCGCTCTGCTCGCCGAACACATCCTCGAGCACGTCGACTTCCTGTCCATCGGCACCAACGATCTGGCGCAGTACACGATGGCCGCCGACCGCATGTCCGCTCAGCTCGCCGGCCTGACCGATCCGTGGCAGCCGGCCGTGTTGGCACTGGTGGCGCACACCGCGGCCGCGGGAGCCAAGGCGGGCAAGCCCGTCGGAGTCTGCGGTGAGGCCGCTGCCGATCCGCTGCTGGCCTGCGTGCTGGTAGGGCTCGGCATCACCTCGCTCTCGGCTGCGTCGGCTGCCGTCGCGCATGTCGGGTCGAAACTGGCAACGGTCACGCTCGCTCAGTGCAAGGAAGCGGCCGCGGCCGCCCTGAAAACGGACAGTACCGCCGCTGCCCGCGAGGCAGTGAGCGCGATTCTCGGCTGATCCAATAGTGTTGCCTTCCATCATGAGAACTCTCGGTTGGACGCTGCACGGAAACGGAAAGACCGTCGACGCCGGGGCGGTGGTCTCGCCCGACGAGCGATTGACGTGGCCCCGCACCATCGGTATCGGAATGCAGCATGTGGTCGCGATGTTCGGCGCGACCCTGTTGGTTCCGACGATCACCGGATTTCCGGTGTCGACGACGCTGCTGTTCTCGGGCATAGGGACGGCGCTGTTCCTGCTCATCACCCGAGGCCGGGTGCCCAGCTACCTGGGTTCCTCCTTCGCGTTCCTGGCCCCGCTCGGTGCCACCCAAGCGAACGGACCTGCCGCCCAGCTCGGAGCCGTGCTGTGTGTGGGCGTCGTACTGGCAGCAGTGGGCTTCGTGGTGAAGTTCGCAGGGCAGCGGGTACTCGACGCGGCGATGCCGCCCGTCGTGACCGGAGCCGTCGTGGTGCTCATCGGGCTGAACCTGGCACCGGCCGCCACCACGTCGTTCGAGGCACAGCCGCTGATCGCAGCCATCACCCTGGTCGCGATTCTGCTGGCGACAGCGGTGGGGCCCGGCCTGATCGGGCGACTGGGAATTCTGCTCGGCGTCGTCGTGGGTTGGGTGTTCGCCGCAGTCACCGGAGGGATCGCGCAACCGCGACTCGACGCACTCAGCGCTGCGAGCTGGATCGGTCTGCCCGAGTTTCGTGGACCGTCGTTCGAGCTGTCGGTGATCCTCGTGGCGCTGCCGGTGGTGATCGTCCTGGTCGCCGAGAACGTGGGGCACGTCAAAGCCGTCGCCGCGATGACCGGCAAGAACCTCGACGATGTGGCCGGCGACGCCTTGATCGCCGACGGGCTGGCGACCACGCTGGCCGGAGCAGGCGGCGGTTCGGGAACCACCACCTACGCGGAGAACATCGGCGTCATGGCGGCCACTCGTGTCTACTCGACCGCCGCGTACTGGGTCGCATCGATCACCGCGACGGTGCTCGCGTTCTCGCCCAAGTTCGGTGCACTGATCTTCACCGTGCCCGACGGGGTCATCGGCGGCGCAACCCTGGTTCTGTACGGCCTCATCGGGCTGTTGGGCGTACGCATCTGGACCGACGCGAAGGTCGACTTCACCGATCCGGTCAATCTCATGGTCGTCGCTGCCGCGCTCGTCGCCGGAATCGGTGACCTGACGCTGTCCGTCGGATCGGTCGAGCTCGGCGGTATCGCGTGGGGTTCGGTCGGCATCCTTCTCGGGTACCCGATCGTCTCGGCGCTCGCGAGAAGCGCGGGCAAACGCGCACGGTAGCGGGGTCGGTCACGAATCGCGCGCGTTTTGGTCATCGACCTCCGTGACGTCCCGAACGTACTGTTGGAGCGTGACGTCAGTCGTACCGACGACCGCGAATGACACCGTTCACAGGTCGATGTCGGTATGCACCGAACAAGGAGATCTGCGTGGAACGCACACTTTTCGAGCCCGAGCACGAGCTGTTCCGGGAGTCGTACCGGAAGTTTCTCGATCAGCACGTAGCGCCGAACCATGCGAAGTGGGAAGAGCAGAACATCGTCGACCGCGACGTCTGGGTCGAGGCCGGTAAGCAGGGCTTCCTCGGAACGGCAGCGCCCGAGGAATTCGGTGGCGGCGGAGTCAAGGACTTCCGCTACAACGCCATCGTCACCGAGGAAACCACCCGCGGCGGATACAGCGGTATCGGCTTCACCCTGCACAACGACGTCGTCGCGCCGTATTTCATCGACCTTGCCAACGACGAGCAGAAGCAGCGCTGGCTCCCCGGATTCTGCTCCGGCGAACTGATCACCGCGATCGCGATGACCGAGCCCGGCACCGGAAGCGACCTGCAGGGCATCAAGACCAAGGCTGTCCGTGACGGCGACGACTGGGTGCTCAACGGCTCGAAGACGTTCATCACCAACGGAATCAACGCCGACCTGATCATCGTCGTGGCCTGCACCGACCCCGAGAAGGGCGCACAGGGCTTCAGTCTGCTGGTCGTCGAACGCGACATGCCCGGATTCGAGCGCGGCCGCAACCTCGACAAGATCGGCATGAAGGCTCAGGACACCGCCGAACTCAGCTTCACCGACGTGCGCGTGCCCGCCGCCAACCTGCTGGGCGAGGAAGGCATGGGCTTCATCTACCTCATGCAGAATCTGCCCCAGGAACGCCTGTCGATCGCCGTCGTCGCGGCCGCCGCGATGGAATCCGCGCTCGAGATGACGATCCAGTACTGCCGCGACCGCAAGGCCTTCGGGAAGTCGATCGGCAAGTTCCAGAACACCCGATTCGTGTTGGCGGAGTTGGCCACCGAGACCACCGCCACCCGCATCATGGTGGACAAGTTCATCGAACTGCTCAACGAAGACAAGCTGACCGTGCAAGAAGCTGCCATGGCGAAATGGTGGACCACCGAGAATCAGGTCAAACTGATCGACCGGTGCCTGCAGTTGCACGGTGGCTACGGCTACATGAAGGAATACCCGATCGCCAAGGCGTACATGGACTCCCGTGTGCAGACCATCTACGGCGGCACCACCGAGATCATGAAGGAGATCATCGGCCGCGGATTGAATCTGTGATCCGCTGATCCGAAGCACGCTAAGGGCCGCAGCACATGTGCTGCGGCCCTTCGCATGTCACTGCCGTGACGATCTCTACAGCTTGCGCATCACGGTCACGACCTTGCCGAGGATCGCGGCGTTGTTGCCCGGAATGGGCTCGAACAGCGGATTGTGCGGCAGCAGCCACACCTCGCCCTTGGACCGCTTGAACGTCTTGACGGTGGCCTCCCCGTCGATCATCGCAGCGACGATGTCACCGTTGTCGGCCACGGACTGCTGACGAACCACCACCCAGTCGCCGTCGCAGATGGCCGCGTCGATCATCGACTCGCCGACCACCTTGAGCAGAAACAGCGAGCCCTGACCGACCAGCTCGCGGGGGAGCGGGAACACGTCCTCGACGGCCTCTTCGGCCAGGATCGGACCGCCGGCTGCGATCCGGCCAAGCACCGGCACGAACGTCGGGGTCGGCAACCGATCCTGTTCCTCGGACGCCGAGGAACCGTCGACCGCGGCGGCAGCCTGGTCGGCCTGCACCTCGTCGAGACCCCGGACGTCGACGGCACGGGGACGGTTGGCGTCGCGCCGGAGGAAGCCCTTGCGCTCGAGGGTGCGCAGCTGGTGAGCAACGGAAGAGGTCGATGTCAGACCGACCGCATCGCCGATCTCGCGGATGCTGGGCGGGTAGCCGCGCTCGGTGACCGACGCGCGAATGACCTCGAGTACCTTCCGCTGCCGCTCGGTCAGACCCGCACTGATGTCGGTGCCGACCTCCATTGCCTTGGACGTGGGTTCCGCGGCCGGCTTTCCTGCTGCGGCCTTGGTGGCGGTGGCCTTGGCTCCGGTCGTCCTGGAACCCGTCGTCGTGGAACGCGTGGTCGACCTCGTCGAGGTCTCGTCCTTCATGCTGTCGGCCTCCTGCTGGTGTCCTGGGATCCGGTCTGCGGGGTAGGTCTGCGCGGACTGGAGTTGATGGTGTCGACTCGTGTGGCGTGTGGTTTCTGACACGAATCTAGCGTGTATCAGCTGTTGAATCAAACATCTGTTCGACTCGTGTCGCGTTTTCTGCAGACTTTGTCGGAGGCTCGTGATAGAACTTCGAACAAGCGTCCATCGAACGCCTGATCGAACAATCGATCCAACGAGCGAAGTCGAGGTTCCGATGACCATCATCACCGATCGCCCCACCGCCGCCGGTGTCCGTGCCCGGTCCACCGTCGTCGAGCGTCGTCGCCGGGCCCGTCCCGTTCTGCGGAGTCCCCTCGGGATGCACGGCGTCACCACGGTGCCTCGCACACAGAGCGCACCGTGCCTTCCGGTCCTCGACCCGTCGTGGACCGACGTCACCGACCGCGAGGATGCCGATCGCGAGTTCGACGCGACCTCCGCGCACTTCGCGAGCCAGCCGGTTCGACTGCGATCGCTGGTGTTGTGGATGCTCGCAGTGGTCGTCGTGGCCGGTGGTCTGATCGGCATCGCGAACCTGCGAGCAGTTGCACCCGATGCAGGTGTGCAGCCGGCCGGTGTGGTCGAAGTGCACGACGGGGCTCTCGTCGAGTACACGACCGGCAGATGACCACCGCCCCCGTCGGGTTCGAGAAGGCTGAGTATCCTCGGTGGACTGCCCCGATGTGCGTGCTCGTCGTCGGAGCATCGGCTACGACGGAGGGTCCCTCATGCATTGCCCGTTCTGCAGGCATCCCGACTCACGCGTGGTCGATTCGCGTGAGATGGACGAGGGACAGGCAATCCGGCGGCGTCGCTCCTGCCCGGAGTGCGGTCGTCGTTTCACGACCGTCGAGGCAGCAGTGCTTGCAGTCGTGAAGCGCAGCGGCGTGACCGAGCCGTTCAGCCGCGAGAAGGTCGTCAAGGGAGTTCGACGCGCGTGCCAGGGCAGAGATGTCGACAACGATGCGCTGAACCTGCTGGCACAGCAGGTCGAGGACGCAATCCGTGCAGCGGGATCAGCGGAGATCCCCAGCAACGAAGTGGGATTGGCCATTCTCGGTCCGCTCCGTGATCTGGACGAAGTGGCGTACCTGCGCTTCGCCTCCGTGTACCGCTCGTTCAGTTCGGCCGAGGACTTCGAGAAGGAAATCCACGAACTGCGTAAGCACCGCGAGTCCGCCGACATCGACTGACAGTTCCGCCCGTCAGCGGCTCTGGTCCGAGATCGCCTTCTCGATGCGCTTCTCGGAGACCGGATACGCCGTACGAATCCCTTGGGCGAACAGTCCCACGCGCAGCTCCTCGATCATCCAGAACAACTCCTGCACCCCGGAACTGTTCTTTCTGCTCTCCGGAAGCGAATCCAGCAGTCGTCCGTACGACGCGTACACCCGATCGAGTACATCCATCGCCGCCGCGTCACGGCCTGCGCTGCTCGGCAGAGTGGCCAACCGCTTCGTCGCCGCCGCGAGATAGCGCGGCAGGTCCGCCAATCTGCGAGAACCGAACTCGGTGACGAATCCGCGAAAGATCAAGCCGTCGAGCTGCTCCCGAACATCGTCTGCCGGCTCACCCGAGGCTGATTGCAGTTGCGCCGACAAAGCCAGGGCAGCGGTCAGCACAGGACGAACCAGGGCGAGGACCGCGGCGGTACGCTGCGGAACCTCCGCGTGCACGAGCGCCCTGAGCTTGTCGAAAGCCTCGGGATCTCGTACCGGTCCACCGTGCGCGTCCATTGCTTCCTCGACCGCGAGAACCCGGCATTCCTCGAGCAGTGCATCGACTCCGCCGTACGGATTCTGGCCGAGGGCAAGCCGTTCCGCCGTCGGTAATCCGGCCAACAGTGCTTTGGTGCCCTTCGGCGCAGTCGACAGCAGCAGAGCCCTGGTTCCGGAACGCATCGCTGCCCGCTGCTGAGCAGGGGTGCTCAGGACTCGAACCGCCACGCCCGGTCCTTCCGGCACCAAAGCCGGATAGCCGGTGACCTTCTGGCCTCCCACATCTCGGGTGACGGTCGACTCCAACCGTCCCAGCGTGCTCGAGGTCCACGCCAGCGAGGGCGCACGCTCGGCGTCACCCACCGCGCTGGCCACCTGACGGCCGACCTCACCGGACAAACCGGTACGCAGAGCGGTCAGATCCTTGTTGCTGCCCAACACCTTTCCGGACGGATCGACGGCCGCGAACGTCATTCTCAGGTGCTCGGGGAGTGCCGCAACATCGAAGTCCTTCGCCGTGATGTGGCACTGGGCCGCCCGCGAGAGCTCACGGGCCAATGCCGTGACCAACGTTTCGGCGCGGGGCCGCATGACCGCCAACGCCGCGGCTGCGAAGTCGGGGGCCGGTACGACATTGCGGCGCAACGCTTTCGGAAGCGTCTTGATCAGTGCGGTCACCAACTCGCCGCGCATCCCAGGGACCAGCCAGTCGAAGCCCACCGGCTGTACCTGAGCGAGCAGAGCGATCGGAATTCGTGCGGTGACGCCGTCGGCCGCCGTGCCCGGCTCGAACTGGTAGGTCAGGGGAAACTGGATCTCGCCCTGTCGCCATGCGTCGGGATACGCGCCGGTCAGTACCGAGGCCGCGTCGGAGTTGACGACGGTGTCGGTGGTGAAGTCGAGCAGCGCCGGGTCCTGTCTGCGGGCCTTCTTCCACCAGGTGTCGAAGTGCCGTGCCGACACCGCCTCTGGGGCGATGCGGGCGTCGTAGAAGTCGAACAGAGCGTCGTCGTCGACGACGATGTCTCGCCGTCGGGCGCGATGTTCGAGTTCACCCACGTCGTCGAGCAGTGCCCTGTTCTTGTGGAAGAAGGCATGCTGGGTCTTCCACTCGCCCTCCACCAGCGCATGTCTGATGAACAGCTCTCGGGACGCCTCGGGGTCGATACGGTGATAGTTCACCGGACGTTGCGTCACCAACGGAATGCCGTACAGCGTCACCCGCTCGTAGGCCATCGCCGATTCACGCTTGATCGACCAATGTGGTTCCGAGTACGTCCGCTTGACCAGATGCGGTGCCAACCGCTCGGCCCACTCCGGTTCGATGCGAGCAGCCATACGGCCCCACAGGCGCCCGGTCTCGACCAGCTCGGCGGCCATGACCCAGCGCGGGGGCTTCTTGAACAGACCCGAACCGGGGAATATCGCGAAGTGAGCTCCGCGCGCGCCGAGGAACTCGCGTTTGTCCCCCTCCCTGAGTCCGACGTGCGAGAGCAGCCCGGACAGCAGCGACTGATGCAGGGCGGTCTCGGTGGAATCGGCGTCGGGCACCGTCCACCCGAGCCCGCGGGTGATCTGACGCAGTTGGCCGTGCAGATCCTGCCACTCGCGAATACGTAGGTAGTGCAGGAACTCTGTTCGGCACATGCGTCGGAACTGGTTGGAGGACAATTCGTTTCGCTGCTCGCGCAGATACGTCCACAGTTTCACGTACGCCAGGAAGTCGGAGTTCTCCACTGCGAAGCGTGCATGCTTCTCGTCCGCTGCCTGCTGATGCTCGGCGGGCCGCTCCCGAACGTCCTGAATCGACAGGGCCGCCACAACCACCAACGCGTCGCGAAGAGAGCCGTTGCCGTTGGCCTCGACGAGCATCCGAGCCATCCGAGGATCGACCGGCAGTGCCGAGAGTTCCCGGCCGATCGGGGTCAGCTCTGCAGTGCCGTCCTTGGTGGCCGGCTTCAGCGCACCGAGTTCCTCGAGCAGTCCGATTCCGTCCCTGATACTGCGCGGATCGGGCGGTTCGACGAACGGGAACGCGTCGATCTTGCCCAGCCCGAGTGCGGTCATCTGCAGGATGACCGACGCCAGGTTGGTGCGCAGTATCTCCGGCTCGGTGAACTGTGGACGTGACTCGAAATCCTCTTCGGAATACAGCCGGATGCAGATGCCGTCGGCGACGCGGCCACAGCGGCCGGCCCGCTGCCGCGCCGACGCCTGGGAGATCGGCTCGATGGGGAGTCGTTGCACCTTGGTGCGCAACGAATATCGCGAGATGCGGGCGGTACCGGGGTCGACCACGTAGCGGATGCCAGGGACCGTCAGCGATGTTTCCGCGACGTTCGTCGAGAGCACCACGCGTCGGCCCGAATGCGGGGAGAACACTCGGTGTTGTTCGGCCGCAGAGAGTCTCGCATAGAGAGGAACGATCTCGGTGTTGCGGAGATTGCGATCGTTCAGGGCGTCGGCGGTGTCGCGAATCTCGCGTTCACCGGACAGGAACACCAGAATGTCGCCGTCGCCCTCGGCCATCAGCTCGTCGACGGCCTGGCAGGTCGCGTCGACGGGGTCGAGATCGATCGTGGTGTCCCCGGCGTCGACGGTCAGTGGCCGATAGCGCATCTCGACCGGGAACGTGCGACCGGAGACCTCGATGATCGGCGCGGGCACGCCGTCCCGCGCGAAGTGCTGGGCGAACCTTTCGGGGTCGATCGTCGCTGAGGTGATGACGATCTTGAGGTCGGGACGCCGGGGGAGAAGCTGCGCCAGGTAACCCAGGATGAAGTCGATGTTGAGGCTGCGCTCGTGCGCTTCGTCGATGATCAGGGTGTCGTACTGTCGCAGCAGTCTGTCTCGCTGGATCTCCGCCAGCAGGATGCCGTCGGTCATCAGCTTGACGAGGGTCGAATCCGAGGACTGGTCGGTGAATCTCACCTTGTAGCCGATGGATTCACCCAGGGGCTCGCCCACCTCCTCGGCGATGCGTTCGGCCACCGTGCGGGCAGCGAGGCGTCGAGGCTGAGTGTGGCCGATCGAACCGCGAATTCCGCGGCCCAGTGCGAGAGCGATCTTGGGAATCTGAGTGGTCTTACCCGAACCGGTCTCACCGGCGACGATGACGACCTGGTGTTCGGCGATGGCGGCAGCGATGTCGTCCTTGCGCAGACTGACCGGAAGCGACTCGGGGAACTCGAGGGTCGGCACCGCCGCCCGGCGATTGGCCACTACCGTCTCGGCGCGGGCGACATCGCGTTCGAGAGCGGCCAACGCGTCGTCGGTACGAGCCTTGTCCAGTCGCCGCCGCAGCCGGTTCTCGTCCCGGATCGTGACGTCTGCCAGACGTGTGGCGAGAGATTTTCGCTGACCGGACAAATTCGAGGTAGACATACTCGCTCCAGGATATCCGCATCGACGCAACCGTCGTGAATGGCGGCCGAGACTGTGCCAGGATCGCCGTATGAGCATCGTGCACGATGTCACTGCCGAACCGCGTACGCCGGTACCGATCAGGATGCTGCGGGTGCTGTTCGCGGATCGGTGACGCTCTACATGGTGATCACCGGGATCATCTACGCGGTGTTGCCCGCGAACATCGATGTCGGTGTCGCGGATCCGTGGACCGACAACGTGGTGCATCGAATCATGCCCGTGGTCCTTCTGCTCGACTGGATTCTCGCTCCACCGCGTCGGCAGATCTCCGAGTAACGCAGCCTGACGTGGTTGCTCTTCCCGCTGGTCTATGGGATCTACACCCTGATCCGTGGACCCGTCGTCGACTGGTACCCGTATCCCTTCCTCGACCCGAGGGAACGGGGATACCCCGCGCTTGCCGTCGGGCTGGTGGTGTTGACCGTCGCTTTCGCGCTCATGGCGCTGGCAGTGAATGCTCTCGGACGGCTCGCGGGACGGTGGAGGCACGGATCGGTCTCGAGCGAATCGGACTCCACTACTGTGTAGCGCATGTCTTCCGACCTCGATCCAGCGGCCACCACACACTCCTCCGCGCTGTGGCACGGCTTCGCCGACATGGGCAACGTCACCGCCAGCGGGCCGTTCGTCGTCTCGCGAGGCGAGGGTGCGTACATCTTCGACAACAAGGGAACGAAGTATCTCGACGCGACCGCCGGTCTGTGGTTCACCAACGTCGGTCACGGCCGACGCGAGATCGCCGATGCCGTTGCCACACAGCTGAGCTCGATCGCTCACTACTCGAACTTCGGCGACTTCGTACCCGAGACCACGCTGGCCTTGGCCGATCGTCTCGCTGCCATCGCACCGGTTCCGGGTAGCAAGATCTTCTTCACCTCCGGTGGCTCGGACTCCATCGATACCGCCGCGAAGCTCGCGCGCCGCTACTGGGTCGAAATGGGACAACCGGCCAAGAAGATCATCGTCGGACGACAGAAGGCCTATCACGGCATGCACGTCGCCGGCACCGCGCTGGCCGGTATCCCGGTCAACAAGGAGAACTACGGTGAGCTGATGCCCGACGCCAAGACAGTGGCGTGGGACGACGCGAAGTCGCTGCTGGCGCTGATCGAGGAGGTCGGTGCCGAGAACGTGGCCGCCTTCTTCTGCGAGCCGGTCATCGGTGCCGGCGGAATCTACCTGCCGCCGGAGGGCTACCTGCGCGAGGTGCGGCAGATCTGTCGCGACAACGACGTGCTGTTCGTCGCGGACGAGGTCGTCACCGGATTCGGTCGGATCGGCGGCAGCTGGTTCGCCTCCACCCGGTTCGAGCTCGAACCCGACCTGATGACGACCGCCAAGGGGTTGACGTCCGGGTACGTACCGATGGGTGCTGTCTTCATCGCCCCGAAGATCGCCGAGCCGTTCTTCGCGGGCGGCGTGTGGTGGCGACACGGGTACACCTACGGCGGCCACGCCGGAGCGGCCGCGGCAGCGATGGCCAACCTCGACATCATCGAGCGCGAAGAGCTGCTCTCGCACTCCAAGCGCATCGAGGCGGCCCTGCACACCCACCTCGCGCCACTGGCCGCACACGACCGAGTATCGGAGATCCGCAGCGGAATCGGTGCTGTTGCCGCCGTGCAGCTCGCCGACCCGGCCGAAGCATTGCCTTTCGTCAAAACGCTTCGGGCACACGGGGTCTCCGGCCGCGCCGCCGGCCAGGGTGCGATGCAGATCTCGCCTGCATTCGTCATGACCGACGCCGAGATCGAAGAGTTGGCCGCGCGGATCCTCAGCGCGCTCGGCTGAACCGAAGTCTGCCGAGCAGCTGCTTCCCTCGCGACAGCGGGGGAGCGGGTGCCGGTGTCGGCTCGTCGGAGACAGCCGCGAAACGACGGTGCAGCTGCTCGCGCACTTCCTCGGGCGCGTAGGCACGACGCTTGCGCTCGGATCGAACCACCAACGCCCCGGTGGCCGCGACACCGACCATCCCGGCGAGACCGACAGCCTTCCACACGTTCATCCGGCCACCGTACCGTCACGAGATCTAGGGTGTGGACCATGAATCCGTCGCGAATCAGCCTCGATACCGCAGTCGAGGCCACCAGAACGGGCGACATCTGGATCTTCCGCGGACAGTCGAACGCCGATCGCGCAATCCAGGCACTGACCAACAGTCCGGTCAATCACGTCGGCATGTCCGTCGTGATCGACGACCTGCCTCCGCTGATGTGGCACGCCGAACTGGGGAAGTCGTTGCAGGACATGTGGAGCGGCAACTTCCAGCGCGGAGTGCAGCTGCACGATCTGCGAGCGGCCGTGACCCAGTGGGCCACGAAGTACGAACAGCGGTGCTGGCTGCGACAATTGGACGGATACGCGGGTCGTTCCGCAGGCTCCACCCCGTCCGTGACGAAAGAGCAGGAGGACGCCCTGCTTCGCACCATCGCCCGCTTGGACGGCACAGCCTTTCCGACCACCGCCTCGCTCGCCGGTCGTTGGTTCCGGGGCCGAGTCCCCACACTGCGTCGCAGCCAACGTGAGGGAGCAACCCTCGAAACCGCCTACTGCGCAGAGGTGGTGGCCATGACCTACGACGCGATGGGTCTGCTCACGGGCAACAAGAAAGCCAACTGGTTCGACCCAGGAAAGTTCTGGAGCGGCGATCGACTCCCACTCGCCGACGGTGTTCGTCTGGGCGAGGAAATCGAAGTGGACGTACCCGTCACACGCTGATCGACGCGTCCGCCGCGGTACGTCCGCCCAGCTCCACCCATCCGGCTTCGAAGGTAGTGTGCAATCGAGATCCGGCTCCCTGCAGGATGTTCAGGCTCCGGCCGAGTTCACCGGTCAGCCGGACGGCGGCAGCGCCGGTCGCTTCGTCCTCGGCGATACCCATCATCGGTGCGAACATGCGTGACCGCAGCGCGCCGTGCTCCTCGTCGGTCCAGGCCCAGACGTAGTGGTGCCCGCTGTCGTACGCACTCGGGTCCGCTGCCGTCACCTCGGCCGCGTCCTGGACCTGATGGAAGGTGAAGTGCGGAGTCCAGTCGGCTCGGGCCCGAACCCAGGTGTGCTCGCCCTCGTAGCGGATGTTCAGCGGCGCGGCAGGAACTGTGAGTACTTCGATCGGGTGTCCCTGCTCGCGCAGCCACCACGAGAGTCCGACCGTGGGATGCCCGGCGAAGGGCAATTCCACGGCGGGCGTGTAGATGGTGGCCGAGGCCGTACCGGAATCGGTGCGATCGACGAACACCGTCTCGCTGAAGCCGAGCTCGGTGGCGAACTGCTGTCGGTCCGCCTCGGCGACGTCATCCGCGGCGACGATGCCGAGGGGGTTACCGAACCTGCCGTCGGCATCGGTGAAAACTCGGACGACGGACACGTCGGTAGCCATGCCCGGACGGTACCAAACGCCGAACGAGGGACCCGCGGTCGCGGATCCCTCGTTCGGTGATCAGGTCGGGTCGACGCTCAGACGGCGGCACCGTCGAGGATTCGCCCTGCTTCGATCGCTTGCGCGACACCCGCGACGATCGACGCGGCGCGGATGGCCTCGAAGATCTTCTCGCGGTCGACGCCCTCGGCGCGCAGCGTCTTCTCGTGTGCTTCCAGGCAGTGGTTGCACCCGTTGACGGCCGAGACCGCGAGCGACCACAGCTCGAAGTCGGCCTTCTCCACACCGGGGTTGCCGATGATGTTCATGCGCAGACCGGCGCGCAGATCGTCGTACTTGCCGTCCAGGTATCCCTTGGTTCGGTAGAAGACGTTGTTCATGCCCATGATCGACGCGGCACCGAGGGCGGCGTTGTACGCCTCGGCCGACAGTGAATCGGCTGCGTCCTCGGCGATCTCCTTCAACGTCGTCGCGGACTTCGACGCTGCGGCCACCGACAGCAGGGTGCCCCATAGCTGCTGCTCGCTGAGCACCGTGGAGCGGGCGATGGAACCGAGATTGAGCTTGAGGTCCTTGGCGTACTCGGGGACGGCGTTCTTGAGGTTGTCGATCGTCATGTCAGACGCTCGCCGTCAGCAGTTCGCCTGCGTCGATGGTGGGATCACCCTTCTTCCAGTTGCAGGCGCACAGCTCGTCGGACTGCAAGGCGTCGAGAACTCGCAGGACCTCGTCCACGTTGCGCCCCACCGAGCCTGCCGTGACCGACACGAACTGGATCTCGTTGTTGGGGTCGACGATGAAGGTGGCGCGGTCGGCCACACCGTCGGCATTGAGAACGCCGGTGGCAGCAGCCAATTCGCGCTTGAGGTCCGACAGCATGGGGAAGGGAAGCGTCTTGAGCTCGTCGTGCTGTGCGCGCCACTGGAAGTGAACGAACTCGTTGTCGACCGACGCGCCGAGGACCTGTGCGTCGCGGTCCTCGAACTCCTCGTTCAGCTTGCCGAACGCGGCGATCTCGGTGGGGCACACGAACGTGAAGTCCTTGGGCCAGAAGAAGACGATGCGCCACTTGCCCGCGTGGTCGTCACTGGTGACGGTGGTGAAGTAGTCGTCGGGCTGCTGGGCGTTCACCTTGGAGAGGTCTCCGCCGATGACGGCGGTGAGGTTGTATGAAGGGAACTGGTCGCCAATTGTCAACAGTGCCATGTGGTCTCCTCGTGTCGGATGATCGCGTCGGTTCCGTATGTGGGCGGTTCGGATCGGTGGCGTGAATGCAGCCGTACGAGCCCGGCCGACCGGTACGAGTGTGCCAAAAATGTGGTGAAAGGTAAACGTGATGAGTGGCACTACACTGATAGGCGTGACCGATCGAAGCTATCAGCCGACCCTGTCGCATCTGCGTGCCTTCGTCGCAATTGCCCGTCATCGCCATTTCGGCAGTGCAGCAACGCAACTGAACATCACTCAGCCGTCTCTGTCGCAAGCTCTCGCCACGTTGGAGCAGGGGCTGGGGGTGCAGTTGATCGAGCGCAGCACCCGCAGGGTCTTGCTGACGTCGGCCGGCGGTCAGTTACTCGGTCGGGCGACTGCGGCACTCGACGCCGTGGACGGATTGGTCGCTACCGCAGCAGGATTGGGCGGTCGGCTGACCGGTGGTATGCGGCTCGGGATCATTCCCACCGTGGCACCCTACGTGCTGCCCGCAGTGCTCCCGGCCGTGCGCGTCGAGTACCCCGACCTCGTACCGAGAATAGTGGAGGATCACACCGCTCGACTGCTCGACGGACTCCGGTCCGGTGCACTCGACGTCGCCGTTCTCGCGCTGCCCCTCGCCGATCCGGGTTTGATCGAAACAGCCATGTACACCGAGGATTTCGTGCTCGCGCTCCCTGCCGAGCACCCTCTCGCGGGGCGTCGGGATCTGACGGTCGCCGACCTCCGCGGTCTCCCTCTGCTCCTCCTCGACGAGGGGCACTGCCTGCGCGAGCAGACCCTGGATCTGTGTCGCTCGGTCGACACCGCACCCGATGCGAGCGATACCCGGGCGACGTCGCTGACCACGGTGGTGCAGTGCGTTGCAGGAGGGCTCGGCCTGACGCTGCTGCCGCGCAGCGCCGTCGAGGTCGAGGTCGCTCGTGCGGGCTTGTCCACCGCAGAGTTCGCCCACCCTGCTCCCGGCCGCACCATCGGTCTCGTTCACCGAGCTTCGAGTGCGCGCGCCGCCGAATACAGTGCGCTCGCAAGTCTTCTCGCCGCAGAGGTCCTCGCCGACAACGCACGTGGACTCAGCCGGGCGTGATCACGATCTCGTCGAACACGATCTCGCCCGCCGCATCGGACTCCGGCACATCGACGACGGCGTCGAGCGACCAGCCGTGGTCACCGTCGGGATCCTCCAACACCTGACGCACCGTGGTGGACTCCGCACCGACGTTCAGCGTGAACAGCGCGGGGCCGCGGGCCGATGGTCCGGTTCCGATCGAGCCGTACTCGGCGAAGAACGGTTCCAGTTCCGTCTCCCAGTCCGGGCCGTCGTCGAGGTCGTCGAGGGCGTTCCACTGTCGGCGCGCCGCCAGATCGACTCGGCGGAAGATCGCATTGCGCGCGAGAATTCGGAAGGCCCGCGGGTTGGCCGAGATCGGACGCGGCACATCGGATCCGTACGCCTCGACGAGCGCCTCCGGCTCGGCACCCGGGTCCGTCAGGTTCTCCCATTCGTCGAGCAAGCTCGAATCCACCTGCCGCACGAGTTCACCCAGCCACTCGGTGATGTCCTGTACCTCTTCGGTTCGAGACTCCGGCGGAACCGTCTGGCGCAGTGTGCGATAGGCGTCGGCGAGATAGCGGAGGACGAGTCCCTCGGACCGCATCAGACCGTAATGGCTGATCAATTCTGCGAACGTCATCGCGCGCTCGACCATGTCGCGTACCACGGACTTGGGGGACAGGCCGACCTCGGAGAGCCACGGATGCGTGCCGCGATAGATCTCGAATGCCGGAACGAGCAGCTCTGCAAGAGGTTTCGGCCACGTGACCTCCTCGAGCAGTTCCATTCGCTCGTCGTACTCGATGCCGTCGGCCTTCATCTGCGAGACCGCTTCGCCGCGCGCGGCGTGCTGTTGCGCCATCAGGATCTGACGCGGATCGTCGAGGGTCGATTCGATGATCGAAACAACGTCGAGGGCATGGGTCGGTGATTCGGCGTCGAGCAGCTCGAAGGACGCGACCGCGAACGTCGACAGCGGCTGATTGAGCGCGAAGTCCGGCTGCAGGTCCACGGTCAGTCGAGCGTGTCGACCGTCGGCATCCGGCTCGTCGAGTTGTTCGACGATGCCCGCATCGACCAGACCGCGGTAGAGCGAGAGTGCCCGCAGAATGTGCTTGCGCTGAGCGGGCCGGGTCTCGTGATTGTCCTCGAGCAGGTGACGCATGGCATGGAAGCAATTGCCCGGCCGGGCAATGACATTGAGCAGCATGGCGTTGCTCACCGAGAACCGTGAGGTGAGCGGCTCAGGACTTGCGGTGATGATCCGCTCGAACGTCGGCTCGCCCCACGAGACGAAACCGTCGGGTGCCTTCTTGCGCTGTACGCGTTTGAGCTTCTTCGGATCGTCGCCGGCCTTGGCCACCAGACGGGCGTTCTCGATGTCGTGCTCGGGGGCCTCGACCACGACGGTGCCGAGGGTGTCGTATCCGGCTCGCCCCGCGCGGCCCGCGATCTGATGGAACTCGCGGGCCCGGAGTTTGCGGGTGCGGACGCCGTCGTACTTGGTCAGTCCGGTGAACAGCACGGTGCGAATGGGGACGTTGATGCCCACACCGAGGGTGTCCGTTCCGCAGATCACCTTGAGCAGCCCGTCCTGCGCCAACTTCTCGACCAACCGTCGGTACTTGGGCAGCATGCCTGCGTGATGCACCCCGATACCGTGCCGAACCAACCTCGACAGCGTCTTGCCGAATCCGGTGGTGAAGCGGAAGGCACCGATGGCCTCGGCTATCTCGGCCTTCTCCTGCTTGGACGCAACGTTCACACTCGTCAATGCCTGAGCGCGTTCGAGTGCCGAAGCCTGGGTGAAGTGCACGACGTAGACCGGCGCGAGGTGCGTCTGCACCAACTCTTCGATGGTTTCGCTGATCGGAGTGGTGACGTAGGAGAACATCAGGGGAACCGGACGCTCGGTGCCCGAGACCACGGTGGTCGTGCGTCCGGTGCGTCGGGTCAGATCGTCCCGGAAGAACGAGACGTCGCCGAGAGTCGCCGACATCAACAGGAATTGAGCGTTCGGTAGTTCGATCAAGGGAACCTGCCAGGCCCACCCCCGATCGGGCTCGGAGTAGTAGTGGAACTCGTCCATGATCACCTGGCCGATGTCGGAGTCGGCACCTTGGCGCAGAGCGAGGTTCGCGACGATCTCGGCGGTGGCGCAGATGATCGGAGCACCGGAATTGACCGACGCGTCGCCGGTCATCATGCCGACGTTCTGAGCGCCGAAGATCTCGCACAGGGCGAAGAACTTCTCGCTGACGAGTGCCTTGATCGGCGCGGTGTAGAAACTCCGAACGCCTGCGGCCATCGCGGCGTAGTGGGCTCCGATGGCCACCATCGACTTGCCCGATCCGGTCGGCGTGGCCAGGATGACGTTGGAGCCGGAGACCAGCTCGATGAGAGCTTCCTCCTGCGCGGGATACAGGGTCAGACCGCGATCTGCAGTCCAGGTGGTGAACGTGTCGAACAGGACATCCGGGTCGACGCCGTCGGACCGAGCGGCGGCGGCATCGGGAATCAGTTCGGTGAGAAGCACCTCTACAGGCTATGTGGGATCGACGGCCGAACCCGCATCGACACCGAGCGTCCGTCGCGACGCCTCAGGTCGCGCTGCGCTCGTCGGAACCCATCGCGCCGAGAACGGCCATCCGGGTGCTGGCGCTTCCGGTGATCATGTCCTCACCGACACCGGTGATGAGCAGGTTGCGCCACCGCACCTCGTCGAAGGTCAGTGACGGTGTGGAATCGATGAAGTCCTCGACGACCTGCAGAAAGCGCATCGGATCGTCCCGGAACGGGAAGTGTCCGGAATTCTCGAACACCTCCAACGTGGAACCGGGCATGGCCGAGTGGGCGAGGCGCGCATGACTGACCGGAATCACCGAGTCCTGGTCACCCCACACGAGCAGAACGGGGAGATTCTCGGTGAGATAACAGCGGTCCAGCATCGTGACCACCTGGCCGCGCCAGTCCACGACGGCGCGCAAGGTCCGCAGATACGCCTCGTACGTCGTCGGGGCCGGGAGCTCGCTCAGCACGCGGATCAGATCCGGAGTGTCGTGCAGGAGCGATCCGGGTCGCAGGGGAGAGCTGTGCAGTTTGCTCAGCAGGCCACCCGCCAGCTTCACCGCCGGGATCGCGCCGGGTAGGCGGAGCAGTTTGACGGCCTCGCTCAGAAACGGCATGGACGCGAGTCGAAGAATGGGATGTACGTCCTTGGTGACGCCACCGGAGGACACCAGAGCCAATCTGTCGACCATGCCCGGGAACTGGTACGCGAACTGCATGGCGACGCCGCCGCCCAGTGAGTGACCGACGACGGTGACGTGCTCGATGCCCAGCACCGAGAGCAGATCGCGCATGCCGTTGGCGTACGCGGCGACGGAGTAATCCGCACGCGGCTTGTCCGAGCGACCGTGACCCAGCAGATCCGGAGCGATGACGGTGTAGTTCTTCGCGAGGTGCGGGATGACTTCGTTCCACGTCTCGGAGTTGTCACCGATACCGTGGATCAACAGCAGAACCGGACCTTCGCCGGCCATGCGGAATGCCCGCCGGTATCCGTGAATGGTCCGGAAGATCAGCCGTGGTTCTTCGTCGGGAACCGGGCGGAGCTTGCGATTGCGCGGATTGGTGCTCATCTGCGCCTCCTGAAATTCCCTGGTGCACCGCGCGATGCGGCACAGAACGGCGACGCCGTGCACGAGTGTGTGGACTTTCGTACCGGAGTACGTGTTGCTACGACTCTCGCACGAGATGACGCTCGGGGCAGAACATCGAGCGTATTTGCGGTTACAGGTATGTTTCGATCGGTCCGGACTGTCCTATATGCCCGACGAATCGATCATGTTCTGTGACCACTCACACTGTCACTGCTCGGTGTTGTCCTCTTCCTCGTCGAGATTTGCCTGCTCGGCCAGGAAGCGCTCGAACTCGGCCCCGAGTTCGTCGCCGCTCGGCAGTGGCTCGTCACTGGCCAACAACGTCGACTGCTGCTCCTGCGCGGCGACATACGTGTCGTACTGACGCTCCAGCGCCTGCACCACCGACTGGACTTCTTCGTTCCCGGTGATGTGCTCGTTCACCTGTTCCCGAACTCGCGCCGCGGCCTCACCCAGGGCGGCAAGCGGCAGATCCAGGTCGGCGGCCTCACCGACGTTCTCGAGCAACGTCTCGGCCGCACCGGGGTAGTCCGTCTGTGCGAGGTAGTGCGGAACGTGCACCGAGAAACCCATGGACTCGTGACCGTGCTGCGCCATCCGAAGCTCGAGCAGGGACGAGGCGCTGCCCGGTACCTGCAGATCACCTGCCCAGCTGTTGCCCTCCTTGACCAGCTCCTTGTCGCTGGCGTGGGCTGTCACACCGAGTGGCCGGGTGTGCGGGATGGCCATCGGGATCGAGCCGAGACCGATGGTGCGGCGCACACCGAGCTGTTCGGCGAGGAGCCTGACAGCGGTGGTGAACTTCTCCCACCGCAGGTCCGGTTCCATACCGGCGAGCAGCAGGAACGGAGTGCCCGACTTGTCCTTGACGGCATAGAGGTTCAGTTCGGGAGCGTCGTAGTCCGAGAAATGATCGGACTTGAACGTCATCGTCGGCCGGCGGGACCGGTAATCGATCAACTCGTCGACGTCGAACGACGCGACCAGCTCCGATTCCAGGCTCTCGCGCAGGTGGGTGGTGGCCAACTTCACCGCGTGACCTGCGTCGGAGAAACCCTCCAGGCCGTGCACCAGGACGGGTCCGACGCCGTCGTTGGAGAAGATTTGCGGTGCCGGAAACTCCAGCTCGTACATCTTCGACTGTTCGGTCATGGCCTGGCCCCTTTCGGATCGACTCGTCGGTACCTCGACGCGAGATTCGAGCCAGAATACGCCGACCCTCGGCTCGCGCCGTGTACGCGCCGACGTCGAACGTGGCGAATCACTACCGACAAGAACAACCGATTGCCTGCCGTTCATTCCCGGACGGTCGCCCATCCTGCGCCGAGGGCTCTCGGTGACTCGAGGCGATCAGCGGTCGAAGTTGGCCAGCGCGCGAATCTTGTTGGTGACGTCGAGGGCGGCGACCTTGTACGCCTCGGACAGCGTCGGGTAATTGAACACGGCATCGACGAGATAGTCGACGGTGCCGCCGCACCCCATCACCGCCTGCCCGATGTGCACCAGATCCGTCGCACCCGACCCGAAGATGTGCACGCCCAGAATCGACCGATCCTCGGTGGAGACGAGCAACTTCAACATCCCGTACGAGTCGCCGGCGATCTGCCCCCGGGCGAGTTCGCGGTACCTCGATACCCCGACCTCGTAGGGGATCGATCCCTTCGTCAGGTCGACCTCGGTGGCTCCGACGTACGAGACCTCGGGGATGGAGTAGATACCGATGGGCTGAACGTCGGTCAACTTCGCGTCGGACTCGCCGAACGCGTGATACGCGGCCAACCTGCCCTGATCCATCGACGTCGCGGCCAATGCCGGGAACCCGATGACATCGCCGACGGCATAGATGTGATCGACCTTGGTCTGGAAGTGCTCGTCGACGAAGATCCGACCCCGGGCGTCCGCCTCCAGACCTGCGTTCTCGAGATCCAGCGCCGTGGTCAGGCCCTGCCGACCGGCCGAGTACATCACCGTTTCGGCCGGGATGCGCTTGCCGCTCGCCAGCGTGGTCACGGTCCCGTTCGGCCCGACGTCGACCGCGGTCACCGCCTCGCCGAATCGGAACGTCACCGCGAGATCGCGGAGGTGGAACTGCAACGACTCGATGATCTCTCGATCGCAGAAGTCGAGCATCGAATCCCGCTTCTCGACGACGGTGACCTTCGTTCCGAGGGCAGCGAACATCGACGCGTACTCGATTCCGATGACGCCGGCCCCGACGACGACCATCGACGCCGGAATGAATTCGAGATTGAGGATTCCGTCCGAGTCGAGCACTCGATAGTCGTCGAACGCGACGTCGGCCGGACGGGCAGGAGCGGTGCCGGTGGCGATCACCACGTTGGCGGCTGCGACGGTGATGCGCTCACCCCGCGTCTCGTCCTCCACGACGATGGTGTGCGCGTCGAGAAACTTGCCGACGCCGGTGATCAGCTCGATGCGGTTCCGGAGCAGTTGCGAACGCACCACCTCGATCTCCTTGCCGATCACGTGCTGGGTTCGGGCCAACAGATCGGCAGGAGTGATATCGGCCTTCACCCGGTAACTCGCCCCGTACAGCTCCCGTTGATTCATGCCCGTGAGATACAGAACGGCCTCGCGCAGCGTCTTGGACGGAATGGTCCCGGTGTTGACGCAGACCCCGCCGAGCATGTGGCCCTTCTCCACGATCGCCACCCGCTTGCCGAGCTTCGCAGCCGCAATGGCCGCCTTCTGGCCACCGGGGCCGGAGCCGATGACCACCAGGTCGTACTCCATGGGTTCAGACATTCGTCATAGTTACCGCTCGCACGCAAAGACTGCGTGCCCACCCGGTCACAACCTTGTGAACTCCATGATTCGGTGCGTCGAACCCATGCAGATGTCGCCACGTGCTGATGCGTTGTGCGAGGCTGAACAGAGCACGAAACACCCGATTTTCAGTGGAGGAACACATGCCGCAGCAGGTCCGCGCCGTCGTCGCCAAGAGCAAGGGCGAGCCCGTCTCCATCGAGACGATCACCATCCCCGATCCCGGGCCCAACGAGGTCGTCGTGAAGATCCAGGCCTGCGGGGTGTGTCACACCGACCTGCACTACCGCGAAGGCGGCATCAACGACGAATTCCCATTCCTGCTCGGACACGAGGCGGCCGGAATCGTCGAGACCATCGGCGACCGCGTCGAGCACGTCGAGGTCGGAGACTTCGTCGTACTGAACTGGCGCGCCGTGTGCGGCGAATGTCGAGCCTGCAAGCGCGGCACTCCGTGGTACTGCTTCGACACCCACAACGCAGCACAGAAGATGACCCTCGAAGACGGTACCGAATTGACCCCGGCGCTGGGCATCGGCGCATTCGCCGAGAAGACCCTGGTCCACGAGGGCCAGTGCACCAAGGTCGCCGCAGACGCCGATCCCGCCGTGGTCGGACTGCTCGGCTGTGGCGTGATGGCAGGTCTGGGAGCGGCGATGAACACCGGCAACGTCTCGCGTGGGGATTCGGTGGCCGTGATCGGCTGCGGCGGAGTGGGCGATGCCGCGATCGCCGGAGCACGCCTGGCCGGCGCGTCGACGATCATCGCGGTCGATCGTGACCCGGGCAAGCTCGAATGGGCACTGGGCCTCGGAGCCACCCACACCGTCGACTCCTCGGTGGTCGACGCCGTCGAAGCAGTCCAGGAGCTCACCGGAGGCTTCGGTGCCGACGTCGTCATCGACGCCGTCGGTCGCCCGGAGACCTGGAAGCAGGCGTTCTACGCACGCGACCTCGCCGGAACCGTGGTGCTTGTCGGCGTGCCGACACCCGAGATGACCCTCGAGATGCCGCTGATCGACTTCTTCTCCCGCGGCGGATCGCTCAAGTCCTCCTGGTACGGAGACTGCCTGCCCGAGCGCGACTTCCCGCAGTTGGTCGATCTGTATCAGCAGGGCCGTCTGCCGCTCGAGAAGTTCGTCACCGAACGCATCACCATCGACGACGTCGAAGCCGCCTTCGAGAAGATGCATCAGGGCACCGTCCTGCGTTCGGTGGTGGTCCTGTGAGCGGGAAGTTCCGAGTCCAGAACGTCGTCACCTCGGGCACGTTCAGCCTCGACGGTGGCACCTGGGACGTCGACAACAACATCTGGCTGGTCGGCGACGACGACGAGGTGGTGATCGTCGACGCAGCGCACACCGCGGCCCCGATCGTCGACGCGGTTGCCGGCCGGACGGTCAAGGCCGTCATCTGCACCCATGGCCACAACGACCACGTGACCGTGGCACCGGAACTGGCCGATACGTTGGACGCGCCGATTCTGCTGCACCCCGCCGACGACATGCTGTGGGAACAGACGCACCCGGGCGTCGGGCACTCGACCCTCGAGGACGGTCAGCGCATCACGGTGGCCGGAACCGACATCCTGGCGCTGCACACGCCCGGGCACTCACCTGGATCGACGTGCCTGTACCTGCCGGAAGCGGGGGAGTTGTTCAGCGGCGACACCCTCTTCTCCGGCGGCCCGGGTGCCACCGGACGGTCGTACTCGGACTTCCCGACCATCATCGGGTCCATCCGTGATCGGCTCTTCGCGCTTCCCGTCGAGACCCGAGTCAACACCGGCCACGGTGACGGGACGCGCATCGGCGACGAAGCACCGCACCTCGAGGAATGGATCGCCCGCGGCAGCTGAATTGCGACACCGCGGTGGGTCGCCTGCCGCGTTCGAGGTGGTCGGAATGAGACAGTGGTGGGACGCCGGAGCGTGTGCTGCGGCGTTCCACCGACCCGAAGAGGACGTCTTGTGAGCCCCGCCGCACGCAGAACCCGCCTGTCCATCGCCGCGACCTCGGCAGCGATCGCAGCTCTCGTGCTGGTCGGCTGCAGTTCCACGGTCACCGGCACTCCCGAGCCCAGCGCGGGTGCCCCCACTTCGACGCCGGAGTCCGGCGTGGATCTGAACACGCTGCTGATCGATCCGTCCAGCTTCCCGGCACCGTACGACGCCCTGGTGCTGCCCCAGCAGGCGATCTCGCAAGCCGCACCCGATCTCAGCGGAATTCCTGCCGGTGCCGAGGTCAGCCCGGCGGGATGCAAGCCTGCCGACCAGGATTTCGGCCCGACGGGCACGGCCATGATCGTCGGCACCGACAACGACAGCCGGTCCACCATCTCGATCGAGTTGACCGCGGTGGACGAACCGCTCTCGGCGCGCAAGGAGCAACTGGAACAGTGCGCCGAGGTGACCGCAACCAAGTCCGGCGCGACCTCGACGGTGACCTCCACTCTGACGCCTGCACCGCCCATCGATGCGGACGACACGTTGGCCGTCCGGCAGACCGTCGCATCGGGAGCAGGCGGCGACGCCGTAACCCAATCGATGCTGACACTGATGGCCCAGATCGACGAAGTGCGAGTGTCGGCCACGTTCATGTCGTTCGGCTCGGGCACGCCCGATGCGATGACCCTCGACGAGCTGTTCACCGCGGCAGTCCAGAAGGTCGGCCAGAGCTGACGCAGCACTAGCAGACGACACCGACACGAATCGGTCGGACACAGCGCCGGCGACGCGATTCATCCACAGCACGGCAGTTCTCCACAGGGCAGTACGAAAGCCCAGGTCGAGACTCTTTCGATCGTCGGGACCCCGGCCAGGATTCTCCGGTATGTACACACCGACGAACTCTCACGGCAACTTCGACTCCCGCCATCGCGTGCGGCTCGGCCACCCGAGCGACCTGATCACCGCGGTACCGGCCATGCTCGGGTTCCACCCGCACCGATCTATGGTGCTCATCGCGGTCAAGGACGGCGGTGCGAGCGTCGGACCCACGATGCGTCACGACCTCGTCCTGGCCGGCGATCACATCGATCGGCGCGCGGGCGGTCACACCCGCGCGACCCCGGAGATGCTCGACGTCATCGCCTACCTGGCCGGCTACTGCGCGATGGAGAACATTCCCGCGGTCATGGCGGTGTTCGTCGACGACAGGCTCGATCGAACCGTCCGGACATCGCATCTACTCGACGTGGAAGCACTGGTGACCGAACTCGACGCCACACTCGCCTCGTTCGGAGTGCAGCTCGGTGAGGCCCTTGCGGCGTCGGAGATCGCCGAATCCGCCGACTGGTGGACGTTGCGCGGACCACAGCGGCACGGCCTGATGTCCGATCCGTCGGCGTCGCCGATGACCGTGGCCCGCGTGCTCGACGGCTACTCCGTCAGACGATCCAGGTCCGAGCTGGCCGAGACCATCGCGCCGGGCCCCGACGCGACCGTGCGGGCCGTTGCCGCCGAGATCTCGCGACAACGACGGGACGGGATTCGATCTCGTACCGACGAGCTGACGTCGGTGCTGTCGTACGTCGCGCGAGCGCCGTACGACACCGAATTGGATCCGACCGACATCGCTCGGATCGCACTCGCGATCGGTCATGTCCAGGTGCGTGACGCACTGCTGGCCCTGACTCTCGGTGACGACGCGGGATTCGTCGAAGAGTTCTGGGCGAGGATGTCCCGCGTCCTGCCGAAGGCCGAACGAGCCATCGCCGCAACACTTCTGGCCTTCAGCGCGTACGTCCGCGGAGACGGACCGATGGCCCGCATCGCGATCGATGCGGCACTGGAAGCCGACGAGAACTACTCGCTGGCGCGACTGCTGGACCGGTCGCTCAGCGCCGGCGCAGGTCCCGATCTCGTTCGGGAAGTGGCCGAGAGCGGCTTCGCGTGTGCTCGCGCCTGCGGAGTTCGGCTCCCCGGCGACCCCTTCGGTCGACGGTGACGGCAGTCGAGTACATCGACGATCGGCAGGCGAGTGGGTCAGCGCGCCGCGTGCGACCGATCGCCGAGCTGTTGCAGGAATGTCCACGCATCGGCCACGATCCGATCGAGATCGGTCAGCTCCGGCGTCCATTTCAACTCCTCGACTGCGCGCGAGCTCGAGGCGATCAACACGGCAGGGTCACCGGCACGACGGGGAGCATGTTCGACGGCGATGGGCAGACCGGTGACGCGCTCGCAGGACGAGATGACCTCGTGCACGGAGAATCCGGTGCCGCTGCCGAGGTTGTAGATGGTGTGCTCGCCCGGTTGTGCGGCATCGACAGCGAGTATGTGCGCCTCGGCGAGGTCGGCGACGTGGATGTAGTCGCGAACAGCCGTACCGTCCGGAGTGGGCCAGTCGGTGCCGAACACCGAGATCTTCTCGCGCTGCCCGAGTGCGACCTGGAGCACGAGCGGAATCAGGTGGGTCTCGACGACGCGATTCTCTCCGAAACCGTTGTAGGCACCGGCGACGTTGAAGTACCGAAGGCTCGTGGCGGCGAGGCCGTAGGCCGCGGCGTACGACGTGATCGCGTGATCTATCGCGAGTTTGGTGGCACCGTAAGGATTGGTGGGGCGGGTGGGTGCGTCCTCGGTGATGGGGGTCTTCTCGGGCTCGCCGTACGTGGCGGCGGTCGAGGAGAACACCAGCTTCGCGGTGCCGGATGCACGAATGGCATCGAGCAACGCCAGCGAGGTGACGACGTTTCCGCTCCAGTACTTGTCGGGCGAGACCACCGACTCGCCGACGAGAGATTGCGCGGCGAAGTGCAGGACGGCGTCGAACCCGCCGCCGATCAGTACGTCCGCGGCGACGTCCTTGATGTCGCCTTCGACGAATGTGGCACCACCGGGCACGGCGTCCCGGTTACCGGTGGACAGGTTGTCCACGACCACGACCTCGTGACCGCGCTCGACGAGCACAGCCGCGCAGACGCTGCCGACGTAGCCAGCACCACCGGTAACCAGAAGCTTCACTGTTCGTTCTCCCTCACACGCGTCCGACGCCGTCGTCGGTGTGAGGTCAGACCTTCTTCACCTGGACGGCGTGCGCCATTTCCTCGGATATGTCGACACCACTGTGTCCTGGCACCGTGATCGTGACCGACCCGGGCTTGGCTTCGACTGTAACCCGAGCATCGGGGACCACGCCTGCTTCGCGAAGCTGAGCGATGACCTCCGGGTCGGACTGAACGTGCTCGGCGAGGCGTCGCACGACGACAGCGGTCGGCTGGCCGACGGGCACATCCGTGAGGCGGATGAGAGCTTCCGGTGCGAGAGTCGACTGGCCGAGACCGAGTTCCTCCAGACCGGGGATCGGGTTGCCGTACGGCGAGGTGGTCGGGTTGTTCAGGACGGTGACCAGACGTCGCTCGACCTCCTCGCTCATCACGTGTTCCCAACGGCACGCCTCGGCGTGCACGTCTTCCCAGCGCAGACCGATGATGTCCACGAGCAGACGTTCGGCCAGACGGTGTTTGCGCATGACCGCGACCGCCAGGCTTCGGCCCTTCTCGGTCAGCTCGAGGTGTCGATCGCCTGCGACGGACAACAGCCCGTCTCGCTCCATCCGAGCAACGGTTTGGCTGACGGTGGGACCACTCTGTTCGAGCCGTTCGGCGATTCTCGCGCGGAGCGGAATCACGCCCTCTTCTTCCAAATCGTAGATCGTCCGGAGGTACATCTCCGTGGTGTCGACCAGATCCTTCACACTCAACCCCTTCGTCGGGCTCGATCCTACCGTCAGCGCCCCGAAATGAGCGCTGCACCCAGCCGCAGCGGGCGCGGCGCACCACAACGGCGTACGCCGTTTCCCATGGCTTCTCACAACGGGACTGTGGGGACAACACCGGAACCCGGCAACACCATCCCGTCCGACAACGTAGTTTTGTCCGTATGTCTGATCAGGCGACACGCGCCGCCGCGCCCATCCCGAACCGCCCCGAGGACATCGTCGTGTGGAGCGCGGATTACCTCGGCTACCGGTGGAGCGACGACCACCCGATGAATCCGACTCGACTCGATCTGACAATGGCACTCGCCACCGACATCGGCCTGCTCGCGGGCGTCGAACTCGTCGAGCCCACTGCCGCGCCCGATTCCGAGCTCCTCCGATTTCACACCAGCGCCTACATCGAGGCCGTCAAACAGGCACCGTCGCAGGGCCCGGCTCTGCGAGATCCCGACGACGTCGTCCACGGACTGGGTTCCGACGACAACCCGGTGTTTCCGCAGATGCACGAGGCGAGCGCCATGCTCGCCGGTGGTTCTCTGGCCGCCGCCCGCGAAATCGCGTCGGGACGTGCTCGACGCGCGGTGAGCATCGGCGGCGGCATGCACCACGCGATGGCCGACTGGGCCTCCGGCTTCTGCGTCTACAACGACGCCGCGATCGCCATCTCGTGGTTGCTGGACAACGGGTTCGACCGGATCGCCTACATCGACGTCGACGCTCATCACGGGGACGGCGTTCAGGCGGCATTCCTCGGTGACCCGAGAGTGCTCACCGTCTCGTTGCACCAACATCCGGCGACGCTGTGGCCGAACACCGGATGGTCGACCGAGGTGGGAGCCGAACGCGGTGAGGGAACCTCGATCAACGTTCCATTGTTGCCCGGCACCGCGGATCGGTTGTGGCTGCGCGCGTTCCACGCGATCGTGCCGGGTGCGATCGCGGCGTTCGCGCCTCAGATCATCGTCAGCCAGTGCGGTGTCGACAGCCACCGCGAGGATCCCCTCGCGGACCTGGCCCTGACCGTCGACGGCCAGAATGCGGCATTCCTGGCCATGCGTGATCTGGCGGACAAACATTCCGAGGGTCGGTGGTTGGCCGTCGGCGGCGGAGGGTACGGCTTGGTGCGCGTCGTTCCACGGGCCTGGACCTACCTCATCGCTGCCGCGCTCGGTCGCGACATCGACCCGATGTCGGCGTTGCCGGACACGTGGCGGGAGCGAGTACGGACCATGGCACCGAGTGTCGACCTCCCGCAGACGATGGGTGACGGGGGAGACGTCGACTATCCCGCCTGGGACGGACCCGGGGGATCCCTCGCCGGGACCGACGGCACCGACAGGGCGCTCGAGCGCGTCGACTCGGCCATCATCGCCACCCGTCGAGCAGTATTTCCACTGCTCGGACTCGATCCGGAGGACCCGCGTGACTGATCCGACCGACAGCCCCTCGGACGAGGAGCCGGCCGTTGCGGCGTCGGACCCGAGTGACAAGGAACCGCGCGACCAGGAACCGAGCAACCAGGAACCGAGCGACAAGGACCTGGCCAGAGAGCGAGCGGAAACATCCTTTCCGCGGCACTGGGTTGCCGACGTCCTGACCTCCGACGGCGGTGTGGTGCACCTGCGTCCCATCGTCCCGTCGGACTCCGAACGGATCGTCGCATTCCACGGCCGGTTGTCCGAGCGGACGAGATACCTGCGGTATTTCGGCCCGTACCCCACGATGCCGCAGCGTGACGTGCTCAACTTCACCACGGTCGATCACCACGACCGGGTGGCGTTCGTCGCAGTGCTCGGTGACGACATCATCGCGGTCGGCCGCTACGAGCGACTGCCCGAGGGAGACGGCAACTCCGCCGAGGTGGCCTTCGTCGTCGCCGACGCACACCAGGGTCGCGGGCTGGGTCCGATCCTGCTCGAACACCTCGCCGGAGCGGCCGCCGAGAACGGTGTGAACATGTTCGTCGCCGAGGTGCTCGCCGAGAACCGGAACATGGTCACCGTCTTCCGCGAAGCGGGATACCAGGTCAGCCGGTCCTTCGAGGGTGGTGTGCTGCGACTGGAGTTCGCCATCGACCCCAGCGAAGCTCTGCTGTCGGTGCGCAATTCCCGTGAGCGTGCCGCCGAGGCCCGCAGTGTGCGCAATGTACTGAGCCCACGATCGGTGGCCGTGATCGGAGCGTCGACGGACAGCTCGAAGGTGGGCAACGCCGTTCTGGCGAATCTGCTGGCGGGCAACTTCACCGGGCCCGTCTATCCCGTCAACGCCGACCATCGTTCGGTTCGCGGGGTCCGCGCCTACGCCACGGTGCACGACATCCCGGATCCGGTCGATCTTGCGATCGCAGCGGTACCGGCCGATGCGATCGACGCGGTACTCGACGACTGCCTCGACAAGGGCGTCAAAGCGTTGCTGGTGGTGTCGGGTGGATTCGGCGAGACCGGACCCGCGGGGCAGGAGAGCGAGCGCAGGCTGGTGCTCGCGGCGAGGGCGCACGGAATGCGGTTGATCGGGCCCAACGCGCTCGGTGTGGCGAACACCGATCCCGAGTTCGGTCTGAACGCCACTCTGGCTCCGCATCTGCCCACTCCGGGCAACGTCGGGTTCTTCTGTCAGTCCGGTGCCCTCGGCATCGCGATTCTGGACGAGGCCGCCAACCGCAGGCTCGGACTGTCGACCTTCGTCTCGGCCGGAAACCGCGCCGATGTGTCCGGTAACGATCTACTGCAGTACTGGGATTCGGACCCGGCCACCGAGGTGATCCTGCTGTACCTCGAGAGCTTCGGTAATCCCAGGAAGTTCACCAGGATCGCCCGACGGGTGGCGCGCAGCAAGCCCATCATCGCGGTCAAGAGCGGCCGCGGGGCCGTGCCGCCCGCACATGCGATCGGTGCCGACATCGACGACTCCATCGTGCGCGCACTGTTCGCTCAGGCCGGAGTCATCCAGGTCGACACCATCTCGGAACTCTTCGATTGCGCGGTGCTCTTCGGAAATCAGCCGCTGCCCGTCGGACCGAGGGTTGCCGTGGTGGGAAACTCGACCGCGCTCGGGGTGTTGGCGGTCGACGCTGCGCGGGCCAAGGGCTTGCATGCGAGCAGCCCGATCGACGTCGGTCCGCAGGCCGGTCCCGAGGATTTCGCCGCGGCCGTGTCGTCGGCACTGGCCGCGTCGGACATCGACGCTGTCATCGTCGTGTTCGTACCCCCGGTGGCGGTGGAGGTGGAGCCGTTCGCGACCGCGCTCGGCAACGCCGTCCGTGGATCCGACAAGCCCGTACTCTCGACGTTCCTCGCTACCGAGGGCATTCCGGACGTCCTGGCGGTCCGGGGGCCGGGTGGATACCCCATCCGCGGTTCGGTGCCCTCGTACTCGAGCCCGGAGCGAGCGGTTGCCGCCCTCGCCGCCGCGTGGCGCTACTCCGCGTGGCGGTCGCGACCGGTGTCGAACCTGGTCCGGCCCAAGAGCATCGATTCCGAACGCGCCAAGCAGCTGGTCGAGGGCTGGCGTTCGGCAGGCAGTCACGGACGGTGGCTCTCCGACTTCGAAACCGCCGAGTTGCTGGGCTGCTACGGACTCGACGTCGTCGCTTTCCGGACGGTGACCGACGAGGACGAGGCCGTCGCAGCGGCAGACGAACTCGGCTACCCGGTGGCGGTCAAGGCGACCGGTGAACGGTGGCGGCACCGGCCGGATCTCGGTGGAGTGCGCCTCGACATGGCGGACGCGTCCGCGGTGCGGGTGGCGTATCGCAATCTGGCGGCAGACTCGGGCGAGCCGTTGTTGCACGTCCAGCGCATGGCGGTCAAGGGAATCGGCTGCGTCGTACGCGTACAGGACGACCCGTCGTTCGGATCGCTCATCTCGTTCGGTCTGGCCGGCGTCATCTCGGACCTGCTGGGCGACCGTGCCTATCGGGTACTTCCGCTGACCGAGGACGAGGCCGCGCAGCTGATCGACGCGCCCAAGGCGGCTCCGCTGCTGTCCGGATATCGCAATGCGGTGCCCGTCAACAAGAATGCCCTGATCGACCTCGTGCAGCGGATCTCGGCACTGGCAGAAGATATCGCCGACATTCGCGAGATCTCGTGCGAGCCGGTTCTGGCGTCCGCCGACGGCGCACAGATCACCGATGCGCGCGTTCGCATCGGTCCGGAACCGACCAAGGCCGATCTGGGCCCGCGTCGATTGCGCTGACCGAGACCGGCTTCGAAAAGGCAGAAGCCGAGGCGACGTCCCAGGGGGAGAGGACGTCGACTCGGCTACCGCACGAGGTGGCGCGAGCGGGGATGATCACCGCTGCGCCACCGGTCGGTGGTGACGTTCAGCTGGCGTAGGACCGCAGCTTCTCGGCGCGGTCGCCCTGCCGAAGCTTCACCATCACCTCGCGCTCGATCTGACGGACACGCTCACGGGAGAGCCCGAAGAGCTTGCCGATCTGATCGAGGGTGCGGGGCTGTCCGTCGTCCAGGCCGTATCGGAGACGGATGACCTGCTGCTCCCGCTCGTCGAGAGTGCCGAGAACGACGCGAACGTCGCTGTGCAACAGTCCGGCGATGACGGCATTCTCCGCGGACGTCGCCTCGGAGTCCTCGATGAAGTCGCCGAGGGGTGCTTCCTCGTCGCTGCCCACCGGCATGTCCAGGCTCACCGGGTCGCGGCTGTGGTCGAGCAGGTCGGCGATCTTCTCCACCGCGATACCCGATTCGCTCGACAGCTCCTCGTCCGTTGCCTCGCGGCCGAGCTGCTGATGCAGTTCACGCTTGATCCTGGCCAGCTTGTTGACCTGTTCGACCAGGTGGACAGGGAGCCGGATCGTGCGGCTCTGATCTGCCATCCCGCGGGTGATGGCCTGACGAATCCACCAGGTCGCGTAGGTCGAGAATTTGAAGCCCTTGGCGTAGTCGAACTTCTCCATCGCGCGGATGAGTCCGAGGTTGCCCTCCTGGATCAGGTCCAGCAAGGGCATCCCGCGCCCGGTGTAGCGCTTGGCAAGAGACACGACCAGGCGAAGGTTCGCTTCGAGGAGATGGCTGCGGGCGGCACTGCCGTCGCGAACGATGATGGCGAGGTTGCGCTTCTTGACCGCGCTCAACCTCTTCGTGTTCTCGAGAACCTGCTTCGCGTACAGACCAGCCTCGATCCTCTTGGCCAGATCTACTTCCTCGGCAGCCGTCAGCAACGCGGTGCGGCCGATTCCGTTGAGGTACACGCGAACGAGATCGGCTGCTGGGCTCTGGGCGTCCAGATCGGCGTCGGTCGGCCGTGGACGAATCGTGGTGCTGGGGCTGGTCATGACTTGCCTCCTGGTCGGTGGTGTCTCACAGGGTTCAACGCTCGGGAGACTCCGATAAGTTCCCACGCCGATCCGGTGGATACCCGCGTGACCAGGGATTACGTCATGTTCGTCCTGAGAAGTTGCTGAGAAGTGAAACCGCCGGGAACGGTCGCTCTCGTGGGGTGACGTCCGGGACTCATCGGGCCGGCAGAACCAGGCCGTGCCGGACGAGCCCCTGCATCATCGTCACCGCATGCTGTGCCAGTTCCTCTGCGTCCTCGTCGTGCGCAGCAGCGAGCAACTCCACCAGTTCACCGACCGGTAGGCCATCGGGTCGCAGCCCGGCGAGCAGAGCCGCACCGAGTTCGTCGACGTCGTGCTGCCACTGCGGGCCGTTTCCGCGATGGACTCGCAGCGCTACCGGAGCCCAGCCCTCGTCGCCGGGGAGATATACCCGTTCGAGTGCGGTGTTCGGTTCCAGAGTCAGCACCGAGTCGAGGATGTCGTGCTCTCGCAGCCAGTCCAGCCGCGCGAAGTACTCGATCGCTTCGTTGCCCAGCGGGTCGGAGAAGCCGTGCGTGAGCTCCTCGGCCAGAAGGTCGGTCGGCGCATCGGTACTGCGGAGATAGACGAACCCGAAACCGATTCCTTCCACGTCGGCGGCAGCGAAGTGATCGAGCCAGGACTGTGCCACCGCGGCCGCGTCGGGATCGCGGGGATCGAGTCCGCCGTCGCGCATCCACGTGCCCACGTACAGCGCGGGATCGGCGACGTCGCGCTCGACGACCCAGGCGTCGATCCCGTGCGCGGGAAGCCACGACGCCACGCGAGCACGCCAGTCCTCGCCGCGGACGTGCACCCACGAGGCCAGGATGGCAGCGGTACCACCGAGCGTCAGGTGGTCCGGGGCCCGGCCGATCATCAGAGCGCTCGCGCCGTCGAGATCGAGGCCGGAATCGCGGTACGAATGCAGCACTTCGGCGCGGCCGACGACGAACGGCGGGTTGGCGACGATGCGATCGAATCGACGCCCGGTAACCGGCTCGAACCACGAACCGTGCAGAAACTCGACGTCGAGGCCGTTGAGCGCCATTGTCGCCGCCGCGAGGTCCATCGACCGCGGACTGATGTCCGTTGCGGTCACCTGCGCCGCGTAGTCGCAGGCGTGGACGGCCTGGACGCCGCAGCCGGTGCCGACGTCGAGAACGCTGGTCACCGGGGACGTGGGGGTTCCCCGCAGCAGCGACAACGAGGCCTGGCCGACGCCGAGCACGTGGTCGCGAGCAGTCTCGGCGACGCGCATGCTGCCGTCCGGATCCGAGACGATCCATCGGGTTCCGTGTCCGGCGTCGAGCGGTCGAATGTCGAGCAGCGTCCGCACCGTCGACCCGGAACGGGTCAGGATCCCGGCCGAGACGGCGTCGTCGACCGTCAACGGTGCGATGGCGTCGGCGACGTCGGACTCGGCGCAGTCGTCGACGAGCAGGAACAGGCGCACCAGAACACCCAGCGCGCCGCCGTCCCGACTGGCGTTGCGGACCGGCACCGGCTCGCTGCGACCGAGGGCAGCATGGGCGTCGTCCCCGAGCAGCGTCAGCACGCCGTCGGCGTCGTACCCCGCCCGCTCGAAGGCATCACGAAGACCGGCGCAGGCGAGGACGAGCGGGGACGTGGAGTTCGGTGCAGTCACGACGCAAGTGTCGCATCGGCGAGGGCCGGTGCGTCAGTCGTCGCCCGCTTCGATCACCCGGTGGTTGCTCGATTCCAGTTGCGGCCTGTCGACGGTCCGGTAGTCGTACCGGCTCATCTCGTCCTTGGTGCGGGGCGGCCGATCGTTGGCGATCAGCACAGCCATCCACGGCAGAGGAATGGACGCTCCGACTATTGCCATGGAGATCCACGGGTTCATCCACATCCCGTACGCGATGGCAGCCAACACCAACGCCGGAATGCGGAACGACATGATGAACATGTATTTGCGGACGCGAGCTTTGTGCTGCTCCTCGACCGACTGCTGCGCCTCGGTGATAAGGACGGGCCCATCCGGCGAGTCGCTGTACGCGCTTCCGTCGAACCCTGGGGTTCTCGTCATACCTCCACTGTGGCACTACTGCTCACAGAATGCTTGCAACGAG
The DNA here is from genome assembly GCF_002259095.1 of Rhodococcus sp. 05-2254-2. Lineage (NCBI taxonomy): Bacteria > Bacillati > Actinomycetota > Actinomycetes > Mycobacteriales > Nocardiaceae > Rhodococcus > Rhodococcus sp. 05-2254-2. Next base: position 96,582 of record NZ_NOZJ01000019.1, on the reverse strand, counting down.
CTTGTGCAACCGGTTACCCCTCGATGGGGATTCACGGATTAATCTGTGTCCATGAGCACTCAGACGAAGGACCGTCCCGATATCGCACCGGACGAAACCACGGAAGACGACCGGCCGAAGTTCTTCCACTACGTGAAGAAGAACAAGATCGCCGAGAGCGCAGTGATGGGTACGCACGTCGTCGCGCTGTGCGGTGAGGTGTTTCCCGTCACCAAGTCGGCGAAGCCCGGATCACCGGTGTGCCCGGACTGCAAGAAGGTCTACGAGGGCCTGAAGAAAGGCGACTGAGCACCGTCTCCCGGGTGTCGGTCGGGGGTCGGCTCGGGACGCCCCGAGCGGGCGCGGTCGCCGGACAGTTTGATCGGCCCCGTGGCGAGCCGTCGGGCGACAGCGGTCACCGGCCCCGACGGCTTGTCGTCGGTTGCGGTCTGCGCTGCGATCCACTCGCGCATCTGGTCCATTCGTGTTGCCCGTGCAGGTGAGAACTCCTGGATCGTCGCGTTGAACTCGGCCCCGAGCACGACGGCGAAGCCGAGGAAGAACGTGAACAGCAGAAACGCGATGGGTGTCGCCAGGGCGCCGTAGGTGTACCCGGTGTTCGTCACCCAGCCGAGGTATCGACGCAGGACCGCGCTCGCGATCATGAAGAACACCCCGGCCAGCAGAGCGCCGCCGAGGAGACGATGCCACGGCAGCGAGGTGTGCAGAGCAACCTTGTACAGCGTCGTCAAACCCATGATCAGCAGTAGACCGACGGCCGGGTAGTAGAAGAAGTCGACGAGCTCGCTGCCCACCGTGATCCACGAATCCGGCAGGATCTGCTGCACGTACACCGGTCCGAGGGCGACGAGCGGAAGCACGAAGACCGCGATCACCAGGAAACCCACGTAGAGAAGCAGCGCGAAGAACCGCTGCCAGACGGGGTTTCGCGCGTCGGCCTGGCCGTGCGCTTCCACGATGGAATCGACGAACGTCGAGATCGCCGACGACCCGGCCCACAACGAGAGCAGAAAGCCCACGGACACGATCTCTCCGCTGCCCTGAGCGAGGACGTCCTTGACCGTCGGCGCGATGATCTGGTCCACGACGCTGCCGCTGAACAGGGTGTTGCTGAACGTGATGATCTTGGACTCGATGATCTCGACGGTGTTGGGTCCGAACCATCCGCCGACGAGTCCCAGACTGCCCAGCACACCGAGCAGCAGCGGCGGCAGTGACAGCGTCTGCCAGAACGCGGCCGTTGCAGCCTTGCTGAAGATCGAATCGTCCCACGCTTTGCTCAGAGTGCGCACAGTCACTTTCCACACCGCGTGTAGCGGTTTTCTCGCCGACAATCGTTCCGGTGGTGGAGTTCCGCCTGCAGACTCGCTCATGGTTCCTCCAGCATTCCTGACGAAAGGCGTCTTCGCCTAACAGCCGACTAGCCGTGTCGCATCCGACTCGCCCCAGCGATGCGGGATCGGTCGGTGCGGAGCGATAGGCTCCTCGGCGGACACTGCAGGGCTACCGAGAGCGCGAGGAATTTACATCGATGCCAGGAACCGGCGGCCAGTGAGCGCTGACATGTTCGATCCGACACCACCATCGACCGAGCAGCCTGCCGCTCCCACGAGCGGGGGAGCACCGCTGCGCGCGTGGCAGCGACGGGCGCTGACGAAGTATCTCGTCGCCTCGCCCAAGGACTTTCTCGCGGTCGCAACGCCCGGCGCAGGCAAGACGACGTTCGCCCTTCGGGTGGCTGCCGAACTGCTGGCCCATCGCACCGTCGATCAGGTCACCGTCGTCGCGCCCACCGAGCACCTCAAGCACCAGTGGGCGGAGTCGGCGGCCAGGGTCGGCATCGCATTGGACTCGCGCTTCTCGAACTCGACCGGGCAGACCTCGAGCGACTATCACGGCGTGGTCGTGACGTACGCGCAGATCGCATCGCACCCGTTCAAGCATCGGGTGCGCACCGAATCGCGTAAGACTCTCGTGATTCTCGACGAGATTCACCACGGCGGCGACGCGAAGAGCTGGGGTGAAGGCATTCGCGAAGCGTTCGGAGACGCCACGCGACGGCTCGCACTGACCGGTACGCCGTTCCGCAGCGACGACAGTCCCATTCCGTTCGTCAACTACGAACCGGATCAGGACGGCCTGATGCGGTCCAAGGCCGATCACGCGTACGGCTACTCCGATGCTCTTGCGGACGGCGTCGTCCGCCCGGTCGTGTTTCTCGCGTACTCCGGAGAGGCGCGCTGGCGGGACAGTGCCGGTGAGGAGTACACCGCCCGGCTCGGTGAGCCGCTCAATGCCGAACAGACCGCGAGGGCATGGCGCACCGCACTGGATCCGCAGGGCGACTGGATGCCGGCCGTGCTGTTGGCGGCGAACACGCGTCTCGCGCAACTGCGGGCAGGAGGCATGCCCGATGCAGGCGGTCTGGTGATCGCGACCGATCAGACGGTGGCGCGGGCCTACGCGAAGCTGATCGAGGTGATCACGGGGGAGACACCGGCGATCGTGCTGTCCGACGACCCCACGTCCTCGGCTCGCATCGCCGAGTTCGGCAAGAGCGATCAGCGTTGGATGGTCGCGGTTCGCATGGTGTCCGAGGGCGTCGACGTTCCGCGACTGGCCGTCGGTGTCTACGCGACGAGCGCGTCGACCCCGCTGTATTTCGCGCAGGCCATCGGCCGCTTCGTGCGGTCTCGGCGCAAGGGGGAGACCGCGAGCGTCTTTCTGCCGTCGGTACCGGTGCTGTTGGATCTCGCGTCGCAGCTCGAGGCGCAGCGCGATCACATTCTCGGAAAACCGCACCGGGAGAAAGACGGTTTCGACGACGAGCTGTTGGCCGACGCCAACAAGCAGAAGGACGAACTGGGCGAGGAAGAGAAGGCGTACACCTCGCTGGGTGCGGATGCGGAACTGGATCAGGTGATCTACGACGGCTCCTCGTTCGGTACCGCGACGTTCTCGGGCAGCGACGAGGAAGCCGACTATCTCGGTCTGCCCGGCTTGCTCGACGCGAAGCAGATGCGCGACCTGTTGCGTCAGCGTCAGCAAGAGCAGATCGACAAGCCCGCTGCGGGCCCTGCGGTGCCGGCTCCTGCCGTCGTCAACGACAGGGCCACCAGTGCGGGCCAGTTGGCCGGCCTGCGGCGTGAATTGAACAGTTTGGTCGCGGTGTACCACCACCGCACCGGGAAGCCGCACGGGGTGATTCACGGCGATCTGCGTCGTATCTGCGGCGGCCCGCCGACGGCGATGGCGTCGGCCGATCAGTTGGGCGAGCGAATCGCGCAGTTGCGGAAGATGTAGGGCCACGGGCGGAACCGGGCACGAAAAAGACGGACGGTCTGATGACCGTCCGTCTTCTTCGTGTTCGTCGATCGTGGCGAACCTGTTTCCCCCGACACAAAAGGTGGGTTACACCGTGGAGTCCGATTCGGTCATCACCGTTGCGTTCACTTCACGCAAACGGGCTTCGTGCTCGGTGGCGTGGTGACCGCAGAAGAGAAGTTCTCCACCGGTCGAGAGCACGACACGCGCGCGAGCCCCTGCACCGCACCGGTCGCACCGGTCCGCTGCTGTCAATTGTGGGCTGGTCAATGTTCCGGGCATGACTCCTCCGTACTGGCTTGCGGGTTGTCCCGTTCGCCTGGGGCCGGTCCGCCGCGTCGGTATGGCGCGGTTCGTTCACTCTGTCAGACGTATGGCGGTCACGCGTTGTTCCCGAGCGCGTTTCTTTGTGTTGTCACTAACACGAAACATGTCCCACGAGCAGGAACATCTCCCAGAGTGTTCGCTGAGAGCTGATACCGGTTCACGCGAGCCACGGCAGTAGGGTCGCCGATGTGTCTTCGACTTCCACTTCGCTCTCCGGCGCATCGAAGCTCGGTATTCCATCCCTGTTCGTCATCGGCGCGGTGTGTATGTACGTCGGCGCGGCGATCGGGGTGTTCCTGTTCGACGTCGTCGATCCGGCAGCGGTGGCGTGGCTGCGCGGCTTCGGTGCGGCGCTGGTTCTGGTGCTCTGGCGACGGCCGTCGCGGCGCAGGGCGGGCACCGGCGGTGCGTGGACCGTGCGTCGGGCGATCACGGCCGCCGCGTTCGGCGGTGCGACGATCGGCATGAACGCAATGTTCTACGAGGCGATCGCCCGGCTTCCCCTCGGCGCGGCGGTGGCCATCGAGTTTCTCGGGCCGATCGCGGTCGCTGCTGCCGGGTCGAGACGGCCTGCCGATGTGTGCGCGTTGCTCCTGGTGGTGGCCGGTGTCGGGGCCATCGCTTCCGCGCAGTTCGAGGGCGGTGAGGTGGGGCTGGTCGGGATCGCGTTCGCGCTGGGCTCGGCGGCCCTGTGGGCTGCCTACATCGTGCTGGGCAAATCTGTTGCCGACGCAGGCCAGGGACTCGACGACATGGCTGCCGGGTTCGGAATCGCGTCCGTACTCCTGGCCGTGCCGTTGTTCGGACCGTTCGCGGCCGCGCACTCGAATGCGTTGGGAGACTGGCGGATCTGGGTTCTCGGATTGGGCGTCGGGCTGCTGTCGAGTGTGGTTCCCTACGTTCTCGATCAGTACGTCCTGGTGCGAGTGGGCCGGGCGCGCTTCGCATTGTTGCTGGCGCTGCTTCCGGCGACGGCGACGGTGGTCGGTGCCGTGGTGCTGACCCAGATTCCGACGGCTCTCGAGGCTCTGGGAATCGTGGCTGTCATCGCTGCCGTCGTCGTCGGTGGCCTGCCGGCCCGCAGAGATCGTGGCGTTGCCGACATTCCACCGCCCTGAGCCGCACTCGACACTGCAGAATGGAACGGTGACCAGCAAGCAGGACGACCTCGTTCACATCTGCACGGCAGGGGAGTGGCTCGCGATGCGCGGTCGGGCCGAATACACCCCGGACTCGTACGATTCCGTCGGGTTCGTGCACCTGTCCACACCCGAACAAGTGCACCTGCCGGCGAATCGGCTCTTCTCCGGGCGCACGGATCTGGTTCTGCTGCGCATAGATACAGCTCGTCTGACGGCACCCGTTCGGTGGGAACCGGGGGTACCGACAGATCCGGAGTCGATGGTCTTCCCGCACCTGTACGGACCGCTACCGATCGCGGCCGTGACCGCGGTCGTCGACTATCGGCCGGGGCCGGACGGAACGTTCGGGGTGCCGCAGGTGTGACGGCATCCACGCCGCAAAAGAACAACGACCGCTGATCACTGTGATCGGCGGTCGTTGTTCGAGATGGAGCGAACGAATCAGTCCAGGTAGTCGCGCAGTACCTGAGAACGCGACGGATGACGCAGCTTGGACATGGTCTTGGACTCGATCTGACGAATCCGCTCGCGGGTCACTCCGTAGACCTGGCCGATCTCGTCGAGCGTGCGGGGCTGTCCGTCGGTGAGACCGAAGCGCAGGCGTACCACCCCTGCTTCGCGCTCGGACAGAGTCTCGAGAACCGACTGCAACTGATCCTGCAGCAGGGTGAACGACACGGCATCCACGGCCACGACGGCCTCGGAGTCCTCGATGAAGTCACCGAGCTGGCTGTCGCCCTCGTCGCCGATGGTCTGGTCGAGGGAGATGGGCTCACGCGCGTACTGCTGGATCTCCAGCACCTTCTCCGGCGTGATGTCCATTTCCTTGGCGAGCTCCTCCGGGGTGGGCTCGCGGCCCAGATCTTGGAGGAGCTCACGCTGGATGCGTCCGAGCTTGTTGATGACCTCGACCATGTGCACCGGGATGCGGATGGTGCGGGCCTGATCGGCCATGGCCCGGGTGATCGCCTGCCGGATCCACCACGTGGCGTAGGTGGAGAACTTGTAGCCCTTGGTGTAGTCGAACTTCTCGACCGCGCGGATCAGACCCAGGTTGCCTTCCTGGATGAGGTCCAGGAAGGCCATGCCGCGACCGGTGTAGCGCTTGGCCAGCGAGACGACGAGTCGAAGGTTCGCCTCGAGGAGGTGGTTCTTGGCGCGGTTGCCGTCACGGCAGATCCACGTCATGTCGCGACGCTGCGCAACGGGAAGCTTCTCGCCCTTCTCCGCGGACTCTCGCATCTTCTCGACCGCGAACAGGCCTGCCTCGATGCGCTTGGCCAGCTCGACTTCCTCTTCGGCGTTGAGGAGTGCGACCTTGCCGATCTGCTTGAGGTAGGCACGCACGGAGTCGGCGGACGCGGTGAGCTCGGCGTCCTTGCGGGCCTGACGCAGCGCCTCGGATTCCTCTTCGTCCCAGACGAAGTCGCCGGACGCCTTGTCCTCGGCAGTCGGCTCGGCGGTGGCGTCTTCCTCGGTGTCGTCACCGGCGGCGACCACCTCGACGACATCGTTGGCGGCAGCGGCGAGGTCGCCCTCGGAGATGTCGATGTCCTCGATCCCGGGAGTGCTCTCGTCGGCGTCGTCGGAAGCCGGAGCAGCTGCTGTCTTCTTCGCTGCGGCCTTCTTCGCCGGGGCCTTCTTGGCTGCGGCACGCTTGGCCGGTGCCTTCTTTGCCGGTGCCTTCGCAGCGGGTGCCTTGACAGCAGGTGCAGGTGTCGCAGACTCGGTTTCGGAATCTACGGTCTGACGGATATCGGTGGCTGCCACGTACGCCCTTTCGTGACGAAGTCGTGCGGCGTCACGCCAGAGTTGTTTCCGGCGGAGAGGTCTTCGGATTCGGCCGGCTGCGTACCGGCACACACCATTGTAACGACCTCTCAGGAGTTTGTTACCGACCCTCGCCCTACGCAGGTGGCAACCCGCGTGTCAGTCCAGCGATCCGGCGGACGTACCGGTCTCGGCGGACGGTACGGCGGAGTCCGCTGCGAGTGCGGCACCGACTATCCCGGCAGTGTTCAGCAGGGTTGCCGGAACCACGGGTGTGCGATTGGTCAGGTGCGGAATCCACTTCTCGCTCTTGCGGCTGATGCCGCCGCCGGCGATGAAAAGATCCGGCCACAGCAGCGCCTCGAACGTCTCGAGAACCTTCGAGACCTCCTTGGCCCACTCCTTGTAGGACAGGCCCTGGTTCTCCTTCACCGACGACGCCGCACGATGCTCGGCCTCCTTGCCGTCGATCTCCATGTGGCCGAATTCGGTGTTGGGAAGCAGAACGCCGTTGTGCAGCACGGCCGAACCGATCCCGGTGCCGAACGTCAACAGCACGACGACGCCGTCCCTGCCCTTGCCGCCGCCGTACTTGTCCTCGGCCACTCCGGCTGCATCCGCGTCGTTGAGCACGGTGACGTTCTCGGTGCCGATGGCTTTCGCGAACAGCGCGCGGGCGTCGGTGTCGATCCAGGACTTGTCGATGTTGGCGGCCGAGCGAGCGACACCGTTGGTCACCACTGCAGGCAGGGTGACGCCCACCGGGCCGGTCCACTCGAAGTGCGCGACGATCTCGGCCACGGTGCGCGCGACGGCATCGGGGGTCGACGGTTGCGGCGTCTCGATCTTGTAGCGGTCGCCGACGAGCTCACCGGTGCTCAAGTCCACGATTCCGCCTTTGATGCCGCTGCCGCCGACGTCGACGCCGAACCCGTGGCGCGCCGCCGCAGCGGTGGTGTTGTCCGAACCTGCCTGTGTCATGTGGATGCCGCTCCTGGCGTGATCGAATCCGTGTGATGCCGTCGGTTCCGAACAATAGTGTGTTTCGGCGTTCGTGGGACGGTGACGTCACCGGCGGTCGCTGCGGTGGTGCTCGAACGTCGGTGTGTGTTGCGATGTACGTGTGCCGAAACCAGACCGATCGCAGACCGACACCGCCAGTACACAATTGCCGGAAGAGCAGGTGGCAGCAGAGGGATCGAACACCCGCGAGGTGGACGTGCTGCGCGAGGTCGCCGTACGGGTCGCGACGCGAGCCGCCGAGCACGTCAGGCGACGCCGCCCGGAGGTCTTCGGCGGCGAACCGATCGAAGGTGACGGCGCGGTGCAGTCGAAGAGCACGCCGACCGATCCGGTGACGATCGTGGACACCGAAACCGAGAGCGTCCTCCGCGAGCTGCTGGCGCGGCTTCGGCCGCAGGATGCCGTTCTCGGCGAGGAGGAAGGCAGCGAGAACGACTCGCTCGACGGCGTGCGGTGGGTGCTCGACCCGATCGACGGAACCGTGAATTTCATGTACGGAATTCCGGCGTACGCGGTGTCGGTCGCGGTTCAGATCGACGGTGTCAGTGTTGCGGGGGCCGTGGTCGACGTCGCCCGCGAGCTCGTCTACTCGGCCGCTCTTGGGCGCGGGGCGACGGTGGAGCGAGCCGACGGTACCCAGGAGCAGCTGCACTGTTCGGGTGTCACCGATGTGTCGATGACGTTGTTGGCCACCGGATTCGGCTACGGATCCGGTCGTCGCGCGGTGCAGGGCGCGATCATTTCCGAACTGCTGCCTCAGGTGCGTGACATCCGCCGGATCGGTTCGGCTGCGCTCGATCTGTGCATGGTCGCGTCCGGAGTTGTCGACGCACACTTCGAGCACGGGCTCAGTCCGTGGGATTGGGCGGCGGGTGGGCTGATCGCAGCCGAGGCTGGCGCGACGGTCAGGCTGCCTGCTGCCGACAGCACCAGCGCTCAGGGTGCGGTGACGGTGGCCGCTGCCCCAGGGGTCTCGAACGCCTTCCTGGCGGTACTGCGCAGCGCGGGTGCACTCGATCCGATACCCGGCTGACGCGCCGCCGGTCGGTCAGCAGCGCGATTCGCGTGCTGCCGAGAGCAGATCGGCGTCGAGTGGCGCAGGGGCGGCACCGGGTGCGGTACCGGCGAGCGTGCGCAACACTTCCTCGGCGTCGTCGTTGGGCTGGATCTCGCTGAAGTAGGTACCGAGAGCCAGATCGACCGAGTCGTCGGCGCGGGCATCCTGAATCAGTTCGGCGCACGGCGCGACCAGTGACACGGCACTGGCCGCCGCCAGGCCGGCCGGGCCGAACCGAATCTGGCCCTGGCACTGCATGTTCTGATCGACGTAGACCGGATCGTTGCCGACCTGGACGTCCGGTGCGCTGGCGAAACCGTAATCGATGAGCTGGGCGGCGACGAGAGCTGCCTGTCCGCGCTCACCGTTCGCGTTGAAGACGCGCACTTTCGATGCGGACAGGGCCGCAGGCTCGACGTCGAGCAGTGTCGTCGGGTCCACTTCTTCGCCGAGAGGTGCCGGCTGCGTCCCGTCCGTCGCGGCGGTGGTGGTGGGCACGTTGCATTCGGCCGTTGCGGAGGCGGCTTCGGAGGTGGTGAACACCTTGACCCACACGAGCACTCCGAGCAGGGCCAGCACGGCGAAGACCGCGATCATCGGAAACGCGCGGCGTCGACGGAACGGACGACCTCGACCGTCGACCGAATGGCCTTCGGTGATCAGAGAAACCACGGTGATCTTCGCCTTTCCGTCGGCAGTTGCCGAGACCGGTCCACAGAGTCGGTTCACACCGACGCGGTGCCTACTGTAGATGCCCGCGGTCGGTGGGGGCGGCACACTCGGCCGGCACCTACTCCGATCCCGTGCGCGACGCCCGATTCGGAGCCCGAAACCGGGGGCGAGAAGTGTTCTGCGATGCAAGGAATGAAGCCGCCCATCCCGGTGTTGTTGCGGCGTGCAGCCAGGTGAAGGACCAGTCGGCGATTCGGTTTCTGCTTTGCGACCGGCTTCGGCTATTGTCTGGCGGCCGCGGTGCTTCAAGAATCGGACACCGGTGCACGATCGATCAGGTGAGCGAGGTCTCGATCGGGTTTCAACCGGCGAGTTCTGGGAACTACCCGGTGTAGTTTCGGGCACCGCGCGACGACGAACGGTTTGAACAGATACGAACATCGGTGGGAGCGAGCAAGCGCCCTCTTCACAGCCGACGGCCACAAGCCGACCACATCGGCAGCTTTCACCACACACACGCACGAAGATGAGGGGTACGAAGACAATGGCAACCGACTACGACGCACCGAGAAGAACAGAATCCGACGATGTGTCGGAGGACTCGCTGGAAGAACTGAAGGCCCGACGCAACGAGGCTCAGTCCGCCGTGGTGGACGTGGACGAATCCGACACCGCGGAGTCGTTCGAGCTTCCGGGTGCAGATCTGTCCGGCGAGGAGCTGTCGGTTCGGGTCGTTCCCAAGCAGGCCGACGAGTTCACCTGCTCGAGCTGCTTCCTGGTCCATCACCGCAGCCGGCTGGCTAGCGACGCCAACGGTGTACTGATGTGCCGCGACTGCGCGGCGTGACCTTTTCCACACAGACCTGATCCAGCGGGTCAGGTCTGTGTCGACGGTTCCGACCGTCGATCGACGGGTGAATCAGCGCGCTTCGACGCCGTGCGCGGTCAGGACTGCCAGCAGCTCTTCGGGGCGCTTGGTACTGACCAGCCAGTAGGGCGTCGGATCGTCCGGGTCGTCGAGGACCACGATCACCATCTGCTTCACCCAGGTGCGGTGCTGCACGAAGGCCAGTGGATCGAGTTGCCTTCCCAGCGCCGCACTTTTTGCTGTCGCGGGAACGATCGCGGCCTTCGATGCCACATCGAGTGGCAGATGAGCAGACCCGACGCGTAACTCGGTGCCGGTCGCTCCGGTGCCCACCTCGACGCGCAGCCTGCTGAAGGCGAACAACGCCCACGCGATCAGTGGGAGCAACACGACATAGGGCAGCCAGGCCCTGATGCCCGGCGCACCCATGTGGATCTCCGCAGCCAGCAAGACCGCCACGGCCGCACCCGCCGCCCACCACCAGATCGGCACCCAGAGTCGCTCCGAGTACAGCACGGAGTTCGCGGGTGCTGAGGAACCCGTGTGGGGAGTGGAGTCGCCGGACTCCGACGCGTGTTCGGCCTGTCGATCTGCAGTCACGAGTCCCAGGGTAGTCGCCACACCGAGACGGAAGCCGGCCAGCGTAGTCTCGTACGACGTGAGCGACGAAGTCACCGAGTCCGGCAGCGAACCATCCGTCGATCGACCCACCATCCCGTGCCTGCCTTCCGATCCGGTGTCCGAGGTCCTGGTACGCCGACTCGATCCCGAGCTTCCGGTGCCGACGCGTGCGCACGACGGTGATGCGGGCGTGGATCTGCGAATCACGGCTCCGGTGACCATCGCACCGGGCGAACGCGTCCTGGTGGGGACCGGAATCGCGATCGCTCTCCCGTTGGGAACCGTCGGGCTGGTGCATCCGCGATCGGGGTTGGCGGCGAAGTCGGGCCTGTCGGTGGTCAACACCCCGGGCACCATCGATGCCGGCTACCGCGGGGAGATCAAGGTCTGTCTGATCAACCACGACCTGCACACTCCGATCGAACTCGAGCGCGGCGACCGCGTCGCCCAACTGATCGTGCAGCGAGTCGAGTTGGTGACGTTCGTCGAGGTGGACGAGTTGGACGACACCGTTCGAGGGGCCGGTGGTCACGGTTCGACCGGCGGCCATGCGAGTCTGAAGCAGTGAGTTCCGCCACGACGTTCACCGGTGGCAGGCACAGTGGAAGCAACCGAGAAGAAGAGAGCTGAACATGTTCGGACGGCGTAAGAAGAACGACGCCGGCAGTGCCTCCGCGCCCGGTGCGGAGCCATTCGTCGACAGCGTCGAAGACGAAGACGACGGTGTCGAGGCCGCGGACACGACCGCAGACGGGCCCCACGATCTCGAGGACCTCGACGACGATCGCGAGACCGTCGCCAAGACGCGACTCGACCTCGGCTCGGTGCTGATTCCGCTGCCGGAGGGCGGTCAACTCCAGGTCGAGATGTCGCAGGCCGGTAGCCCGCAGGCAGTGCACATCGTGACGCAGTTCGGGCGCATCACCATCGCTGCCTACGCGGCACCCAAATCGCCCGGTCAGTGGCGCGAGGTGGCAGCCGATCTGGCGTCGTCTCTGCGCAACGACAAGGCCGAGACGACAGTCGAGACGGGTCCGTGGGGACGCGAACTCCTCGGTGTCACGGCCAACGCCGACCTGCGCTTCATCGGAGTCGACGGCTATCGCTGGATGGTCCGCTGCGTGCTGGCGGGTCCGTCGGGTGCGGTGGGCGAGGGCCAACCGCTCGTGCGGCTGGCGCACACGATCCTTCGGCAGACCGTGGTGGATCGGGGTACCGAGCCGCATCCCGTTCGGACCCCGTTGCCGGTGGTGTTGCCGCAGGTACTGGCCGAGCAACTTGCTGCAGCCGCGCAGCAGCAGGCGGCAGCTCAGCAGAACGCTGCGCAACAGGCCGCGCAGCCCCAGGCCGCGGTACCCACCGCAGAACCTGTTGTGCCGCAGCAGGATTCGACGCCGCAGCCGACCGCCGCCGAGCGTGACCGCGCGCCGCGTCGGGGCGCGTCGGGATCGGCGATTCAGCAGCTGGGCGGCTGAGCCTGCGGACCGTCGAGACCGTCGACCGCCGCTCGGCCGAGGCATCCCGGGTCGCGTCCGATGTCGTCCAGGGTCACGGTACGCAGCGCGCAGTTCGGTAGCGCCCGCGCCCACTGTCGAGCCACCTCGATCGGATGGACCGCGTCGTCCACTGCTCCCACGACGATGGCAGGCAGCTCCAGCCGAGCGAGCTCGTGGAGTTCGGGGCTGCGGTGCCGAGCCGCCTCGTCCAGCGCGTCCGGAAGCGCGGGCCACTGGGCAGCCCATGACCTCCGCAGCGTGCGCGCGAGCCACGGCGGGCTCGACGCGGCCATTGCCGCGGTGACGGTGTCGAGCCCCTGTTCACGCAGGGATCGAGCGGTGAACTCCGCGCTCAGGGCCGCGGGGGAGCCTGCCGGGTCTCCGGTCCACGCCGGGAGCGCGAGTGCAACAGCCGCAGTGTTCGATGCGTTGGCCGCGGCCCAGCGAACCGCTACCGCGGCCCCGAGGGATATCCCCGCGATCACGACGCGTCCGTGTCGGTGCGCGGCGTCGTCGAGGGCGGTCAGGTAGCTCTCGACCACCGCGGCCGGGTCGGGTTCGACCGCGATGGTGGTCAATCCCACACTCTCGAATGCGGCCGAGAACGCGTCGGCGGCGAACCGGGCATCGGACCCCGTTCCCGGTAGAACGATCGCAGTGCGGGTGTCGAATCGGCTGTGCACGACACGATTGTGCACGCCTTCCGACACCTCCGTAGCGGCGGTTGGTCAGCGTGACACTTGGGGTCTACAGTGGCGAAGTACCCACCCTGACGAGGGAACGACCCCCACCGCTGGAGCGCACAATGGCACCCGCTGCCGCAGGATACTTTCGCCGCCTGACGCGGAAGTTGACAGAGGACATCGATCAACTCGATGCCGAGGAGATGGCCGAAACCTCCGAAGCCTCCGGGGCTCGGCGAGCGTGCGACTGCTTGCGAGGCGAGGAAGTGACCATGCTCGGTCGGTTGCGCAGCGTCGAAGCCTGTTCGAAGGCGGCCAATGCGAACATCGAAGCCGAGTTCTTCGACGGCACCGACACGGTGACGCTGCTCTGGATCGGGCGCCGCAAGATCGCCGGTATCGAACCCGGCAAGACTCTGCTCGTGCGCGGACGTGTCGGCGAACGCGACGGACGCAAGATCGTCTACAACCCCTATTACGAACTGCGCGACGACAGCTGATCGTCGCCGGTATGGCACTCTCGTTGTCGTGACCAACAGTGACGATTCCGTGCCGCCCACGCCGACATCGAACACGCCGGAACTCACAACCGACGCGTCGAACACGGACCGCGTCGAGAAGGTGGCTCCCACCGTCCTCGAACAGCTCGGCGGCCTGAGCGGGCTCGTCTACTCCACCTTGCCCGTCGTCGTCTTCGTTCCTGTGAACAGCTACGTCAACCTGTCGGTCGCCCTCTGGTCCGCTCTGGGAGTTGCCGCCGCGGTGTTGGTGTGGCGGTTGGTTCGTCGCAGCCCCATTCAACCCGCCATCTCGGGATTCTTCGGAGTCGGGATCTGCGCGTTCATCGCATACCGGACGGGAGATGCCAAGGGCTACTTCCTGTTCGGCATCTACACTTCGCTCGCCTACGGTGCGGCTTTCGTGTTGTCGGTGCTCGCGCGCTGGCCGTTGGTCGGCATCATCTGGGGATACCTCAACGGCAAGGGAACGTCGTGGCGTGGCCACCGGTCGGCTGTGCGCTACTACGACGTGGCCACCATCGCCTGGGCATCGGTGTTCGGCGCTCGATACATCGTTCAGTCGCAGCTCTACGACTCCGACCAGACGGGCTGGCTCGCCGTTGCCCGCATCGGCATGGGCTGGCCGCTGACAGGGGTGGCGCTGTTGGTCACGCTCTGGGCCGTGCGTGCTGCCGATCGCGCGCTCGACGCTGCGTCGAGCGCGGACCGCAGTCGGGATCGGCTGTCGTCAGATCAGGCCGACAGCGGAGCGTAGTTCGTTCTCCACCTCTTTGGCCGCGACGAACAGCAGCTCGTCGCCGCCCTCGAGCGGATCGTCGTGCTGTGGAACGATCACTCGACCGCCGCGCAGAATCGTCACCAACGCTGCGTCCCTGGGCAATTGGAGCTTGCGGACCGGCTTGCCGGCCAGGGGGGTGTTCTCCGGCAGCGTGATCTCGACGAGGTTCGCCTGACCCTTGCGGAACGTCATCAGGTGGACGAGGTCGCCTACCGACACGGCTTCTTCGACCAGGGACGCGAGCATTCGCGGCGTCGAGACTGCGACGTCGACGCCCCAGGCGGCATCGAACAGCCATTCGTTGCGTGGATCGTTGACCCGGGCCACCACGCGATTGACGCCGAACTCGGTCTTGGCCAGCAGGCTGAGCACCAGGTTCGCCTTGTCGTCACCGGTGGCAGCGATCACCACGTCGTAATTCTCGAGGTGGGCGGCTTCGAGCAGACTCAACTCGCACGCGTCGGCCAGCACCCATTCCGCTTCCGGGATGGCGGCCTGATCGACGTGGTCGAGTTTGCGTTCGAGGAGCATCACATCGTGTTCGCTGCGGATCAACTCGCGTGCGATGGATCGGCCGACTGCGCCGGCTCCGGCGATAGCGACTTTCATGGCTTCCCGTTCGGGTCGATGGGGGAGGTGGGGAATGTGCGCGCGTGCATCAGTCGTCCGAGGGCGGCGGATTGCCCGCCAGTGCAATGGCTTCGGCGACGGTTCCCGAGACAGCGGCGACGTACACCTCGTCACCGGCTTGGATCACGGTTCGTTTGTCCGGTAGCAGTCCGCTGCCGAAACGGATGACGAACGCGGCCCGCGAGTTGGTGGCTTCCTCGAGTACCGAGAGCTTCTTGCCGATCCAGGCGTCGTGGAAGTCGAGCAGGACGACGGCGACGCTGCCCGACGGATCGCGCCACTTGGTGGTGGGGTCGTCGCGCAGCAGGTTGTGCAGAAAACGATCGGTGGCCCAGGGGACGGTGGCGACGGTCGGGATGCCGAGGCGTTCGTAGACGGCGGCGCGCTTGGCGTCGTAGATCCTCGCGACCACTTTGTCGACGCCGAACGTCTCTCGTGCGACGCGGGCGGAGATGATGTTGGAGTTGTCGCCGGACGACACGGCCGCGAAGGCCTCGGCCTTCTCGATTCCCGCGCTCACCAACACATCTCGGTCGAACCCCATGCCGACGACGCGATGGCCGGCGAAGTCGGGGTCCAGACGCAGAAAGGCTGTTTCGTCGCGGTCGATGATCGCTACCTCGTGTCCGATGCGTTCGAGCGCCCCGGCCAGCGATGCGCCGACGCGGCCACATCCCATCACAACTACGTACAACGCCCAGCTCCGTCCCGATCTCGATGGTCGACCACTGCCGACCGACACTGCCATGACCGGCAGGCGTGCACCAACGTATCGGGGGATCGGCCACCGTACGGATCGAGGGTGCGCTCCGACGCAGTTTCGGGCGCGTGGTTGAGACGACCGTAGGAGGACGGCCTACGCTTCTGTGCGTGTCCAAGGTCTCGACTGCCGCCAAGCGGCTAGTGCTCGGTAAGCCGTTCCGCAGCGACAAGCTCGGTCATACGTTGCTTCCCAAGCGGATCGCGTTGCCGGTGTTCGCCTCGGACGCCATGTCGTCGGTTGCGTATGCACCCGAGGAGATCTTTCTGGTGCTGTCTGTCGCGGGCATCTCGGCAGTCGCGTTCACCCCGTGGATCGGTCTCGCCGTCTGCGTGGTGATGGCCGTCGTCGTGGCCAGCTACCGACAGAACGTGCATGCCTATCCCTCCGGTGGTGGCGACTACGAGGTCGCGACCACCAACCTTGGCCCCGCAGCCGGATTGACGGTCGGCAGCGCACTGCTGGTCGACTACGTGTTGACCGTGGCCGTGTCCATCTCGGCGGCCGCGTCGAACATCGGGTCTGCGGTGCCGTTCGTGGCCCAGCACAAGGTGCTGTTCGCTGTCGTGGCCATCGTCCTGGTCACCTCCGTCAATCTTCGTGGCATCCGGGAGTCCGGAACTGCGTTCGCCATCCCGACGTACGCCTTCATGGGTGGCATGGTCCTGATGCTGGGGTGGGGCCTGTTCCGTGTCTACGTTCTCGGCGACGACATCCATGCCGAATCGGCAGCCTTCGATCTGCGGGCCGAGGATTCGCACCTGTACGGCATCGCGTTCGCATTCCTCATCGCGCGAGCGTTCTCGTCCGGTTGTGCGGCACTGACCGGGGTGGAGGCGATCAGCAACGGGGTACCGGCATTCGAGAAGCCGAAGTCGCGCAATGCCGCGACGACGCTGCTGCTGCTCGGAGTCATCGGGATCACACTGCTGATGGGCATCATCCTGCTCGCGCAGAAGATCGGCATCAAATACGCGATGGATCCCGAAGACCAACTCGTCGGAGCGCCGGAGGGCTACCAACAGAAGACGCTCATCGCTCAGTTGGCGGAGGCGGTCTTCAGCGGATTCCCCATCGGGTTCTTCTTCATCACCACCGTCACGGCCCTCATCCTCGTTCTTGCGGCCAACACTGCGTTCAACGGATTCCCGGTGCTCGGTTCGGTGCTGGCACAGGATCGGTATCTGCCGCGCCAGCTGCACACTCGCGGTGACCGCTTGGCCTTCAGCAACGGCATCCTCTTCCTGTCCGGTGCCGCGATCGCCTTCGTCGTCGTGTTCGGCGCCGAGGTCACCAAACTCATTCAGCTCTACATCGTCGGTGTGTTCGTCTCGTTCACCCTCAGTCAGACCGGCATGGTTCGGCACTGGACGCGGCTGTTGGCCACCGAGACCGATCCCGAGCAACGCCGGCGCATGCAGCGCTCGCGGGTGGTCAACGGGGTCGGTCTCGGCATGACCGGAACGGTGCTGGTCATCGTGTTGATCACCAAGTTCGCCGCCGGTGCGTGGATCGCGATCGTGGCGATGGTGGCGATCTTCGTCCTGATGCGCATGATCAGAAAGCACTACGACACCGTGGCCCGTGAACTCGAGAACGAGGAATGGGACGGAGTGCTGCCCAGCCGGACGCACTCGATCGTGTTGGTCTCGAAGCTGCACATGCCGACCCTGCGCGCGTTGGCGTACGCCAGGGCGACCAGGCCCGACACACTCGAGGCGGTGACCGTCAACGTCGACGAAGCCGACACGCGCGCGCTGGTCAGGGAGTGGGAGGCGAGTGACGTCACGGTGCCGCTCAAGGTCGTCGAGTCGCCGTACCGAGAGGTCACCAAACCGGTTCTCGATTACGTCAAGCGAGTTCGCCGCGATTCGCCTCGGGACGTCGTCACGGTCTTCATTCCCGAGTACGTGGTCGGTCACTGGTGGGAGCAGGTTCTGCACAATCAGAGCGCGCTGCGACTGAAATCCCGACTGCTGTTCCAGCCTGGCGTGATGGTCACCAGCGTGCCGTGGCAGCTTCGGTCGTCCGAGAAGGCCAAGCGTGAGGTGCTCGGCAATGCGCCCGGTGCGTCGCGTCGCGGCTACGAGCCTCCGGCCGGCAAGTGAGCGAGAGTTGGTTCGGGCTCCTGCTCGAGGTCGAATTGGGCGCGCCAGGGCACGGCGGGTTCTGTGTGGCCCGCCACGACGGCCGGGTGATGTTCGTGCGTCACGGATTGCCCGGTGAACGGGTCCTGGCCAAGGTGACCGAGGACCGGGGCGGATCGTTCTGTCGCGCCGATGCCGTGGAGATTCTGTCTGCCTCTCCGGACCGGGTGGACGCGCGCTGTCCCATCTCCGGACCCGGCGGCTCGGGCTGTTGCGATTACTCCCACGCGAGTGCCGATGCCGGACGGCGACTGAAGTCCTTCGTCGTCGCCGAACAACTTCGCCGCGTCGCCGGAATCGAGCGTGAGGTGCACGTCGAGGAACTACCGGGGTCCGGCGACGGCACCGGGTGGCGAACCCGTGTGCGACTCGCCGTCGATTCCGGCGGACGGCCCGGCTATCACCGCTATCGCAGTAGCTCGATCGTCACCGAACTGACGTGTCCGCAAATGGATTCCGCGGCCTTCGAGGGTCTGGCGGATCAGCAATGGCGGCCGGGTGCCGAGCTGCAGGTGGTGCTCGACGGGGAAGGTGAGCGGCACGTGGTGGAGATCGCGCCCGCGCAGCTCTCGCCCACCGGACGCCGATCGCCGGGGCGTCGTGGCGCGGCCGCGCGTCGGGCTGCGTCGTCGCGGTCCCGGCCGGAGAAGGCCGTGATCGGATCGGGTCGGGTCACCGAACAAGTCTCGAACAGGGCGTGGACCCTCGACGCCACCGGATTCTGGCAGGCCCACCGCGGCGCGCCGCAGGTGTACACCGATGTGGTGGGCGACTGGGCGGACGCCACAGCCGGTGACGGTGCGTGGGATCTGTACGGCGGTGTCGGTGTGTTCGCCGCCGCGCTGGCCGATCGGGTGGGTCCGAGCGGCCGAGTCACCAGCGTCGAATTCTCCCGTCGCGCCGCCGAGGACGGCCGTTCGGCGCTGCAGGATCTACCGCAGGTCTCGTTCGTGCCGGGTCGGGTCGAGCGGTCGTTCGAGACGTTGACCGAGCCGGTGGCGGTTGCGGTGCTCGATCCACCCCGGGCTGGTGCCGGACGGGACGTGATCGACGCCCTCGCCGTCAAATCTCCGCGTTCGGTGGTGCACATCGGATGTGATCCGGCCTCGTTCGCACGGGATGTGAGCTTGTATCGAGCTGCGGGATACGAACTGGTCGACATGCGCGCGTTCGACGCCTTTCCTTCGACCAGCCACGTCGAATGCATCGGCCGTTTCGTTCGTCGGTGAGGGCGGCGACCGATCAGGCCCGGTACGCAACTTCGGCGACCGAGGCGAAGGTGTGCGTGGGAACGATCACGATGCGCTGTGCGCCGCAGGTGCACCCCTGATATCCGACGAGTCCCTCGCTCGTGTCGTGGGTGGAGTGAGTGGTCCAGGTGTGTGTGGTGTGTTCGGTGTGCATGCGTCCATCGTGATGTAATGGTCTTGTGCACATCAACCCTTACGGCGAATATGCGGTGAAACTCGGCATCGACCTGCTCAATTCACCGCCCACGTCGGCGACCGAACTGGGCAACCGCTGCGTCGACGCCGGCCTAGTACCGGACTGGACAGCAACCGACGCCGATCTTCTCGACACCCTCGAGTTCCTGCGTGACTGGGCCCGTGTGGTGGACGCAACCACCGAGAACGACCGGGCCGACGAGCTCAATGCGCTGTTGGCACAGGCGTCGGCGTACCCGCGGCTGACCAACCATGCCGACGACGGCTGGCACATGCACTATCGCGATCCCAACATCGAACTCGGCGGCGTCATCAGGGCCTTGGTCAGCGTCGGCACAGCGTTGCATCTGACCGGACGCGGAATGTCTCGCCTCGATCGCTGCGCCGCCGCCGACTGCACGCTCGCGTTCGCCGACACCTCGAGGACAGGCAGGCAACGCTACTGCGGAACGGTGTGCTCCAATCGCGACGCGGTCCGCAGGCATCGAGCACGCGCAGCCTCGTGATCGAGGCGATGCGCACCGTGTGCGCTAGGACTTTCGGTTGTACAAGCGCATCGTGATGGGCCCGAACACCGCCAGCAACACCGCGCACAGCATCAGCGTCACTCCCAGCCGACCGGTGTCCACATCGCCCTGCATCAGTCCGCGCAGTGACGTGACGAGGAAGCTGACCGGGTTGACGTCGACGAACGCGCGCAGCCAACCGGGCATCGTGCTGGGGTCGACGAAGATGTTGCTCGCGAAGGTGAGCGGAAACAGGATGAACATCGACACGCCCATGACCGCGGCCTCGGTGCGCACGATCATCGCGATCATGGTCCAGATCCAGGACAGGCAGAACGAGAACACCAGCAGCAGAGCGATGGACGCCACGACGCCGAGGACACCACCTTGCGGCCTGAAGCCGAGGACCAACCCGAGGATCAGCACGATCACCGAGGCCAGTGTGTAGCGAACGACGTCACCGAGCAGCGCACCGACCAGGGGCGACGGACGCCAGATGGGCAGCGAACGGAATCGATCGAACACGCCCTTCTCGATGTCCTTGTTCATGGTCACGCCGGTGTACATCGTGATCATCACCACGGTCTGCACGAGGATGCCGGGGAGCAGGAACTGGATGTACGCCTCGGTCGACCCGGCCAGTGCGCCACCGAACAGGTAGGTGAAGAGCAACGTGAACATGATGGGAAAGGCCGTCACGTCGAACAATTGCTCGGGTACGTGCTTGATCTTGAGCAGCGCACGCCACCCGAAGCTCAACGACGTCGACAACGACGACGGACGCGGCGGACGAGGCCCGGCGGCACCGAGCACGTCGATGATGGTCGACGCCTGTGGCGTCGACTGCTGAGCTTCGGTCGTCATGACGCAACCTCCCGGTCGGATTCGACTGTGGTGCCGGCCTGATAGGTCGTTCCTGCAGGCTCCACTCCCGCCCCTCGGGTCGTTCCTGCAGGCTCCACTCCCGCCCCATGCCCGGTGAGGGCGAGAAACACCTCGTCCAAGCTCGGTTGCCCCAGCGTGAACGACGCGATGGGAATGCCTGCAGTGTCGAGTGCAGGCAGCACGGGCGCGGCCTGTGCCGGATTGTCCAACCGTGCGGTCACGGTGAACGGATCCGGGTCCTCGGTGACGTTGTCGCCGAGCAGATCTCGCAGGATCCGTGCAGCGGCCGTTCGCTGGGACGTTTCGAGAACTCGCAGGTGCAGTGAATTCGATCCCACCGATGCCTTCAGCTCGCCCGTCGTCCCTTCGGCGATGACCTTGCCTCGATCGATGACTGCGACACGCCCGGCCAGTTGATCGGCCTCGTCCAGATACTGTGTCGTCAGTAACACCGTCGTTCCGCCTGCGACCAACGCACGGACGATCTCCCACACGTGGTTTCGGCTGCGAGGGTCGAGTCCCGTGGTGGGCTCGTCGAGGAAGATCAGTTCGGGAGTGACGATGATGCTGGCGGCGATGTCGATGCGACGGCGCATGCCGCCGGAGTAGGTCTTGACCTGCCGCGGTCCGGCATCGGCGATGTCGAACGCCGTCAGCAACTGCTCGGCTCGTGATCGGGCGGCAGGCCGTGAGTAGCCGAGCAGTCGAGCGAGCAGCACCAGATTCTCCGTACCGGTGAGATCCTCGTCCAGGGAAGCGAATTGTCCTGTCAGAGCTACCTTCTGCCGTACGGCCTCCGGTTCGTTCGCGACGTCGTGGCCCAGGACCCGGGCGTTGCCTCCGTCGATCGGAAGCAGGGTGGCCAGCATCCGGATGGTCGTCGTCTTGCCTGCGCCGTTGGGCCCGAGCACGCCGTAGACACCACCGGACGGGATGGATAGGTCGACTCCGTCGACAGCGATGTTCGTGCCGAAACGTTTGACCAGACCGTGTGTCTCGATCGCCGCCATGTCTCTCGTTCCCTCCGGTGGGCCGGTCGCCCGATTCCCCGCGATTGTCCGATTCTCCACCAAGGATGAAACGCGGTCCACAACTCCGCAAACGAATTTCGGTTCCGAACCATCCTCCGGTCGGTTTGTTCCGAATATGTACTGCGGCGGGAAAACGCGGAGGTTTCGATATGAGAGCGATATGACCACTAGTGTCGTGATCGATGAACTCGATCATGAACCCGTCTGTTGGGACGACCTTCCGATGAGCGCGCCGTTGTCGGATGCGTCCGGATCGTCGGATGCCGGCCGTGACCGGCCGACGTCCGATGCCTCGGAGAACTACGCGGCAGAGGATGCGGTGTGCGCTGTTCCCAGTCCACAGCTCAAGAACCTGCGTGCCGACGAAACGGATCGTCTCCGTCGGTTGATGGCGTCGGTCGCACAGGGCGATCGGGCGGCGTTCGCCGAGTTGTACGACGCGACGTCGTCGCGGGTGTACGGCATGGTGCTGCGGGTGCTTCGCGACCCGGGGTACAGCGAGGAGACCGCACAGGAGGTCTTCCTTCAGATCTGGCGTGCGGCACCGAACTACGACCCGAACCAGGGCAGTCCACTGGCCTGGATCATGACGCTGGCGCACCGTCGTGCCGTCGATCGCGTTCGGAGCGAGCAGTCGGGTACCGACCGTGAGGCCGCGTACGGCGCAGTCAGTCACACACCGGAGCACGACGAGGTACTCGAGACGGTGACGCAGCGGCTCGAATCCGAGGCCGTGGTTGCCTGTCTCGATACTTTGACCGATACGCAGAGCGAGTCGGTCCGAATGGCTTATTACAGCGGTTACACCTATCGCGAAGTTGCGGAGCGGCTCGGGGTCGCGGTTCCTACCATCAAGTCGCGCATACGAGACGGATTGATCAAATTGAAGACATGCCTGGGGGTGATCCCGCAATGAACGAATCGTCACGACAACGACTGCTCGACGACGCGGTGGTCTATGCCCTGCACGCGACCACCGAAGCCGAACGACGCGACATCGAGACCGAACGGCTGCGCGTCGACGAGACCGCACGCGCCCAGTTCGACGTCCTCGTGGGCGAGATCCACGAGACGCTGGCCTTGGCAGCGGCGGCCGACGCCGCTCCTGCACCCGAGCGCCTCCGGCAACGGGTGCTCGATCAGGTCGCCGTCAGCGATCAGGAGCCCACGGTCCACAAGCTGCCACCGAACGTCACGCCACTGCACCGGCATCGGCGGGAACGCTCGAAGGCCTGGCGGTACTCGATGGTCTCGGCTGCGGCCGCGGTGGTCGTCGCCGTCGGCGGCGTAGTGGTGGTCAGCCAGACCATGGGCAACGATGCGCAGCCGACTCAGGCGGATCAGATCGTGGCCGCGCCCGATTCACGACAGGTGACGGCGGAGTTCCCCGGTGGCGGCTCGGCGACCGTGGCGTACTCGCTGTCCCAGAACGCGGTAGTCGTCGATCTCGACGGAGTCCCGCAGCCACCACCCGGCCGCGTCTACCAAATGTGGTTCGTGGACGGTTCACCTCGCTCTGCCGGCGTGGTGACCGAGGATCAGCTCACCTCCGAGGACGGCACGGTGGTCGACGGTCTCGGGTCGTCGACGAACTTCGCGTTCTCGCTCGAACCCGCGGGCGGGTCTGCGCAGCCCACCGAGGTGCTCACGATGCTGACGCTGGGTGCCTGAGAACAGCACACGCACAGTCGCCTCGGGCGGTTCGACGTTCGGTCAGAGGCCGATGTCGAACCGCCCGAGCGTTCTGATCACCGCTGCCATCTGGCCGTAGGCTCCGGTGGCGAGATTTTCCAGCAGCGCCAACTTGACCTCCGGTGCGTCGCGTGTAAGAGCCCGGAAGTGCGCCGCCGACACCACCACGAGATCGACCGGTGTGTCGGCGACCATGTCGAGCAGGAACGGTACCGACATCAGCAGAGGCATCTCACCGAAGCTCATCCCGGGGGAGAGTGTGGTGATGCGGTGCTTGCCACCGTCGGCGGCGACGGCCGTGGACGTCACCTCACCACGCAGCATCAGGAACAGGCCCGCAGCCGCATCTCCCTGGCGAACGATCACATCTCCGCGCGCGTAGTGCCGCTTCTCCAGATACGGAGTCACCGCGTCGAACTGCGCGGCGGACAGCCCGGCCAGCAACGGATGCTCGGCCGTGGTGACCACGGTCGGTTGTCGCACACCCGCGCAATGACGATCGAGCAATAGATTCTCGGCCCACTGGATGGCCGCACCCAGGCTCGAGTAGGTTCGGCCCGCGGGGTCCGCCGGGTCGAGACTCGACGTCGTGTGACCCATGATCGCCCTGGGATCCACCAGACCCACCACACAGCCGTGCTCCGCGAGATCCTGACGTAGATCCTCGAACATCGTCCGGGCGATGTCACTGACCTCGTCGACGCCGCGCACATCGATGACGAGGGCATCGAGTTCCCGATCGAGGTCGCCGATCTCACGGACGGCAGTCTCGGCACCGGAGAACAGTAGATCCCCGTGCAGTTCGTACACGCGGGCGCGATCGCCCACGGCAGCCAAGGTGGCCTGTTCCACGTCCGATCGCCGTTTGCGTGAGGGTGCCTCGGTGACCACGTATCGGCGCCGGATCGAGGATTTCGCCGCTCGGGTGACGTGCAGGAAGTGCAGTTCGAGTCGTGTCGAGAGTTCTCGGCAGGCGGCGACTCCACGCACGCTGTTCCCGTGCGAGTCGAGCCGCGGGGAGTAGACGGCGATGCCCATCTGCCCCGGAAGTACCGCCAGGATCCCGCCTCCCACCCCACTCTTGGCCGGCAGGCCGACCCTCGCGACCCAGTCGCCTGCGCCGTCGTACATCCCACACGTGGTCATGACCGACAGCACTCGTTCGACCAGTGCAGGTGCCAATGCGCGTTCACGCGTGCGTGGATTGACGCCGTTGTTGGCCATCGTTGCCGCCATCATGGCGAGGTCCGCGGCGGTGACGTCGATCGAGCACTGGCGGAAGTACAGATCGACAGCGGCGTCAGGATCGTGGTCGATGATGTCGAACGAACGGAGCATGTACCCGATTGCGCGGTTGCGATTACCGGTGCGGGCCTCCGACCGGTAGACGGCGTCGTTGAACGTCAGAGACCGTCCCGCATACCGCGAGTACGAGGCTCGAATGCGCTCGAATCGATCCTCGGCACTTCGCCCGACGATCAGCGACGCCGACGTGATGGCACCTGCGTTGATCATCGGGTTGCGTGGTCGCTCGGTGACGGGGTCGAGACTGATCTCGTTGAACGGTTCACCGGACGGCTCGACGTCGATCTTGCGCGCCACGGCGTCCAGGCCCCGGTCGGCCAACGCCAACGCGTAGGTGAACGGCTTGGAGATCGATTGGATCGTGAGGGGGAGTCGAGTGTCGCCGACCTCGTAGACGTAACCGTCCGTGGTCGTCAGCGCGATACCGAACCCGTCCGGCGCGACGGCAGCGAGCTCGGGAATGTAGTCCGCCACCTGCCCGGACGTATCGTCGCGGCACAGTTCGTGAACTCGGCGCAGGATGGCATCGACCACGTTGCTCATAGGCCACACTGTATGTGTGATGTCCGTTTCGTCACTGCCCAGGTTAGGGGCGGCTGACCCAGGGCATCTCCACGTTCGACGGTACTGTCGGCGTCACGATGCTGGGCGGAGCAGCAGTGCTCGATAACTCCGTAGACTGAAATTTCCATTGTGTTTTCCGGCCGGAGGGAGCGATCTCGTTGGGTGTCCTAGCTCGAATTCAGACGCCCGAGGACTTGCGCGACCTCGGCAGTGCGGAGCTGGCCGAACTGGCCCGCGAGATCCGTGCGTTCCTCGTCGAGAAGGTGTCCGCTACCGGCGGCCACCTCGGTCCCAATCTCGGCGTGGTAGAACTGACACTGGCGATTCATCGCATCTTCGACTCCCCGCGCGATCCCGTCATCTTCGACACCGGTCATCAGGCATACGTGCACAAGATGCTGACCGGGCGCACCGGTCTGTTCGACACGCTCCGTAAGCAGGGCGGCCTGTCGGGCTACCCGTCACGGGTCGAGAGCGAACACGACTGGGTCGAGTCCTCGCACGCGTCGGCCTCTCTCTCCTACGCCGACGGCCTGGCCAAAGCGTTTGCCCTGAAGGGCGAGACCGACCGCCACGTCGTCGCCGTGGTCGGCGACGGTGCCCTGACCGGCGGAATGTGTTGGGAGGCCCTCAACAACATCGCCGCAGGCCGCGACCGATCCCTGGTGATCGTCGTCAACGACAACGGTCGCTCCTATGCCCCGACCATCGGGGGCCTGGCCGATCATTTGGCGGCCCTGCGGCTCCAGCCCGGGTACGAGAAGGTGCTGGACAACGGTCGTCGTATCGTTCGTCGCATTCCGATCGTCGGGCCCACGGCCTACGCGATGTTGCACGGCATGAAGGCCGGGGTGAAGGACGCCATCAGCCCGCAGGTGATGTTCACCGATCTCGGTATCAAATACCTGGGGCCTGTCGACGGCCACGACCAGCACGCGATGGAATCGGCATTGCGCCGAGCCAAGGCATACGGCGGTCCGGTCATCGTCCACGCGGTGACGCGCAAAGGCATGGGCTACGTGCACGCCGAGAACGACGTCGCAGACCAGATGCACGCCACCGGGATCATCGATCCGTTGACCGGACTGGCGCGATCCAAGTCGGCACCGGACTGGACCTCGGTGTTCTCGGCGGCATTGATCGAGCAGGGTGAGCAGAACGAGGACGTCGTGGCGATCACCGCAGCGATGGCCGCGCCCACCGGTCTCGCCGCGTTCGGAGTGCGGTTCCCCGACCGATTGTTCGACGTCGGAATCGCCGAGCAGCACGCGATGACGTCGGCTGCCGGGCTGGCGCTGGGCGGCATGCATCCGGTGGTCGCGATCTACTCCACCTTCCTCAATCGAGCGTTCGACCAGCTGCTGATGGACGTGGCGCTGCTCGGACTGCCGGTCACCGTGGTGCTGGACCGCGCCGGTGTCACCGGGGCCGACGGTGCCAGCCACAACGGCATGTGGGACATGTCTCTGCTCGGCATCGTCCCCGGCATGAAGGTGGCGGCACCGCGCGATGCCGAGACTCTGCGAGAAGAGTTGGCCGAGGCGATCGCCACGTCCGACGGACCCACTGCCCTGCGCTTTCCGAAGGGCGCAGTGACCGAGACGGTACCGGCAGTACGCAGACTGGACGGAATCGTCGACGTACTGAGCGAGCCGTCGGGTGCCACGGGCGATGTGCTGATTGTGGCCGTCGGAGTGTTCGGTCCGCTGGCCGTGCACGCCGCGGAGAAACTCCGACAGGACGGCGTCTCGGCGGCCGTCGTCGACCCCAGATGGGTGCTGCCCATCCCGCAGGCGCTGCTGAAATTGGCGGAGGACTACCGGATGGTGGTCACCCTCGAAGACAGTGGCCTGCACGGTGGTATCGGTTCGACTCTGTCCGCGGCTCTTCGCGCGGCAGGTGTCGACACCCCGTGTCGCGATCTCGGTGTGCCACAACGATTCCTGGACCATGCATCGCGCGAGCAGCTTCACCACGAACTCGGTCTCACCTGCGAGGACGTCGTGCAGCGGGTTTCGCACTGGGTCAAGAGCCTCTGACGCCGGCTTCTCGCCGGACGTCGACGCCGTAGAACGCGCGGCGTCCGGTCACCGCGCCCGCGACTGCCATCGGTACCGTCATCACGAGTGAGAAGAGCACCGACGGTTCCCACCGTTGCGTTGCCGAGTGACGATAATTTTCTTTGCGAATATGTGACCTGTGTGACTGGTGTGTCGTTGCTGGACAAACCGGGACGACTGGCATGTTTTGTCCATGACCCTCGTCTTCGACGGCAGAACCGACGTCTCGGACAGCCGAATCGATCCGGCTCTCGGCGACGGTGACTCCGACTGGGCTGCCGTCGAACCCGTGGATTGCACTCCTGCTCTGGATTCCCGGAACGACGGGGTGGAGCGACGGCATTCGCGGTGGTTCGTGGCGATGTCGGCAGTGATCGGTGTGGTGGCATTCGCTGCTCACGATCGTTTGCTGTCGTTCGACTCGTTGTACGGATTGTTCGGCAACGGTGTCGACGCTCTCGTCTACCGGCACGGCGGCGCAACCGTGCTCAGTGGCGAAGGGCTGTACTCGTTCTCGTTGTTCGGCACGCTGCCGTTCACGTATCCGCCGTTCGCCGCGGTGCTGTTCGCGCCTCTGGGCTTGCTGTCCGATACCGCCACCGGATTGCTGGTGAACATATCCAACGTCGTGTTGCTCTACGGAGTGGTCTATCTCAGCTGGCGTCGACTCGGTTACGAGAACAGCACGCGGACCAAGGTGGTGAGTGTGGCTCTTGCAGTGGGCTGCTCGTGGCTCGAGCCGGTGCGCATGTCGCTGTGGTTGGGCCAGATCAATCTGCTGTTGCTCGCCTTGGTGCTGTGGGATCTCGGTCGGCCCGAGGGCAGTAGGTTCCGAGGGTTCGGTGTCGGAATTGCGGCCGGTCTGAAGCTGACCCCGGGCCTGTTCGTCGTCATGTCGATCGTGCAGAAGCAGTGGCGAACGGCATGGACCGCGGCCGTCACCGGTCTTGTCACGGTGCTGATCGGGTTCGTGGTCGTGTTTTCCGACGCGTGGCGCTATTGGACCTCCGCGATCCTCGCCTCGGACCGAGTGGGGTCGACCACGTCTCCCGCGAATCAGTCGGTTCGGGGGATGGTGGCGCGGGCGTGGGGAACCGAGCATCCGCCTGTGTTCGTGTGGTTGCCGGTGGCGGTGGTCGTCCTTGCCGCAGGCATGTGGGTGTCGTATCGAGCTCACCGGGCGGGTAGAACACTGCTGGCGATGACGCTGTGCGGTCTCACGGCCCCGATGGTCTCGCCGTTCTCCTGGGGCCATCACTGGGTGTGGTGCGTTCCGCTGCTGGTGATCGGACTCGACGCGTGTTCGCGGTCGAGCACACGACACCGCATCCTCCGTGTTCTCGGAGTGCTCGCCGCGACTGCGCCTTTCGTGGCCTGGTATCGCACTCAGGCCGATGTGGTGGTGATCGGCACGTTCATGCAGTCCGTATCGCCGATTCTCGACGGAGGACTGCGGAACGCGTATTGCGTTGTCTACGTGATCGTTCTGGCGGTAGCGGCGACAGGATTGCGCAAGGACTCGACGATCCGTTACGTCCCGGCGGCCAATTCTTCGATCTGAACGCGATCTATCAGATGGGCCAGGGCGAAGGGGTCGTGTGCGAACATCCGCTCCACACTTGCTTTGTCGGTGCCTTCGACGATCATCGTGGCACCACTGTGATCGGCGAGCGGGCTCGACGATCGGAGGATCTTGCGGCGCTCGAGTTCTCGCAACCAGGCGCGGTGATCGGTGCGGTGATCGTCACGGCCCGAGGAGGTCTCGGGGGTGTACGCGTATTCGACGACGAACATCGGCATGTCAGATCTCCATGTCCTCGAGCTCCATTCCTTTGGTTTCCTTGATCTTGTACTTGACGAAGAAGAAGGACACGATCGCGAAGAACGCAAAGAACGAATAGATGAATCCGAGTCCGATGGTGTCGGACAACGGCGGAAACGCGAGTGTGATGGCGAAGTTGGCAATCCAGTTCGCGGCAGTACTGATACCGAGTGCGACTGCTCGCATTCGGTTGGGGAACATCTCTCCGAGCATCACCCACATGATCGGGCCCCAGGTTGCGGCGAAGAACACGACGAAAAGGTTGGCACCGACGAGAGCCACAGGGCCCCAGGGCGATGGCAATTCGAGTTGGTCCCCGCTACCCACTGCCTGGCTGAACGAGACGGCCGCGAGTACGAGGCCGACGAACATTCCGATCGAGCCGATCATGAGCAGATTTCGTCGGCCGAATCGGTCGACGAACAAGATGGCGACGAATGTCATCGTGACATTGATGACCGAAGTGATGACCGAGGTGACGAACGATTGATTCTCGCTGAAGCCGACGGACTTCCACAGAGTCGTCGAATAGTAAAAGATCGCGTTGATTCCGACGAACTGCTGCAGGATCGCCATGGTGATACCGACCCAGACGATCGGGTGCAGCCCGAACTTCGGTCCACGGATATCGGCGAAGGATGATTTCGATTCCCGACGCAAGGTCAGTCGGATCTGTTTCACCCTCTCGTTCGGGTTCACCTCCCCGGTGATGTCTCCCAGAATGCGGGCCGCTTCCTCGTCGAGATGTTTTCCGACGAGGTATCGGGGCGACTCGGGAATCAGCGTGGCGAGAAAGCCGTAGACGAGTGCTGGTGCGACGCCGACGAGGAACATCCATCGCCAGGCCTCGAGTCCGAACCACAGGTCGTTCGACGGCCCACCTGCCGCGTTCTGCAGCACCGCGTCCGACAGCAGAGCAGCGAAGATTCCGATGGTGATGGCCAGCTGCTGCAGCGAGGCCAATCCACCTCGATAGCGGGCCGGGGCTATTTCCGAGATGTATGCGGGCGCAATCACCGATGCGATGCCGATGCCCAGGCCGCCGAGTACACGCCAGAGCATGAGATCCGGGACGCTGAACGCGAATCCGGATCCCACCGACGAGATGGTGAACAGTGCGGAACCGAGCAGCATCACCTTCTTTCGGCCCCAGCTGTCGGCGAGCCGGCCGGCGAACCAGGCACCGACCGCACAACCGAGAAGTGCGATGGCCACTGCGAAGCCGGTGACGAACGACGACAGTGCGAAGTTCTCCTGAATGGAGTCCACCGCGCCGTTGACGACGGACGAATCGAACCCGAACAGGAAGCCGCCGACAGCGGCGGCAATCGTGACTCCGATGACTTTGGCAGTGTGCCGATCGGTGGATTGCGTCATCACGTGACCCAGCTTTCGAGGTGAACCAGCATCCTTGGTGGTCGATCGCCATCATCGTCCTCGCACCGACGGAATGGGAGCGAAATCGACTCGATATTCGTGGCGTACAGGAATCGGCTCACCGAAAAAGGTGAATTGTCCGATATTTCGTCTGTCGAACTCGAAGTTGTGGACGGAAAACTGCCGAAAGTCGTCCACAGCTTCGAGTTCGGCGGCAGATGGCTAGCGCGCCTGGGCGGCCGACCATTGATCGAAGGTCTGGAGACCGTGATCCGACTCGGTCGTGGTGACCAGCGTTCCGTCTCGCATCGCGCGACCGTACGCGCCGGGAATCGGGACCTCGAGCACCAGGCCGCGAGCACCAATTGCCCGTGCGTAGCGCCGCACCATCTCGGCCATGCGTTCCTCACGTGGTCCACCGAGATCGGCGACCCGACCTGCCGGGGACCGCTCCGCGAGGTCGATCAGTCGTTCGGCGACCTCGCGGGCCGCGATCGGTTGCGAGACCATCTTCGGGATGATGCTCACCGGACCGAACGACGCCTGCGCGCGGATCTGGCCGGCGAACTCGTGGAACTGAGTGGCTCGAAGAATCGTCCAGGGCACTGCTCCAGCACGAACGACGCTCTCCTGCTCCACCTTTCCGGCGTAGTAGCCGTGCGGCGCCTTGTCTATCCCCACGATCGACAGCGCCAGGTGATGGCCGACACTGGCCGCACTCTCCGCCTCGAGCAGGTTTCGCGTGACGGCGGCGAAGAACGCCGTCGACTCTTTCGCCGAGACCGTCCGCGTCGACGCGACGTCCACGACCGCCTCGACTCCGGACAGGGCGTCGGACAGTCCTGCCCCGGTGACGAGATCCACACCCGCAGATCGCGACAGAACGACCACGTCGTGGCCGCGTTCACGCGCAACCTCGACCACGTGCACTCCGACTGTTCCGGTTCCCCCGGCTACGGCTAGCTTCATCGCGTATCCACCTGTTTCTCGAGAGTTGATCGGACCGCGTGTGGCGGGCCTCTACTCTCTGACGACACAGCCGCGACGAATGTATGGCGTGCATCAGACCCAACGCCGGAGTTTGTCCGGATTGAGCACGATCCAGACGCTCGAGACCACGCCGTCGGCGACGTCGAACCCGATGACGCCGAACACCGCGCTGCCGCGCCGCATCACGATGCCCGACAGGCCGTTGACGGGTTCGATGGACCACTCGAGGTCGGTCGACTTGGCGGTGATGCCGCGAACGAACCGAGCGACTCGATCGGATCCGAGGACGGCGTTGCGGGCCGCGGAGACGTGGCCGCCGCCGTCACTGACGAGGGCGACGTCGGGCGCGAGCACCGAGACGAGGGATGCGAGATCTCCGCCTGCCGAGGCCGACGCGAAAGCCCGCACGACGCGGTCGTGGTCGATGGGGTCGGCGACGGAGCGGTGACGGGAATGCACGTGAGCTCGTGCGGCAGAGGCGAGTTGGCGGCAGGCGGCCGGTGATCGATCCAGGACGGTGGCGATCTCGTCGAACGGAACGGCGAACGCGTCGTGTAGTACGAAGGCGACTCGCTGCGCCGGACCGAGTGACTCGAGCACGACGAGCAGCGCGAGGGTCACCGAATCCTGTTGCACTACTCGGTCGGCCGGGTCCATCGTGGTCGCGTCGCGGGAATCGACGCCGGGGACAGGTTCCGGCAACCACTGACCGACGTAGTTCTCGCGTCGAGCGCGAGCGGAACTCAGTACGTCGAGGCAGATGCGGCCTACCACTCGGGTGAGCCACGCCGCTGGGACGTCGATGGCGTCGCGTTCGGCGTCGGTGAGTCGGTACCAGCGAACGAGAGCCTCGGAGGCGGCGTCTTCGGCGTCGCTGTAGGAACCCAGCATGCGGTAGCCGATTCCGATCAACCGACTGCGTTCGCTGTTCATCGGATCAGACCTTATCTCGACACGAAAAAGCCGAGTTCGAGGTTGTGGACGAAAATGCGGAGAAATCCGTCCACAACCTCGAACTCGGCGGGCAGTGCTAGACGCTGGCGACGCCCGGTGCGAGGAAGCGCTGACCGGTGGCGGCCTCGGAAGCCCCACTACGGTCCAGGTACGGAGTGATGCCGCCGTTCCAGAAGCCGAATCCGCCGCCGAGGAGCAGGCAGAGGTCGATGTCCTCGGCTGCAGCCACGACGCCCTCGTCGAGCATGATCTTGATCTCGTCGGCGATCGCGTTGCGGGTGCGCTCGAGCACCTGCTCGGCGGTCGACGGCGAATCGCCCTGCGGCCACAGTGCGGCGACCTCGGGATCGACGACCTGGCCCTCGGGTCCGTAGGTCCACACACCCGGCTTCTTCGCCTCGACGAGAGCGCGGAACCCGGCGGAGTCCTTGAACCGCTCCGGGTATGCCTCGGCCAGGGTTTCGGCGGTGTGCAGAGCGACGGCCGGTCCGACGAGTGCCAGCAACGTCAGCGGACTCATCGGCATGCCGAGTTCGCCCACAGCGCCGTCGGCGACATCGAACGGGGTGCCCTCGTCGATGGCGCTGATGATCTCGTTCGACGCGCGAGTGACGAGACGGTTGAAGACGAATCCGGGGAGATCCGCCGACAGTACGGCCGACTTCTTGAGGGTCTTGGCCGTCGCGAATGCCGTTGCGAGAGTGGCATCGTCGGTCCTCTCACCCTTGACGACCTCGAGCAGTGGCAGGACTGCGACGGGGTTGAAGAAGTGGAAGCCCACCACGCGCTCGGGGTGCTTCAGGTCTGCCGCCATCTTGGTGATCGACAGCGAGGACGTGTTGGTCGCGAGGATCGTTTCGGCAGAGACGAATTCCTCGACCTCGGCGAACACCTTCTTCTTCACGTCCAGGTTCTCGAACACGGCCTCGATGACGAAATCCGTGTTCGCGAACGCGGACTTGTCGATCGAGCCGGACACCAACGCCTTCAACCGATTTGCGGCATCGGGGGACAGGCGCTTCTTGCCGAGCAGCTTGTCGATCTCGCCGTGGACGTAGCCGACGCCCTTGTCGATGCGCTCCTGATCGATGTCGGTGAGGATCACCGGCACCTTCAGCTGCCGAACGAACAGCAGTGCGAGCTGGCTGGCCATCAGGCCGGCACCGACGATTCCGACGCCGGAGATCTTGCGCGCCAGCGATTTGTCGGGTGCACCGGCGGGACGCTTGGCGCGCTTCTGCACCAAGTCGAAGGCATACAGCCCGGCCCGGAGCTCGTCCTTGACCAACAACGTGGACAGGGCCTCGTCCTCGGCCGCGAAGGCCTTGTCGAGTGAAGCAGAGTCGGTGATGTCGGTGCTCTTGGCGAGTTCGAGCAGCTCCACCGCGGCGACGGGGCCGGGGGCGAAGTTGTTGGTCTTGCCCGCGACGATGCCCTTGGCGCGGGCGATGGCGTCGTCCCAGGCCTGCCCGCGGTCGATCTCGGGACGGGCAGGGGTGATCTCGCCCTTGACGACCTGAGCAGCCCACGCGAGGGACTGCTCGAGGAAGTCGGCTCCGCCGAAGAGGGCGTCGGCGATGCCGAGGTCGAGTGCCTGCTGCGGCTTGAGGACGCGGTTCTGGTTCAGTGCGTTCTCGATGACGACGGTGACCGCGTTCGAGGCTCCGATGATGTTGGGCAGCAACTGAGTTCCACCCCATCCCGGTACCAGGCCGAGGAAGGCCTCGGGAAGACCGAGTGCGGCAGCGTTCTCCGCGACGGTCCGATAGTGCGAGTGCAGTCCCACTTCGAGGCCACCACCGAGTGCGGCACCGTTGATGAAGGCGAACGTCGGAACGGTCGACTCGCGCAGGCGTCGGAAGACCTTGTGACCGAGCTGTCCGATCTGCAGCGCCTCGTCCTTGGTCTTGATGTTCGGCACACCGTTGAGGTCGGCACCGACGGCGAAGATGAACGGCTTACCGGTGACGGCGATGGCCACCGGGTTCGCTGCGAATGCCTCGTCGAGGGCGGCGTCGAACTTGGCCAGTCCACCGGGACCGAAGGTCGACGGCTTGGTGTGATCGAAGCCGTTGTCCAAGGTCACCAGGGCGATGGAGCCGTCGAGCCCCGGTACGGAGACAAGCTTCGTGAACGCGTTCGTGACTACCTCGTCGCTGAACGCTGTGGTGATGTCGCTCATGCCTTCGCTCCTGAATAGTCAGCGTGGTTGGGGTTCTCCCAGATGACGGTGCCGCCCATGCCGAGACCGATGCACATGGTCGTCAAGCCGTAGCGGACGTCGGGCTGCTGAGCGAACTGGCGGCTCAGCTGCGTCATCAGGCGAACACCCGAGGATGCGAGGGGGTGGCCACACGCGATGGCACCGCCCCACTGGTTGACGCGCGGATCGTCGTCGGCGATGCCGTAGTGCTCGAGGAACGCGAGGACCTGGATGGCAAAGGCCTCGTTGATCTCGAACAGGCCGATGTCGTCGATGCTCAATCCGGTTCGGCCGAGCAACTTCTCGGTCGCGGGGACCGGTCCGATGCCCATGACGGCGGGATCGACGCCGGCGAAGCTGAAGCCGACCATGCGCATACCGATGTTCAGGCCGAGTTCGTGCGCGGTGTCCTCGCCGGCGAGGATCGCGGCGGTGGCACCGTCGTTCAGTCCTGCGGCGTTGCCTGCGGTGACGCGACCGGCGGGACGGAACGGCGTCTTGAGCTTGGCGAGGTCTTCGACGGTGGTTCCGGGGCGAGGCGGCTCGTCCTCGGTGGCCAGGCCCCATCCTGCGGCGGACTTGGTGGCGACGGGCACGAGAGTGTCGGCGATGAAGCCGGCCTTCTTGGCCGCGTCGTACTTGTTCTGGCTGGCGACGGCGTACGCGTCGGTGCGGTCCTTGGTGATGCTCGGGAACCGGTCGTGCAGATTCTCGGCGGTGTTGCCCATCACCAGCGCGCTGGGATCGACAAGCTTGTCGGCGAGGAAACGCGGGTTGGGGTCGACGCCCTCACCCATCGGGTGGCGGCCCATGTGCTCGACGCCACCTGCGATCACGACGTCGTACTGGCCGAAGCCGATGCCCGACCCGGTGGTGGTCACCGAGGTCATCGCGCCCGCGCACATGCGGTCGATCGCGAAGCCGGGGACGCTGCGGGGGAGTCCGGCGAGCAGCGCGGACGTACGGCCGATGGTCAGACCCTGGTCACCGGTCTGCGTGGTCGCGGCGATCGCGACCTCGTCGATGCGCTCGGGAGGGAGATTGGGGTTCTTGCGAAGGAGTTCGCGGATTGCCTTGACGACGAGGTCGTCTGCGCGAGTGTCGGCGTACATGCCCTTGGGGCCTGCTTTGCCGAACGGGGTACGGATGCCGTCGACGAAGACAACATTCCTCTGTGAGCTGGTGGACGCGGGTACAGACACGCTTTTCGATCCTCCCGACAGATGCGGACGACTCGCCCGGGTGCCCGGACGCGACCCCTACTGTAGCGGGTATTACCCGTCGGTAACTTGAGAAGGGTGCAGTGCCTTCGTCAGTACCGGCACCGCCAGCGTTCGCTGCCAGGGCCGGGCCCCGCCGTCGGCCAGTCGGGCCTCGATCAGCTCGGCAGGGTCGACATCGGGATCGACCGGACTCTGCCAATCCCACACCAGGCGGCGCAGCAGATCCGGCATCAACAGATTCTCGACCGGCACCGACACCGATTCGCTGAGCTCGGTCATCGCCGCTCGTACGTCGGCTAGTCGCGCTGCCGCATCGGGATCGCGGCGAGCCCACCGATTGACCGGGGGTGGACCGTCGAAAGACGCTGCCATCGAAGGCAATTCGGATGTCGGGAGCGCCCGCGCACGGGTCAGGGCCGAGGCCCACAATCGGGACGATCTGCGCTGACGGGGACCGCCGAATACCGGTAGCTGCTCGAGCTCGCGCGCGGATTTGGGGTCCGCCGTTGCGGCCGCCACGATGGCCGAGTCGGGCAACACCCGGCTCGGTGCCACGTCACGCTTGGCCGCCAGTTCGTCTCGGGTGCTCCACAATTCGCGAACGGCAGCAAGAGTGCGGGGAGATTTGATCGCATGGATCCCCGATGTCCGACGCCATCTGTCGGTCTTGGGTTTGGGTGGCCCGAGGGTGAGGATGTGGGCGAATTCCTGTGTGGCCCATTCGGTTTTGCCCTGCTGTTCGAGCTCTTCGGCCATTGCGTCGCGCAGCTCGAGCAGAACCTCGACGTCGAGTGCTGCGTAGTTGAGCCAGGTGTCGGGTAGCGGCCGGGTGGACCAATCGGCCGCTCCGTGGCCTTTCTGCAACGCCAGTCCGAGGGTGCGTTCGACGATGGCTCCGAGCCCCACTCGATCGAATCCGGCGAGGCGGCCTGCGAGTTCGGTGTCGTAGAGCGTGGCGGGTACCAGGCCGAGCTCGGCGAGTCCCGGCAAATCCTGATCTGCGGAGTGCAGTACCCACTCGAGCGGGTTGATCACCTCGGCGAGCGGAGCGAGGTCGCCGGTGACCGGGATCGGATCGAGCAGAACCGTGCCTGCGCCGCGGCGACGGAACTGCAGGAGGTAGGCGCGCTGGGAGTAGCGGAAGCCCGACGCACGTTCGGCGTCGACGGCGAGGGGGCCGTGACCCGATGCGAGAAGGGCGGCAGCCGCGCGCACGGCGTCCTGCGTGTCGACCACGTCGGGTATGCCGTCAGCCGGGGCCAGTAGCGGAACGGCGACAGGCTCGTTCGCCTCGTCGTCCGGCGTGGTCTCGGGAGAACTCTCGGCTGACATGAGATGTGACTCTAAGCCCTGCGGGTGGAAGGACCGCCCACTATGTCCGGCTGGAACTGCGCTGGCCGAGGGTGGTGATGCCCGCGGGCGGCAAACCGGCGGCGTAGGCGAGCACCTCGCAGAACGCCTCGACGTGCGTCGAGAGGTCCTCGGACGTGGCCGTCCACGAGGCGCGTAGTTCGAGCTGGTGGGCCTTGGGTGGCCCGGCGATGTCGCCGTAACGCACCGAGCTGGTCGAGGTGACCGTGCCGCCGAGTGCGTTGAGCGGCTCCGAGCGCGACTCCAGCGCGTCGACCAGCCAACTCCAGCCGACCTCGGGGAGCAGAGGATCGTCGGCGAGGGATTCGTCCACGTCCGCTTGGATGTACGCGACCAATCGGAGGGTGCCGTTCCAGGCCTCGGCACCGTCGGGGTCGTACAGCAGGATCAGGCGGCCGAAGGCGTCGCCGTCGCTCTGTTCGTCGATCCGGTCGGATTCCGGATGCTTAACCTCGGCCCCGATCGCGTAACTGTAGGGAGCGAGTCGCTGCGGCGGCCGGATCGGACCGATTTCGATCGCCGGGTGTACCTGAGCCCGATGCATCGCGTCGATGGCGGCGCGGAACGGCGCAGGTTCGGCGGTGGATTGGGGTTCGGTCACGTCACCGGACGTTAGACGCGTCACGTTGCCTGGACGCGGAGGCGCGCCGGGCCGTGATGCAACCGAAGTCGGTGTGTCGCCCTTGGTGGCAGGAGCTTTCCTCGCGCGTGGCAGCATGGAACATGATGAACGCCGAACCGCACGCCACAGCCCCCGCCCGTCGAGAACTCCCGGACGCGCCGTTCCTGGCCGCGATCGCAGGTCGAGCTCCCTCGCGTCGGCCGGTGTGGTTCATGCGCCAGGCCGGTAGATCGCTCCCGGAGTACCGCAAGATTCGCGCCGGCATCGGCATGTTGGACTCGTGCTTCCGACCCGATCTCGTGGCCGAGATCACTCTCCAGCCTGTTCGTCGGCACGACGTGGACGCGGCAATTCTGTTCTCGGACATCGTCGTTCCGCTCAAGGCCGCCGGTATCGATCTCGACATCGTCGCTGGCACCGGACCGGTCGTCGCGCAGCCGGTGCGGTCGGCTGCCGATGTGGCCGCACTGCCGATCCTGACTTCGGATCAGGTGGAGCCGGTGGCCGATGCGGTGCGTATCCTCACCCGTGAGCTCGCCGGTACACCGCTCATCGGTTTCGCAGGCGCACCGTTCACCCTCGCGTCGTATCTGGTCGAGGGCGGCCCGAGTCGTAATCACGAGAAGACCAAGGCGCTCATGCGGTCCGATCCGGCGACCTGGCACGCCCTGCTCGACGCACTGGCCACCACGACGATCACCTTCCTGCAGGCTCAGCTCGCCGCAGGCGTCGACGCAGTGCAGGTGTTCGACTCCTGGGCGGGTGCGCTGTCCCTCGCCGACTACCGCGAGTACGTGCTGCCGCATTCGACGCGCGTGTTCGACGCCGTGTCCTCGGCCGGTGTACCGAAGATCCACTTCGGAGTCGGAACCGGCGAGTTGCTCGGGGCGATGGGTGAAGCCGGTGCCGACGTCGTCGGTGTCGACTGGCGAATCCCACTCGACGACGCCGTGCATCGCGTAGGCGGCGGCAAGGTGCTGCAGGGAAATCTCGACCCGGCGGTGCTGTTCGCCGGCTGGGATGCGGTCGAGGCAGAGGTTCGACGCATCACCGCCGAGGCGGATCGCGCGCTGGCGGCCGGTGCTCGCGGACATGTGTTCAACCTGGGCCACGGAGTGCTCCCCGACACCGATCCGGAGGTTCTGACCCGGGTGGTCTCGCTGGTGCATTCGTTGTGACGGTTCGGCGGTACGCCGTGGTCGGCGGCGGAATCTCCGGCCTCGTCGCGGCGTATCGCCTTCGGCAGTCCTGCGGGCCGGGTGCCGAGATCACTGTCGTCGAGGCGTCGTCGCGTCTCGGCGGCACGCTGCGCACCACCGCGGTCGGCGCGGACTCGCTCGACGTCGGTGCGGAGGCTTTCATCGGTCGACGTCCCGAAGTGCCGGCACTGCTGGCCGAGCTCGGTCTGTCGGATCAGCTGGTCTACCCGGCGCCGGTCCGTCCGCTCGTCTATTCCGGCGGTCGAACTCACGCGCTCCCGGTCGGCACTCTGATGGGCATCCCGTCGTCCGCCGATTCGGTACGGGATCTGGTGGACCCCGAGGACCTGCACCTCATCGAGACCGAGACCTCTCGGCCCTTCGCCTGGACCGCGGGTTCGGACGTCGGTGTGGCCGATCTCGTGGGCACCAGGTTCGGCTCCCAGGTGGTCAGCCGTTCGGTCGATCCGCTGCTCGGCGGCGTGTACTCCGGTTCGTCGAGCTCGATCGGCATCCGTGCGGCACTGCCCACGTTGGCTGCCGCGTTGGACGGTGGAGCAGCCAACCTGACCGAGGCAGTGCTGGCAGCGCTGCCCACCCCGTCGCCGGGGCCGGTGTTCGGCGGGCTGCGCGACGGTTACGCGGTGTTGCTCGATGCCCTCGTCGCTGCGACCGATGCCCGGACGGTGGTCGGTGCAGGCGTCGGTGAGATCCGCCGCGAGTCCGGCGGATGGTTCGTCGAAGGAGTCGGACGCGTCGACGGCGTGGTGCTGGCGGTCCCTGCGCCGATTCTCGGCCGGCTCATCGCCGAGGTGGCGCCCGCGGCGTCGCAGGCCGCGCGGAACATCGATCTCGCATCCTCGGTCGTCGTCGCGCTCGCTTTTCCCAAGACGACCGAACTTCCGCAGAATTCGGGAATCCTGGTGGCCACCGACGCGGGCTTGGACGTGAAGGCATTCACCCTGTCGAGCCGCAAGTGGCCGCACCTGGCCGAGCGTGACGCGGTACTGCTGCGGGCCTCGCTCGGCCGCTTCGGTGACACGACGGCGTCGGACCGATCCGACGCGGAGTCGATCCAGATCGCACTCGCGGATCTCGCGACGGTGGCGAACATCGATGCGCAGCCGATCGCTGCGACCGTGCAGCGCTGGCCGGGAGGCCTACCGCAGTACGCGCCGGGGCACCTCGATCGCGTCGCCGCCATCGAGGCAGGAGTCGCCGACCTACCCGGTCTCGAGGTCACCGGTGCCTGGCAGCGCGGTGTGGGGGTGCCCGCGTGTATTGCGTCCGCCACCACCGCTGCCGCCCGTCTGGTCGAAGTGGCACGATAGGGCCATGGCACGCCTCGATTACTCAGCGCTCAACTCGACTCTTCGCTACTTGATGTTCTCGGTCTACAAGGTCACGCCCGGTGTTCTCGGCGAGGATCGGGCCGCGGCCGCCAAGGAAGCGAAGGTGTTCTTCGAAAGTCGTGAAGACAAGGGTGTCGCGGTGCGCGGGGTGTACGACATCGCCGGTATGCGCGCCGACGCCGACTTCATGGTGTGGACGCACGCCGAGCGTATCGAGGACCTCCAGGCGACGTACTCCGATTTCCGTCGCACGACCGCGCTGGGCAAGGCGAGTACTCCGGTGTGGAGCAACACCGCGCTGCATCGCCCCGCCGAATTCAACAAGAGCCATGTCCCGGCCTTCATCGCCGGCGAGGATCCGGGCGCGTACATCTGCGTCTACCCGTTCGTCCGTTCGATCGATTGGTACCTGCTGCCCGACGACGAGCGTCGCACGATGCTCGCCGATCACGGCAAGGCCGCACGCGACTACAAGGACGTGCGGGCGAACACCGTGCCGTCGTTCGCACTCGGCGACTACGAGTGGATCCTGGCCTTCGAAGCTCCCGAACTCGATCGCATCGTGGACCTGATGCGCGACCTGCGGGCCACCGAGGCGAGGCGACACGTGCGCGAGGAGACCCCGTTCTTCACCGGCCCTCGGGTCGAGGTGGACGCGCTCGTCGAATCCCTGCCGTGACGACGACAGGCGCACCCGCGATCGAGGCCGTTCTGTTCGACTTCTCGGGCACGTTGTTCAGGCTCGAGGAGCACCCCTCGTGGTTCGACGGGATCCACGACGCCGACGGCACCCCCGTCGACGGTGCGGGAGCCGCGGAACTGATGCGCCGTATGACGGCACCGGTGGGGGAGACGGTCGAGTTCGACGATGCGACGCGTCATGCGTGGCGAAACCGAGACCTCGATCCGGCCCTGCACCGGCAGGCCTATCTGCATGTGCTCGCGCAGTCCGGTGTCACCGATCCGGCGCACGCACAATCCGTCTACGGTCGCGTGATCGACGCAGATTCTTGGACGCCGTACCCGGATACCGAAGCAGTGCTGAAAAAGCTCGCTGCCGAATCGATTCGGACCGGGGTCCTGAGCAACATCGCATTCGACATCCGTCCCGCGTTCGTCGATCGCGGTCTCGACAGGTTCGTCGACGAATTCGTGCTCTCGTTCGAGGTCGGTCACGTCAAGCCGCAGCCCGAGATCTTCCGGCACGCAGTGACGGCGTTGGGTGTGGACCCCGCGGTGACGCTGATGGTGGGCGACAGTGACGAGGCCGACGGTGCGGCACGAGAGATCGGATGCCACTTCGCTCTCGTCGATCCGGTGCCGACGTCGCAGCGCCCCGATGCACTACTGAAGGCGCTGCGCGAGTTCGGAATTCGATGACCGGGGTGGTTCGATGACTGGCGTGGCCGGCGTCCAGCACATGGGCCACTGGGGAATGTTTCGCGCCGAGTCGGACGGACGTGACGTCACCGCAATCCATCCCCAGGTGACCGACAGCAACCCTTCTCCGGTGTTGGGCAACCTCGTCGGGTCGGTGACCCATCGATCGCGCGTCACCTCCCCGGCGGTGCGCCGGGGCTGGCTCGAGCACGGGCCGGGGCCGACCGACACCCGTGGCAGTGACGAGTTCGTCGACGTCTCGTGGGACGAGCTCACCGATCTGCTGGCAGCCGAATTACGCAGGGTCGTCGACGCATTCGGCAACAAGGCCATCTACGGCGGGTCGTACGGGTGGGCGAGTGCCGGACGCTTCCATCACGCGCAGAGTCAGGTGCATCGCTTTCTCAACTGCATCGGCGGTTACACGCGATCGGTCCACAGCTACTCACTGGGCGCGACCGGGGTCATCATGCCGCACGTCCTCGGTGCGCATTGGAAGATGTTCTCGCGCTCCACCTCCTGGAACGTGATCGCCGCCCACACCGAGTTGTTGGTGGCGTTCGGCGGAGTTCCGGTGAAGAACACCGGCATCAATCACGGCGGTACGTCGGATCATCCGACCGTCGATTCGCTCGACGCGATGCGCGCCCGCGGTGGGCAGATCGTCACCGTGAGTCCGCTCCGCAGCGACATGAACGGCGACGCGCGCTGGATCGCCCCGCGGCCCGGTACCGACGTGGCGATGATGCTGGCTCTGGCTCACGTGCTCGTCGACGAAAAGCTGCACGACACAAAGTTTCTGGAGAAGTACTGCCAGGGCTACCCCGAGTTCGAGCGATATCTGCTCGGCATCACGGACGGAATTCCCAAGACACCGCAGTGGGCGTCGGCGATCTGCGGCGTCGAGGCCGCCC
Organism: Rhodococcus sp. 05-2254-2; assembly: GCF_002259095.1. Classification (NCBI taxonomy): domain Bacteria; kingdom Bacillati; phylum Actinomycetota; class Actinomycetes; order Mycobacteriales; family Nocardiaceae; genus Rhodococcus; species Rhodococcus sp. 05-2254-2. Next base: position 53,868 of record NZ_NOZJ01000019.1, on the reverse strand, counting down.
TGATCGCGGAACTTGCCCGGGAGATGGCGTCGAAACGCACGATGGTGACGGTCACCTGGTCACTGCAGAGGACGCGACACGGTGAGCAGGCCCCGTGGATGGGCGTGACACTCGCGGCGATGCTGGGCCGGATCGGCGTTCCGGGTGGGGGATTCGGGCACGGCTACGGGTCGATGAACGAGCCGGGTCTGGCACCGGTTCCGTATCCGTTGCCGACCTTGCCGCAGGGTGTCAATCCCGTTCCCGACCTGATTCCGGTCGCCGCGGTCTCGGACATGCTGCTGAATCCCGGTGCCGAATTCGACTACGACGGTAGGCGATTGACCTATCCCGACATCAAGATCGTCTATTGGGCCGGCGGAAATCCGTTCCACCACCACCAGGATCTGGGGCGGCTGCGTCGCGCTCTCGGTAGGCCCGACACCGTCGTTGTGCACGACCCGTATTGGACACCGATGGCCAAGCACGCCGACGTCGTCGTCCCGTCGACGACGTCGTTGGAACGATCGGATCTGAGCTGCACACGCAACGATCCCTTGCTCGTCGCGATGGAGCCGGCCGCCCCGCGGTACGCGGACTCCCGCGACGACTACGACACGTTCGCGGAGTTGGCTACGAAACTCGGTGTGGGGCAACAGTTCACCGAGGGGCGTAGCTCGCAACAGTGGCTCGAGCATCTGTACGAGCAGTGGCGCGGATATCTGCGCGCCGGGGGCGTCGATACTCCGGAGTACGACAATTTCCGTCGCGAGGGTTCGTTTCGGATGAAGACCGAGGACGATCTGACGTTCTTCGAGGATTTTCGACGCGACCCGGTGGGCAACGCGCTGCGCACCCCCAGTGGAAAGATCGAGATCTTCTCGGCGACCGTGGCGGGGTTCGACTACGAGGACTGCCGTGGGCATCCGATGTGGTTCGAGCCGCAGGAATGGCTCGGTGGACCCCGGGCGCAGCAGTTCCCGTTGCATCTGATCGCCAACCAGCCGCGCACCAGGCTGCACAGTCAGCTCGATCACGGTGCGGTGAGCCGTAACTCGAAGATCGAGGGTAGAGAGCCGATAAGAATGCACTCGTCGGCGGCCGGGGCCAGGGGAGTGTCGGACGGCGACGTCGTACGGGTGTTCAACGACCGTGGCTCGTGCCTGGCCGGTGTGGTTGTCGACGACGCGATGCTGAAATCGGTCGTGCAGTTGTCCACCGGGGCCTGGTACGACCCACTGGATCCGGCAGATCCCGATTCGATGTGCGTACACGGCAGCGTGAACGTGCTCACCGCGGACGAGGGCTCGTCGGCGCTCGCGCGCGGCTGCACCGGCCAGCACGTACTGGTGGAGATCGAACGCTACGACGAGCCGTTGCCGCCGATCACCGCGTTCGATCCACCTGCTCGGTCCAAGGTCAGAACACGACCCGAGAGATGATCTCGGCGACCAGCGCCGGCTTGTCCTCGCCCTCGATCTGCAACGTTCCTGCCGTCACCATCTGTAACGCCCCGCCCGATACCTCTTCGACGGAGACAAGGGTGGTCTGCAGGCGCACGTGCGCACCCACCTTCACCGGGTTGATGAAGCGAACCTTGTTGGAGCCGTAGTTGATTCCGAGCTTGGTGTTCTCGATGGTGTAGACCTGCCAGTTGAGCATCGATACCAGGGACAGGCTCAGAAATCCGTGGGCGATGGGTGCGCCGAACGGGCTCTCCTTCTTCGCCCGCTCGACGTCGACGTGGATCCACTGGTGATCGCCCGTGGCGTCGGCGAAGGTGTTGACCCGTTCCTGGGTGATCTGCAGCCAGTCACTGGTGCCGAGGTCTTCCCCGACGGCTGCTTTGATCTGGTCTGGTGAGGTGAAAGTGCGCATACTCACAGTATGGATGAACCAGTGCCGATCACGATGCAGGCTTGAGGGTCAGCGAGATCGAGTTGATACTTACCCACCATTTGCGCCGGTCGGCGGTTACAAAGGTTGCATGAGCCGTCTGCCCAGTTCAGCCGCCATCTAACGCACATTAGCCTCGATGGGACTACCCCCACTTCGGTTGACTCGTGGGTTGAGTGATCCATGCCGCGTGTGCGGGCCAGTTGATTGCCTCAAAATCGATCGGAGTGAGCTTGCCGAGGCGTCGCTGTCGGCGCTTTCAGTGATAGGTCCGTTCGATTCACGTCACGATCGCCAGCCGTAGGTGCTCGCGAGTCGACCACCGTTGGCGGTCGAGGATGTTCTTCTGCAGCAGAGCGAAGAAGGACTCCATCATTTGAACGAAGGGGTCAACTAAGTCCCTCTCCCGCTATATCACTGAAGGGTGAAGTCGGACTGTTCGGCTTCAAATGAATTTGGCGGGTCATCTTGCATGATCTTTTGAATACGGCGTTCCCAGTCGTCATAGAGCTGCTGTCCGTCGAGAAAGCTCTGAGAACCTCGGATGATCATTTTAAGGGGCTTGCGGATTGCCCTGCTCATCGACGAAACATTCCGCACTGTCTTTTGAAAATCTTCAACGCTTACTGCGCTTCTACGTCCGTTGCGTGCAATTTCAACGACGGAGTTCATGAAAGTGTTTGCGCTGTTTTCCTCGCGTTTTTCATACGACTGATGAGAAAGTTGCGCGAGAATGGGCAAAATCGTCGTGTTCATTCCCACGGCTTGATTGGCATAGAGATTGCCTGTGTCCTCGAATGCCTGGGCGGCGGGCATCAAGGAATTTGCATAGTTTGCTGCGGCTACAATCTGGGCTTTCGCGCCTTTAGCTGCTGCAATCTTCATTGTAGGTGAATGCTCATCTGTAATGGCGGTAATTTCGTTCATGCGCTTACTTAGTTCTTCAAGCGTCTGCTGCCATGCAGGCATCAATGTTTCAGTCTCAGCAATGTATTCGAGAAGTCCTGGCGCGTCATCGTCGTCTAGGTCAAAATCTGGATCGTTGTGCTGTCCGCTTGGCTGTGGACCAACATGGTCATCCGGGTCTTTGGATACGCCACCCTGATCGTCATCTTCGTCAGGCGGGCCGTCATCGGCGATCGATGGAATTTCAGGTTTACTTGCGACGCTTTTTGCTATCTTCAGAAGTCGATCAACAATTTTACTGATCATTGCCCTGTACTCGGGACCACTTTCCTCAAGTAGCCGAAGATCGCTAAAATCGAGATACTGTGCCTGGGCAATAGCGCGTGCTACTTCATCTTTGGCACCGAGTTCTAATCCTGGTGTAGCGACATACTGAATGGGTAGCAGCAATTCGGGGATGCCGCGAGCTTTGGCGTTGTTTGCAAACAAATTTAGTTCTTTACGACATTCTTTGCTTTTAAGAAACTTCGGCGTAACCACCGCGATAAAAAAGGTTGTTTCGTTGAGTGCGCCGTCGATTGCTTGTCGCCACTTGTCGCCCCAATCAAGGCTGTCGCGGTCCAGGAACAGATTTAACGCGGTGCCGGTTCGTAGCTCATACTCGGCCATAACCTTGCGGCAAAGCCCAGCGATTCGCCCACCCTCCGCATCGTCGTCCTTGTGAACGTACGACCAGAATCCGTCGAGCTCAAACGGGTCGTCTTCGTCCGGTGTGTCGTCTAGGGGTAGGGCTGGCGCTTTGTCCGCATCGGTCACAGCTAGACATTAGCCTCGACAGACTATCTGGTTTCTTTCGACACGCCAACGGTCCGAGCGACCGGGTGGTTGCACCCTGGCACCCTTGAGGCGTAAGCGTCGGCAGAGCCAGTGCGAGAAGCGCAGCCAAACCATCAACCGCCTAGCTGCGCACTCGCAATCGTTCTAGCTGGGCTTGAGCGTCAACGAGATCGAGTTGATGCAGTACCGCTGATCGGTCGGGGTGGGGTAACCCTCGCCCTCGAAGACGTGTCCGAGGTGGCTGTGGCAACTGCGGCAGACGACCTCGACTCGGCGCATTCCCAGTGTGGTGTCTTCCTTCAGGATGACGGCGTCGCTGTCGGCCGGGTCGAAGAAGGACGGCCAGCCGCAGTGCGACTCGAACTTCTCGGTGCTGCGGAACAATTCGGCTCCGCAGGCGCGGCACTCGTAGATACCTTCGGTGGTGGTGTCTGTGTATTCGCCGACGCCGGGGCGTTCGGTGCCTGCCTGCCGCAGCACCGCATACTCCTCGGGGGTCAGCTTCTCGCGCCACTGTGCGTCGGTGAGCTGGACGGCCGGGGCGGAATTGTTGTCGGTTGCTGAACTCATGCTCACACGCTAATACGATTTGTCGGGCTATGCCGTTTTCGCAGGTGGAGCGCTCGGCAGCAGGTAGCTCGGTTCGATTCCGTCGTCGAGTCGTCCTTCGCTTCGGGCGGCGAAATAGCGTCCGACGAGCACGCCGAAGATGACGACGATGAGCAGGGCCCAGCCGAAAGTGGTGCGCAGGTAGTCCAAGGCGCGCCCGGTTTCGATCCAGCGGCCCGACAGCCATCGGTCGTAGTTCATGAACCCGTAGATCGCGAGCCAGGCGGGCCAGTTGCGCAGCAGCGAGTTCTTCAGCACGACGGTCATCAGCAGCGGGAACAGCATCATGGAGTAGTACATCTGACCCAGCGAGCCCAGCAGCCAGTGTGCGGTGAGGATCAAGCCCGAGGTGGTCGCGAAGAAGAACAGACGGTCCTCGCGGCAGTATCGGTAGAGCAGCCACAGTGAGATCAGAACCATGATTCCCAGGACCGCTCGGATTCCGAGGGTGAGGAGTTCGGGAACACCGTAGTAGCGGCCGTTACCGACGACAGCGCTGTTGAAGTAGTCGCGGGTCTGCAGCAGATACGGCAGTGTCCGGTCGATGAAGTTCATCGGATCCACCGACAGCGGCCAGGCGATGGCCATCATCACGACGGGGATGGCGATCGAGGTGATGAAGACCTTCCACTGACGCGTCATCAGCGGAAGCAACAGCAGTGGGGCGAGCATCGGCTTGATCGCCAGAGTCAGACCCATGGCGACACCGGCCGAGAGGTCCTTGCGCTGGAGGAGGAACCCGAGGAAGGCGACCTCGCCGAGGAGTACGAAGCCGTTGAAGTTGGTGAACACCAACGTGTTGGTCACCGTCTCGCTGACGAAGGCGGCCAGCAGCAGCGCGGGGGCCGCGACCGAATCGAGCCGGAATCCGAAGATGCGCAACAGGATGTACAGGGCCAGCAGTATCGCGACCGTGCTGGCGATGATGAACAGCCAGCGGGATCGCTCGGGGTCGATTACTGCGATGGGGGAGAGCAGCATCGTCGCGCTCGGTTGATACAGGTAGTGCGGATCGACCGAGTCGAAGTTCGCCGTGTACACCGGCTGGCGGTTGAGGAATGCCAGGGCGGCGCTGTACACCGGGTTGAAATCGTTGGTGATGTCTCCGTTCACGGCTTTGATCACCACGCGCTGGATGACGGTCATGATGGCGATCGGCCACAGGGCGTACTTGATTACCTCGGCGGTCGTCCGCCCTGACCGCGGCTCCAGAAAGCTAAGTGACACCCGGGAACGGTACCCGAGGCGCTGACCGTACCGGCGAAGGACACCCCGCGATGCGTACCCGACTCAGGCGGGGCAGACGGTGCCGTCGGTCGGAAGCGCGGTGTCTCGTGCGTAGTTCACCGCGGCGCCCTGCAGACACTGAGATCCGCCCAGACTCGGATGCCCGCTGCCCTGCCACGCGGCCGAGGCGACGGCCGCACCGGTTGCCCCGACCAACCCGGTGACCGAGGACAACCCGCCGTTGCCGACGATGGGGTCGCCTGCGTTGGCCAGCACCAACACCGGGACGTCCAGGGAGGTGGGCAGCGGAGTCGACGGCGCAGTCGGCCAGGACGAGCACAGTAGAGCCGTCAGAGCAGCGTCGGTGCCGTAGATCGGATAGCGGTCGTTCCACTGCGACGACAGGTCGCGAACGCCCTGCGGCGACGGCCACTGTTGGCCGTCCGTGCACCGGGACACGAACTGACCGTCGGTGCCGTAGGCGTTCCGACCCCGCTCGGCGAGCGCGGCCAGCGCGGTGGTGTCGGACCCGGCGGCCGAGGAGAGGGCGGTGGAGAGGCCGGTGGCGCGGGACGACGCGTCGCCTGCGGTGGATGCCAGGGCGAAGGTGATGCCGTCGAGAATCTCGTGGGTGGACAGCGGCGAGAATTCGCCACCGGCGGCGCGTAGGAGCAGCTGGGCGACGGCCGCCGTCGGATCGCTGCCGAGGGAGCAGTTCAGCGCGACGCATCGCTGTGCGAACGCAGCGAAGGCTGCTTCCTTGCCCTGTGTCCGTTGTTCGGCCAACGTGATTTGGTCGGCGCCGACTCCGGTCGGTGAATCGAGGATCAGACGTGAGATGTTGGCCGGAAACTTCGCTGCGTAGGCCAACGCGGTGAGCGCGCCGTTGCCCGAACCGATCAGGCCTATCTGTTCCACACCCCAGAGTTGCCGCAGGCGGTCCAGATCGTCCGCCGCGTAGGTGGTTCCGAACGCGAGTTCCTGCGGTTGCAACGTGTCGGTGCATTCGATCGTGGCGTCACGACCGGCGTCGACGGCGCGGTCGACCGTGTCGGCATCGGATCTGGTGAACTGCCCCAGCGCGTCGACCTCGGTTTTGGTCTCAGCGTCGATGCAGTCCACGGCAGTGGATCGGCCGATGCCGCGTCGATCCACCGCGACGATGGGATGAGCCTCGAGCAGCGTCGCGAGCGGTCCGGCGGCCATCGTGGCCAACGTGGCCGTCGAGGACCGATCCGAACCGGACGTCAGCACCAGAGGTCCCGCGTCGGTGGGCGTTCTGTCGAGCCGCGCTCGCAACGCGCCGACGGCGAACGTGCCGAACATCTGTCCACTCGCATCGACGTCGGCTTCGTATTCTGCGCATTCGAGTGTCAGGCCGGGAGTGGTGGCGGTGAGCCCGAACGTCCCGAGTGTGGCTGCGGTGCAGTCGGCCCAGGCCAGATCGGTGGCCGGAACGGCAAGTGCGACCGGTTCCGGTGGCGCCTCTGCCGAGGACTCGGCGGGCTGACCGGGGGAGCGTTGTTCCACCGCGACGTCGGGTCGGATCGACGGGCCGGCACCACAGGCCGCGCACATCGTGGCGAGGACGAGGACCGCGGCGAGCAACGTTGATTTCTGCGTCACCGTGCGAGGCTATCGACTTTTCGATCGATGCCGGGCCGCGCACTGTTCATGGCCGACGCACCCAGCGCGTGAGCAGCGTTCCGTCGGCGTCGCCCAGAACGTGTACCCGGTGCATCGGCGCGTCGGCGGCGTCGGATGTGTGGGCGATACGGCCCGCCTCTCCGGCGACCAGCATCGGCGAGATCGTCAGACACAGTTCGTCCGCCGCCCCGTCGGACACGAGCTGTCCGAACAGTCCCGGTCCGCCCTCGCACAGGATGCGGCGAAATCCGAGGTCGCTGAGTGTCGCGACGATGTCGCCGGTCGAGACCGATTCGCCGGTCACCTCGATCACCGTCGCTCCCGCTGCCCGAAGCGCGGCCACCTTCGAGCCGTCCGCCGCCGCCGAGGTCAGCACCACCGGCTGCACTTCGGTGTCGGTGACCAATCGAGAATCCGCGTCGATCGAACCGGAGGCGGTGACCACGACGATCGTCGGAACCGGTGCCAGCCCGGCCGCCACCCGACGTGCCTTCGCTTCGCTGGACAGCGAGACGCCGCCGTAGTTCTCGGCCCGCGCGGTTCCGGCACCGACCAGGACGGCGTCGCACAGTTCTCGCAGGATGCCGAACAGGCGGGCGTCGGCGGGGGTTCCCAGGCCCGCCGACTTACCGTTCGCGGTCACCGATCCGTCGATGCTGGCGACGAAGTTCGTGCGAATCCACGGTCGGTCCACGTCGGTGGGATACGCGTGCAGGGCGCGGACGGCATCGTCGTCGAGTGTCGATCCGACGCTGGGCACGGACTCGGGTGCCTGCTCCGATGTGAAGTAGGTCCCAATATGGAGAAGCTGCATGAGAGAGATCAGACCACGTCGTTACGCTCGGCAAATGCCCGCACGCCTTGTCGACCGAAATCCCGTGGTTCCATCCGATCAGCTGATCGCGCAGATGGTCCCGCCGGCGATGTTCGACGACGTCAGTTTCTCCTCGTACATTCCCGACCCCAAGGAGCCGACGCAGGCTGCTGCGGTTGCGAAGGCCGAGGAGTTCGCGAGCAAGGTGCAGAAGATCCGCGGCAAGGGCAAGCGCGGTCTCTTCGGTAAGAAGACCCCGGCCATCGGTGCAGGCCTGTACCTCGACGGCGGCTTCGGTGTCGGCAAGACTCACTTGCTCGCCTCGATCTATCACAGCGTTCCCGAGCCCAAGGCGTTCGGCACGTTCGTCGAACTCACCCATGTGGTCGGTGCTCTCGGCTTCAACAAGGCACTCGAGGAGCTCTCGAGCCACAGTGTGCTGTGCATCGACGAGTTCGAGCTCGACGATCCCGGCGACACGATGTTGGTCTCGCGGTTGCTCTCCGAGCTCTCGCAGCGCGGGGTATCCATCGTCGCGACGTCCAACACCTTGCCCGGGCAGCTCGGTGAGGGTCGCTTCGCCGCCGAGGACTTCATGCGGGAGATCAAGAAACTCGGCTCGATCTTCGAGTCCATCCGGGTCGACGGCCCCGACTACCGCCACCGCGATCTGCCTCCGGCTCCCGAGCCCACCTCGGAGTCCGAGCTGATCGACCGCGCCGATACCGTCGAGGGTGCAACCCTGGACGATTTCGACGAGCTGCTGGCGCATCTGAGCACGTTGCACCCCTCCCGTTACGGCAAGTTGCTCGACGGCATTCCGGCAGTGTTCCTGAAGAACGTGCACCCGGCATCGGATCAAGCCATCGCTCTGCGCCTGGTGGTCCTCGCCGACCGCCTGTACGACGCGGGCATCCCGGTGACGGCCTCGGGCGGCAAGCTCGACGAGATCTTCACCGAGGAGATGCTGGCCGGCGGTTACCGTAAGAAATACCTGCGCGCCACCTCGCGTCTGCTGGCACTGTCCCGTTTCGCTGCAGTCGGCTGAGCGGTCGTCACAGCCTCACCTGCATGACGTAATCGTCGTGCGTCTGGACGCCGACGACGAACGTCTTGGTACCCACGATCTCGAATCCGTGTTTGGCGTAGAACTTCTGCGCCCGCACGTTCTGCTGGTTGACGCCCAACCATGCTGTCGCACAACCGGAGTGGCGTGCATGGTCGAGTGACGACGACATCAATCGCCCCGCGGCCCCGCTGCCGTGCTGGGTCGGCTGCACGTAGAGCTTGCTGACTTCCATGGTCGGCTCGGGCGAGAGTGTCGCGCGAATTCCGGGGTCCGCAGGCGGCCCGGACACGAGCATGGCGTAGCCCACGACGTCGGCATCGCCTGTCTCGTCGATCAGCACCGTTCTGGCCGCGTCGTCGATGTAGTTCTCGAAGTGCTCGGCCGACAACACGTTCGAGACGAACTGCGCGATGTCCTCGGGCCGGGTTCCCGGCGGGCAGGCGAGGGAAAAGGTCGACGCGGCCACTTCGGCGACGCGACGTGCATCGGCACGTGCTGCCACGCGCACGGTCACAGCAAATCGACCGCGTTCTTGGCATCGCGCAACGACAGCCCGGTTCGGTCGCGCAGCAGTTTGATGGCAGAGATCGCTTTACCCTCGGATTTCAGTGACTGCAATCGCGGGATCAGATCGTCCCAGGGTGTCGGACCGGATTGTGCCGCGTCGACGATGGTGGCGGAGGACGGAAACGGCTCGCCGCGCTGGACGCTCTCGATCGCGTTCTTCGCGTCGGCGAGTCCGGCACCCGTTCGTTCACGAAAGACCTTGATGGCCTGAACCTTCTTGTTGGCGGCCAGTAGCGAATGAATGTCTGCGCGGGCGCTCTCGTCGAGACCGATGAGCCTGATGTTGCGCGAGGTCTCCGGGGACGAGCCCGGCTTCTTGCGGGCCAACAGCCACGCCGCGAGCACTGCAGCATCGACGAGGACCAACGCCACGATGAACCATCCCCAGGTCGGCATGCCTTAGTAGACCACTTCAGCGCGACGGGTCGAAGAGCGGGACGACAACCGACGAATCGGACGTCGGGGCACCGAACAGCGAGGCGGCTCCGGCAAGGGTTTTCGTCGCTGCGTCGTACTTCATCGAAGCAAGGTCGTGGCCCGCGCCCTCGATGTCGACGAGCTCGGTGGGGGCCGGCACGAGCGCGAGCGCAGCGCTCAATTCGGTCGTGGTGCCGAACGGATCCTTCGTGCCGTGCACCACCACCGTCGGTGTTCGAAGTTCGGGAAGGTGTTGTGTACGAGCCTTGTCCGGCTTGCCCGGCGGGTGCAGGGGATAGGAGGTCAGGACGAGTCCGTCGACGAGACCCGGTCGCTCGGCCGCGATCATGGAGCCCTGCCTGCCACCGTAGGAATGCCCACCGAATGCGATGAATCCAGAGGTCTCGGCGCGGAGGCGGTCGACGGCCGACGCGATTCCGAGCCGATCCTCGGCCGCTCTCGACGGGTGCGGCGGTCCCTTGGGTTTGCGTACTCGAAAAGGAAGGTCGAAACGCAGGACCGTGAATCCGGCTGCCGCCCATACCGACGCGATGCGCTGCAGCAGAGGCGACTCGCAGTTGCCGCCCGCACCGTGCGTGAGAGCGAGGCCGCCCCGTGACGGTATGGAAGGTGTGTGCAGAAATGCGACGCCCCCGCCGAGATCGATGTCGGCGGGGGCGTCGGGACCATCGAGTTCAGGCATCGTTCGAGGACGTTACCTTTTCCTGGGTGTCGGCGTGATCCGTGTCCGCAGAGCCGTCGGAGTCGGTGGACTCCCGGTCATCGGCGTCCACCATCTCGCCGTTGTCGTCGACCATGTCCGCGAAGGCGGTCCCGGCGACGGTGCCGTTGGTTCCCGGCAGTGCGACGGTGGGCCGGGCACCGGGTCGATAGCGATCGTCGAGGCCCTCCACGGACTTCTTCGCCTCCTCCAGGGTGGCGTCGTCGACTGTGGGTTCGCTCTGAGCATCGTCCGACACGTGAGTGTCCTTCCATCGAAGTGTGTGCGTCATCTCCACTGTGCACTTCTATGGCGTGAATCACCACAATTGATTCGTGAAGCACAAAAAAGACCCCCTCGAAAGGGGGCCTGATTTGTCTTGCTGTGGTGCGCGATACTGGGATTGAACTAGCTACGTGCGTCACTGGGAACACGCCGGCCGACCTGGTAGAAACTAGCCCTGAACTGTATAAATGGCACCCAGTAACGCACGACACGAGCGGACACTTTCGGACACGGATACACTCTCATCTGGCACGTATCTGGCACGAAATGGGAGTCCGGCAGTGGCGAAATCAGCAGGGAAGCGTTCGTTCGGCAGTCTCCGCAAGCTCCCCAGCGGGCGTTGGCAAGCTAGGTACACGGGACCGGATACGCGGGAGTACAAAGCGTCATCCACGTTCGCGGCGAAGATCGACGCCGAAGCCTGGCTGACCGATCGTCGCCGCGAAATCGACCGCGAGTTGTGGTCGCCCCCGACGGACGCTGTCACGTCGAAGGCAAAACCTGTGTCGTTCCGGGAGTACGCAGAAACGTGGCTCGAGCAACGCGACCTGAAGCCACGCTCGCGCGAGCACTATCGAAAACTGCTCGACGTACAAGTTCTGCCCGGCCTGGGTTCGCTGCCGTTGGCGTCGATAACGCCCGACGACGTTCGCGCGTGGCACGCGAAGCTGGACGCCGCCACGCCGACGCTCCGAAGCCACGCCTATGGCCTCGTTCGGACGATCCTGGCCACGGCGGCCAACGATGGGAAGATCACGAACAACCCGGCCCACATTCGTGGGGCCGGATCTGCCAAGAGAGTCCACAAAATCCGGCCCGCGACACTGCCGGAACTGGCGACGATCACCGAGGAAATGCCGAAACAGTGGGCGGCCATGATCCTGTTCGCCTCGTGGCTCGCGATGCGCTTCGGAGAAATCACGGAGCTGCGGCGCGGAGACGTCGACCTCACGGACGAGGTGATTCGGATCCGGCGGGCAGTGGTGCGTGTCGACGGTCAGTTCGTCGTCGGTGACCCGAAATCGGAAGCCGGTACACGCGACGTCGCGATACCTCCGCACTTGGTTCCGGCCATCGAGTCACACCTGAAAGATCACGTCGGACCCGGCAAAGATGCCCTGCTGTTTCCAGCCGTGAACGGCGGCCATCTGCAGCCGTCCACGTTGTACCGGAGGTACTACGCCGCACGGGCGAAAGCCGGGCGTGACGATCTTCGATTCCACGACCTACGCCATTCCGGGGCCGTCCTCGCCGCAGCCACCGGGGCTTCGTTGGCCGAGCTGATGGGCCGCCTTGGGCATTCGACGCCGGCCGCTGCGTTGCGCTATCAGCACGTCGCCGGTGGCCGCGACAAAGCAATTGCGGCTGCACTATCTGCTCTTGTCAGTCCGAATAAGTAGTGTTGACCTAGACTAATTCGATTGCACCGCAACGTATGTCAGTCGCATCTCGATGCGGGACACAGCTGGACATGGGGAGACCGATCAGGTAGAAATTAGGTGCGGCGGGGATGACGTCCCCGAAACTCTCGACACGGAGTTAACGACTCCACACGGTCACGAACGAACGCCACGAACGGCCCTCGTCCCTCTGACCCACCGGAGATACCGTGTCCACCAACCGCACTAGGCCGGTTCGCGTACGTCGTGAACTGATGACGCAAGCGTCCGCCGCCCAAGAATTAGGCGTGACGGTCCGAACAATTCGCCGCTGGATCGCCGCCGGAAAATTGCGCGCAGTCCGTATCGGCGGTCGCGAGATTCGTATAGATCCCGCTGACCTCGACGCCTTCCTGACCCCAGTCGGTGGTGCTCGATGATCATCACGGAAGCGGCGGCGGCCCACCTGCCGGTCCATGTGGACCAAGCCTGTCGACATGGTGTGCCTACTGAACGCATGGTTTACGTGGCGAACGGGCTCTGGGTGCGTCGCGAAAGTTCCAATTCGGTTGTTGCTGTTGGTGTCTCGTGAAACGGAAAAACCCCCGCGGCGCGACTCGCGAGGGATCCCGAAACAACAAAACTGGCACTCACACCACGGCAAGGATACCGCAAAATGATTGGATCTGACGCGCTCGAATCTGTGATGGGTAGTCGGGCCGCGGCGGACAAACACGATCTGGCTCCGTACATTCGCGCCCTGGCGAAGGCAGACGGCCACGTGTTGTTCCTGGCACCGAAAACCAAGAAACCGCCGCTGGACATGCGCACCGCGGCACAGAAGCGCACCGACAACGCCGACGCCCAGGAAGCGGCGAAGGCCCGCGGCGTCGTGGCGTATCAGAAGGTGAAGGCACCGGAGGGCGTCTACCTTGCGACGAACGACGCTGCTCGCCTCGCGCGTCAGTTGACACGCGCAACGAAACAATACGGTGCCGATCAGATAAATCTAGGTCTGGCGCTCGAACCGTCCAGGCTCGTCGTCGTGGACGCCGACACACCGGAACAGGTGAACGGATTCGCCCAGGCATGGCGCGACGGCACCGGGACCGAACTGCACGACCCGACAGTCCGAACTCCCGGCGTCGTGCACCCGGAGACAGGGGAGCGGATCCACCACGGCGGCGGACATTGGTACTTCCGTGTTCCCGACGGTGTCACCGTAGCGGCGTACGAGGCGTCGACAAAGTGGGTCGCGAAGGTGAAGGGCTACGTCGTCGTGCCGCCGTCCACGCGGGCGGAAGGGGCATACACCTGGACTGGTTCCGGGATCCCGGAGCTACCGCCATTCCTTCGCGATCTGACAGCGCCGAAGGTTCGCAGCACCGACCCGCGCCCGCACGGCAGTTCGCCGATTGATGTCTGGGGCGACGCGACGGAGTGGGCGGCGTTGTTCGAACCGTACGGGTGGACGCCGTACCAACCGGACAACTGCGGATGCCCAACGTGGACGAGGCCGGGGGGCGTAGCCGACGATGCGCGCAAGTCGATCACTGCGCACCATCCCGGTTGCTCGCAAACCGACAACGGACATGCGCACCTGTGGTCTGACAGCACGCAGGCAGAGTGGGGCGGCCGCAGCCGCGGCTATTCGAAGATTCAGGTAGCCGCACACCTGGGCTACGGCGGCGACGTCGCGGCGGCGTGCGCAGCGTTGGGGATCCCGGACAACGAGCACAGCGCCGACGCGTTCGCCATGGACACGGTGTCGTCGGATCCGTACGACGAAGCCTTGGAACTGGCTGTCTTCGAATACTCCGAGGTCACGAAACACATCCGGGATCAGGCACGGGACCGGCTCGTCAGTCCGTGGTCGGCCCTGTTCGTTGCGCTCATGCACGCGATTCTGTCGATCCCGTACTGGGTCCGTTTGCCGGCCATTGTCGGCGGCGAAGCGTCGTTCAATTCCATGTTGGCGCTCGTCGGCGGGTCAGGCGGCGGCAAGGGCGTTTCCGACTCCGTGACCGACTTCGTCCAGTTCGTGGACGATCCGATGGCGGCTCGGTTCGACGGAACCGATCAGACGATGGCGGATGCGGTGACTGCGATCGCTCCGGGATCCGGGGAAGCCTTGTCTGTGGCGTTCCGGGATCTGCGCGACGTCGTGACGACGGACGACAAGGGCAAAGAGATCCGGACAAAAAAGTTCGTGACGATTCGGCGCGCGGCCTTGTTCTCGTTCGCGGAGGTGGATTCGACAACCGCACTGATGCAACGAAATTCGTCCACGTTGTCAGCGGAACTCCGGAAGATGTGGGACGGAAAGTCGATCGGCGTCCATACGAAAACAGTCGAACGCCGATCGTCGGTTGAAGCCTTTTCGTACCGGGCCGCGGCGACGTTCGGCGTCCAGCCGGAGCGGGCCGAGGCATTGCTGGACGGCGAAGACGGCGGACTACCGCAGCGCCTTTTGTGGGCGGGCACGGCTGACCCACACATTCCCGACGATGACGGCGAAGGGGAGCGGTCGAAGCTGGACGTACCCATACCGGGCTGGGGACGCCCCAGCGATGGCTACGTGACCATGACTGTCGCCCAACCGATCCACGATCAGATCCGACGGGACCGCCGGGCGGTGCTGAAGGGTACGAAGGGCGCTCTGACCGGTCTGCACAGCCACCGGAACCTAGTCCGGCTGAAACTGGCCGCTGCCGTGGCGGTATTGCATGGACGCGGCGACGTCAGCGAAGCGGACTGGGAGTTCGCCGAAGCGCTGCTGACCCACAGTGACCGCGTGCGGGCGTCGGTACAGCGTGCCGTGGGAGACGCCGCCAAACAGCGGTCCACGGCCCGTGGCGTGGCGGACGCACACCGGGAGCAGGGCAGGGCGGCGGAGACGTCGCGGCGCATTCAGAAGGCCGCAGACGGTACGGCGGCATGGCTTCGCAAGCGTCCCGCGGGTCCAGTGACGCGCGGCGACATTCAGCGCGCCGCCAAATCGGGTTCGGATCGGCGGCTGTATCTAGATGAATGCCTGACGGCGCTGATTGATGACGGGGTAATCCGCGTCGTCTCGAACAGCGATCCGGCGACGTACGAGTTGGTGACGAGATGATGCCATTACCGAAGCCTGGTGTGGACCCTGTGGACCTGTGGACCGTACCCGTCTGTGTCCCAGAAAACAGACATACCCGTGATTCAACTAATAGATATAGATATATGTATCTACCTGCCGTTTTGCCCGTTGGCTTGGGAAATTTTCTAGGACGGGTTTTTTCCACTCTGACTTGGGTCCACAGGTCCACGAGGTACACAGTCGCCGGAGCTGCGCAATGAGCGGCGACTGGCGGTCACGCGCCGCTTGCCGTGGTTTGCACACCGTCTTCGATCCGGCCAACGAGGGCGAACTACGGGCATCGGTCGCCGCCCGCCACGAACAAGCAATCAGGGTCTGTGGCCGCTGTCCGGTGCTGGCCGACTGTCAACAGTTCGCGCGCTCGACTCCGCGCCGCTTCAGGCTGGGAGTCCTGGCCGGACATGTCTACCAACACTCAACCTCGAAGGACGAAGCTGATGACTGAACAATCCGACGGCCCACTGTTCGACCTCCCGGCTTCGGCCGCCGATCCGCAGGGCTACCGCGACGCCGCGGCCCGTGTTGCGGTGATCCGAGAACGGAGTCGCCCCGCACAGGTGCGGAGAGCTGCACGAAAGGCGTATTGGGATGCGCTCGAACGTTCACTGACAGTCGCAGCGACAACCGATGCGAGGCTGTCACAGGTCGCTGTACGCGAAGACGCGCCGATCGGATTGCTACAGGACCGCGTGGACGCCCGGTTGACGGTCGCGCTCATCAGTTGGTTGTTGCGGCGTCATCCACTGGTCACGGTCGATGACCGGGAAGGGCCGCCGGCGTGGACTGCGGCGGCCCAGGGATCGGAACTTGTCGGTGATCCGCCTTCGGGCGTCACCGATTCACCGACTGACGACCCGGCCTGCCTGGCAGCGTTCGACGGCTTCGGTCTCAACCACTCGCAGCGTGTTCGTCGGATCGACCGCGAATACTCCCGTTGGGTGGGTGACTGGATTGCGACGCCGGAATCGGAACTTCGTTCGAGTGTGGGGAACGCGCTTCGCAACGTCGGTGCAGCGCAACGGGCAATCGATGAGTGGACGGCGGAACAGTGATCCAACGAATCGACAACGGCGCGGTGATAATTTCGCGCCACGACGCCGGGCTGGCGCTGATCGCTATCGACGCGTTGGCGGACGCTCGTCAGCCGACACCGCTGCACCCTTCGCTGCACGGACTCCGTAACGAGCTGGAAGCGGCAATGATGGACCCGGCTTCGGCTGACGTGAACGCAAGTCGAAACGCAAGAACGCAAGCGGCGCAGATGGTTTCATTGTCCGCTGTGTCAAAGTCGGCGCATGACCACGAGTTCGACACGCGCGAAGTCGCCGAACTGCTCGGCTGTACTACGGCCAACGTTCGTGACCTCCGCACGCGTGGGAAGCTGCCCGGACGTCGCCACGGGGGGCGCTGGTACTTCGCGTCCGGTCCCGTCATTGCATACGCTTCTGACCGCGATCGGTAGCGCGATCGGTGGCCGCCGTGCCTAGGCCGGATCTGCGCACAGTCCGCGGAGTCGAGCTGATCCGCGTCGGTAGGTGGAAGATTTCTACCGGCGTGTGGAACGTGACTGCGGCGGATCTGCACGCCGCTGTCGCCGCTCGTGCCGCTGGCGTTGGCCGGACTCCGATCGTGAAGATCGGACATGTCGATCCGCGTTACGACGGCGATCCGGCGCTGGGACAGATCGCGAACCTGAAGATCGTGGACGACGGCCAGACCCTCGTCGGTGATCTCGTGAACGTGCCGGCCGCGATTGCCGCCGCCATGCGCACGGCCTGGCCGCAGAGGTCGGTGGAGGCGTTCACGAACTACGAGGCCGCTGACGGTAGCCGCCACGCATTGGTGCTCGATGCGGTCGCCCTGCTGGGTGCTACGGCCGCGGGTATTCCGACGCTCCGCGGCCTGGACGACGTGGTTCAGCTCTACAGCGGAGGCCGCCACGCCGCGGCTGGCCGTGGCCAGCTGGTCCGGGCGTCGGTCGGTCGGTCCGCCCCAACACCTGCACAACGCACAGCCGTTCGTGCCGCCGCGTCACGGCGTCGCGCTCGTCGTGCGCAGTCCGTTATCGATTCGCTCGAAGGGAAGTAATCCGACATGGGAAATCTCACTGTCGATCGGTACGCACCCGGTCAGGATCTGTCGGCCGTCGCGTCGGCTCCGGTGACCGCTGGCCGGTTCGCGAAGATCACCGGAAACCGCGGCGCGTCCGGAGGCATTCCTGTAGCTCACGCCGACGCTGGCGGCCGGATCGCCGGAGTCGTGAAGTACGACGCCCTGTCCGGTGGCCCGGTCAGTCTGGCCCGTGGTAACTCCCGCGTGGTGAAGGTGAAGGCGTCCGGGGCGATCGCCGCGTTTGCGGAAATCCAGGTGGGCGCTGACGGCCAGGCTGTCACGCTGTCGTCCGGGAAGGCTGTCGGCTACGCGTTGTCCGCCGCCGCGTCCGGTGCCGCCGTCGAAGTTTCGTTGTACTAGAAAGGATTTGGCGACATGCCCAGCATTCTTCAGCCCACCCTGTCCGGGACCGGACAGGGCCAACAGATCACCGTTCCCATGGCCCTTCAGCGCCCGGAGCTGATCGCCTTCCGCGTGGCGGAGCTGGCGGAACCGGAACTGGTCCTGGACAAGTTCTTCACGCCCGGTCCGGCGCCGGTCGGTGGCTCGTACCTGTTCGTTCAGGCGAAGGCCGCGGATAAGTTCCTGGCCGACGGAGCCGACGTCGAAGCGCGAACCGAAGGAAGTGAATACCCGATCGTGGACGGCGTGGACCCTGACGTCCGCCAGGCCTTGGTCGAGGACTTCGGCGGCGCGTTCCCGGTTACCGACGCCCAGGAGACGCGGAACCTGACGTCGTACCTGAACGCCCAGGTGCAACAGCTCACGAATTCAATCGTCCGCAAGTTGAACAAGTCAGCCATGGACGCGGTGGAAGCCGTGATCGGTGCCGAACAGACGATCGCCGGTCAGTCTTGGGAAAACCTCGTGATCGTCGGCCCGGCCGATTCGATCACTCCGGCGGCGCTTCGGCCGTCGGCGGACATTTCGGCGGCGCGTCTGCACGCGGAACTGAAGGAACTGGGGACGGTGTTCGATCTGTTGGTCGTCCACCCGAATCAGGCACACGCGCTTCGGTCATCGTACGGCGAACAGTTGGACGCCATGCTGAAGTCGGCGGACGTCGAACTGTTCAGCACGCCGCGGATCACGGCCGGTACAGCGTTCGTCGTGCAGAAGGGCGGCCTGGGCAAGGTCGGTTTCGAAACTCCGCTGACGGTGGAGACCATCCCGGACCGTCGTAAGCGCCAGCACTACGTCCAGGGCTATGCGAATCCGTATTTCGCTCCGGAGAAGCCAGACGCCGTGGTCAAGATCATTGGACTGGAAGGCTAGAAAGACATGGAATTTACACCCGAACAGCTCACCCGGTTGCTCGAAGCATTGGGACTGAAGCCGGACGAGACCGACCCCGAAGTGGTGGTCCTGGCTGTCGAGGATCTGGCTACGGCTCCGGTCGATGCCGCGGCCGTGGCTGCGAAGACAGGCGGCCTCGTAATCGACCCGGCCGTTTACGAGACGCTGAAGGCCGAAGCCGAACGTGGCCGAACCGTCGCCGCCGCCGCTGCCACACGTGAACGCGAACAAGCCGTGAACGCCGCCGTGTCCAAGGGCGCAATTCCTCCGGCGCGTAAGGCGCACTGGATGACCGTTCTGGAAGCGGATCCGACTATGGCGAAGGTGTTGGCGTCGATGCCCAACGTGATCCCCCTCGAGGAACTGGGCCACAGCGACCCCGGCGTGAACTACCCCGACGGCCTGCCGCTGCCGTCGAACGTCTCGTGGTGATCGCACAAGCTCCGCTGTCAGTGTTCGTCTTTCCGGACCGCTGACAGCGGTAGCGCCGCCGGGGAATGGGTTTGCTTCCGTTTCCCCTGGTGCCCCTGGCGGCGCATCCGGAGCGGCCGCCGCGTTGTTCCACCAACGCGGCGGCCGCTCCCACGGCCCCGACTCCCGGCGTCTTTGCTTCCACTTCTTCGCCACGGAGCCGGGGCCGTCCCACGTCCAGGCCCAGGCCGCTGACAAGGGGTATGCGGACACGCTGCCGGGCTTAGGCCTCTGACCAGGGGATTTATTGAGGGGGAGGGGGTGGACACTCAGCAGGTAGTGTCCGTGATCTATACGCGCGGTACCGCCGGGGGTCGGGTGGGGGACTAATACCCCAATGCTGTTGTGCAGCAACAGGTTACGAGGACCGAAGTTGATAGATTCGCGCCCGCGACAGGCCGGTGGCTTCGGCGATGTCCTGCCAGCTCTCACCGTCGGCGAATGCGCGACGGATCCGGTCACGGATCTGTCGGCTCGTCCGGCCCTGCAGATCGGCCAGGGTCGTCTGTTCGCGGGCCAGTTTCCGGTAATCCGACGCCAGGGTCATGGTCCCAGTCTAGTGGTACTAGAACGATGATGACCTGGTCTGTCGCTATCCCAGATCTTCCGGTCGGCATCCCAGCACACGGGCAAGTGGCACGTCGACATCGGTGGTCAAGATCGTTTCGGGATCGTCCAGCAACGACTTCAGGTTGCGGATGCCGGATCGGGCGGCGACTTCGTCCACCGACAACCCGGATTGCTCGATCCGCTGACGGATCCGATCGGCGGGTGTGGCGGGGACAGGCGGAGGTTCGATGATCGGTTCCATGCAAGCGATCGAACCATGGCACGGGGATAAATTGTGGCTATCCGTCAGCGTCTTCCCGGCGCAGGAAGCCCCCATGGGTCGGAATTGATCTGAACCCACTCGGCATTTGCGTCCTGCTGGAACACTCGCCATCCCCGACTCCCATGCGCCCATCGATCACGTCGGGCCTCAACCAGTCGTTTTTTGGTGAAGGTCCGCGGGGGGATCGATGCCGGGTGTGGGATGGAATGACTGCTTCCATTCCTGCCACCGCAGCCGTTCACTTTGTGCCAATGCGTATTCGAGATCGGAAAACTTGAAGTCGGAAAGCTCCGGGTCGAGTTCAATGTGGATGGTGTCCCAGAACCACTGGAAGAACTCCCGCACGGCAGTCGAGTAGCTTGCGATCGCTGGGAGAAATTCCACCCACTCGTCGTGGCTGTTTATGTACGTCTTGGCCGCTGACGTCCACTTCTTGTAGCGCCGCAATTTCGCCTTGTTGAGTCGAAGCTCGTTTTGGTGAACCACATCGGAGCCCGCTGTCCATGAAATTCTGGTGGACGTGGTGGGAACCGGAAGTGCGTAGTGGAGCGTGTAGTTCCTCAGGTTTTGGATGAACGCGACCGGTGGCGGCCCGAACACTCGCGTGGCTTCCGGGGTGTAGACAGCTTTTTCCCACTCCGATCGATCATTCGAGTCGCGGTCTTTCCAGATCCTTCGATGAATTGCTCGGTGGGTGTCTCGCAGTGAACCCACGGACGCCAGATAGTTGTGGAGCAGTCGAACCAGCTCGGGCTCGAATTTGTCGCCCAGGTTGCCTGCCATGGCATCGGTTCCCAGGAAACCTGCGACGTGGCGCTGTAGCTCGTTCGAGTTCCCGCTGAACACGGCGGATGCGCGGTTGAGTGCCGCGAAGTGTTCCGCCATCGGGCGACCAGGCATCGCGGCCACTAACGGTTTCAGCCGTTCGTCGTTGTCCATGTTTGCGTTGACCCCCCGCCTTCGACCTAGCTTGCGGTGAGGACGGTACCGATATAAGGGCCGTCGTGACACACAGGCACGCCGAAGGATCTGGCACGTATCTGGCACAAAGCAAATCAGGCCCCCTCGAAAGGGGGCCTGACCTGGTCTGACTGTGGTGCGCGATACTGGGATTGAACCAGTGACCTCTTCCGTGTCAGGGAAGCGCTCTCCCGCTGAGCTAATCGCGCGTGTCCTCGCAACGGTCTTGCGACCGATGCACTAGCGAGGTGGAGACGGGAATCGAACCCGTGTGCACGGCTTTGCAGGCCGTTGCCTCACCACTCGGCCACTCCACCATGGGTCGAGACCCTCGAGCGGATGACGGGATTCGAACCCGCGACCCTCACCTTGGCAAGGTGATGCGCTACCACTGCGCCACATCCGCATACCCCGGAGGCGCTCACTGCTGGGCAGTTGTTGTCTCCGTGGTGCGGGGAAAACATTAACCCAACGGGAGTGAAACTCACAAATCTCGTGGTCAGCCCCGGAATTGGCACGATCGACGCTGTGAAAGATGTGAAAGCAGAGGCGATGGGAGCTCTGCGAAGGCGGTCCGTGGACGAATTCGGTGATCGGGCAGGCGATTCGGTTCGTCGCGGCACCTCGTGTTAGTGTTTTGCCTCGTTCGGTCCCGTGGCTCAGTGGGAGAGCGTCCGCTTCACACGCGGAAGGTCGCTGGTTCGATCCCAGCCGGGACCACAGAAAAGAAGGCCCGCACCGCCCGTCGGTGCGGGCCTTCTTGCGTTCGAGGCCGGTAGCCTGAGCCGGTGAGCACCGAAGAATCGAAGCCGCAGGCCGTCGCCGACCAGGGTCCGATGGACACAGCAAAGGTGAAGCACCGTCGCTTCCGGGCGCGCATCGCCGAGAACAAGTCCCTCGATCTCGCGTACCGAATCACGGTCGGTGTCGTCGGAACAGTGGTGTTGGTGCTGGGTGTACTCGCCATTCCCTACCCGGGGCCCGGCTGGTTGATCGTGTTCGCGGGCCTGGGCATCCTGGCGTCGGAATTCGCATGGGCCAAGAGTGCGCTGCGGTTCGTCCGCAAGAGATACGACGCATTCATGGCGTGGTTCTCGAAGCAATCGATGTTCGTCAAGGGTCTCGGAGTTCTGTTCACCACGGTCGTCGTGCTGGCGACGCTGTGGCTGCTCGGCACGTTCGCGTTGGTCGGGGGCTGGATCGGACTCGAGTGGACGTGGCTCGAGAGCCCGATCTGACGTCACCCGTCGCGCTGAGGCCAATCGAGTGGACCGTTGCCGATAGGCTGTCGGAGGCCTTCCTGGCCAGAAGAATCGATCGAGGAGTACATCGCTGTGAGCATGCCCGTTGTCGCCGCCGTTTCGCCCGCCCGCATCATGGTGCCGGCCGGAACGACGGCAGGTACGGCGCTCCGCGAGACCGGCCTGCCCAACAAGGGACCCGACGCAGTGGTCGTGGTACGCGATCCCGACGGCAAGCTCCGTGACCTGTCGTGGGCACCGGAGGGCGACACCGAGGTCGAGCCCGTTCCGGCGAACACCGAGGACGGACGAAGCGTCATCAGGCACTCGGCCGCGCACGTGTTGGCGCAGGCCGTTCAGGAGCTCTTTCCCGACGCCAAGTTGGGCATCGGACCGTTCATCAAGGACGGCTTCTACTACGACTTCGACGTGAAGCAGCCGTTCACTCCCGAGGATCTGACGGCACTCGAGAAGAAGATGAAGCAGATCGTCAAAGCCGGACAGCGTTTTTCGCGTCGGGTCTACGAGTCGGTGGAGCAGGCCCGCGAGGAGTTGGCCGGCGAGCCGTACAAGCTCGAGCTGATCGACGACAAGTCCGGTATCGAGGATCCCGAGGTCATGGAGGTCGGTGGGGGAGAGCTGACCGCCTACGACAACCTCAATCCCCGGACCGGCGAGCGCATCTGGGGCGATCTGTGCCGCGGACCGCACATCCCCACCACCAAGTACGTGCCCGCGTTCAAGCTCACCCGTAGTTCGGCTGCGTACTGGCGCGGCAATCAGGACAACGCCGGACTGCAGCGCATCTACGGAACTGCGTGGGAATCCACCGAAGCGCTCGACGCGCATCTCGAACTGCTGGCCGAGGCGGAGCGTCGCGATCACCGCAAGCTCGGCTCCGAGCTGGACCTGTTCAGCTTTCCCGACGAACTGGGCTCCGGTCTGCCGGTGTTCCATCCCAAGGGTGGCATCATCCGGAACGAGCTGGAGAACTACTCGCGGCAGCGGCACATCGAAGAGGGCTACGAGTTCGTCAACACCCCGCACATCACCAAGGGCCATCTCTACGAGGTCTCCGGTCACCTCGACTGGTACCGGGACGGCATGTTCCCGGCGATGCACCTGGACGCCGAGCTCGACGAGAACGGTGACGTGCGCAAGCCCGGCCAGGACTACTACCTCAAGCCGATGAACTGCCCGATGCACAACCTGATCTTCCGTTCCCGCGGCCGCTCGTACCGAGAACTGCCGTTGCGTTTGTTCGAGTTCGGCTCGGTCTACCGCTACGAGAAGTCCGGCGTCATCCACGGTCTCACCCGCGTGCGCGGCATGACCCAGGACGACGCGCACATCTTCTGCACCCGCGAGCAGATGCGGGGCGAGCTCACCAGCACCCTCGAATTCGTTCTCGGGCTGCTCAAAGACTACGGCCTCGACGATTTCTATCTCGAACTCTCCACTCGCAACCCGGAGAAGTCGGTCGGCAGCGACGAAGTCTGGGAAGAGGCAACCAACACCCTCGCCGAGGTGGCGGCGGCGTCGGGCCTGAACCTGGTGCCCGATCCGGGTGGTGCCGCGTTCTACGGACCGAAGATCTCGGTGCAGGCCAAGGATGCGCTGGGGCGTACCTGGCAGATGTCGACCATTCAGCTCGACTTCAACCTCCCCGAGCGCTTCGAGCTCGAATACACCGGCTCGGGCGGAACCAAGGAACGCCCGGTGATGATCCACCGGGCTCTGTTCGGTTCCATCGAGCGCTTCTTCGGGGTGCTCACCGAGCATTACGCGGGCGCGTTCCCGGCCTGGCTCGCACCGGTTCAGGTCGTCGGCATCCCGGTTGCCGAGGTCTACCAGGATCACTTGTTCGCGGTGGTGAACGAACTGAAGAAGCGTGGAGTGCGCGCCGAGGTCGATGCCAGCGACGATCGGATGCAGAAGAAGATCTTCAACCAGACGGCGCAGAAGGTCCCCTTCATGCTTCTCGCCGGCGAACGCGACGTCGAAGCCGGAGCCGTGAGCTTCCGATTCCGGGACGGCACCCAGGTCAACGGCGTCCCGGTGGCGCAGGCGATCACGATCGTGACCGACTGGATCTCTCAGCGCAACAACGCATCACCGACCGCCGAGCTCGTGCAGACCGACCCCGCAGGAGTGAGCTGATCATGTCGGAACAGGACGAGTCGATCGTCGTCACCGGGGCCGGTGAGCCCGATCGGCTGCAGCGACTGTGGACACCGCACCGGATGTCCTACATCGCCGAGGCTCCGCAGGGCTCGGCGAAGTCGAACGAGCCGTTCTCCGACATTCCCAAGATGAGCGACGAGGACGGACTCGTCGTCGCACGAGGCGAATCGGTGTACGCGGTACTCAACCTGTACCCCTACAACCCCGGCCACGCGATGATCGTGCCGTACCGCCGCGTCGCGGCACTGGAAGACCTCACACCTGCGGAGAGCGCCGAGTTGATGGCATTCACGCAGCAGATGATTCGCGTCATCAAGCGAGTGTCACGTCCGCACGGCTTCAATGTCGGACTCAATCTCGGTGCTGCCGCAGGCGGATCGCTGGCCGAGCACCTGCATCAGCACATCGTGCCCCGGTGGGGCGGCGACGCGAACTTCATCACCGTGATCAGCGGTGCGAAGGTGATGCCGCAGTTGCTCCGTGACACTCGGGCCCTGCTCGCGTCGGCCTGGAACGAATGAACCACAGGCGAGAGGAGCACGCGCCGTGCTGAGCATTTTCGGCCGTGCGCCGGTGTCGAAGGTGACCGCGCCGCTCGGGCGTGCCCTCAACAGCACCGGGCTGACCCCCAACTCCGTGACGATCATCGGCACCGTCGTCACCGTCACGGCCGCGGTCACGATGTACCCCGCCGGCTACCTGTGGTGGGGTTCGGTCGTCATCACCCTGTTCGTGTTGTTCGACATGCTCGACGGGGCCATGGCGCGGGCTCGGGGCGGTGGCACCAAGTACGGTGCCGTCCTCGACGCGACGTGCGATCGAGTGGCCGACGGTGCGATCTTCGGCGGCTTGGCCTGGTGGGCGGTGTACTCCGAGCAGGACAAACTACTGCTCGTTGCCACCCTGATCTGTCTGGTCACCTCCCAGGTGATCTCGTACGCCAAGGCACGCGCCGAGGCCAGCGGACTCTCGGCCGACGGGGGGTGGATCGAACGTCCCGATCGCCTGGTCATCGTGCTCGTCGGTGCCGGATTCACCGGCGTCGGACGGCATTTCGACATTCCGTGGTTGGACAGCGTGATCTACCCGGCGATGTGGATTCTCGCCGTGCTCAGTGTCGTGACCGTGTTCCAGCGCGTTCTCGCGGTCCGCGGATCCGAGGGTGCTCGCGACATCATCGTGCCTCCGGTGGCACCGGCATCCGGCGACGGCGACGTGGCCGCGTCGTGAATCTCTCCGACAGGGCGAGCGACGCGGGCTATGCGGCCGGTTGGCGACTCGTCCGTTCTCTACCCGAGCCGGTGGCGCGACGCCTGTTCGATCGCGGTGCCGACTTCGCAGCGACGCGAGGCGGTGGCCCGGACCAGTTGCGTCGCAATCTCGCTCGAGTCCTGGGGACCACTCCCGCCGAGGTGCCCGACGAGCTGATCCGCGACAGCGTTCGCTCCTACGCCCGTTACTGGCGCGAGGCGTTTCGGTTGCCGTCGATGGATCTTGCTGCGCAGGCCGCCGTCATCGATCGGTGCGTGAACGGCAAGGAACATCTCGAGGGTGCACTCGCCGCCGGTAAGGGAGTGGTGCTGGCATTGCCGCACAGCGGCAATTGGGACATGGCCGGAATGTGGCTGGTGCGCACGCACGGTGGACTCTCGACCGTCGCCGAACGGCTGAAGCCGGAATCTCTGTACCAGCGATTCGTCGCCTATCGGGAGAGCCTGGGCTTCGAGATCTTTCCGCTCAGCGGTGGCGAGCAACCGCCGCTTCTCGCATTGTCCGAGAGACTGCGCCAGAACAAGGTGGTCTGCCTGCTCGGCGAGCGCGACCTCGCCAAGCACGGGGTACCGGTCACCTTCTTCGGTGAACCGACCAGGATGCCCGCCGGTGCCGCGAAACTCGCGATCGACACCGGAGCGACGCTGTTGCCGGTACACGGCTATTTCGACGGCGACGGCTGGGGCTTCGACATTTCGCCTGCAGTGGACGTCTCGGCCGGAGTCGGTCCTGCCACCCAGACGTTGGCCGATCACTTCGCTGCCGGCATCCGAGCGCATCCGGCGGACTGGCACATGCTGCAACCGTTGTGGATGAGCGACTGGTCGGCCGAGCGACGTGCCCGAATCGAGGGCGCGTGAAGATCGGCATGGTGTGCCCGTACTCGTTCGACGTTCCCGGTGGAGTGCAGGCGCACGTTCAGCAGCTGGCCGAGGTGTTCATCGAACGCGGTCATCGCGTCAGTGTCCTGGCTCCGGCGTCGGACGACGTCGAGTTGCCGGATTTCGTGGTGTCGGCGGGCGAGGCGCTCGCCATTCCCTACAACGGATCCGTCGCGCGGCTTCGATTCGGGCCGATCACGTATTCCCGAATCCGTAAGTGGATCTCCGACAACGATTTCGACGTGCTGCACATCCACGAACCGAACGCGCCCAGCCTGTCGATGTTGGCGCTCAAGGCCGCGGACGGACCGATCGTGGCAACCTTCCACACCTCGACGACGAAGTCCTTGGTGCTCAGCACCTTTCAGGGTGTGCTGCGGCCGTATCACGAGAAGATCAGCGGACGTATAGCTGTCTCGGAACTCGCCCGACGCTGGCAGGTCGAGGCCCTCGGCTCCGACGCCGTCGAGATCCCCAACGGAGTCGACGTTCCTGCCTTCGCCGACGCCCCTGTCCTGGAAGGCTATCCACGTGCCGGTCGCACGGTGCTCTTCCTCGGCCGCTTCGACGAACCACGCAAGGGAATGGCGGTCCTGCTCGGGGCACTGCCCACCCTCGTCGAATCCCATCCCGACATCGAGATCCTCATCGTCGGCCGCGGCGACGAGGACAAGCTCCGCAAGGACGCAGGCGCACTCGCCTCGCACCTGACGTTCCTGGGGCAGGTGGACGATGCGACCAAGGCATCGGCGATGCGCAGCGCCGACGTCTACTGCGCACCCAACCTCGGCGGTGAGAGCTTCGGCATCGTCCTCGTCGAGGCCATGGCCGCCGGAACTCCGGTGGTGGCAAGCGAACTCGACGCATTCCGGCGGGTGCTCAAGGACGGCACCTGCGGACTGCTGGTTCCGATCGACGATTCCGATGCCGTCGCCGCCGCAGTGACCGCGATCCTCTCCGACGACACCGTTCGTGCTCGCCTCGTCGATGCCGCCTCGGTCGCCGTGGCCGCCTACGACTGGCCCGTCGTCGCCGAGCAGATCCTGCGGGTCTACGAAACCGTCACCCTCGGGGGCCAGAAAGTGCGGGCGGCGAACTGATGACCCTCTCGGCGCTCACGATCCTGGTACTCGGTCTGGTCGCGGTACTGATTCTCGTCGTCGGCCTGTGGGCGTACGGCACGGCGAACCGACTGGACCGCTTGCACGTGCGTACCGACCTTGCCTGGCAGGCACTCGATGCAGCACTGGCCCGCCGTGCCGTCGTCGCGCGAGCGGTGTCCGCTGCCACCCGCGACACGGCCTCGGCGAGCAGAGAACTCGCCGCACTGGCCGATCGGGCCGAACGCGCCGACCGGTCGCAGCGGGAAGAGGCCGAGAACGCGGTGTCCATGGCTCTTGCCGTCGTCGAGCCGAACGCCCTGCCCCCGCAACTGGTCGCCGAACTGGCCGACGCCGAGGCCCGCGTGCTGATCGCACGGCGCTTCCACAACGACGCCGTCCGGGACACTCTGGCGCTGCGGGTCAGACGCCCGGTCCGGTGGTTGCATCTGGGTGGTACCGCGGCCCTGCCGTCGTATTTCGAGATCGCCGAGCGGTCTGCTGCCGCGACGTTCGGCAGCGAGAACAGAGCCACTCCGCGAACATCCGCTCGGGTGGTGCTGCTCGACGAACGGGGCCGCGTTCTGCTGTTGCGCGGACACGATCCGACGGTGCCCGACACCTTCTTCTGGTTCACCATCGGTGGGGCAGTGGAGAAGGGCGAGTCGCTCCGCGAAGCAGCGGTGCGCGAGGTGCACGAGGAAACCGGCCTGACCGTCGCGGCGGCAGATCTGCGCGGTCCACTGTGGCGACGGGTTGCCACGTTCCCGTTCAACGGAACCCTGATCCGTTCCGAGGAACTGTTCTTCGCGATCCGGACGCAGGAGTTCGAGCCCCACAGCGCCGGGTTCACCGATTTCGAGCGCCGCACCGTGACGGGCCACCAGTGGTGCACCGAGGCCGACATCCGTGCGCTCAGCGCAGTCGGCGAGAACGTCTATCCCCAGGACCTCGCGGAACTGCTGGACGAGGTCAATGTGGCTCTCGCGCGCCGCGGCGACCCGGACGTGCGCGCTATCCGCTAGCAATCTGGACCCTTTTCGAGCAGTCCAGCAATCGTCAAGTGGTTATGGGAAACCCTCGCCGGAGGGCCTACAGTTCTGGGCGCGACTTCGCGCCGCGCGTGATCGATTGCGCGACTGGACGTGGTCGCACATATCAGTCCGGAGCGCCACGAACGGTGCCCAGAACACAGGAGTCGGCTTGAGTACCCCACACGCATCCACTACACCCGCTGGATCTGCCGAAGGCGGGTCGGGCGAGAACGGAATCGGCACCGCGCGCGTCAAGCGGGGGATGGCCGAGATGCTCAAGGGTGGCGTCATCATGGACGTGGTCACCGCCGATCAGGCCAAGATCGCCGAAGACGCCGGAGCAGTGGCCGTCATGGCCCTCGAGCGCGTCCCCGCCGACATTCGCGCTCAGGGTGGGGTGTCGCGCATGAGCGATCCCGACATGATCGACAGCATCATCTCCTCGGTCAGCATCCCGGTGATGGCGAAAGCCCGCATCGGCCACTTCGTCGAAGCGCAGATTCTGCAGAGCCTCGGCGTCGACTACATCGACGAGTCCGAGGTGCTCACCCCGGCCGATTACGCCAACCACATCGACAAGTGGAACTTCACCGTTCCCTTCGTCTGTGGTGCCACCAACCTGGGTGAGGCGATGCGTCGAATCACCGAGGGAGCGGCCATGATTCGCTCCAAGGGCGAGGCCGGAACCGGCGACGTCTCGAACGCGACGACGCACATGCGCAAGATTCGCGACGAGATCCGTCGCCTCACCTCGCTTCCCGAGGACGAGCTGTACGTGGCGGCGAAGGAACTGCAGGCCCCGTACGACCTCGTCGTCGAGGTCGCCCGGGCCGGCAAACTGCCCGTCACACTGTTCACCGCCGGCGGCATCGCCACTCCCGCGGACGCAGCGATGATGATGCAGCTCGGTGCCGAGGGCGTGTTCGTCGGATCGGGAATCTTCAAGTCCGGCAACCCCAAGGAGCGCGCCGAGGCGATCGTCAAGGCCACCACGTTCTTCGACGACCCCGATGTGCTCGCCAAGGTCTCGCGCGGTCTCGGTGAGGCAATGGTCGGCATCAACGTCGACGACCTCCCCGTCGGACACCGTCTCGCCGAGCGTGGCTGGTGACGGTTCTGCGTCAGTAGCGTTCGAGTGCCGGGCGGTCGGGATGGTCCCATCGGACCAGAAAATCCGGCCGCTCGGCCGAGCCGTCGAGGCTCTCGTAGTACTCGAGCAACGGGGCGCAGGTCCACTGATCGGGGGCGCTCGTTCTGCGGCGTAAAGCGTTCGCGGACAGGCGTAGCTGCACCGACAGACCGACGTTCAATCCCCGTCCGAGCAGCATGGGTCCCGCGATCAGGACGATCTGATTCGCCGCCGCCGAGGTTGTGCGGGCCCGAGCCGAGCGGTCGGTGGCCTCATCCCACAGTCGCGGTAGAAAGTGACCTCCGCCACCGGGTCCCAGCGGGGCGATGACTTCTCGAACCAGGGCGTCGTAGTCGAACCACAGTGTGCGATAGCTCAATTCGTCGGTCCGCGAGTATTCGAATCGAATGGACGCAGGTCGGACGTAGTCGTGCAGGTCGACGACGGCAGCCGGACGGCCCCGAGAGCGGGCGTGTTCGGCTGTGCGCGTGGCGAAGTCGACCGGTCGCGCGGCATCGGCACCGTCGATCACGACGATCGAGCGGGCACCGTCCGGGCACGAATCGACGATCGACTCGACGAGAAGATCGGGAAATATCGGCATCGGTTGACCCACACCGACCATCTTGCCTGGTCCATCCATTGTTAGCCTGAGCCGTTGTCACAGAAAGGTGGACACCAGCCATGGCCAGCATCGAGGACATTCTCGAATTGGAACGGATCGAGAACGACATCTATCGGGGACGGACTTTCCCTTCTCGGTTGCCCCGTACGTTCGGCGGTCAGGTGGCGGGCCAGGCGCTCGTCGCGGCGGTGCGCACAGTGGCTCCCGAGTTTCGTGTGCACTCGCTGCACGGCTACTTTCTGCGTCCGGGCAATCCGAACGAACCGGCCGTCTTCATGGTCGATCGGATCCGCGACGGCCGGTCGTTCTGCACACGCCGCGTCACCGGAATTCAGCACGGCAAGGCGATCTTCACGATGTCTGCCTCGTTCCACGGCGACGACGACGGCATTTCGCACCAGGACGTCATGCCCGAGGTCGTCGGACCGGACAGCCTGCCCGATCCCACCACCCTCGCCGAATACGACCACTCGTACTACAAGGAGTGGTCGGAATGGGACATCCGTCTCATTCCCGAAGACCAGACCGTCAAGCATCCCAGTTTCGCTGCGCAGCAACGTGTGTGGTTCCGCTACCGCGATACGTTGCCCGACGATCAGGTGTTCCACGTCTGCGCACTCGCGTACATGAGCGACATGACGTTGATCGGCTCCGCCAAGGTGCCGCACCCGGACGCCGTCACCCAGACGGCCTCGCTCGATCACGCGCTGTGGTTCCTGCGGCCGTTCCGGGCAGACGAATGGTTGCTCTACGACCAGACGTCACCGTCGGCCGATTTCGGCCGGGCACTGGCTCAGGGGCGAATTTTCGACACGTCCGGACGCATGGTTGCCGCGGTGGTGCAAGAAGGGCTGATGCGTTACGAGCGGGACCCGGACGCGCCTCATGTCGATCCCTTCGGCCGCAAGTGACCGCTCCGACCATCGGTGTTCTCGCGCTGCAGGGCGACGTTCGCGAACACCTGGCTGCGCTCGAGTCGAGCGGTGCGCGCGGAGTCACCGTGCGGCGTCCTGCCGAACTGGCGCAGATCGACGGACTGATCATCCCCGGCGGGGAGTCGACGACCATGAGCAACCTGCTCGGCGTGTTCGAGCTCCTCGATCCGCTGCGTGCGCGGTTGGCCGAGGGACTGCCCGCCTACGGATCCTGTGCGGGCATGATTCTGCTGGCGTCCGAGATTCTCGACACCAGGCCCGACGCCCGACATCTGGATTGCCTCGACATCACCGTGCGGCGCAACGCTTTCGGTCGTCAGGTCGATTCGTTCGAGACCGATCTCGACGTCACCGGTATCGACGGTGGGCCGGTGCGGGCGGTGTTCATTCGCGCGCCGTGGGTCGAGCGGGTGGGCGAGCACGTCGAGGTGCTCGCCACCGTGCCGCACGGACCGGCCGCCGGACGCGTGGTGGCCGTTCGCCAGAACTCCGTTCTCGCGACGAGTTTTCACCCCGAGGTCACCGGCGACGATCGAGTGCACGCACTCTTCGTCGACATGGTGCGAAGCCGCTAGAACCTTCGACGGTCGGTCGGTGCCGAGCGCGGAACCGGGCGAGTAAAGTCGACAACACTGATTTCGAGCAGGAAGGGGCCCTATCGCATGAGCGGCCACTCAAAATGGGCCACCACCAAGCACAAGAAGGCGGTGATCGACGCCCGACGTGGCAAGTCTTTCGCCAAGCTCATCAAGAACATCGAGGTGGCAGCCCGGACGGGTGGCGGTGACCCCACCGGCAACCCGACGCTCTTCGACGCCATTCAGAAGGCGAAGAAGACCTCGGTGCCCATCGACAACATCGAGCGGGCGCGCAAACGAGGTGCAGGCGAGGAGACCGGCGGGGCCGATTGGCAGACCATCATGTACGAGGGCTACGGACCCAACGGTGTTGCCATCCTCATCGAGTGCCTCACCGACAACCGCAACCGCGCCGCAGGCGAGGTTCGCGTTGCGATGACCCGTAACGGCGGGAACATGGCCGACCCGGGTTCGGTGTCGTACCTGTTCTCGCGCAAGGGTGTGGTGACCCTGGAGAAGAACGGTCAGAGCGAGGACGACGTCCTGATGGCCGTTCTCGAAGCCGGTGCCGAGGAAGTCAACGACAACGGCGACACGTTCGAGGTCGTCAGCGAGCCGACCGACCTGGTCGCCGTGCGCACCGCGTTGCAGGAGGCCGGAATCGACTACGACTCGGCCGAGGCGAGCTTCCAGGCGTCGGTGAACGTCCCGGTCGACGCGGACGGTGCACGCAAGGTGTTCAAGCTCATCGATGCACTCGAAGACAGCGACGACGTGCAGAACGTGTGGTCCAACGTCGACCTCTCCGACGAGGTCATGGCCGAGCTCGACGCCGAGGACTGACGCCCCTCGCATCCGACGACGTGATCGACCGGGTGTCGTATCCCTGATCCGACGGTGGGCTCCGCTACGCTATCGAACAACAGTTCGTAAGCGGAAGGTGTGGTGGCGTGCGGGTGATGGGTGTCGACCCCGGTCTCACCAGGTGTGGGCTCAGTCTGATCGAGGGCGGTGTAGGCCGAACGGTGGTCGCGCTCGATGTCGATGTGGTGCGAACGCCTGCGGACATGGACCTCGCGCAGCGTCTGCTGCGCATTTCCGAGGCGGCGGAATACTGGCTCGATACCCACAAGCCCTCGGTGGTGGCGATCGAGCGAGTGTTTGCCCAACACAACGTTCGTACGGCCATGGGCACGGCCCAAGCCGGTG
Organism: Rhodococcus sp. 05-2254-2; assembly: GCF_002259095.1. Taxonomy (NCBI): domain Bacteria; kingdom Bacillati; phylum Actinomycetota; class Actinomycetes; order Mycobacteriales; family Nocardiaceae; genus Rhodococcus; species Rhodococcus sp. 05-2254-2. The sequence goes on along the minus strand of NZ_NOZJ01000019.1, from coordinate 20,520 downwards.
GCGTCATCGCTCTCGCAGCGGCGAGGCGCGGCGTCGCCGTCTGCTTTCACACTCCCAGTGAGGTCAAGGCGGCCGTCACGGGCAACGGTTCGGCCGACAAGGCTCAGGTGACCGCCATGGTCATGCGCATTCTCGGTCTGCAGACTGCACCGACTCCCGCCGACGCGGCCGACGCATTGGCCCTCGGTATCTGTCACTGCTGGCGAGCACCCATGATCGCCCGGATGGCGAAAGCCGAAGCCATGGCCGCCGAGCAGAAACGCAAGTACGACGCGCGTCTGGCCGAGGAGCGCAAGGCTCGCGCCGTCGTGGCACGCAGGATCGAGAAGATGGCCAAGAAGGAGGCGGGCGCACGATGATCGCGTCGATCAGGGGTTCGGTGGTGGACATCGCGCTCGATCACGCCGTGCTGGAGGCCGCGGGCGTCGGGTACCGGGTCAACGCCACTCCGGCGACGTTGGCCACGCTGCACCGGGGGAGCGAAGCGACCCTCCTGACGACCATGATCGTGCGCGAGGATTCGCAGACGCTGTACGGGTTCCCCGACAAGGAGTCGCGTGAGCTGTTCGAGTTGCTCCTCACCGTGACCGGCGTCGGCCCGCGAATTGCCATGGCGACTCTTGCCGTACACGAGCCCGATGCGCTGCGAACTGCGTTGGCGGACAGTGATATCGGAGCTCTGACCAGGGTGCCCGGTATCGGGAAGCGCGGCGCGGAGAGAATGGTCGTCGAGTTGCGCGACAAGGTCGACGCGGTGGTCGGACGCGCCGGAAGCGCAGCCGTGCCCGGGTCCGGTGCCGGCAACTCGATGCGAGACCAGATCGTCGAAGCGCTGATCGGTCTCGGATTCCCCACCAAGCAGGCCGAGGAAGCCACCGACGCGGTGCTCGCCCAGCAGCCCGAGGCCACGACGTCGACCGCGTTGAGGTCGGCGCTGGCGTATCTCGGAAAGTCCAGGTAGGCCCGGGTGACCGAGGACGACCAGTTCTCCGAATCCCAGGTCGGTGCGGACGCGATGTCCGACGATCTGGATGTCGAGACGAGTCTGCGTCCGAAGAATCTCACCGATTTCATCGGTCAACCGCGCGTGCGAGAGCAGCTCCAGCTCGTGTTGTCGGGTGCCAAGATGCGCGGCGGCACCCCCGATCACATCCTGATGTCCGGTCCGCCGGGACTCGGCAAGACCAGCATGGCAATGATCATCGCCGCCGAGCTGGGAACCTCGCTGCGGCTCACGTCGGGTCCGGCGCTCGAGCGGGCAGGCGATCTCGCGGCGATGCTCAGCAATCTCGTCGAGGGGGACGTGCTGTTCATCGACGAGATCCATCGCATCGCCCGCCCGGCCGAGGAGATGCTGTACCTGGCGATGGAGGATTTCCGCGTCGACGTCATCGTCGGCAAGGGGCCGGGAGCGACGTCGATTCCACTCGAGGTGGCACCGTTCACCCTCGTCGGTGCCACCACCAGGTCGGGTGCGCTCACCGGGCCGCTGCGAGATCGCTTCGGATTCGTGGCGCACATGGACTTCTACGAGCCCAGCGAACTCGAGCGCATCCTCATGCGGTCGGCGGGAATTCTGGGCGTACCGATCGACCGGGACGGCTGTGCGGAAATCGCCGGGCGTTCGCGCGGCACCCCCAGAATCGCGAACCGACTGCTTCGGCGAGTTCGCGACTACGCGGACGTGCGCGGCGACGGCACCGTCACCCAGGACACCGCGAAGGCCGCCCTGGTGGTCTACGACGTCGACAAGCTCGGGCTCGACCGACTCGACCGCGCGGTACTCAGCGCGCTCATCCGAAGCTTCGGCGGTGGGCCGGTGGGTGTATCGACACTGGCCGTCGCCGTGGGCGAGGAACCGTCGACGGTCGAGGAAGTGTGCGAGCCGTTTCTGGTGCGTGCCGGAATGATCGCCCGCACCCCCCGCGGGCGCGTGGCGACCGCTTCTGCGTGGCAACACCTCGGTCTGACACCGCCACCGGACCTCGCAGTGGGTGGAATTTCGGTCCGATCCTCGGAGGTCCAGCAGGGATTATTCGAGTGAATCGGGCACAACAGGACACGAACGGACCGGACCGGTTCCAGGTAATGGCACACTGGGTAGCTGCGAGGCCCGCACCGGCGGCGTTCTCGCACGAGACAATGACGTATATCGAACCCGACTTCGAGGACTGACCTTCCGATGGATTTGCTGTTTCCGCTGCTGATCGTGGCCCTTCTGGTACCGCTGTTTCTCAATGCGCGTCGACAGAAGAAGGTGTTGGCCAAGACCACGGAAATGCAGGACTCGCTGAAGATCGGCGACGAGGTCGTCACCACCGCCGGTCTGTACGCCCGCGTCGTCCTGGTCGAGGACGACACGATCGACCTCGAGATCGCCGACGGCGTCATCACCACGTGGTCGCGCGCAGTCGTGCGTGAGGTGCTGCCCGACGATTCCGAGTTCGACGACACCGACATCGACGCCACCACCGAGGCGGACATCGCGGCCCTCGGCTCGAACAACACCGCGGGACCGTCGCTGAGCAAGACAGACGCGGCCCGGCCGGACGAGACCGTCGAGCAGACGGCGAAGAGGCTCGAAAAAGAGTGAGCTCGATGTGATCGACGACCGCTGTCGGAGACAGTATCCGGCAGCGGTTTTCTCTGCGGTGACCGATGTGGTGCACAATCGCACCGCTCACCGCTGACACAGCGGGCCGCCAGGCCCTGCAGGAACCGACATTTTCCATCGCCTCAGAGGAGAAACACACACCGTGGCACCTTCCAGCGGACCGGTGCAACCCGCCCGCTATCTCGCCGTTTTCGCGGTGCTGATGGCAGCGGTGTACGCCATGGTCTTCTTCACCGGAGACAAAGACCCCTCGCCGAAGTTGGGAATCGACCTGCAGGGCGGCACGCGCGTGACACTCACCGCGCGGACCCCCGACGGCAACGCACCGACGCAGGACAGCTTGCAGCAGGCGCAGCAGATCATCGAGACCCGCGTCAACGGTCTCGGTGTCTCCGGCTCCGAGGTGGTCATCGACGGCGACAACCTCGTCATCACGGTGCCCGGCGACGACAGCTCCCAGGCGCGCACCCTCGGGCAGACCGCGCGACTGTTCATCCGTCCCGTGATCGGATCCGTTGCTCCGTCGACGGGCGAGGGTGCAGGCACGCAGCAGACCCCGGTCGACCCGGCCGCGCCGGTCGATCCTGCGGCACCTGCAGACCCGGCTGCTTCGGCGGACCCGGCTGCACCCGCAGATCCGGCCACTCCGCAGCAACGTGTGTTCCCGGCGCAGGATCCGACGACGGTCGATCCGACTCCCGCCCCCGCTACTGATGCACCCGCTAGCGAGGCACCGGCCACCGACGCACCGGCCGAGGACCCCGCCACCGACGCTTCGCTGTCCGACGCCGATCGTGCCGCCCAGGAGATCGCCGACGCGAAGGCACTGCGGCAGAGCGAGGACCAGCAGGTCCAACAACTCGCGATGCAGTCCCTCGACTGCAACGCCGCCGACCCGCTCGCAGGCAACGACGATCCCGCTCTTCCCCTCGTCGCATGCTCGACCGATGGAACGGCCGTCTATCTACTCGGTCCGACGATCATCGACGGTCAGCAGATATCCGACGCGACCTCCGGGTTCGACAGTCAGCAGGCACAGTTCCAGGTGAGCCTGACGTTCGACACGGAGGGCTCGAACACCTGGGCTCAGTTCACCGCGGCCAACCTGCAGAAGCAGGCTGCGTTCGTATTGGACTCCAAGGTGATCAGTGCGCCGGTCATCCAGGGGGCCACCCCAGCCGGTAGCGCCACCTCGATCACCGGAAACTTCAATGCCCAGACCTCCTCGGAGCTGGCCAACACGCTCAAGTACGGCTCACTACCGCTGTCCTTCGTGTCCTCCGAAGCCGAAACTGTTTCGGCCACACTGGGATTGGCCTCGCTCGAAGCCGGACTGCTCGCAGGTGCCATCGGACTGGCGCTGGTGTTGGTCTACTGCCTGCTCTACTACCGTGCTCTCGGACTGCTCACGGCGCTGTCGTTGGCGCTGGCCGGTCTCGTCGTCTACGGAATCATCGTTCTGTTGGGCAGATGGATCAGCTTCACGCTGGACCTGGCAGGCATCGCAGGCCTGATCATCGGTATCGGTATGACCGCGGACTCGTTCGTGGTGTTCTTCGAACGCATCAAGGACGAGATCCGGGAGGGTCGCAGCTTCCGGTCGGCGGTTCCTCGTGGTTGGGCACGCGCACGCAAGACGATCCTGTCCGGCAACGCGGTCAGCTTCATCGCTGCCGCGGTGCTGTACGTGTTGGCCGTCGGTCAGGTCCGCGGCTTCGCGTTCACCCTCGGACTGACGACGATCCTGGACATCATCGTCGTGGTGCTGGTGACCTGGCCGCTGGTGTACCTGGCGTCGAAATCCACGTTCTGGTCCAAGCCGTCGGTCAACGGCCTCGGTGCAGTCCAGCAGATCGCGCTCGAACGCAAGCGCGCCGCCAACAAGGCACTCGCCGTCAAGACCGGCACTGCGCCGTCGAAGGAGGCATGACATGTCGGACACGACGACGTCGACCCCATCGCCCCTCGACGATTCGGGCGTCGATCAATCCACCCAGCCCAAGCACAGCTGGCTGTCCAGGTTGTACACCGGCACCGGTGCCTTCGACATCGTCGGTCGGCGCCGGTTCTACTACATCCTCACCGGCGTCATCGTGCTGGTGTGCCTGCTGAGCTTCCTCGTCCGCGGCTTCACCCTCGGTATCGATTTCGAGGGCGGAACCCGGATCGCGCTGCCCGCCGCCGACAACATCACCACCGAGCAGGTCGAAACCGTCTACGACGACTCGCTCGGCATGCCGCCGGTGTCGGTACAGACCGTCGGTTCGGGTGCCGCAGCAACGGTGCAGATTCGCTCCGAAGCTCTCGACCCCGCCGAAGTGGACACCCTTCGCCAGGCGTTGTTCGAGGCCTTCCAGCCGCAGGACAACTCGGGTACCGCGACCCCGAATGCCATCAGCGTGTCCGACGTCAGTGAGACCTGGGGCAGCCAGATCACCCAGAAGGCCCTGATCGCACTCGTGGTCTTCCTGGTCATCGTCAGTATCTACATTGCGGTCCGATACGAGCGAGACATGGCGTTGGCGGCTCTGGCTGCCCTGGCCTTCGACCTTCTGGTGACCGCAGGTGTGTACTCGCTCGTCGGATTCGAGGTGACGCCTGCGACGGTCATCGGTCTGCTGACGATCCTCGGCTTCTCCCTGTACGACTCCGTGGTGGTGTTCGACAAGGTCGAGGAAAACACCCGGGGCATCCTCAACCTGCATCGCAAGACCTACGCCGAACAGGCGAACCTGGCCGTCAACCAGACCCTGATGCGCTCGATCAACACCACCGTGATCGGTGTTCTCCCGGTGATCGCACTGATGATCATCGCGGTGTGGCTACTCGGAGTGGGCACGCTCAAGGATCTGGCGCTGGTACAGCTGGTCGGCATGATCGTCGGTGCCTACTCGTCGATCTTCTTCGCCACTCCGCTGCTGGTGACGCTCAAGGAGAAGTGGGGCCCCGTCGCAGTACACACCCGCAAGGTCCACTCCAAGCGCGCCGAAGCGGCAGCTCGCGCGGCCGGTCTCGCTCCTGAGCCGGTGGCCGTCGGCGTGGCCACTCCGAAGTCGTCCGCTCCCCAGCCGGGCAACCGCCCCACCGGGAAACGAAACAAGAAGCGTCGGTAGACCACCTTCGACAGGGACGGAGAGTGCACGTGAAACGACGGTGGAGCGCGGCACTGGTGGCAGCGAGTGTCGGCGCGGTGTCCATCACGGCGTGTTCGTCGCCCGAGGACAAGGTGCCCTCGATCGGCTACTCGTTCGACAACGTGGTGAACACGTACAACGCCAGAACCGTCGACGGCGCGGCGTCGGGAGCCCGGCAGGCGTTCACTCGGGTGCAGGTGGGCTTCAGCTACCTCGGGCCCGAGGGAGATGCGCTGTCGGACAACGACATCGGAACAGTGTCGGTGGTACCCGGTGACACCCTGACCGTGCAGTACTCCATCGCCCCGGCCGCGACGTACTCGGACGGTGCGCCGATGGCCTGCGACGACCTGGTGTTGGCCTGGGCGGCGAACAGCGGAAGGTTCGCCACCGACGGCCCCATGTTCGACGCGGCGTCGACGGCCGGGTACTCCGACATCGAGCGCATCGAGTGCGTTCCGGGGGCCAAGGAAGCCACCGTCGTCTTCGCATCCGGCCGCAGCTACCAGAACTGGCGAGCGCTGTTCGGTGCCACCGATCTGCTACCGGCGCATGTTGCGGCCCGGGTCGCAGGCGTGCCGAACGTCGTCGATCCCATCCTGGCCGAGGACGACGACGTGGTGCGCCGCATCGCCGACTTCTGGAACACCGGATGGACTCTGACGCCGGGTTCGATCGACACCTCGCTGTTGCCGTCGGCCGGCCCGTACCGGGTCGAGTCCTACACCGCCGAGGACGGTCTGGTGCTCGTGGCGAACGACGCCTGGTGGGGAAACCCGCCTCAGACCGAACAGGTGGTCGTCTGGCCCAAGGGCACCGACCTGGCGGCGAAGTCCGCGGACGGTTCGCTGGATGTGGTCGACCACGGTGCCGGTGCTGTCGATCTCGGGACCACCGAGGGTTTCACCACCACCGAGGAACCGTCGCGAGGCGTCGAGCAGTTGACGTTCGCGACCCAGGGGGTGCTGGGCCAGGCGAGTGCACGTCGAGCAGTGGCCGCATGCATCCCGAGATCGGACCTGTTCGACACACTGGGTCACCCCGGTTCCGAGGCGGCAGGTGCGGGTCTCGGCTCTGGTGTCGTCGACTCGCGTCTCGTTCAGCCCGACACGCTGGTGTACCCGTCGGTCGCGGCGGTGGTGGGTGATCGCTACCAGCGCTCGGACCTGGACCAGGCCGGCCGAGAGCTCGAGGCCGCAGGCGAGAATGCAATGACCGTTCGTGTCGGCTACCGGGGACCGGACGCGCGGCGCGCCCAGGTGGTGAGCCGCATGGCCGCCGATTGTGCCGCCGCGGGTATCACCGTCGAGGATGCGAGCTCGCCGGACTTCACACCGTCCGCCCTGCGGGCCGGGGCGGTCGATGCCGTCCTGGGTAGCAGCGGATCGCTTCCTGGACCGTCGGGTTCGGCTGCCGCGGTGACCGCACGGTATTCGCTGCGCACTGGAATCGGTCTGAACGTCGGCGGATACAGCAACGGCAGGATCGATTCCATCGTCGATCAATTGGCGGTGACCGACGATCCCGAGCGCATTCTGGCGCTGGCCACCGAGGGCGAGAACATCCTGTGGAACGACATGCCGTCGCTTCCCCTGTACAACGAGCCGCGTACGACCGTCGTCAGTGACGGCATGCAGGACGTGGTGCCCAACCCGACGGCCGCTGGTGCCGGATGGAACATGGATCGGTGGGTGCTTCTTCGATGAACGATGCAGACGGTGCAGTGGGTGCGGCCGCTGCCGTGGCCAGGCTGACGCGGTGGGTGGACGATTTTCCCGTCCCCGGTGTGCGCTTCGGCGATCTGACACCGGTGTTCGCGGACGGACCGGCGTTACGCAGCGTCGTATCGGAGTTGGCGCAGGGATTCGAGGACGTCGACCTGGTGGCGGGTATCGACGCACGGGGATTTCTGTTGGGGGCCGGAGTTGCCCTCGAACTCGGGTGCGGTGTGCTGGCGGTGCGCAAGGCGGGAAAGTTGCCGCCTCCGGTGCATTCACGGTCGTACGATCTCGAGTACGGAACCGCCGAATTGCAGATCCCGACTGCGATCGACGTGACCGGGAAGCGAGTGCTGGTGGTCGACGACGTACTGGCGACCGGCGGTACCGTCGATGCGACGGCTCGGTTGTTGGCCGAGCAGGGAGCAGTCATCGCCGGAGCCGCTGTGGTTCTCGAGATTGCTGTTCTGGGTGGGCGCGACAAGTGCAGTGGCTACCCGCTCGGCTGCCTGGTTCGAGTATGAGGACTAAAGTCGCTTTCACGAAGCGTTGACCGAACAATTCCGGCGACAACGCGGAACGTGTGGCAGGAGGTGATGAGAGTGACCCGTTACATCGATCAGCCCTTGCCCGATGGGCCTGCCGTCCCCGAACGGCCCGTTGCCGATCAGACCGGGGTCACCGAACGGACCGGTGTCGACGTCGTCACGACAGACGAGGCCGCGTCCAGTGATTCCCGCCCGGCCGTCGATACTCCGGTACTCCACGGCCCGGTGGCGAACGATGCGCAGGCTCCGTCGGGAACCCGTAATTCGGCACCTGTCCCCACCTCGGCGTCGCGTCGGGTGCGGGCGCGTCTGGCGCGCCGCATCACCGCTGGACGCAGCGCTGCGGTCAAGCCGGTGCTCGAGCCACTCGTCAGCCTGCACCGCGAGCTCTATCCCAAGGCCGACCTGACGTTGCTGCAGCGGGCCTACGACGTGGCCGACGAGCTGCACGCCTCGCAGATGCGGAAGTCCGGCGATCCCTACATCACGCATCCGCTCGCCGTGGCGAACATTCTGGCCGAACTCGGGATGGACACGACCACCCTGGTTGCGGCGCTGCTGCACGACACCGTCGAGGACACCGGGTATTCACTGGCCAAGTTGACCGAGGAATTCGGCGACGAGGTGTCTCATCTCGTGGACGGAGTGACCAAGCTCGACAAGGTGGTGCTCGGAACTGCGGCCGAGGGCGAGACCATCCGCAAGATGATCATCGCGATGGCGCGAGATCCACGGGTGTTGGTCATCAAGGTCGCCGACCGGTTGCACAACATGCGCACCATGCGGTTCCTACCCCCGGAGAAGCAGGCGCGCAAAGCCAAAGAGACGCTGGAAGTCATTGCGCCGCTTGCCCATCGGCTCGGAATGGCCACGGTCAAGTGGGAGCTCGAAGACCTGGCGTTCGCCATACTCCATCCCAAGAAGTACGACGAGATCGTGCGTCTGGTCGCCGATCGTGCGCCGTCCCGCGACACCTACCTCGAGAAGGTTCGGGCCGAGATCAACGCGACACTCGCCGCGTCGCGCATCAGTGCCGTCGTCGAGGGTCGCCCGAAGCACTACTGGTCGATCTACCAGAAGATGATCGTCAAGGGCCGCGACTTCGACGACATCCACGACCTCGTGGGCGTCCGCATCCTGTGCGACGAGATCCGCGACTGCTACGCCGCTGTCGGCGTGGTGCATTCGCTGTGGCAGCCGATGGCGGGCCGTTTCAAGGACTACATCGCGCAGCCGCGCTACGGGGTGTACCAGTCGCTGCACACCACGGTGATCGGACCCGAGGGCAAGCCCCTCGAGGTGCAGATCCGGACGCGGGGCATGCACCGTACAGCCGAGTTCGGAATTGCAGCGCACTGGCGCTACAAGGAGACCAAGGGCAAGCATTCGCAGGACAATGCCGAGGTCGACGACATGGCGTGGATGCGTCAGCTGCTCGACTGGCAGCGAGAAGCCGCCGATCCGGGAGAGTTCCTCGAGTCGCTGCGCTACGACCTCGCGGTCAAGGAGATCTTCGTCTTCACGCCCAAGGGCGACGTGGTCACCCTGCCCGCCGGATCGTGTCCGGTCGACTTCGCGTACGCGGTGCACACCGAGGTGGGGCATCGCTGTATCGGCGCGCGGGTCAACGGTCGACTCGTGGCACTGGAACGGACTCTCGACAACGGTGAAGTGGTCGAGGTGTTCACCTCGAAAGCCGCCACTGCCGGTCCGAGCCGGGACTGGCAGGGTTTCGTCGCCTCACCGCGTGCCAAGACCAAGATTCGTCAGTGGTTCGCCAAGGAGCGCCGCGAGGAAGCTCTCGAGGCGGGCAAGGACGGCATCGCCAAGGAGGTCCGTCGAGGCGGGCTACCCTTGCAGCGCTTGATGAATGCCGAGTCCATGTCGGCAATCGCACACGAGCTACGGTACGTCGACGTCTCTGCGCTCTACACCGCGGTCGGCGAGAATCATGTGTCCGCTCGCCACGTGGTGCAGCGGCTGGTCGCCCATCTCGGCGGCGTCGGCGATGTCGAGGAAGAGCTCGCCGAGCGGTCGACACCGTCGACCATCCCGACTCGACCACGTCAGGTCGGCGACGCGGGCGTACTGGTCACCGGATCCGAGGGCGTCGTCGCGAAACTCGCCAAGTGCTGCACCCCGGTGCCGGGAGACGAGATCCTCGGATTCGTCACCCGTGGTGGATCGGTGAGTGTCCACCGCACCGACTGCACCAACGCACGCTCGCTCGAGGAACAGTCCGAACGGTTCATCGAGGTTCAGTGGGCACCGTCGGCGTCGTCGGTGTTCCTGGTCGCCATTCAGATCGAGGCACTCGACCGTCATCGACTGCTGTCCGACGTCACCAAGGCGCTCGCCGACGAGAAGGTCAACATTCTTTCGGCGTCCGTCGCGACATCAGGGGACCGGGTGGCGATCAGCAAGTTCACGTTCGAGATGGGCGACCCGAAGCACCTCGGGCACGTGCTGAACGTGGTGCGCAACGTCGAGGGCGTCTACGACGTGTACCGCCTGACGTCTGCTGCCTGAGCGGCAGTCCGAGAACGACGAGAGGGTGAGCAGATGTTCTGCTCACCCTCTCGGCCTTCGAACGCGAACTCAGGCGGCGGACTCCACGATCACCGGGTTCGCCGGTGCGCCGTCCTCTGAGCCACCGGTGACCCCGCCCGCAGCGATGGCGTCGAGGGTCTGCAGACCGGAGTCCGAGATCGTGCCGAACACCGTGTACTGCGGCGGCAGCACCGAATCTGCGTACACCAGGAAGAACTGGCTGCCGTTGGTATCGGGGCCTGCGTTGGCCATGGCCAACGTTCCTCGGGGATAGACCACCGGATTCTCGGCCTGCGCCGGGTCGTCGGTGTACGCGGTGGTGGGGTACTCGTTGGCGAAGGTGTATCCCGGTCCACCTCGACCGGACCCGGACGGATCACCGCACTGCAACACCTCGAGGCCCGGTGACGTCGTCAGTCGGTGACAGGGCGAGCCGTCGAAATAACCCTGCTGGACGAGGCCGACGACGCTGTTGACGGTGCACGGCGCCTGAGTCCGGTCGAGTGTGATGTCGATCGGACCCTGATTGGTGGACAACGTCACGTCGACGATTCCGAACACGTCGATGTTGTCGGTCGCAGGAGCGTCGACCTCCTTGGCGGCCGGCGACTCCGCCGGATACGAGCAGGACACCGTATCGGTCGTCGGCTGCGGCACGGGCGGCAACGCACCGAACCGGGACAGGTCGAGTGCAGGACGCGGCGCGGGTGCTTCGGTCGTCGTAATCGTCGACGACGACGGTGTGGTGGTCGGTGCCGCTGCCGGTTCGGCCGAACCGGAACACCCTGCGAGTACCAGCGCGGTGGCCGAGACCGCGATCGTCAGCGCCGAGGCGCGGTTCACAGGTCGCTCAGCATGGACGTGATGTCGACCGGTTCGGCGGGCGCTCCGTCGGATGCGCCGCCCTCCACACCCTTGGCCGCGATGGCGTCGAGAGTGGCGAGTCCGGTCTCGTCGATGGTGCCGAACGCGGTGTAGGCGGGCGGCAGTTCGGAATCGCCGTAGACGAGGAAGAACTGGCTGCCGTTGGTACCCGGTCCTGCGTTGGCCATGGCCAACGTTCCGCGCGGGTAGGCGATCGGGGTCTGTGCGGCGGGGTCGCCTTCGGCATACGTATCGGTGGGGAATTCGTCGGCGAACTGGTACCCCGGCCCACCGGAGCCGGTGCCCGTGGGATCGCCGCACTGCAGCACCTGAAGGCCCGCGCCCGTGGTGAGTCGATGGCAGGTGGTGCCGTCGAAGTAGCCCTGGTTGGAGAGCGATACGAAGCTGTTGACCGTGCACGGAGCCTCGGGATTGTTCAGCGTCAGACCGATGTTGCCCGCAGATGTGGTCATGCTGTAGCTCAGCGGCTCGTCGCTGGTGGGGACGTTGTCGGTGCGCGGGGGAGTGTTCTCCTTGGCCGCCGGCTGCGCCGCAGCGGGATAGGAGCAGTTCACCGTCTCGGGCAGCGGCTCGGTGCGTCCCGCTGCGATGACCGAATCGGCGGGTGCCGACGTCGTCGATTCCTGCGCGGTGCTCGCATCCTCGTCACCGCGGGTCACCACGAACACGACCGAGACGACGGCCACGACCGCGACGACGCCGAGAACGGAACCGACGATCGTCAATTGCTTACGACGCCGCGCTCGCTCGGCTCGGCGTACGAGTTGGCGTTCGAGCTTTCGTTTGGCAGCCTCGCGCCGTTGCTCGTTGCTGGGCAATTCGTGTTCCTCCCGCTTGTCGAAAAACGACCTCGCCCGCTCGCTGCACGGACCGATCGTGTGGTAACCGGCCGAGAATCGGCCACCGCGAGTTTGCCACTGTTGCCTGAGAGCATGCTGGGGGGACCCGACGGGAGCGGTCACACTAAGCTTGCTCGGTACTTCGGCCTCAGCCTTTAGGAGCGTTTGTCTTGCTCGTCACCGGATTCCCCGCAGGCATGTTTCAGACCAACTGTTACATCCTGGCCCAGGACGACGCGTCCGAGTGTGTCGTCGTCGATCCCGGTCAGGACGCCGCTGATCCGCTGATCGACTTCCTGACGCAGTCCTCGCTCACCCCCACCGCAGTACTGCTCACGCACGGTCATCTGGACCACACGTGGTCGGTGGAGCCGATCTGCGCAAAGTACGGCATCCCGGCGTACATCGCACCCGAGGACCGCTACATGCTGGCCGATCCGATCAAGGGAACGGGCCCGACGTTGGCGGCAGTGCTGGGCGACCTCGAGTTCCACGAACCGGCCGAGGTGATCGAGCTCACGGACGGTCACCGGCTCGAGCTCGCCGGAATCGAGTTCACGGTGGTGCACACCCCCGGGCACACCCAGGGATCGGTGGTGTTCCTCGCCCACGCCGACGGGCCCGACGGCTCGGTTCCGTTGGCACTGACCGGGGACACCCTCTTCGCGGGATCGATCGGGCGCAGCGACCTGCCCGGCGGTGATCATGATCAGCTGCTGCGATCGATCGCGAGTCGGCTGCTACCGCTGAGTGACGACACGGTGGTGCTCCCGGGGCACGGCGGACAGAGTTCGATAGGCCAGGAGCGTGAGTCCAATCCGTTCCTCGTTGGACTCACCGACCCCGAGCAAGGGAAGCTGTGAACGTGAGCAAGCCGACCGCCTTTTCTGCGCCCAAGGGCATCCCCGATTACTTCCCCCCGAACTCGGCCGAGTTCGTCGCCGTCCGCGAGGGGCTGCTCGACGCCGCCCGCAACGCCGGCTACGGCCACATCGAACTGCCGATCTTCGAGGACACCGGGCTGTTCGCCCGCGGAGTCGGGGAGTCGACCGATGTGGTGAGCAAGGAGATGTACACCTTCGCCGACCGCGGAGATCGATCGGTGACGCTGCGTCCCGAAGGCACCGCAGGAGTCATGCGCGCGGTGATCGAGCACGGATTGGATCGGGGAGCGCTGCCGGTCAAGCTCGCCTACGCCGGGCCCTTCTTCCGCTACGAACGCCCGCAGGCCGGCCGGTACCGGCAGCTGCAGCAGGTGGGTGTCGAGGCGATCGGCGTCGACGACCCGGCGCTGGACGCCGAGGTCATCGCGGTGGCCGACGCCGGTTTCCGGACCCTCGGGCTCACCGGGTTCCGGCTCGAGATCACCTCGCTCGGTGACGACACCTGCCGCCCGCAGTACCGAGAGCTGTTGCAGCAGTTCCTGTTCGCGCTTCCGCTCGACGAGGACACCCGTCGACGCGCCGAGATCAACCCGCTGCGGGTGCTCGACGACAAGCGCCCCGAGGTGCGCGCGATGACCGCAGACGCACCGCTGATGCTCGATCACCTCTCCGAATCGGCGAAGGAACACTTCGACGAAGTGCTGGCATACCTGGACGTGATGAACGTTCCGTACCTGGTGAATCCGCGGATGGTGCGGGGCCTGGACTACTACACCAAGACGACGTTCGAGTTCGTGCACGACGGGCTCGGCGCACAATCGGGCATCGGCGGCGGCGGACGCTACGACGGGCTGATGGAACAGCTGGGCGGGCAGGCGCTCTCCGGAATCGGGTTCGGCCTCGGCGTCGATCGCACCGTGCTGGCCCTCGCCGCCGAAGGCAAGATCGCGGGCGCGACGTCACGATGCCAGGTCTTCGGCGTTCCGATGGGTGCCGGCGCCAAGCTGGCGATCGTCGACATCGCGGCTCAGCTACGCGAACGAGGAATAGCCGTGGACATGGCCTACGGCACTCGCGGGATCAAGGGTGCCATGAAGGCCGCCGACCGATCCGGAGCGCGGTTCGCGTTGGTGCTCGGTGACCAGGAACTGGCTGCGGAATCGGTTCTGGTGAAAGACCTTTCGAACGGCGAGCAGGACACCGTTCCGATGGCCGACGTGGTCGACGCCCTCGGAGCGCGCCTTGGCCGGTGACCCGCGGCCCGGTGACTCTCGGTCCAACGCGGGGCCGGTAGCCCTCGACCTGGTCTCGGTGGAGTTCCTGGCACCGCGCCTGCGCAAGATAATGGTCGGGTCGGCCGTGATCGGGATCGTTCTCGCCGTCGTCCTGGCGCTGTTCGCGCCGGTGTGGGTCGCAGTTCTCGTCGGCGTGATCGTCGGCGGTCCCGCAGTGCTGTCGGGTTGGCTCGGTCTGCGCCGACGGGTGTGGCTCGACGGCCCGCAACTGTGCGCGCGAGGGGTGCGCACTCGCCGGCTGAAGATGCCGGAGGTGGTGACGGCCGAACTGACCATTCGGACGGCCGGAATCGATCAGATCTCGCTGCGGCTCTACGACGGGCGTACACACATCGTGGTTCCACTTGCGCTCTACACCAGGGACGGGGGCCGTGAGCTGCCGATTCTCGCGTTACGCAGCCTCGCCGACTCGCTGTGGACCACCGAGCTGGTGCCCGCCGCAGCGATCGCATCGGTGCTGGTGGATCAGCTGCGTGCCGAGGCACGCGATGCCGGACTCGATCAGCGGCCGCTCTATCGCGCCGTCGAACTGGTTCGCAGCAAAGGGCGAACTCCGCAGGCGACGCTGACCGACCGCGAGGTCGCGCAGCTGCTCGACTGAAGCGTGATCAGGTGACCAGGAAGGCGTCGAGCACGACGGCTTCGGCGGAGCGGGATCCGGACGTGACCACGAGTGCGCGGTTGAGATAGGTGAACTTCGGCACCGCCGTCGACACGCGGAGGGTGCCGCGGAAGTAGTACGTGGCGGGATCGACCTCTTGCTCGGGATCGTTCAGAGCTTCGATGACCTCGGCAGGCCCGAACTGAACCCCTCGGTAGTCCAGCGAGAGGTAGCCTCCGGTCGCCAATTCCAGAACGAGGTCGCTGCTGAACTCGGTGCATCCGTCGGGCCGCGTCACGCTGACGACGGTCGACCCGGCTGCAAGAGTTCCCTCGATGTCGGGGCCGGGAGCTGCGCCGCCGAGCACTGTGGTGACGACCCGCTCGCCCGCGGGTACCGAACCGATGTCGATTCCCGGTCCGAGTGTGAGGCCGAGACGCAGAATGGGTTCGAGGGTCGGTGTGTTCGGGGCGGTCACGGCGGTGCACTCCTAGGATCGACTGGGGGCCTACGGTATCGCCTTCCGATGACCACACCCGAGCGGGGATCGGCAGGAGTGAGCCTGCCTTGACACGGCATAGAACAAATGTTCGACTGTGTGCATGCGATGGGCGGGTCAGACTCTCGACGCCGCGGACGACGGGGCGTTACCGGGGCTCGAGCGGTCGGGTTTGGTCCGCAGCGTGCAGACGCCGGAGTTCGAGGGCATCACCTTCCACGAGGTGCTGTGCAAGAGCGCCCTGAACGAGGTTCCGGGCGAATCGCAGGTGCCCTTCTCGTGGACCGTCAACCCGATGCGCGGATGCTCGCACGCATGTCGATACTGCTTCGCCCGCCCGACGCACGAGTACCTGGATCTGGACTCCGGCAACGACTTCGACTCGCAGATCGTCGTCAAGACCAACGTCGCGGCCGTTCTGCGCAAGGAGCTTTCGCGGCGATCGTGGAAGCGTGAGCCGGTGGCGCTGGGAACCAACACCGACCCCTATCAACGCGCTGAGGGCCGATATCGGTTGATGCCCGGCATCATTCGGGCACTGACCGAATCCGGCACGCCGTTCTCGATTCTGACCAAGGGCACACTCTTGCGACGCGATCTACCGCTGTTGACGTTGGCCGCCCAGCAAGTCGACGTGCACGTGAGCATCAGCCTCGCTATTCACGACGCCGACCTGCAGAAGCAGCTCGAGCCCGGAACCCCCAGTCCGCGAGCGCGATTGGACCTCGTTCGCGCGGTCCGCGACGCCGGACTGGAGTGCGGAGTTCTGGTGGCACCGGTCATTCCGTTTCTCACCGACGGGGCCAAGCAACTGGACGGCCTCATCGGTGCTCTGGCCGAGGCGGGTGCGACGACCGTGACGGCCCTGCCGATGCATCTGCGTTCGAGCACCAAAGATTGGTACATGAGCTGGCTGGTGAAGGAGCACCCCGCGTTGGTGCGGCGGTACCGTCAGCTCTACGGGCACGGGGCGTACGTGACTCCGGAGTACAAGCAGTGGCTACGTGGCCGCATCGATCCGTTGCTCGACAAGTACGGGTTCGCCCCAGAGCAGACCCGCTCGCTGCCGGTCAACGAACCTGCCGAACCCCGAGCGTCGGTGACCTCGGGGCCGGCCCTCACCCTGTTCTGACTACGTCGTTCCGACTACTTCGGGTTCAGGGATTGTTCAGGTCGCGTGCCGAGAACGTGTCGCAGGCCGCGACCTGCCCGGTCTCGTAGCCCGCGGTGAACCATGCCTGACGCTGTGCAGACGAACCGTGCGTCCAGCCCTCGGGGTTGACGCTGCCGGTGGATGCCTGCTGAATCCGGTCGTCGCCCACCGACGACGCGGCGGAGAGAGCGTCGTCGATGTCGGTGGTGGTCAGCGGCTCGAGGAACGGAACCCCGGTGTCCGGATCGACTGTGTCGGCTGCATAGTGCGCCCAGATTCCCGCGTAGCAATCGGCCTGCAACTCCACCTTGACGCCGCCGGACTCGGGTCCCTGGGGATCGGCCTGCGCGCGGCCGATGTCGCCCAGTTGGTTCTGCAGGTGGTGGCCGACCTCGTGCGCCACCACGTACTCCTGCGCCAGGGGGCCGCCGCTCGAGCCGAACTGGTCGACGAGAACCTGGAAGAAGCTGGTGTCGAAGTAGGCGGTGGAATCGGCGGGGCAGTAGAACGGCCCGACGGCGCTGGTGGCGTTGCCGCAGCCGGTGTTGGTTGCTCCCGAGAACAGATTCACGCCGGGCTGAACGTAGGCGACGCCGGTCTGAGCTTGCAGCTGCGATTCCCAGACGGTGTCCAGGCTCGACACCGTGAATCCGATACGGCAGTCGATCTTGGTGTTCGCGTCCGCCTCGGTCTCGCAGCCCTCGAGGGTCCCCGAGGTGCCGGAGTCGACCTGCCCCGCCGAGCTGTCACCGCCACTGATCTGATTGAGAATCGAACCGGGATCTCCGCCGAAGAGCAGCGCGATGACGATGATGATCAGGCCGCCTGCACCACCGCCGATGGCGAGTTTGCCACCGCGTCCGCCGCCACCGCTGCCGCCGACGGAGACTCGACCCCGCTCCATCCGCGAACCTTCTCTGAAGGTCATGCCCGAGTTCCTCTCCGCCGAGCTCCCACCGTGTGGCGAGAACACACATAGCTGCTGTCGGCCATAGCTTCGCATGCCGCGGCGCGATCTCGTTTCCTTCTACGGTCATGTGCTCCGTAGGATCGGTGAGCGAAGAACACGATCAGCGGATTTTTCTCGAAAGGACACCCGTGCTGCGCACCCACCTCGCCGGCTCATTACGCCCCGAGCACGTCGACCGAACCGTGACGCTGACGGGATGGGTGGCCCGCCGACGCGATCACGGCGGCGTCATCTTCATCGATCTGCGCGACGCGTCCGGTGTGTCCCAGGTCGTCTTCCGTGAGGGAGCAGCACTCGAGCAGGCCCATCGCCTGCGCGCCGAATACGTCGTGAAGGTGACCGGCAAGGTCGAGGGCCGCCCCGAGGGCAACGCCAACTACGAGATCCCCACCGGTGCGATCGAGGTCGAGGCCTCCGAGATCGAGGTCCTGTCCGAGGCGGCACCGCTGCCGTTCCAGCTCGACGACCAGCCGGGCGAAGAAGCGCGTCTGAAGTACCGCTACCTCGATCTGCGTCGTGAGGGACCGGGGCACGCCATTCGCCTGCGCTCGCACGTCAACGCCGCCGCCCGCTCGGTGCTCGCGCACCACGAGTTCGTCGAGGTCGAGACTCCGACGCTCACGCGATCCACCCCCGAGGGTGCCCGCGACTTCCTGGTGCCGGCGCGGTTGCAGCCGGGTAGCTTCTACGCTCTGCCGCAGAGTCCGCAGTTGTTCAAGCAACTGCTCATGGTCGGCGGTATCGAGCGCTACTACCAGATTGCCCGGTGCTACCGAGACGAGGACTTCCGCGCCGACCGTCAGCCGGAGTTCACTCAGCTCGACGTCGAGATGAGCTTCGTCACCCAGGACGACGTCATCCTGCTGGCCGAGGAGATCCTGGCCTCGCTGTGGAAGCTCGTCGGGCATCACTTCACGGCTCCGATTCCTCGGATCACCTACGCCGAGGCCATGCGCCGCTACGGTTCGGACAAGCCCGATCTTCGCTTCGAGATCGAACTGGTCGAGTGCACGGACTTCTTCTCCGACACCACCTTTCGCGTGTTCCAGGCCCCGTACGTCGGTGCGGTCGTCATGCCCGGTGGCGCGAGCCAGCCCCGGAAGCAGCTCGACCGATGGCAGGAATTCGCCAAGCAGCGTGGCCACAAGGGCCTCGCCTACGTTCTCGTCGGTGAGGACGGCACGCTGGGTGGTCCGGTTGCCAAGAACCTGACCGACGCCGAGCGCGACGGCCTCGCCGCACACGTCGGCGCGAAGAACGGAGATGCGATCTTCTTCTCCGCCGGCCCTGTCAAGGCGTCCCGTGGATTGCTCGGTGCCGTGCGCGGCGAGATCGCTCGGAAGCTCGACCTGATCGACCCGAAGGCGTGGGCGTTCGTGTGGGTCGTCGATGCCCCGCTGTTCGAGCCCACGTCCGACGCCACAGCCAGTGGGGACGTGGCCGTCGGATCCGGTGCGTGGACTGCAGTGCACCACGCGTTCACCTCGCCGAAGCCGGAGTCGATGGATACGTTCGACACCGACCCCGGATCTGCTCTGGCCTACGCCTACGACATCGTCTGCAACGGCAACGAGATCGGCGGCGGCAGTATTCGTATCCACCGCAAGGACATTCAGGAACGGGTGTTCGCGATCATGGGTATCGGCAAGGAAGAAGCACAGGAGAAGTTCGGCTTCCTTCTCGATGCCTTCTCGTACGGCGCACCGCCGCACGGCGGCATCGCGTTCGGCTGGGATCGCATCACCGCGCTGCTCGCCGGAGTCGATTCCATCCGAGAGGTCATCGCGTTCCCCAAGTCCGGTGGCGGCATCGACCCGTTGACCGACGCGCCCGCACCGATCACGCCGCAGCAGCGTAAGGAATCGGGCGTCGACTTCAAGCCGGAGAAGAAGGAAGAACCAGCCGAGGCCTAGAAGGTTCCAAAACGAATGTCCCCGTAACGCACTGCGCTACGGGGACATTCGTCTGTAGGGGGAGTTTTTTCAAGAGCGGTGGGTCAGCGTGCGGGGGACAGCGGACCGCCGGTCAGGACGCGGTAGGCGTAGTTGGTCGCGATCACCGAGATCGGGATGGTCACCAGCCATCCGAGGAAGCAAGGGATAGCACCGACTATGTTGATCGCGGCCAAGGCCAGAATCAACAAGATGACGGGCCCGAAGTTCTTGACCACCAGGTCCACGCTCGACTTGATGGAGTCGATGGCCGACTGATTCTGGTCCAGGGCGAATGTCAGGGAGAAGATCGTCAGGACACTCGCCACGAGCAGAAGCACCGTTCCCAGGAACGGAACGAAACTCGACAGCACGCTGACGGCAGTCCAGATCACTGCCAGGATCGCGATCTGCGGAACGTTGGTGAGCTGGAAAAATCGACCGAGGGGCGGCTTCTGGAATCCGCCCGTCTCGTCCAGTGCTCCGCGAACGAATGCCGCGTTGACGAAGTAGCTGACCATACTCACGACGATCGTGACGAGAATCGACAGCACCGAGAAGGCTCCGGTGTCCAGGGTCTCGCCTCGATTGTCGGCATTTATCGCCGCGGCGATGCTCGATGCGAAGACCACACCGAACGCAACCGCACCAAAAACGAACACGATGGCCGACAAACCGATCCACGGTCCCGCATTGGCCTTGAACTTGTCGAAGCTGTAACTCAGCGCGGCACCGACCTCGAGACGGCCGGGGTTCGGGCCCAGCGGAGCCTGACCGTAGCCCTGGTTCTCGTAGCTCCCGTAGTTCGCGTAGTTGCCGGGCGGGGGTGGATACGCACCGGGTGGCGGTGGATAGCTGCCGGGTGCGCCGATCTGCGGCGGGTAGTTTCCGGGCGGGGG